>NZ_JAWOTW010000001.1:0-595770 GCF_033339075.1 Vibrio sp. 970
GAAAGCACCGGTCTTGAAAACCGGCATACGTTAATAGCGTATCTAGGGTTCAAATCCCTATCTCTCCGCCACTTTTAAAAAAACCGCTGTTCTTACAGCGGTTTTTTTGTATCTGCTGTTTTTTAACCGCTGTTATCGAAACTTCTAATTGATTTTTCTCTAGCTCTTTCTCCAAGTTTTTGCGTACCTACTTTGGGTTTAGTTTACGCAGTAATACCTTCAATCGAAGACATTTCCATACGTCTCATTTGGGCTTCAAATAGAGCTTTCTTAAGTCTCAACGTGGGATGCTTAAACGCATTTTGATAGAGTTCCAGTCTAAATACTGCGGATGCACTTGGAGAAAAAATGAAGCTACTTTACTGGTTAGATGAATGGCAAGCTCTTACTCAACAAGAACAAGAGATGGCTTTACCTATCTCTGGCTACGATTTACTTGATGATGTGTTTGTGAAGTATGAACTCGTCGATCTTAACAAGCCATTGTTGTTTACATTTTCTCCTTCCGGTACTGATGTGCAGGTACAAGATTTAACTCCGGATTTTTCTCCTTGGGGCTACGAGCTCGGAATACAACAACAAGTAAACATTATTGCCTTTCAACATTTAGGACAAAGTAATTGGTTCCGTAGTCGGAATTTGATTTTCTTTCTGGAGCAGCTATCTGAGTTGCTTCATCCCTTCAAATGTCGTTTGGGTTATGGGCAAAGTCGAGGTGGCTTTGCAATTGGCGCGTTCGCTAACTTGCTGAAACTAGAACATCTTTTGTTGTTTTATCCTGTTAGCACTAAAAATAAAGCGTTAGTGCCTTGGGATGATCGGCCGAGTACTGAGCTTGCTCAGCAGTTTGCTTGGGAAAGCGGCTACCATGATCGAGATTTGGGCAATGCCAAAGGTTATATTATTTATGACCCATCCAATCGCATTGATCGTCTTCATGCTGAACGTTATCCAGAGCTTACCCATTTAAAAGTCGTCGGTATGGGACACGGCACTCAATCCACACAATTAGATAAATTAGAATTTTTTAATCTGGTGGCGCAGGAGTTTGTTCGCCATCAAACCTTAGATATTGACCAATTTAATAAGCAAATTCACGCTTTGTTTTAAAAGAGGACTGATATCAGAGTCCCCTGTAACCAGGGGGAGATGATCACACACTAAAAACTAGATTTTTAACACAATTGCTAGGCGCAATTTAGATGGAGGATTAATGAAGTTACTGTACTGGTTGGATGAATGGCTGGCTCTTTCTCGTGAAGAACAGCAAACCAGGCTGCCGATGTCCGGGGAGGACTTACTTGATGATGTATTTGTTAAGTATGAGTTTGTCGACCGCAATAAACCGTTGTTGTTCACCTTTTCCCCTGCTGGTACGAATCTACAAGTACAGGACTTACACTCAGACTTTGCGCCTTGGGGTTATCGCTTAGCCCAGAAACAAAAAGTAAATATTATTTCATTTCAGCATCTTGGGAAAAGTAACTGGTTTCGCAGCCGTAATTTGATTTTCTTTCTAGAGCAGCTATCAACTTTACTTGAGCCTTTTGAATGTCGTTTAGGTTATGGGCTTAGCCGCGGTGGTTTTGCTATTGGTGCCTTTTCTAATCTATTAAAGTTGGATCAAGTATTGATGTTTCACCCGGTCAGCACAAAAAACAAAGTTTTGGTGCCATGGGATGATAGGCCAAGTACTGAACTTGCCCAACAATTTGATTGGGAAGGAAAGTATCACGACCTCGACCTTGGCGATGCAAAAGGCTATATCATTTATGATCCAACTAATGAAATCGACCGCCTTCACGCCAAACGCTACCCAGAGCTCACTCACTTAAGAGTCTTCGGGATGGGACATGGTACCCACGCGACGTATTTGAATAAATTCGGTTTTTATAAGCAAGTGGCCGTAGACTTTATACGTTATCAGAAGATAGATATAGCGCAGTTTCGTCATCAGACCAAAACGCTGCGCTTAAAAGAAGATTACTATCAGTGCCTTAACAAGGCGAATGCGAGCTCACAGCATCGTTTAAACTTACTGAGTACCGCTCATAATGTACTAATTGAAGAAAAGAAAGAACATGTGAAGGAGCATCAAGCGCAAATCGATATTCAGCCACTTGTTGATATTGCACTTAAGCATGAGTATGACAACCCGCAAGATGCAGTACAGCTTTTGGAAGTCGCTCAGCAGCTGGTTCCGAATGATCCCGTTGTGGAGCACAAGTTGCAGCAACTGTCGTAGCGTTGAGGTGTAATGCGGACGATATTGGTCGAAATAGGTCAGTGGCTTTTGTCGCTGGCCTTTTTAATAGCTTATGGATTGATATGTCGATGAAATCTAATGAAGCAGTACAAAATAAAAAGCCCAAGCAAATGCTTGGGCTCCATAAATGTTAATGCGAGTTTTAAAACTCTTTTGGCGCAAAGCCTGTCATCACATCAAGGCGAAGTTCTTTACCAACTTTTGTTAATGGGTGAACGATTACTAAGCCGCGTACGCGTTTTTTCAGTTTGCCGATGTCCGCTTGTTCTGCTTTGGTGATTTCACGAGAGAATGGCATATCAAGTAAGCTTTTACGTTCTTTGTTCAGCTCATAGTTTTGCTTATGCTTTAACTGGTTAAGCTTTTTGGTTAGCTGTTCTACTTCATCCGTGAACTTTGTAATCATTTCGTGATCACCACGAGAACGTGCCGCATCAAGTTTACGTTGGCATGTATCTAAACGGTTGTGCAGCTTTTGAATATCAGTTTTTATGCTCATGGTAATTTGGCTCAAATTTTAAATAGTCGAGAAGTATAGCATAGCTGAGATCACACGCTCTACTATACTTCTCGATTGTCTGGCTTTAGTTAATCAGTTCATTGCCCGATACGTTACCAGAGAAAAAGGCTTCGACGTTATCAAGCGTCACAGAGGCAATATTATTAAGTGCTTCGTGAGTCAAGAATGCTTGGTGGCCAGTAAACAGCACGTTATGACAAGCCGATAAACGGCGGAAAACATCATCTACAATGACATCGTTAGATTTATCTTGGAAGAATAAGTCTTTTTCATTGTCATACACGTCTAGGCCAAGCGCACCAATCTTACCTTGTTTCAACGCTTCTATCGCCGCTAGTGAATCTAGCAACTCGCCTCGACTGGTGTTAATGATCATTACACCATCTTTCATTTGCGCGAAGGCTTTTTCGTTCAATAAGTGATAGTTTTCTTCACTCATTGGACAATGGAGAGAGATAACATCCGCATTAGCGTAGATTTCTTCAAGCGAACAGTAACGGGCTCCCATTTCTAGTGCTAATGGGTTTTCGTAGGGGTCGTAGCAAAGCAGTTCCATGCCAAGCCCTTTGAAGATACGCATCGTCGCGATACCAATCTTACCCGTACCAATAACACCAACGGTTTTTCCGAAAAAGTTAAAGCCAACAAGACCTTCTAGCGAGAAGTTGGCGTCACGTGTCCGTTGGTAGGCCTTGTGAAGACGGCGGTTTAGGCACATCATTAAACCAACCGTGTGCTCTGCCACTGCCTCTGGTGAGTAAGCAGGAACTCGAACCACTTGTAAACCTAGTTCTTTGGCTGCTTGTTGATCAACTTTATCAAATCCCGCGCAGCGCATAGCAATAAGCTTGGTCCCGCCCAGAGAAAGCTGTTTAAGGACAGGAGCTGAAAGATCATCATTAACAAACGCACATACGACATCACTGCCGTGCGCCATCTTGGCTGTTTTTTCGGTTAGTCGGAAGTCGTGATAGTGAAATTCAAAATCGCGGTTATTTTTAATTTTATTAAAAGAGGCTTCGTCGTAGGATTTTGCACTAAAAAAAGCAATGTTAATCATGGTTCCCTCTCAAAAAGTGCGGACTTTATAAATAAATATGCTTATAAAGTAATGCAACTTAGCCGCAATGAATAGAGAAATCTTCTCTTTGACTTTTGTTGTATCAAATAACGATAAGAAGTACGCCTTTCAGCGAGTCTATCTTATGGTTCCGCATTAGATACTGTTTGCTTTACGAGCATTAACTGACTAGCATTATCGCTCTTTTCTTGTTCACTTTATTAGCTTAGGCGTTACAACAATGTCAGTAAAATGGTGCTCTATGTTCTTGTGTTGTGTGTTTGCTTCTGGCACTCACGCAGCTGTTGACCTCGTTAAAGTCGACAAGTCTAAGCGTCGAATGTATTTGATGGAACAAGGAGCAGTGCTAAAAGAATACCGAATTGCTTTAGGAGCGAACCCTCAAGGACATAAACAAGAAGAGGGAGACAATCGCACACCAGAGGGCGAATACACTCTAGATTATGTTATAGAGGACTCTGCTTTTTATCGTTCTGTGCATATCAGTTACCCTGATGCGATTGATACGTTGGAAGCGAAGCGCCGAGGTGTGTCCCCTGGAGGGAACATCAAAATTCATGGCTTAAAAAACGGTGAGAGTCAGTTGCCGATTTACATCCAAAGTTTTGATTGGACTAATGGGTGTATTGCGATTACCAACGAGGAGATGGACGAATTTATCCAGCTTGTCGAGATGGGGACACCAATTCAGATTGAGTGGTAATAAAAGGTCCCCTTTAATGTTCTGGCTCTTATAGGCTATGGCATAAAGCGCTGTGGATGATCACTAAAAATACCGTCTAACTGAGGCAGGTATTTCAGTTTATTTGGATTGTTCACCGTATAGCACATCACTTTGTAACCGGCTTGTTGGAGTTTGTTTATCTGGCGAGAGCGAACCCAGTTAATGTTTAGGTTGCAGCTATAGGCACTAATTTCTTCCAAAAGGCGTTTATCTTTTCTCGTAAAGAATTCACTTAACACACCCAATCGGTAGCCACTACAATATTTGTGCATCGCTCTAATGACGTCATGACTAAAGCTCGATAGGAGTACATTCTCTTGCGGCATTGGACTTTTTGTTAACGCATTGGCGAGAGTCTGCGCCACTTCTTCCGCTGGATGGTTGTCTACTTTAACTTCGATATTCAAGTTAAGCTTATTCTCAGTAGCTAAAGTGAGCAGTTCATCTAGTGTCAAGATCTTCTCGCCTGAAAAGTCTGTGCTAAACCAACTACCGAAATCTAATGCTTTTAACTCTTCCAGGGTGAGCTCATCAACACGGCCTTGTCCATTGCTGCATCGATTGACGGTATGATCATGGCAAACCACTAAAACATTATCTTTGGTAGGCTGTATATCCACTTCCACCCACCTCAACCCCAGGTCAATGGCTGCCTGAATGCTTATTTTTGTATTCTCAGGGTATGAACCTGCCACGCCACGGTGACCAATTAATAACGTTTCCATTCGCTTTATCTTTTGCTTTGCGGTTGCCAGATTGTACTCGTTTTTTCTATGAAGATATATCTAGGTGCATATTGTTAGGAACCTTTAGTAAAAGTGAACATTAAACTCTAATGGTACGTTGCTGCTTCTTGGACTGAGTCCTGTGGACTTAAAGCCTTAGAGTGTGTAGTTGTTTAATTGGTAAATGAGTAATAAAATGCGAACCATTTTTATTTGAATGGTGAGTGGTAATGTCACGAGTTTTGATAGTCGATGATGACGTTCCTTTGTGTGAGCTGTTAGAAGCGGTTTTGCAAGAGGAGGGCTACATCGTCTCTTCTGTGCATTGCGGTGAAAGTGCGCTGCAATATATGGAAAAAACGCCTGTAGATCTTGTATTGCTTGATGTCATGTTACCAAACCTTAACGGCATGCAAGTTGCTCGTAGGATCTGTCAGCGCTTCGCGACACCTATTCTAATGCTTACCGCTCTCAACGATGAAAACTCGATGCTTGATGGTTACCAAGCGGGGGCCGATCAGTATATCGGAAAGCCTTTTAATGTCGCTGAGCTTCTAATGCGCATCAAAGCGATTCTTCGTCGTGTTGGCTTGGAACGTCAACGTCAAACGATGTGTAGTACCGTTCAAACGATCAGTGACCAGCTTAATAGCTTACCCCTCACAAGTACGGAAGCTGAACTATTGAGCTACTTGGTAAAAAACCAAGGAGTCGTGATTTCAAAAGCAGAGCTTCAAACTGAAGTGTTAAAGAAAGAGCTGAGTCCTTTTGATCGCAACCTTGATATGCACATCAGTAACATACGTCGCAAGTTAGTTGAAGCGGGGCTTTCCAAGCAACATATCAAAACCTTCCGTGGCAAAGGTTACAGTTATTTAGAGGCTGTAAACTGTTAATGAAGCTCCGGTGTCCACCTTTTATTGCAAAACGTAAAGACAGCTTAGCGTTCAAGTTATTTAGTTGCATGACCGCAATTGTCATTAGCATTTTGGTCGTGCAATCCTTAGCGGAACAAGCTCTGGTGAAAGCCATGTTGAAAGTGCCCGATAGTGTGCGAGAAGAAATGCTAGACCTTGCACATCAAGCTAACGTATTGATTGAGCACGGAGACATGGACGAACTTGCTGACTGGGCAAATGCGCAAAACTTTTATTTATTTGTGTTGAATGAACATCAGCAACCAGTTACGCACCGTCTGATGCATCCGCACTTCGAGTTCAAACTTCAATTTAAGAGAAGCATCGATGATCAACTTGAGGGGAAAGTGAATCGCCCCATCATCAATATTCCTTTAGTTCATGGCAATACTTTAGTGATTCAGTTGCCACATCGACTGCACCCTGCAAATGACTTCATTCTGTATTTCTCTATTCTCAAAGTCGTGATTGCAGTGGTTATTTTGGCGCTCTTTTCACTGCTAATGGCACGTAACTTACAGCAACCATTGGATCGATTGAGAGAAGCAAGCAAAAAGCTATCTAATGGCGATTTTAATGTCAGTGTCGTGAAAGAGCTGAAGTCGAGCACGCGTGAGTTTAACGAGTTAGCGCAAGATTTCGATCACATGACGCAACAGATTCATTCTCTCGCTGAAAAGCAGCGACTGCTTATAAGAGATGTCTCTCACGAATTGAGAACGCCGTTAGCGAGGCAGAACTTGGTTCTGCATCTTTTGCGAAAGCGTGTTGGAGAAAGTGAGCAAAGTCTAGTGACAAGGTTAGAAGATGAAGCAAAAGAGCTAAACCATTTGATCAGCGATATATTGGAGTTCAGTCGCTTGGAAAATGCGCGCTTCGACAAAGCCACGAAACGCTGTGATTTAGAAGTTTTGCTCTCCCCGCAAGTAGAGCGTTGCAAAATAGATTTGAAGTCAGAACAGACGTTGTCTTTCCGCTCAGAAGCTGTATGTGCTAAAGCTTTTTGTGAAGAAACGCTCGTCATTCGTTGTTTGAACAATCTTATTGGTAATGCCATTAAATATTCAGGACAAGCATCTCAGATAGAAGTTTCTCTGGAAAATTATGTCAAAGAAGGGCAGCAGTTCACCATCATGTCAGTATCTGATGATGGGCCTGGTATTCCAGATAACAAGCTGGTCGATATTTTTGATCCGTTTACGCGCTTAGATGCTTCTAGAGATAAAAAGCTTGGTGGCTACGGTTTAGGTCTTGCGATTGTCAAAGAATCCATGCGTATTATGGGTGGAGCAGTTACGGCGAAAAACCGTGAGCAAGGTGGTCTGAGGGTTACTTTAGTGTTCAAGCAATAAGTATGATTAAGTCGTAATTTTTGCGATTAATATCACATTATCATAGCGCATCATCAGAGAGTACTTTACAAAAGTTTGCAAATGCAAAGAATGTAAATTTAATGCAAATGGTAATACTTATCACTTATATTCACCCGCGAAATAATTAAGAGGGAATCGCATTCAACAAGTATGTGACCCGAAAAATAATAATCGGAGTGAAAGGATATGTTTACTAAGAGCCATTTGGCGTTAGTGATCGGTGCAGTGTTAGCAACACCTGCAGTGGCGGAAGTTCAAACAGACGAACATGTAGTTGTAGAAGGTCGAGAGTTCGGCTACAAGGCAGATACAAACAGTACAGCAATGCGCATGGAAATGACGCAGCTGGAAACGCCGGGACAAGTAGCGGTTATCGATGAAACGGTAATTGATGAGCAGCGTGCAAGTACACTTGGTGAAGTGCTACGTAACGATGCAAGTGTTAGCGCGGGTGGTACAAGCCGTAACCGCGAACGTTTCTCTCTACGTGGTTTTGAACTTAGCAGTTCAGACGGTTTTCTTCGTGATGGTCGTCAACACTGGTCACACTACCGTCAGCCAATTGAGCTTTTAGAGCGTGTTGAAGTGCTTAAAGGTCCATCAGGTCTGCTATACGGTAAATCTGAGCCGGGTGGTTTGGTAAACATGGTTTCGAAAAAACCAACAACTCAAACACAAGCAAGTTTGAGTCAAGATCTAGGTTCGAATGATCACTCACGCACTGTGCTTGATGTGAGTGGCGCGCTAAATGATGCAGAGACACTGCGAGCGCGCGCAATTTTTGCCAAAGAAAGCTACGGCTCTTGGCGCAGGTACGGTGATGGCACTGAGCCTAAAACAGATCGTACGGTAGCTGGCCTAGTGGTTGAGTACGATATCACCGACAACTTTATGGTATCGGCTCATTACGATCGCACGAAAGACGACGGTAGCGTGGACTCTGGCGCATACATTGTTGATGGCAAAGCGGTTCGCGGTGATAAGTACATTTGGGATGCGCAGTGGTCTGAAATTGATAACGAAGTAGAAAACTACGGTGTCGATATTAATGCGCAAGTCACGGATAACGTGAACGTAAAAGCAGGTTACAACCGCCAAGACTTTAAGCGTTTTGATGTAGAGTCTTACCCTAAGTTTGATCAGTATGAAGAGTTAAATACGATTAAGCATCGAGGCAACGATCGCTCCGATAATTGGGTATTTGATACTGCATATATAGATGTGACGACGGACTTTACTTTGTTCGGTACGGAAAACACGTTGTTAGTGGGCGCTAACTACTTAGATTACAGTTATGATCGCTTTATGGCATTTCATAATGAGGCGAGTATTGCGCCAGGAGAAACGGTGCCTAAGCCTAGCTATAGTAGTTCGAGGAAATCACCAACAGCTGAGTACGATACTTGGGGTATCTACGCGCAAAATATGATGACGATTAATGATTACTGGCAAGTGCTTGCAGGTGTTCGTTATGACGAAAAGCGTGATGATGAACTGACCGAAAACCAAGTTTCTCCAAAGTTAGGTGTGATATTCCACCCATCGACGAATGGCTCGGTTTACGTTCAGTATTCTGAAAGCTTCATGCCTCAAGGTGAAGTCAGCAACGGTAGTCGTACCTACATCAATGAAGGTGAGAAACTCGACGCTGAGCGTGGTATCTCTTATGAAATCGGTACGAAGTGGGAACTGTTTGATCAGCGTTTATTTGTATCTGGTGCTGTGTTTGATATCACGTTAGAGAACATCTCGCTGGATGTTGAAAGCGGCAAAGACGCGGGCGGCAATCTCCTACACAAGAAAACGCAAGGTGGTGAGCAAGTTCACAAAGGCGCTGAGTTAATGGCTCAAGGTTTTGTGACCCCAGAGTTGTCGCTAACCGCTTCTGCAATGTATTTGGATGCAGAGCTTAAGAAGGCAGAAAGATATGAAGGTAACCGCCCTGTAGACGTGCCAGAGTTCTCGGCAAGTCTATGGTCTAGCTACAAGGTTCAAGACAACACTAACTTAAACCTTGGTTTGATTTATGAAGGTGATCGCTACGGTGATGCAAAGAACACCTTCAAGAAAGATGGCTACGCTCGCGTTGATATGGGCGTGTCATACAAACATAAGTACGATGAAAACTTGGATATTATTGCTCGATTCAATGTCGAGAATTTATTCGATACCGACTACTTCGCAGGTGGTGGTAGCACGAATGGCGAGCAAAAAGGTGCGAGTGGGGTTGTGGTTGGAGAAGGCCGCAACTACATGGCAACAATCCAGTTCAAGTACTGATAACAATTTGATTATTAAAGGGGAAGGGTAGTCTTCCCCTTTGGTCGTTTTTGGAACACAGAAATATAACTCGTATGAATCTAATGAAATCAAGTATCGCTCTGTTGATATCATCGGTTTTGATTCCCGCTCACGCGGCGAACTTAAACGATGCACAAGCTGTGCAGAGTAAAACAAACCAGTCGTCGGCGGTAAGCCAAAAACGTATTGATGCAAGCGCAGAAAAATCACTTACTCTAGAAGCTGAAATTGAGCAGCTGCAAGAGGAAGTCGGTAACTTGAAGATTTATCGCGATCATCTTGCAAGCCTTGTTGAAAGTCAAAATCAAGAAGTTGATAGCTTGAACGAGCAAATTGAGCAGATTGCTCAAACTCGTCAAGGTGTCGTGCCTTTGATGTATCACATGCTTGAGGGCTTAAAAGTGCTCGTCGCTAACGACAAGCCTATACGCAAAGCGCAACGTGAGGAGCGAATTGCAAAGCTGGATTCCATGATGACGCGTGCAGACGTTGCGGATGCAGAGAAGTTTCGTCGTATTTTAGAAGCGTACCAAATTGAAATGGATTACGGCACCAAGCTTGGCGTTTACCAAGGCAAGATTAACCTAGGTGACAATGAAGCTGTGGAGGCGGACATTCTCTATTTAGGGCGTTTGTCTTTGGTAGCGCGTAGCTTATCTGGTGACACATTTTGGAGCTGGTCACAGCAACAACAAGCATGGCAACAAGTGGGTTCTGAGCAAAAATCAGAGCTAGACAAAGCGTTCGCTATGGCGAATAAACAGATCGCGCCGAGCATGTTAACTCTACCAGTGTCGTTAACCGCTGCGGAGGGCAAATAAATGATGAAAAAATGGTTATCGGTTGCATTAATCTCGACAGCCGCATTAATGCCTTATACAACTTTTGCTAGTGATGCGTTGTTACAAAAGGCGCAGCAAGAAAATCGTCAACAGCAATCGCACAATGTCGCGCGTGAATCAGGTTTTAAGCAAACAGAGCAAGACCTACAGGCTATAAAGAATAAATTGGTGGCAGAGCGTGCTGCTCTTCAAGCAGAGGCGGACTCATTAAGTGTTACCTTCGGTGAAAATGAAGCAGAACTGGCACAGCTAGAAGAAAAGTTGCGTCTAGAAACCGGGAGCCTAGGTGAGTTATTTGGCGTCGTTCGCCAGAACGCAAAAGAGCTAGAGTCTGAGCTAAAAAGCTCAGTAACCGGTGTAGATGCAAACTCATATCAGAAAGATATCGATGCTATTGTTGCGGCTAAATCACTGCCAACGTTGACCCAACTTCAGGCGATGTGGCGCAGCATGGAAGAACAAATCAAAGCAAGCGGTGAAATGGCAAACGTCTCTTTCACACTGCTAAATGGCGAAGGTCGTGAACAAACGGTTAATGGTGTTCGTCTTGGTTCTATGGCGCTGCTGGATGAGACTGGCTACGTTAAGTGGAATGGTCAACGCGGAGACGCGGTAAACTATCTTCGTCAGCCTGAGAACGGTCCAACAGCGAATACTATTTCCTCTGGTGACATTGATGCACTTGTCATTGATCCGTCACGTGGCATTCTTCTTGAACAGCTTGCAAACTCACCGACTTTGGCTGATCGCCTAAATGCGGGTGGCGTTGTCGGCAAAATCATCCTTGGCTTATTGGCTATCGGCCTATTGATTGCGCTCGTACGTGGTGCATCACTGATGATTTCGCGCCAGAAAATCATGAAGCAACTGAAAACCCCAGCGCAGCCAGGAAACAACCCTTTGGGTCGCGTGCTTGCGGTATACCAGAAAGACAAGCATCGCAGCGTAGAAGCGTTAGAACTACGTCTTTTGGAAGCTGTTGTTGATGAGCAAACCCACCTAGAAAAAGGGTTGTCGATGCTTAAGCTTCTTGCTGCTCTAGCTCCTATGCTTGGCCTACTAGGCACGGTAACGGGTATGATCGAAACCTTCCAAGTCATCACTCAATTTGGTAATGGTGATCCGAAAGTAATGGCGGGTGGTATTTCAATGGCACTTGTGACTACCGTACTTGGCCTTGTTTCAGCCATGCCTTTGCTATTAGCGCACAACGTATTGAGCTCTCAAGCAGAAAATATTCGCAGTATCTTAGAAAAACAAGGCATCGGTTTAGTTGCAGAACAAGCTGAGCGTGATATGCCGAGTAACAAAAGTCACTCTAACACCTTAGCGGAGAACGCAGCGTAATGGAGCAGATCCTACTCAGCACATTGGGTTTGATCAGTGAGGATTGGGCCACAACCTTGATGAGCTTTATGCAGCAAGGTGGTCAAATCCTATGGTGGCTGGCCGCCGTCGTGGCGGTGTGCTGGCTGTTGGTTATGGAGCGAGTTATTTATCTCACAACGGTTTTCCCTGGGGTAAAAAAACAGCTTTGTGAGCAGTGGCAAGCAAGATCAGAGCACCACTCTTGGTACGCGCATCAAATCCGTGAAGGATGGATTGCAAAAGCGCAAATCGAACTGCGCCAAAACCTATCGACTATTAAGCTACTTGTGGCGGTTTGCCCAATGCTAGGGTTGTTAGGGACGGTGACAGGCATGATTACGGTGTTTGACGTAATGGCATCGCAAGGCAGCAGCAATCCGAAATTGATGGCTTCTGGTATCTCACTTGCTACGCTGCCAACCATGGCGGGTATGGTAGCAGCGCTTGCGGGCATGTTTATTCATGCTCGCCTTAGCAAAGTGTGTGAACGAAAAGCTATCCAGTTAGAACAATCTTTAAGGAGTCAAAAGTGAGACTCGGACGCAGACCTAACCAACAAGATGAAGCTCAAGTCGATTTAACCTCGATGCTTGATATCGTCTTCATCATGTTGATCTTCTTCATTGTGACCAGTTCGTTTGTACGTGAATCCGGTGTAGAAGTGAATCGCCCTCAGGCTTCTAATGTAGTAAGTCAAAAAGACGCGGGCATTTTTATCGCAGTAACGGCAGCGAATGATGTGTACATTGACAAACGAGTGGTTGATATTGAGCGTGTTGAGGCCTCTATTGAGCACCTGTTACTTGATCAGCCTGATGCTTCGTTAGTTATCCAAGCTGACGAGCATGCTTACAATGGCACTGTCGTGAAAGTGATGGACGCTGCAAAGGCAGCAGGTGTGAAGAACATTGCATTGGCGGCGGAGAAACCTTAATGGGCAGGCTGTTACTTGCACTACCAGCATCACTGTTAATTTCTGTGAGCTTGTTTAGCTTTATGGCGTGGATGGTTGATAAAGGCAACCAGCGTGCACCAGAAGCTTCAGAAGCCGTTCGTTTTGATATGGTGATGGTAGAGAATGAAGCAGACGTGCAGCGTCGTCAACGTTCAGTGCCGAAGCAACCAGAACCACCTCAAGCGCCGGAGCCAATGGATCTGTCTCAAGCTGACACTCAAATGGAACCAATGAGTCAGATGACGCCAGTCAGTGCTTTAGGTTTAAACACTGCCCTTGAAGGCATCGCGATTAGTGCACCAAACTTGAAGGGAACAATGGGCAACCAGCAAGCACTGCCGTTGTATCGTGTTGATCCTCGCTATCCAAGTAAGGCGCTGAAACGTAGAGTGGAAGGTTATGTCATTATGCGTTTCACGATTGATGCAACTGGACGACCAAAAGATATTGAAGTGATCGAGGCTGAGCCCGAGCGCATGTTTGAAAGGGAAGCAATCCGTGCGCTTAAAAAATGGAAGTATCAGCCAAAAGTTGAGGATGGTGTGTCAATTGAGCAGTTCGGACAAACCGCTAAAGTGGAGTTCAAGTTAGCCAAATGATGAAAAAATTCTTAATCGGTACGGTATTAAGCCTGAGTGCACTCTCAACCATTGCCAGTGAGTTAAGCCAATACACCGCAGCGAGAGTTCAACGAGCACATAATTTGGCTCAAGAAGAGAAACTGAAAGAAGCGATTTCATCTCTTGAAGCTATGGAGCTTTCTCGTGGATATGACCAAGCTTATGTCGCTCGAATGTTGGGTATTTTTTACTGGCAGAACGAGCAAACTCAAGCGGCGATTAAGCAACTTGAGTTGGCAGTCAATAGTGGTTTGCTACAAGATGAGCAAGCATGGCAAACCCGAAAAATGTTGGCTGATATACTACTGAACGAGCAACGTTTTTCTAAGGCGTTACCTCATTACTATGCCTTGAGCAAAAACATTCCTAAAGGTCAAAAAGCGCATGAGCTATGGCTGCGTATTTCCCAATCTCATTATCAACTGAGTCAGTGGCAAAAAGTGCTTTCAGCAATGGCTCGTTATGAGAAGTTTGGTCAGCCAGACAAGCTTGGCGCATTGTCGATAAAGCTTTCTGCTGAGCTAGAACTGAAAAAGTGGAAGCCGGCAATCTCGACCATCAAACGCTTAATCGTGATTGAACCTGAGCGAATTGAATGGTGGCGTCAGCTTGTTGCTCTATACCTGCGGGTTGATGACAACAAACGTGCCCTAGACTCTTTGGCGTTGGCAAAACTGAAAGGGTTACAACTTAGCCAAGATGACTTAAAGCTTCTGGCACAATTGTACGCGAAACGAGGTATTCCTGAGAGAGCTGCGTTGGTGATGAACGAGCTAGAGGATGTAAACTCGAATAGTAAGCTAAAAGCTCAGCAAGCAACATATTGGCAAATGGCAAAAGAGTGGGAAGAGTCTATTGATAGCTGGCGTATTGCAGCTCAGCTAGATAGGCAGTATTACTGGAACTATTCTCAACTGTTGGTGCAAGAAGGCCATTATAAAAATGCCATTGCCGCGCTCGATAAGGTCAGAGGTCGTAAAGCGGATGTTGCACTTATCAAAACTCGCGCTTACTACAAACTTAAGCGGTTTGACGATGCGCTCGCTAATGCCAAAAGAGCGAATGAGATTAAGCCATCGAATCAGGCAAAAAGTTGGGTTAAGTATCTATCTCAGCTACGCAAAGTAGAATCGACGCAGAACTCATAGCGAACATTTTTATTAAATACCCGAGCTCAGTCTCGGGTATTTTTTTGTTTAAAGTAAACAATGTAAATTAAATGCCAATACGAATGATTATCACCTAAATTATGTCCCACATTTATTGGTGATGATTGTTTCTATGTTGCTTAAAAGCAAAGGTGTTCAAACTTGGGCTCGCCGCCTACATATCTATATTTCGATGGCTCTTCTCTTAGTTACGCTGTTTTTTGCAGTAACTGGTATTACCCTCAATCGCCCCGAATTGTTTGAACGCAGTGAACCTATCATTCAACAACATACTCTGACGGTTCCGCACTCAGTTCTATTCTCACATTCAGATACCTTTCAACCTAATCGTGAAGGGCTGGTGGCTTTCTTGACTAAAGAAACCGAGCTTCGCGGCACTCCCTCCGCACTAGATGTGTATACCGAAGTTGAGCAAGGTGAGTTGTTACTCGGAGAGCTTTCTATGGATTTTAAAGGCCCGGGTTATAACGCTACGGTCTTTATTGATATGACTACTGGTGCAGCAGACGTCGAAACGACGCACTACGGTATTGTTGCGCTGCTGAACGATCTACATAAAGGACGCAACAGTGGTGGGATTTGGAAGTGGTTTATCGACGTCACTGCGCTTTTGATGGTGTTTTTTGTTCTTACAGGCGTGTGCTTATTACTGCCTAAGAAGAAGACGCTCAGAACGTCAATGCAATGGATGAGCTTTGGTACGTTACTGTCGCTCGTAATTTATTTTGTTGCTGTTCCATAACAGCTTTTTTAGAGAACACTTATGTTGAACACAGGAAGATTTTTCCGCCGTAATCACTTTTGTAAAGCCGCTTTGATCGCGGCTTTTACTCCTTTCTCTCTTTCCGCGGCGCCTCTACCAGATAACGCGAAGGTCGACTTCGAACTCGAACTTCCAAAGATAGATACCTCAATGTATGCACGCCCTTATGTGGCGGTTTGGGTTGAAAACGATCAGCGTAAACCGGTTAAAACCATTCAGTTATGGGTAGGGAAAGACGAATGGTTAAAAGATCTACGCAGCTGGTGGAGAAAAACGGGTCGTTATGATCGTGAACTTGTTGATGCGGTGACTTCTGCAACACGTCCTGCTGGTCAATACCGCTTTGTCTGGGATGGAACCAATGACTCAGGGGAGCGTTTGGAACAAGGAAATTACACGTTGTACGTCGAAGTCGTTCGTGAACACGGTGGGCGAAACTACTTACGTCAAAAAATAACGCTAGCGGACAGTGACGTACGCTATGAGCTTAAACCAACACAAGAGACGGGTGTCATCACCGTCAATTATCAAGTTAAGTGATTAAAGGACACAACAATGAAAACCAAAATGAAAGCAGTGGCATTGGCGAGTGTAATGGCAATGGGATTGGCTGTAACCACCACCGCGCAAGCACATCCACGTTGGGTTCTGCCCTCTCACTTTACGGTTTCTAAAGAAGGCGGTGACTGGCTGACATTTGATGTTACTGCCTCTCACGGAACGTTTGTTTTTGATAAGCCTGCGGGTAGTGATCAGGCATTTGTGGTGATGCCGGATGGCCGCTCTGAGCGTCCTAACTTTGTTGTTCGTGGCAAGCGTCGCTCTATGTTTGATTTCTTTTTTACAGAAGAAGGCACGCACAAAGTTGCGATTAATAATCAGCCGAGCTACTACACACAATACAAAGCGGGCCGTCGTGATACGGTGAAATGGGCGCGAGCAAGCAAAGCTGAGCGTGGTGATGTGCTTCCCGAGCAAGCGCGTGATGTGGTTACTCAACTAAGTTACACCCGAGCAGAAAGCTACATTACGGTTGGTATGCCAACGGACAAAGCGTTGGAGATTGAAGGCAAAATGCTGGAGATGAAACCGATCACGCATCCATCGGACATCATTGAAGGTGAGCCTGTGACTTTCCAGTTTTTCTTTAACGGAGAGCCACAAGAGGGCGTTACTGCTGAGATTACACGTGAAGGTACTATGTACCGAAACCATCAAGAACAAATCGATGTGGTGAGCGATAAAGATGGCAAAGTGATCTTCACGCCAGAGGTCGCAGGGCGCTACTTAATGAAAGCGAACTACAAAGGTGAATTAAAAGATAATCCATTGGCGGATAAAGCGAGTGCCAATGTTCACCTTACGTTTGAAACTCAACTTAACTAATCGAATTAGGCTCAGCAATCGCTGGGCCATTTTGGAATCATCATGAATAACACTTCTCTTCTAAAAGCTGCTTTGCTTTTTTCTGGATTTGCTTCTTTTCACGCTGCTGCACATTTTCCTCTGATGAGCTGTCACTTGGCGCAAGATAAAGTGATTTGTGAAGCGGGCTACTCGGATGGATCGACAGCGGTCGACTACGATGTCGAAATGTACGATTACGACGACAATCTGATCGCCAAAGAAAAAACAGATAAGCGTTCCATCGCAGAATTTACTCACCCTGAAACAGATTTCTATTTGGTATTTGATGCCGGACATGAAAGCCCGGTGGAAGTGGATATCGTTGAGCTGAAAGAGAAATGAGTGTAAAGAAAGTTCGCCCTGATGATGGTAACCGAGAAGGAAAGTGGGTCGCACTGACAATCGCAGCAATTCTCAGTTCAGCAGCCATACTTATGCCCTACCATCAGGTCGCGACTGAAAAGCCAGACATGCAGTCTCATCAAGTGTTAATCACGGATTTACATCAAAATGAGTTGGGGTTGATCGCTGAACTTAAGCTCGCTCATGAAGAGATTCGTGATTTGCAGTTAGATACCGGAACTTGGCCTGAGATCTCTGATATGGAGGCGCTTTGGATTGCTCCATTCGTGAAAGACCAAAATTGGAAGCGTAAAGGTTCTCATCAGTGGCAACGAATTGATGACGGTGTCTACATTGGCGTGAAGACCAGTGCCCAAGGCTCTGCTTCCATGCTGTTGGATAGCCGCAGTTCTCAAGCTGATATTTGGTTTAATGATTCTAGCCGTTCGTTAAATGTGGAGGGACTAAGCGAGCTAGCAAAACGCCACGATTTCGGTTGGAAACAAATCGTTGTGTCAGACTCTTCCTCTCACTCTCACGCCCATTAAGACAACATAATTGATAAGTACTATGATCAAACGCTCTCTTTTACGTCGTATTCTTACAGCCACCGCGTTATTGGCGGTGTCTTCTACAGGCTTTGCTGCCGAAAAACTCAGTATTGGTATTACGCTTCAACCTTATTACAGCTATGTTAAAGCCGTTGTTGGTGAGAAGGCGGACATCGTTCCTTTGGTTGATGCTGGTTTTAATCCTCACAACTATTTGCCACAACCTAATGATCTTAAGCGCTTAAATGAAATGGACGTAATAGTGATCAATGGTATTGGTCATGACGATTTTGCACTGAAAGTGATCAAGGCTTCTCAGCGTGATGATCTCGTGGTTATCGAAGCGAACAAAGAAGTGCCTTTATTGCCCGCTATGGGGCAGTCTGTTGGTCAAGGAGCAGTGAACCCTCACACCTTTGTCGGTCTATCAACAACCATTCAAAAGGTTTACACCATCGCGAGTGAGCTAAGCCAATTGGACCCAGACAATGCTACGTTCTATCGCCAAAATGCTCGTAAATACGCGAAAACATTTCGCCTGATGAAGCGTGATGCAATGTTGTCTCTTGGTGAGTTGGACACGGCTGGTATGAAGGTGGCGACAACCCACAATGCTTACGGATATATCCTTCAGGAGTTTGGTGTTGACGTTGCCGCTGTCATTGAGCCTGCTCATGGTGTAGAACCAAGTGCAAGTCAGCTACAGGAAACGATAGAGAAAATTCGTGAATCGGGCATTGATGTTCTGTTTTATGAGCTCAATATGCCGAATCGCTTTGTTGATACCATCGAAGAGGCGACCGGGGTGCAGCTTTATCGCTTTTCTCACATGACTCACGGTGAGTATGAGGCTGATAAAGTCGAGGTTGAGATGCGAGATAATGTGGAAACACTAATCGAAGCCATGAAATTTGTGGCGAGTAAGCGAGCAGGGGAAAAGGCGTGATGACTGGACCTTCCGTTTCCTTAAGTAACGTGGGCCTAAAATACGCCGACAATATCATTTTGCAGAACATCAGCGCCGAATTCGAGAACGCGAAATGTCACGTTATTATGGGACCGAACGGCGGTGGTAAAACCTCTTTGCTTCGTTCGGTACTTGGACTCACGCCATTTTCGGGAAACATAGCGCTCAATTGGCCAGAACCATCAGCTGCATCGGGGAAGATAGGGTATGTGCCACAAAAAGCGATGTTTGAAGCAAGCCTCCCGTTAACCGTGATGGATTTTGTACTGCTTAACCAAACTCGTATCCCTCTATTTTGGCGACGTAAAACGAAACAAACTCAACATGCCCTGGCCCAGCTGGATCGCGTGGGTATGGCAACGCGTAGCGACCGTCGTATGGGGCAACTCTCTGGCGGTGAGCAACAGCGTGTTTTGTTTGCGCAAGCTTTACTGGATGAGCCCAATTTATTGGTTTTAGACGAACCTACAACTGGCATGGATGAGCAAGGTGTTCGATATCTTGAAGGTTTGATTCATGAAGTTGTTGGAGAAGGCAAAACGGTGGTGGCAGTACATCATGACGTGACCGCCGTGCGCCGTTTAGATGCGCAGGTCCATGTCGTAAATCGTCAAATTGTGGCGTCAGGTCACCATTCAGATGTGCTAAGCCCTGATCGTATAGAAACATTATTCAAGCACTACACAGCAAAAGTGGAGGCTGCATAATGGATTGGTTGCGAGAGTTAGCGGTTAGCGGCGTTGAAGCTGGATGGTTAAGCGATAGCTTTTCTTATGCCTTCATGGTAAACGCAATTGTGGCAGCGCTGATATTAGGACCATTACTTGGTGGTCTTGGTACATTAGTCATCGCCAAGCGACTGGCTTTTTTCTCTGAAGCGGTTGGGCATGCTGCGCTTACCGGAATCGCGATTGGTGTGTTGCTCGGTGAGCCGCCAGAGAATCCGATCATCGGATTGTTTAGCTTTTGTATGATTTTTGCGCTGTTGCTTCACTTTGTTCGTAATCGTACGAATGTACCTTACGACACACTGGTTGGGGTTTTTCTTGCATTAGCGTTAGCGGTTGGTGCTGCGCTGTTAATGTACGTTGCTCGTAAGATCAACATTCACATGTTGGAGAACGTGTTGTTTGGCTCGATCTTGACTGTGACGGACAACGATATCCTTATTTTAGCGATCAGTTGTTTGATCATATTACTGCTTCTTATTCCAACGTTTAACCGCATTTTGCTAACTTGTATCAGCCCGGATATTGCACGTGTACGCGGCTTTAATACCAGCTTTTATGATTACTTATTTGTCATGATGATCACCTTGGTCACCATCGCCGCGGTAAAGATTATTGGCGCGGTATTGGTTGGTGCATTGCTGCTGATTCCTGGTGCAACGGCTAGGTTATTGACTAAACGCATGGGCAGTTTTGTTCTCCTTTCTTCTTTATTGGCAACCATTGCGTGTTTAATAGGAACCATACTGCCGATGGAGCTTGAGCTACCAGTGCCATCAGGCGCATCCATCATCATTGTTTCTGCGGCATTTTTCCTAACAGCAACGGTTTACCGAATTATCCAAAAAGCGTAACCCTTTTTATAAAGTAATGAACATGAAGATAAAAAAATTAGCGATAACTTTTGGTTTGGTTATAGCGACAACACTTCCATCGTTGGCAAGCGCCAAAGACATTTTAACCAGCACTCCCGTCACGTACATGTTGTCTGAGCAACTCATGAAAGGTACAGGGATAGAGACTCAGTATCTGCCTCCAAAGCGTTACGGCGTTGAGCGTCTTGAGAACTGGTTCGCAAATAAAGGTACAGAGCAAGTTAAGCAAGCGGGTCAAGCCGCGACGGTTGCTATTACTCTTGGTGCGATTTGGAAACAAGACCCGACTTATGTTTACGCTCGACAGGGCAACATTCACTTGATTGAAATCGATGCATCGCAGGCCATTTCTCCTAGAGCTCAAGGAGTTGCAGTTCTGACATTGGAAAACGGGTCAACATCGAAGTACGCATGGCTGAACCCTACAAACTTAATCCGAATGGCGGGCATTGTTGGAGAGGATCTACAACGTGTATATCCTGAACACCAAAAGGCGATTCAAACGAATCAACAGGCTCTTATGCTCAATGTGCGTGAACTGATCAACCAACAACAGGCAGAGATCTTCGATAAAGGCATCGATTCAGTGGTACTGATGAGTGAGTCACTAGAGGATTTTGCCTCTGGCAACCAATTGTTTGTGGTTGGGCGCGAATTTAAGCCGGAACTTGAGTGGACAGAAGAAGACAAATTATCTTTAAAAGCTCAGTTTGAACAAGATAAAACGCTATGGTTAGTGACGGATAAACGACCGTCGAAAACCTTGACATCGCTTATTAAACCGAGCCGCATACTGCAAATTGATGTTATTGACCGCTGGGGCAGTAACGGTATCAAAACTGAGAAGCCACTCGCACGTTGGGAGATGTGACACGTAAAAAGCCACAGATTTTATGATGGGGAGTGAAAAGTTCCCTATTTTTTTGTGATTAAGCTCAAAATGTGAGCATTGATACCACTGGTTGCATAAGAAAGTGTTTGTTTCATTTCTATTTCATTACTACTTTGTTATGTGTTCGTTGCGATTGATTCGGATTTAATCTGTTTCTAAGCGAACCGGTACAAACAACTATACGGATGTTAACAATGAAAATGAAAACTCTAGCCGTTGCAGTGGCGGCACTAGCATGTGGTTCACAGGCCTTCGCAGCAGAAGTTTACAACAGCGATGGTACATCTTTATCGATCGGCGGTCACGTTTCAGTTGGCGTGGGTGAGTATTTCGAAGAAGAAGTAAAAGTTCACCAAGTGTCTCCACGTATCAATGTTGCGGGCAAGAAAGACATTGGCAACGGTATCACTATCGACGCTAAAGGCGAATGGGCACTTAACTACCTAAATGGTGGTAGCCAGTCGTTTTCAACTCGTTTGGGCTACATCGGCGCGACCCACCAGCAGTTTGGCCGTTTAGTGGGAGGTACACAGTGGTCTCCGTACTACGATGTCGCTGGCGTTGCGGATCTACCAATCGCGTTCGCGAACGACTTTTTGTACGACAATCACAACAATCTAGGTACTGGTCGTGCTGAAAAAATGATCAGCTACCGTAAAAGCTTTGAGTTTGGCGAAGGTTTTGCTTTCAACCTAGGTCTTGGTTGGCAAGGTGAAAATGATGATAGAGGCCTATCATTACAACAAAACCCTAACACAGGTCTTCCAGAATACGTTTCTAAAGGCAGCAAGTATGACCAACGTGGTCAAATCGCACTGAGCGGCTCTGTTGCGGGCTTTGGTCTAGGCTACGTATACAGCGGCGGTGATGTTGAGAATTCTGGTCTAGGTACTAAAACTGCTGAATCACACCTTGTTTCTGTAAATTACGGTGAGTATGGCTCTGGTCTGTACGCAGCTGTTGTATACGGCATGAACGAATACTTCTACGAGATGCGTGAAGAAACTACTCAGATTGAGGGCCTACTAGCGTACGGAGTCAACAATTGGACGTTCAGCGTTAACTACGAAGGTGTAGAAGACGACAAAGACAACAAGACAGTTTCAAGCGAAACTGCGCTACAAGCAGAGTACGCAGTAACTCCTGCATTCGTTACTTTCGCTGGTTACCAGTTTGACCTAGGTAACGACTACAACAATGAAGAGAACGACTACTGGACTCTAGGTGCTCGTTACTACTTCTAATAAATAGGCCAGTTTCTACTGCCTAAACACATTTATTGTGTTAACGCCTACTCGTTGTGAGTAGGCGTTTTTCTTTCTGCTATCCTTTGGCTATAAGAGACGCTAGTCATTCTGTGCTTAGGTAACCCCACTCTTTGTTTAGAGAGTGCGTCTATAAAAAATGCCCGCAACTTGCGGGCATTTTTGTTGTTAGAAGAGATGCAGTTCTATTAATACGCTTATTTTTTATCGAGTAAATCGAGGAAGAAGGCATACTCTAGCGCATCTTCTTTTAAGCGCTTAAATCGACCAGATGCGCCGCCGTGTCCGGCTTCCATATCGGTTTTGAACAACAAGACGTTATCGTCTGTCTTCATTTCACGAAGTTTGGCGACCCACTTCATTGGTTCAAAGTACTGTACTTGAGAGTCGTGCAAGCCAGTCGTTACCAACATGTTCGGGTAGTTTTGCGCCTTGATGTTGTCGTAAGGCGAGTAACTCAACATATAGTCATAGTATGTTTTGTTATTTGGGTTACCCCATTCATCATACTCATTGGTGGTCAATGGAATCGATTCATCGAGCATGGTGGTTACCACGTCCACAAACGGAACATGTGCACCGATACCGCGGTACAGTTCTGGTGCTTGGTTGATGATAGCCCCCATTAAGAGACCTCCTGCAGAGCCACCAACAGCGAAGACTTTATCTTTCGCGCCGTAGCCTTGTTCAACCAAACCTTTAGTCACATCAATAAAGTCGTTGAATGTGTTTTGCTTGGTTAGTTTTTTACCGTCTTCATACCAAGGGCGGCCAAGCATTTCAGATCCACGAATATGAGCAATGGCGTAAACAAAGCCGCGATCCAATAGACTCAAACGTGTCGAGCGGAAAGTTGGCTCAATGGTTGCGCCATAAGACCCATAACCATATTGGTAGAGTGGATTCGTACCATCTTTCTTAAATAAGTCTTTACGATACACCAAAGAAACGGGTACTTCTTTACCGTCACGGGCTGTGACCATGATGCGTTCTGATTGGTAATTGTCAGGATTAAAATCACCAAGTACAGGTGTTTGCTTCATGATTTCTGACCCGCCCGTTGTTAGATCGAAATCGTAGTAGGTTCCTGGAGTGGTTAAACTGCTGTAATAAATACGAACTTTCTCGTTATCCAGCTCTAGGTTACCTGTCAAATAGGCAGCAAACGCATCGTCATTAAATGTGAGGGGGAATTCTTTTCCTGTTGAAAGCTGACGTACAGTGACGCTTGCTAGGCCGTTAGAGCGCTGCTCATAGACGATGTGATCATCGAATAACTCGAAGTCGACAAGTTGAGTGTTGTCGTCTGCGGCAATCACATCTTGCCATTTAGAGCGGTCATGTATGTCATTTTGATGAACTTTCATCAAACGGAAGTTGACGGCTTGATAGTTAGTATAAATGTAGTACCAATCGCCTAGCTTAGAAATACTGTATTCAATGCCATCTTCGCGAGGATAGAACGGTTTCGCCTTTGCTTTAGGGTTGTTCGCATCAATGATAGAGACCCCACTGGTTTCTGTACTCGAATGCCAGATATAAATATCTTCGCCATCTTTGCTTTTGCTTAGTGAGGTGTAATAGGCGCTGTCGGTTTCCTCAAAAATCAGCTCATCGTTGCTTTGTGGTGTGCCCAATACATGACGATAAACTTGGTAGCCCAATAAGGTCTGTGGATCTTTTTTGATGTAGTAAAAGGCGTTGTTATCGTTCTGCCATGCGACAGCGCTTGAGGCCCCTTCGATTTCATCTTGTAGGTAATTGCCTGTTGTCAGGTCTTTGATCTTAAGGGTGTACACGCGGCGGCTTAATGTGTCTTCGCCATACGCCAATAAGTTTTCATTCGGACTAACGTATAGGCCGCCGATACTGAAAAATTCATGTTCTTTTGCTAGTTCATTGACATCTAAAATGATTTGTTTGTCTTTGCCTGCAAAGTCTTTAGCTCGCAAATGGACTTCGTACTCGTTATCTCCGGTCACTTCACTGGAGTAGAAGTAGTTGCCTTTACGAACCGGTACTGAGTTGTCGTCTTTTGCGATACGCCCTTTAATTTCTTCAAATAGCGTATCTTGAAATGTTTCAGTGTGCTTTAGAACGGTTTCTGCGTACTGATTTTCTTTCTCTAGGTGCTGTAAAATTTCAGGGTCTTTACGTTCGTCGTCACGCATCCAGTAGTAGTTATCAACGCGGGTATCGCCATGAATAGTCATCGCGTGAGGGACTTTTTTCGCAACCGGAGCTTGAGTTTGTTGAGCAACGATCTGTGTTTGGGAGTATTGAGTCATGCTGGGGATTCCTTGATTGCTGCATCCGGCGACAAGCGCGACCGAGACGGCCAACGTAGTTAAAGTGAAACGCATCTGATTTTATCCTTATTGTACACCCAAGTGGCCTCATCCTGAGGGCTGGGCTTTCATTTTGTTAGTGGTTTTCAGTTGTCCATTCTTTGTTATGGGGTATGCCGAAAAAGTGAGAATCCTCAATATTTTCGAGTTGGCTACTCAATTTGAAGGAAGCTGAAAACACATTGTGTAAGCAGCTGTTATTTTTAACAAATATCAATTCGAAAGTTAAATCATTCTCATCGGGAAATCGATATAGTGTGATATGAAAAAAGGGACACACTTGTTGAGTGTGTCCCTTTGGATTTTGAAAGTAAGCTGATAATGATCAGATAACTTGCGGTACTTCGTTTGAGTGATTGTGTGCTCGATTCACCCACATTAACCCAAGCATTGCAATTACCGACATTGCCATCATCATAATGCCCAAAGGCATCTGGTTATGCGCTGGAAATAGTGACGCGAGCAAAGTTGCGACACCTGCCCCCAAGTTTTGCATGCCACCCAATGTCGCGCCTGCTGTTCCTGCATGGTATGGGAATGGCGCAATCGCTCCAGTTGTTGCTGCTGGGAAGAGAATACCCGCACCCAAAAAGTACACGGTTGCGCCTCCAACTAGCGTTAACGCCGTGGTCAAACCAAACAAGCCTGGGATGAGCACAATAGCAGAGCCCACAAAAATAGAGACCAAGCCTACGTTTAAAGCACGACGCTCAGAGCGACGTCTTGCGATGTAGCTAGATAAGCCCGCACCCACCAAGTAACCTGGGATCGGCAATATAAACAGCAAACTTACCGTTGTTGCAGGTAATTCTAATACCCCACCTAACAACACCCCAGCCGCCGCTTCGAATACACCTACACCAGCGAATGTTGCAACCAGGCAAATCAAAAAGCCTTGAAAGCGACGGTCAGACAAAACGTGTTTGTAGCTTTTGGCTACTGGTTCGAATTTGCGTTTCTCTTTTGGTAGCGTCTCCATCATGCTTGTCATCATGGTGATCACAACCGCGATAGCAAATAGCGCTAAGAACAAGTAGCTCGACCGCCATCCGAAAGCTTCTGTTAGGTAACCGCCTAATACTGGTGCCATTAATGGTGAGAAAATCACACACATGCTAATTAAGCTGTTTGCTCTGTGTAGATCAGAGCCTTCAAAGCAATCGCGAGTCAGAGTGCGTGACATCGCACCGCCGCAGCCAATACCTAAGCCTTGGATAAAGCTACCAATCAAGAACCATTCAAATTGATGTGCAAATAATGCCACCAGTGTACCCGCGATGTAGATAAGCAGCCCGACGATGATGATCGGTTTGCGTCCCAAGCGGTCCGATAGTGTGCCATACGCAAATTGCGACAAGCCATATGGGATTAGGTAACAAGCCATCACAGCTTGAAGTGATGACGCAGATACCAAAAACTCGCCCGCCATATGACCGATTGAAGGCACGTACATTGTCTGGGTCATTTGACCCACGGCAGTCAATATAGCGATTAAAAAGGTAAGTTTCGCTAATGGAAACGAAGCAGACATTTGCGTATCTCTCCAAAAAATTTAAGACGTAAAAACCCTTAGCACTCTTTTACAGAGTGCTAACTGAATTCTTGTGTTGCGGGGGGTATTTGCGCGAGATAATAGTGCTTGCTTGTATAATTAGCAATCGAAAAGTGTGAAGTTGAGCAAGATAAAAATCTATGATTTCAATTAGAAAAACTAATCCGATTTTGTTTTCAAAAAGCGGTGCATTTCTTTGTCTAATTACGTTAAATTTTTTTACTTTTCGTGAATAGAATGAGCCTTATAGGTAACTGGTTTTAATGGTTAAAGTGCAAAAATAAAGCGTCTGATCGGTTGAGGTGAGTTCAAGATGAAACGAGTGAATAAAAGGTAGAGGAAAGCATCAGAAAGAAAAGGGAGCCGAAGCTCCCTTAGAAATGATTATGTCTATTCGCGCTCAGATGCGTATGCGTAAAGCATTTCTAGTGCGATGGTTGCTCCCGCTAGTGCGGTAACATCACTGTGGTCGTATGGAGGCGATACTTCGACAACATCCATACCCACGATATTCATGCCGGCTAAACCACGAATAATTTTCAGCGCTTTGTCTGAGTTCAAGCCACCACAAACTGGTGTACCAGTTCCCGGTGCGAAGGCCGGGTCTAAGCAGTCGATGTCAAAAGTGACATATACTGGCTTGTCTGCGACGGTGCGACGAATTTCTTCTAGGATCTCGTTCACCGACATGTCATTCGCTTGCATCGCATTAATCACATTGAAGCCGTGATCTTGCTGTTTGTACTCCGTACGAATGCCGATTTGTATTGAGTTCTTCGCTGAGATCAAACCTTCTTTCGGCGCATGGTAGAACATCGTACCGTGGTCGTATGAACTGCCATTTGCATAGGTGTCCGTATGAGCATCAAAGTGAATCAACGCCATTTGGCCATGATGCTTCGCATAGGCACGCAGGATAGGTAGCGTAATGAAGTGGTCACCGCCCAATCCCAACATGGTTTTACCACTTTTTAGAATTTCACTGGTTGCCGCTTCAAGGCGGTAAGTAAAATCTTCCGCATCACCGCAATCGAACACGAGATCACCTGCGTCGATCACTTTCAGTTTATCCAATACGTTGAAGCTCCAAGGGAACTTCTTACCTTCCCATGCCAAGTTGACTGAGGCACGGCGAATTGCATCTGGACCCATACGCGCACCTGGACGCCCAGATGTTGCCATGTCCAGAGGGACTCCCAACACCACAACGTCTGCGTCTGCCGATACCGGGTTACGAATGTACGGCAGACGTAAAAACGACATAGAGTTGGAGTAAAGCGAATAATCAGTTTTAGTAAACAAATCATTCATATCAGAAGTCCTCTAAATAGGTGTATCCTGCTAGACCTTGTTCTAGTTCTGCTAGGATTTGTGCTTGTTCATTGGCTTCAACTCGCTGTGAAACCAATTGTTTATAATTGTCACGAATCGCATCCACGTCGATATGAACGTAGCGCATCATGTCTTCTACACTATCACCTTCGTTGATGTAACTGATCTCAAATTGACCATGTTCATCAACATTGACTACAGCACTGTGGGTATCACCAAATAGGTTGTGCATGTCACCAAGGATTTCTTGGTATGCGCCTACTAGGAAAAAGCCCATTAAGTACGGTTTGTCTTTGCTCCAAGCTGGTACAGGTAGCGTGCTCTCGATGCCTTGACCATCAACGTAGTGATCGATCGCGCCATCAGAGTCACATGTGATGTCCAACATCACTGCACGACGTTCTTCCGCCTCGCCAAGACCAGAAAGTGGCAGAACAGGGAACACCTGATCAATACCCCAAGCATCTGGTAGAGATTGGAAGAGAGAGAAGTTCACGAAGAACTTATCCGCAAGACGTTCGCTCAACTCGTCCAGAATCGGACGGTGGAAGCGATTCTTAGTGCTCATCTTTCGGCTTAATTCGAAGTAAATGCGCAGTGACAATTGTTCTGCCCACGCACGTTGTTCCAAGTTAAGCACACCTGTAGCAAATTGAGAGTGCACTTCTGCCAAATCACTTTGGGTATCATTGTAAATCTCAATTAACGCACGAGCGTCTGTACCATCTTGCAAGTTTTCCCAGTTTCGCCACATGTTTTGTAGCAAAAGCGGAGCGTCCTCATCAAGCTCATGTACTTCTTCCGGTAGGTACGACTCGGTACCAATTACGTTAGAAATCAATACAGCGTGGTGCGCTGTTAGCGAGCGACCCGATTCCGAAATGATCACTGGCATTGGTTGTTCGTATTGCAGACACACATCGCCCACTGTGTTCACGATATTACGTGCGTATTCTGCAAGGCCGTAGTTCATCGAATTCGATGATTGGCTGCGTGTGCCGTCATAATCCACTGCCAAGCCGCCGCCCACATCGAAGTACTCGATGTTTGCACCGAGTGCGCGTAGTTCGCAGTAGAAACGTGCAGACTCGTTCACACCATTGCGTACATCACGGATGTTTGCCATCTGTGAACCAAGGTGGAAGTGAACCAGTTGCATCGCGTCTAGGTTGCCTTCGCGTTTAAGACGTTCAATAACGCTAAGCACTTGCGATGCTGATAAACCAAACTTCGATTTTTCACCGCCACTTGCTTGCCATTTCCCTGCGCCTTGAGAGGCGAGGCGAATGCGTAAACCAAGGCGCGGTTTTACACCCAAACTTTTCGCTTCTTCTAGTACCAGATCCAGCTCAGAAAGCTTCTCTAGTACGATGAATACCTTGTGACCCAGCTTTTCACCGATCAGTGCAAGACGCACATACTCACGGTCTTTGTAGCCATTACACACGATCACGGAGCTACCTTGTTGAGCCAATGCAAGTACCGCCAACAACTCTGGCTTGCTACCCGCTTCAAGACCAAGCTGCTTGGTTTCTAGTTGAGCTTGGCTCGCTAGAATTTCATCCACCACTTCACGTTGTTGGTTTACTTTAATTGGGTACACCAACAAGTATTTGTTTGGATATTGGTATTCTTCAATTGCTTGGTTGAATGCGTGGCAAATACCATGCACACGTTGGTGCACGATTTGCGGGAAGCGTACTAATACAGGCAGATTTAACTGCTTCGCTTCTAGCTCATTTACAATAGCGCTGAAAGGGATTTGATGTGCACGATCACTACGTGGTGATACATATACTTCGCCTTGGTCATCAATGCCGTAGAAACCTTGGCTCCAGTAGTGAACGTTGTAGTCCGCGCGGATGCGGTCTAATTTAGTTGCTTTTTCCAACTCGATTCTCACAAAAATGTACTTAACTCCTTAATTAATTAGAAGGAAAAGTACAAAAAAGCAAATCATGAGGTATTTACC
Source organism: Vibrio sp. 970 (assembly GCF_033339075.1). Classification (NCBI taxonomy): domain Bacteria; kingdom Pseudomonadati; phylum Pseudomonadota; class Gammaproteobacteria; order Vibrionales; family Vibrionaceae; genus Vibrio; species Vibrio sp. 970. The sequence continues at coordinate 29,856 of NZ_JAWOTW010000001.1, forward strand.
TCATACCCTGACACGAACTCCGTGTGCGCGCATTAACGGATAAAAGGGCCCTTGAGTCTAATGATTAAAATCTATCATCTCGATTATGATTTGTTGTCGTCGCTACGTGTGAATATTTGTTTACCTAAGCGTCCATTCTGCTGTTATAGTTGGTCTGACCAGTAAGGGTTCGGTCATGAAGCATCTCACTAAAATAAGGACATATTTTGCAGCTGCACAGAATTCAGGGGTACATTCAGACCATGTATCTCGCCGAATATCCCGATAAATTATTGTTGCTTGATGGTGCCAGTCGAGCAGACATCCCTCATCTTAAAGACTTTATTGAACATCAACTCCATCGTCCTTTTTCTGATCTAAAGTTGGTTGTTGTGACCCACATGCATCCAGACCATGCTGGTGGTGCGCACAAACTACGTGATTTAACAGGATGCAAGCTATTGGCCGCAAAGCGAGAGAACCAGTGGTATAGCGGTGTAGACGGTTGGCTAATGCATTTGACCGATTTGATGTTAGCACGCTGGATGGCGAATCGGATGCGTAAACCAAAGCAAAACCTGTGGTATTCCCGCAAGTTAAAGCCAGATATTGAACTTATTGATGGAGAGTTTATTCCTGGATTTGATGATTGGCAGGTGCTAGAAACGCTAGGGCATACTGATCGAGATCTGTCGGTTTATCATTCTGAACAAGATGTGCTGTATGTGGCGGATTTAATGGTGCAGGTGAAAAAGCATCTGATTGCGCCGTTTCCCATATTTCATCCGAATCAATATCGGCAATCATTAAAGCGTGTGTTTGAGATGAATCCGCAATGTTTGCTTCTGGCACATGGGGGAGAGGTGACTTTGGATGAAAAAGCGTATCAGCACATTTTGAATACAGCGCCGACTAAGCCAATGACGCACTGGCGAGTGACAAAAGTTAAAGCGAAGGGATTGTTGTTTGCGTTATTTCGTAGGAAGTAGGCGAAGATAAAGCCAGACGAGTGATGCTCAACAAAAACGTTCGATCACTCATCTGAAGCTACGGGGTTAAGATGCCAATAAGTGAGATTGGCTAGGATCAACGAGCACTTTGTCTGCCATGCCTTGACGACCTAACAACATCATGTAAGTCATTTTTTCACGGTTAGTCAACGTAATGTCGATTGGCCATTGTTGGTCGCCCATACGCAGCATCGTCGTGATCACGCAGCGGTGCTCAAAAGTACCGTTAGAAGATTTAACCTTACGGTTTGCTTTTAGTTTCGCTGTGCAGCGAACCACTTGTTCTAAATGGTATACATCTGGGTGCAGATCGAATGCAACATAAGACTGACCATCTTTTTCAAAGCAATCAATATTGTCTACATGTAATGAAGAGGTTTGAGCGCCTGTATCAATACGCGCTTCAAGGTGAGTAATCCCTAACTCTGGCAAGCAAATAGCTTCGGCATTCCCAATGATCATTTTCTGATTCATAGTGTCATCCTAGCGACGAGTAACAAGAGAGCCGTTTTTTGGCTCTCTTGTGCGTTAAACAAAAATCAACCTTTACCGCGAGTACGGTTTGAATTTGGCTTAGCGTTTTTCTCGATAAAATCGAAGATCATACCTGCAATGTTTTTACCCGTTGCTAGTTCGATGCCTTCTAGACCAGGGGAAGAGTTCACTTCCATTACCACTGGGCCATTTTTAGATTGAAGGATATCCACACCACAAAGGTTCAAGCCCATCACTTTCGCAGCATTTACAGCGGTCGCACGCTCTTCTTTGCTCAAACGTACGAGTTGTGCAGAGCCGCCACGGTGAAGGTTAGAACGGAACTCGCCTTCTTTTGCTTGGCGCTTCATTGCGGCGATTACTTTATTTCCGACAACAAAACAACGGATGTCCGCGCCTTTTGCTTCTTCGATAAATTCTTGCACCATGATGTTAGCTTTCAAACCCATGAAAGCTTCAATCACACTTTCTGCCGCTTTATTTGTTTCAGCAAGTACAACACCAATGCCTTGAGTGCCTTCTAGCAATTTAATCACTAGAGGTGCGCCACCAACGTTTTTGATTACGTCCTGAATGTTGTCAGGATGGTGAGCAAAGCCAGTGCGTGGCAAACCGATGCCTTTACGTGATAGCAATTGCAATGAGCGCAACTTGTCACGAGAGCGGCTGATCGCGACAGATTCGTTGACACAAAATGTACCCATCATTTCAAACTGACGTACAACAGCAGTGCCGTAAAACGTAATAGATGCCCCAATACGCGGAATAACAGCATCGTATTGCGGTAATTCTTCACCCTTGTAGCGGATCTTAGGGTTGTTGCTCGTAATGTCCATATAACAGTGAAGCGTGTCGATCACATCGATTTGATGCCCACGTTCTTCACCCGCCTGTTTTAGGCGCATGGTTGAATATAAATTCTCATTACGAGAGAGAATAGCAATACGCATGGCAATTCCTTAGTAAGTCAGTACCAAATAAAAATATAAGTATAGAGCATAGAATGCAGTAGGCAGGTGATCATGTTATGACATAACCTACTTACTTCAACGATTTAGAATTGTGGTTGAACAACCACGTCGTCAGAGGTGCGCACCTTAGGGCGTTTTTTTGTGAGATGAAAACGAAAAAGCATCGTCGACACGACAAAAATATTTTATCGAACGCTCACGCCTTGCGGTATGAGACTGTCAAGGGTGAGATAAATAAAATTGAGCAAAAATTTCATCGCTTTGTCACGAATTATCGCTTAAAAAAGCGGCCAATTTGACCGCTGTTTTTAGCTGTTTTGATAGTGACTTAAAAAAAGTTCCGCCGTTTGGGTAGCTAACAGCCTAGATTCTTCATTCGACAAAGAGGGGCGAATTCCCATTAACTGCGGCCAGAATGCACTGCCTTTAAGTAAGTTGTGCAATTGAGTGCTCGCTATATGTACATCATCAATTTGCAAAGCGCCACTGTTCGATTTCTCAGTAAGCCAGCGGTACAGGGCGGTTTCCTGTTTCGACATTTGTTCTGCTTGTTCTTTGAGATCTTCCGGCTTAAATAAGAAGTGCCCAAATGCCACTTTTGCCAGCTCAATATAGTTTGGTTCCGTCACCACAATGATCTCGCTGTAGAGTAATTCAATCAATTGATCTTTTAGCGGGAGTGTTGGTAAACGTTCAATGTCGCTATCCATCATTGAAGAACGCCATAGTTCGGTTAGTAACTCTGTCACGATCGCTTCTTTAGAAGGGAAATGGTTGTAGACCGTGCGCTTAGAGACTTGCGCGATAGCAGAGAGCTTATCCATGCTGGTGTTTTGCACCCCAAACTCTTGGAACGCTTGCTTTGCTGCGCACAGGATGGCTTCTCTTTTGGTTTCGCTACGACTTTTTCTTTTTACATTCATAAGCTTGCTAAGTTAAGAAGATCATTTCTTGAACTATTTTACACTAAGTAGTTTACTTTTGATAATTAGAATGTAAACTGCACCGTGTAGTTTACTTTTGTTCGGGTTAACTTTTTATGAAAAAAACTTTGCTAGCCACAGTAGGAGCGTTCGCGATGGGTACATCAATGATTTCTTGTTCTAATGTTGATACTGAAAAAGCGCCAACATACCCGGACAAATTTTCAAACATAGAGTTGGAATACAAAAGCGGTTTGGGCGACATGTTCGAAATCATGAAAGCGTATTTTACGACTGAGCGCCTTAACCCAACACCAACGATTGAAATTCCAGTGCATGCGATCACAGCGCGGCAACTGTTAGAAGAGCAAGATGACGTCATCTATCGTCTGGGTCATTCAAGCGTATTAATGAAGCTCGATGGAAAACTGGTAATGACCGACCCTGTATTCAGTGATCGCGCGTCTCCTGTACAATGGGCAGGGCCAAAACGCTTTCACCAAACCCCCATCACGATAGAAGATTTGCCAACTATCGATGTGGTGGTGATCAGTCATGACCATTACGATCACCTAGATAAAGCTTCTATTAAAGTGCTAGGCGACAAGGTGGGCACTTTCTTGGTGCCGTTAAAAGTTGGCCAATTACTGGTGAATTGGGGTGTGCCGAAGGAGAAAGTGATCGAGCTAGATTGGTGGGAGTCACACTCTGTCGACGGCATTGAATATACATTGACTCCGACTCAGCATTTCTCCGGTCGAGGTTTGACAGACCGCGATACGACGCTGTGGGGCAGTTGGGTTATCAATGCACAACAACACAAAGTGTTCTTCAGTGGTGACTCTGGTTACTTCAATGGCTTTAAAGAGATTGGCGAAAAGTACGGTCCGTTTGACTTCACCATGATTGAAACAGGTGCGTACAATGAACTCTGGTCAGACATTCACATGTTCCCAGAGCAAAGCGTTCAAGCACACATCGATGTGCAGGGCAAAGTGATGATGCCGATCCATAACAGCACGTTTGATTTATCAATGCACGATTGGAATGAGCCAATGCAACGCGCGTTAGATATTAGTGAAGAGCGCGGTGTAACGTTAGTGAGCCCTGAGATTGGTCAACGCTTGGCGATTGCGGAGCCTCAGCCTGCTCAGGCATGGTGGCAATAATTGCTGAGCTAAACAGCCAAACACCAGAATAGTTAAGTCACTTATCAGTAGTTACTATTAGTAGTTATGTGGTCAGGGATAAGGATAAAGGTGCGATGAAAGCAAAGTGGACGTTGTTACTTACATTAAGCATTCTGCCTACCTTTGCACTAGCAGGAGTAGAGCAAGATATCTCGACGTTGATAACACGAGTTGAGCAATCCTCTTGCACCTTTATCCGCAACGGCAAGTCGTACACTAATCAAGAAGCAGCAGAACACATGCGCAATAAATGGGATTACGCCAAAGATGACGTTGATTCCGTGGATGTGTTTATAAAAGAAGTTGCGTCGAAAAATTGGTTATCTGGCAAACCATATTGGGTGGATTGCCAAGAGGAACGCATTACCAGCGAAGAGTGGCTAACATCATTGATGCGCACCACCGATCACATCCAATAACACTTCTTTGATGGTCTGATAGCGCAGAGGTAGAGCACGACTGCGCTTACGAACTAGAAATAGCTCTTCACATACAGTGTTTTTCAATTGAGCAATGTGTAACGTGTCTTTTAGCGGAAAATTGTCGACCGCACTTTGAGGCAGCACGGTGAAGCCAAGTCCTTTGCTGACAGGTAGCAAAATTTGGCTCAATTGATTTACGTAGCCGGATAATGGTAAATCGCTCATCTTAATTTCTTGGAGCTGTGGTTCTTCACACTGGTCAAAAAACAGCGTCATGTAATGCTCGGCATCAGGGTGGCTAATGACACCACAGTCATGCAAGAGTTGTGGCGTTATCTGCTTATTTTGATAATGCTTTGGCAGAACCAAGCACAACCTCTCTTTACCAATTCGCTCACTGTGAAACAGACCTTTGTTGGGAACATCAGTCACGATACCAATATCGATGTGCCCTTGCGTTATGGCGTTGAGAATAGATTGATTTGGCGCGGCTTCTAAATGTAACGATAAGCTCGGGTGCTGTTTTTGCTTCTCCAAAATGGGCCCATACAACATTAACGCCATTGCACCAGAACAAGCCAGTTTACAGTGGCCTGAAAACGCATCATCAAAACTGAGCTCTTCGAGCAGCTTCTTCTCTCTATCTTCTAACTCGAGCGCATATGCGTAGACAATCCTGCCTCGCTCGGTTAATTCGAAGCTTTTGTTTTCGCGCTTGATCAAGGCATGCTGACAACTTTGCTCTAATTTTTTGATGTGTTGGCTGACGCCAGGCTGAGTCATAAAAAGTTTTTCTGCCGTTTGCGTAAAATGACCGACTTCAATCAATGTCTTAAATGTATGTAACCAAACAGGATTAAGCATAGTGTGTGATTTTCTGAGAGCTTTGTTGGGAGACGTAAAGAAAATGATAGCACGGTGTTTTATGAAAACAGAGAAGACTTAAACGATAAAGATGAATCGTTATCAATACATTACAGACAAAATAAAACCCCGCCTGGTTTCCCAGACGGGGCTTATTCTTTTTCGCAGCAATCCAGCTACTAATAGGTGCTCCCTGCATCTATCCTTGATTGTGGCTAAGTCCTTTAACCTAGTTCCTTGTTCATCGCCTTCCTAGCGGTGTCCATTCTTGCCTATCATCCTGACGGGCGAACTCTATCCTAGAGCTTAACTACATCCTTGCTGACAACTCATCCTAAGCTATCAAATCTTCATCCTGAAGATACCCAATCCTTTAGGCTTTTTTCCTGTTCCCGCCAACATCCTGTCGACAAATTGAGTATTGATGTTTTGCTGATTTGACTCAATTAACTTTTCTAAATTATTTTTACTTATTATTTTAAGTGAATTTAAATATTACTTTTAAATCATATATTTAATGTTTTTTCTGGCATTGCTCTTAGAGGTGATTAATCTATTTGCTCACAACTCTTGTAAGAGATCTCGCACAAGTTTGGTGGTGAATGTATTAATGTGCGCTTTTTGTTCCGAGTTCTGTGGATTGAACTGGATCACAATGCGTTAAAAGGGAGACGATAAAGATGAAAGTGAATTGATCTTGAGTAGAGATTTGTTTGAAAAGAAATAAAAATTCTTGCGGTTTTTATAAACAGTATGGTAAATCTGAAATGCCCACCTTGTTAATCCTTATTAAGATTCAATGACAGTATAAGTAGGGAACTTGATTGCCATTTTTCTGTCATATCTGGTGAGTAAGTTAACTGTGTCAGATAGATAATATGCCGTTTGCCAGTAAAAACAGGCTGCAAGAAATCGGTAATTATCATTATGTTGTGAAATTGGTCACGGTTAAATGATTGGTTCCCTTATAGATTGAAGGGGATACGACCTTAGACAATAAGCTCCATGAGGAGCGTTACTTATATAAGATGAGGGACTTTACTATGAAAAAGACTAGAAGAGCTCAGCTACATCGTGTGCGTATTCAATACTGGAAAGACACGAAAGACGCACCAGCTAAAAAATCATAGTTAATTATACCTAAAGGCACGAGCTGGCTGTGGAACGCAGTTTCCCGTTGATTGCCAGCTCAAAAACACCACAATCACATTCACTCCGCGCAACTTCCCAACCCACCTATTTTTACTATCGCATTCTTCAAAAAATAAAAAAGCCAGTCTTAAGACCAGCTTTCTCTACCATTTATTGAGCTCTGCGTATTACAGGTTGCCCTTTAGTTACAGGTAGTTGGCGTCAACTAGTTCGCCCGCTTGCGCGCTTTTCACTTCTGGGCGTGCTTCTAACCATTTGATAACTTGCGCTTTCTGTTCTTCAGTGGCACTGCCGTAACGGTCAGTAGAACATAGGAAGCCTTCAAACAGTTCTAGACCACCGCCACCGAAGCAAAGACCAAGCTCGTCAATGTAGTCGATAAAGTCATCAACGAATGCATCGTAACGGTCGAAGTCGTTAATGTCTGTTTCACAGCTGATCTCGAAACCTAGGATTGCGAACTCACCTAAGAACAGCTTTTTACGGATACGACGGCTCTTGTTATCGATCTTGTCTAATTTCATGATTATCTCTCGTAGATGATTTGATTTCGTACACCTTATACCTTCTATCATACTTTAGCCCAAGTAAAATCAGAATGAAGCGATACAGTTGGTGATTATGTGACCAGAATTTAATTGCTTCGTTAGCTGTGTTGGTTGGTTTGCAGTATTGTTGAAACACAAGTTTCATATGTTTTAAGCACTTTTGTCATTTTTCTTATCCAAACTTCTTGCCGTTCAACTAATCACTTATTTATTAATTAAACTATAAGATCGGGAAAGTAAAAATGAGCAAGGAAACCTTTGACGCGACGCGTTATAACCAAAGTGAAACCAAACCATTTGAAGAAGTATTAGAAGCGAGCCTATCTCGACGCAGCATTCTGAAAGGTGGTTTAGGTATCAGTGCGATGACAGCGTTTGGTGCTTTCGGATTGGCTGGTTGTAACTCGTCTGACTCAGGGAGTACAGTAAGCAGTGGTTCGGGCGCATCTAAAGCCGTTCTTAACTTTGAATCTATCCCTGGCTCACTCACTGACGCAGTTTCAATTCCACAAGGCTACACCGCACAAGTACTAGTACCTTGGGGAACACCACTTAATGCGCAAGGCAGCGCATGGCAAAATGATGGTACCAACACCAGTACCGATCAGTTAAATGCGCTAGGCATGCACCATGACGGCATGCATTTTTTCCCATTGAACGATAGCACTACAGATGGCTTGCTATGTATTAACCACGAGTACATCGACACATCAGCACTGCATCCAAACGGTCCGACGGTTGAAAATGGCGTGCGTACCATTGTAGATGAAGTGCGCAAAGAGATTAACGCGCACGGTGTATCAGTGGTTCGCATTCAACTGGAAGACAACATGTGGAAGTTGGTTGATACCGACCCACTAAACCGTCGTTATACTGGTGCGACAGTCATGGATTTGTCTGGCCCGGTAGCCCACACATCTTTAACTGTCACTCGTTTCTCACCAGATGGCAGCCAAGCGCGTGGTACGTTAAACAACTGTGGCAACGGCTACACGCCGTGGGGCACTTACTTAACGTGTGAAGAGAACTGGCCAGGTTACTTTGTTAACGCCGGGACTCGTACAGAAGAGCAAGATCGCATTGGTGTCGATGACCAAAGCACTCGTTACCTATGGGAGACATTAGCAGGAAATGCAGAAGAGCGTCTTGATGAGTTCTCTCGCTTTAATGTGGCTCCAACAGGAGCAAGTGCGATGGATGATTACCGTAATGAAGCCAATGGTCACGGTTACATTGTCGAGATTGACCCTTACACGCAAAACTCACGTGCGAAGAAACGTACTGCGCTAGGTCGTTTCCGTCACGAGGGCTGTACTTTCGGTAAGCTTGAAGAAGGCAAACCAGTGGTATTTTATTCTGGTCACGATTCTCGCTTTGAATACCTATACAAATTTGAATCTGCGGCAGCGTGGGATCCAGCAGATGCTAACCCTGATAACCGCTTGGCGATGGGTGACAAGTACATGGACGAAGGCACACTGTATGTGGCGCGCTTCAATGAAGACAGCACAGGTACTTGGTTACCATTAACGCTTGATAGCGTAACAACCGCTGGTGGTACATTAGCGGATCACTTTGATTCACTGGCTGAAATTATCATCAATACTGCGGGTGCGGCGGATTTAGTTGGGGCAACACCAATGGATCGACCAGAGTGGTGTACGGTTGATCCATTCACGGGTTCAGTATATTTAACATTGACGAACAATACGCGCCGTACAGATGAAACCAATCCTGCGAATCCACGTTTAAATAATAAGTTTGGTCATGTTATTCGTTGGGATGAAGGTGCTTCAGCAACTGACTTTACTTGGGATATCTTTGTGTTTGGTTCGCCAGCAAATGGTGATGCAGATACCAACCGTTCTGGCTTGAATGAGTTAAACCAGTTTGCGAGCCCAGACGGATTAGCGTTTGATGGCCGTGGTATTTTGTGGATTCAAACGGACAACGGCGCAGATGAAGTCACGTCTTACACCAATGATCAAATGTTGGCTGTTGTGCCATCTAAGCTAACAGATGAGAATGGTGATCAAGCTGTGATTGGTGCGGATAATCAAGCTGAATTGAAACGCTTCTTTGTCGGACCAAATGGTTGTGAAGTAACAGGCTTTACCATCAGCCCTGATTACAAATCATTGTTTGTGAATATTCAGCACCCAGGTAACTGGCCATACAGTGAAGATGCAGCCGAAGAAACGCCTGCTGGTGTTTCTGTGCGCCCACGAGCGGCGACAGTGGTTATTCGCCGTGAAGACGGTGGAGAGATTGCAGTTTAATCTCTAAATGAATAAACACCTTAAAATTCAAGCCCTGCAATTGCAGGGCTTGATGGTTTAGGCGAATGCCTAGTTGCACTTTATACCTAGACAACAGGCTTATCTTTTCAATGAACCGCCTGAAGTACGAATCACGTCTTGATACCAGAAAAAGCTTTTCTTGCGTTTACGTTCTAGCGTTCCTTGCCCATCATCATGACGATCGACATAGATAAAGCCGTAACGTTTGCTCATCTCAGCGGTTGAGTTCGCGACCAAATCGATTGGTCCCCAACTGGTGAAGCCCATCAGCTCAACGCCATCAAGAATCGCTTCGTGTGCTTGCACAAGGTGGTCGTTCAAGTAAGCGATGCGGTAATCATCCTGAATCTCACCGTTTTCATCGATTTCATCACGCGCGCCTAAGCCATTTTCTACGACGAACAGTGGCTTTTGGTAGCGATCGTGAAGGAAGTTCAGCAGAACGCGAAGACCTTTTGGATCGATCAGCCAGCCCCATTGGCTCTTTTCAAGATATGGGTTTGGTACGCTATCGACGATGTTACCCACTTCTTTCTGTTTCGGATCCGCGCTAGCACAGCCACTTGCGTAGTAGCTGAATGAGATGAAGTCGACACTCGCAGACGCAATTTCTTCTAAGTCGCCTGCTTCCATCTGAATTTCAATGCCGTTTTCGCGGAAGTAACGCTTCATGTAGCCAGGGTACTGACCACGTGTTTGCACATCACCGAAGAACAACCACTTGTTGTTTTCATGCATTGCAGCAAGCACGTCATCAGGGTTACAGGTATATGGGTAGTTGATTGCGCCAAGCAGCATGTTACCAATCTTGCCGTTTGGTACGATTTGCTGACACAGTTTTACCGCTTTTGCGTTGGCGACTAGTTGGTGGTGAATCGCTTGGTAAATCTCTTGTTCACTGGCGTCTTCTTGCAAACCAACACCAGTAAATGGTGCGTGCAGTGACATGTTGATTTCGTTGAACGTTAACCACAGCTTCACTTTGTCTTTGTAGCGTTCCAGCACAGTGCGAGCATAACGTTCGAAGAAATCGATGACGCGACGATCGCCCCAACCACCGTAGTTCTCGACCAGTGCGTAAGGCATTTCGTAGTGAGATAATGTCACGAAAGGTTGGATGTTATGCTCGGCAAGTTCGTCAAAAATTTTATCGTAGAACGCCAAACCTTCTTCATTAGGTTCTAGCTCGTCACCGTTCGGGAAGATGCGGCTCCATGCTAAAGATAGGCGCAGACAGTTAAAGCCCATCTCCTTGAATAGCGCGATGTCTTCTGGGTAGCGATTGTAGAAGTCGATCGCCACATCTTTGATACCCGGTGTACGTTCTTCACGGGTTTGATGCGGACTCAAAATACCGTTTGGCAGCATGTCTGATGTCGATAACCCTTTACCCCCAAGGTTGTACGCCCCTTCTACTTGGTTTGCAGCAATGGCACCACCCCAAAGAAAATGTTCAGGAAACTTAATCATGTTTCTCACTCTTTATATTTAGGAAATGTTTGTGGATTTATTGCTTGAGAATAGTGTAGGAGACACCTCGATACTTGTATCGAGATCGTATTTTTCTCAAACAGCGGGGATGCTTAGTTCTAATGATGATTTTGTAATCAATATCAACCTAGGCTGATTTGAACAATAGAGTGAAAGTCAGCCCATTTTGTTCATTCTTATGCACGGTAATTTGTCCGTTCATATCACGCATATTGTTGGCCGTAATCGCTAAACCCAGCCCCAACCCTTCACCAATTTTCTTTGAGGTTTGGAAGGGTTCAAACATGGATTCAAGCATCTCATTCGACACGCCGCAGCCATTATCACTGACGATCAGTTCGACCTGATTGTCGGTTGGATTGACGATCAAGCTGAGCTGCGGGTTGGTGGTATGGTTCATTGCGTCTAGCGCATTCGAGACAAGATTACCGAGTACCTGAAGCAGTCGTTGTTCTTCACCCAAGATGTTAGGTAAGTCATGAGCAACTCGAACACGCACATCCACTTTGTCTAGTTGGGTTTGATAAACGCGTAGGGTCTCTTCGAGTGCGGAAGTAAGAGAAATTGCTTGTAGGCTTTCTGGTTTGTTGTAGGCGAACGTCTTCAGCTGACTGGTCATGCTTGCCATACGATCAATCAGCTTTTGCACCAAAACATTGTTGGCTTTCATCATCTCGGTTTCGCCGCGTTCCGCCAGCAGTTCGTTCGTGGTGAGCAGGGTACGCAAGCCTGTCAGTGGCTGATTGAGCTCATGAGTAATCGCGCTCGACATGCGACCCAAGGCGGCCATTTTGCTCGATTCAATTAATTGGTTTTGCGCTTCTTTTAGCGCTTGAGTTCGCTCTTCTACCCGTTGCGCCAGTTCTTGGTTGACCTGTTGCAGCGATTGCTCGGCTTTTTTCCGCTTGCTGATGTCGATGATCGTTGCAAGGAAATACTGCTCGCCATGCCAAGGGAAACTGGTTAGCGAGAACAGGACAGGGAAGACGCTTCCGTCACTGCGTCTGGCAATGGTTTCGACCGTGCTGATCTCTGCGAGCTCTTTATGTTTAGGTAAGTCTTTCAGTAGCTTAAGTGTGGTGGAATTGGGATTGCCTGCATCGAATAACTCCCAAGCAAAAGCGTGTCGATTGACGCTTTCTGGTAAACAGAACAAACGCTTCGCCATTGGGTTGAGATCGAACAGTTGACCTTGTTCATCAATCAATAGCAAACCAACGTGGGTCTTATTGATCATCTGTTTCAAGCGGCGTTGGGACTCTTCCAACAGGGCTTGAATTCGTTGTTGGTTGATGTGCTTTTGGCGACGTTGTAGACCAATGATGACGAGTAATACAACCAATAAGAGCAACACAGCGACGCTCCAACCAATCACGTTGATGGTTTGTTGAATCGGCTTAGAAGGGGTGAGGTAGCTTACGTACCAATTCAAATCATCCAATTTAACGGTGTGCGCAAAATAGCGTTGCTGGTTGAGCGTCCACACACTGATATTGGTGTTGTCGTATAAGCGTTGCGTTTCTAACTGAACGGTGTTGCTCGGTTCGTTAAACCAGTCAGCGTTATAAAGCGCGCTACTCGATAGGAAAAAGCGTTGTTGACGATTCTGCAACGTGATGATGTCTTGGCTAGTAATGGTCTGTTCGGTCAACAAGCTAAGGTTGATTTGCACCACCACAATGCCAGCGATATCCAGACCATCGTAGATAGGGGCTGCAAGATAATACAATGGGCTCGAACCTTTGGTTTTGTTCACCAAGGAAACACCGCCGCCTTGGTTGTGAATTTGTTCCACAATGGCTTTTCGGTCAGACAGGCTAAAGCGCTCTTCGATTAAACTCGAGACCAATACTTCGCCAGAGTTAGACAGGATTAGCCAACCTTCCGTATTGGCGGCTTTATCTAGCTGAGTCAGTTGGGTTTGCAATGGCTCGTAATAAGTCAGATTCCCTTTCACAAACGCGATGGTTTCTGGGTTATTGGTTACGAGGTAAGGTAAGTGGTAGAAGCGTTTGAGTGCACGGCGAACTTCACCAATATAGTCGAGTAGTTTTTGTTGAGCTTCGGTTTGAGTTTGTACACTCAACCACTGACGGGCAACCTCTCTGCTGGCGCTATAGCAAGACAACATCAGCACTGCCGCAATTGCGACCACAAGCCATGTTTTGCCATTCCTTTTGCGCTGCATACCGACTCCATTCAGCTAGTGCGTTCTCACCAACAGTCATTAAAGAGTGCGCCTAACTGGTTGGATGTTAAAGACTTGTAAGCAAGAAGTGAGATCTAGCTCCTTTTCTCCTCAGTGGTTTTTGCTACCGTTAATAAAGATCGATTTCTTTCCCACCCCACAAAGCAGGCAGTAACTCATGGCTTTTGACGACATCCCTAAAATTGCACTTATCGAAGACGATGACATTGTTCGTCAGGCTACCAGCCAATGGCTGCAACTGGCGGGGTTCGATGTGACCTCATTCAGTTTAGGCGAAGAGGGCAAAGCGGCCATTCTGAGCCAAGAATTTGATGCGATTGTCAGTGACGTTCGCCTGCCAGACACCGATGGTTTGTCGATACTAGAAAGCCTGATTGCCAATCACGTCCCAACGCCAGTTATCTTGATCACCGGACATGGTGACGTCGATATGGCAGTAGGGGCGTTACAAAACGGTGCGTTCGATTTTATTGAGAAACCTTTCCAACCTGAGCGTTTATCCCAACGAGTAACCGAAGCGGTCGAGAGCTATCGCGCACAAACGTCTACTCAAGATCGCCAAGAGTACCTATCTAGCGTTAGCGGCTTAGAAGAGGTGTTGATTGGGCGAAGCCGAGTGATGCAACAGCTTAGAGAACAAGTAGCCAAGTTAGCACGCATTGATACTAACGTGATCATTTACGGCGAAACAGGTTGTGGTAAAGAGCTGGTGGCGACCAGTTTGCATAATGAAAGCCAACGCAGATCCTATCATTTTGTGCCAATCAACTGTGGCGCTATTCCTGAGAACCTGTTTGAAAGTGAGCTGTTTGGGCATGAAGCAGGGGCATTTACCGGAGCGGGTAAAAAGCGCATTGGTAAGTTGGAATACGCGGATAAAGGCACTTTATTCTTTGATGAAATCGAGAGTATGCCGCTGTCCATGCAGGTGAAAGTGTTGCGTTCATTACAGGAACATACGGTAGAGCGCGTTGGGGGCAACCAACAGATCTCAGTTGATTTGAGAGTGATCGCCGCCGCGAAAGAAGATCTCAATGATCATGACGAGTTTCGTCAGGATTTGTACTATCGTCTTAATGTGGCGCAGATCTATTTGCCACCGCTACGTGAGCGAGAAGAAGATGCGTTGATCTTGCTCGAACACTTTGCTCTGAAAAGTAATCCTGAGAGTCGTCTGCTGAGTGAAGCCGATAGAAAGGCCATTCTTGCTTACTCTTGGCCCGGTAACGTACGTGAGCTTAGGAATGTAGCGATGCGTTTTGCATTGGATGAAACCGTCTCCGTGATGGAAATTCTCTCCAGTCGACCATCCTCAACAACCGAAGAGACGCATGCGGGCGTGCCGTTGGCGATTCAGCTACATAACTTTGAACGTAAGGTGCTACATGATTCTTTAGTCAGGCATCATGGACGCATCAATGAGGTGATGCAGGAGTTGGATTTACCACGTCGAACCCTTAACCAAAAGATGCAGAAGTTTGGTTTGAATCGCTCCGACTATACTTAGTGCGATTTCTAGCTAATTCGAAATTACTGGCATAACAAACACGTTATGCGCTTTTGGCTGGAGCTGGGACAAACTTATAATTTAGGTCTTTACCTTCTCCAAACAAGGTAACGAGGTTCCTTCCAGTATGTTTAGAGCTATATAGCGCTTCGTCTGCTTCAGCAAGCGCCTCTTGAAGTGATTGCCCCTCAGATAACTGACTGATACCAAAGCTCATGGTCACTTCAGTTTTAAATGATTGCAAAGCGGTTTCAGTTTCGACCGCAAGGCGAATTTGCTCTGCGACAATTTTGGCTTGCTGTGCTTTTTCGAGCAAAACAATCATGAACTCGTCACCACCAAATCGCACAATGCAGGCGGACTCAGGAAGATGCTTTTTAAAAATAGTGGAGATCGTTGCCATGACGGAGTCGCCAACCGTGTGACCATAGTGATCATTAATCGCTTTGAACTTGTCGACATCAGTCATAATAATGCTGATTGCTTGGCTTTTTTTATGTGCTTTACTAACCAAGTTTGGAACGATTTCTTCCATGGCTCGACGATTATATAGCCCTGTGAGTGCATCTAAATGAGAGAGATCATTAATGGATTGCACCAAGCGTCCGTTAATTAACCACAGCATACTAAAGCTCAAAGCAACGATCAGGCAGATGCTAAATAAGAACGTCAGCTGATGGATAAGGCCTGCGACCATAAAGCTTGGTAACTCACCTGAAAAAGTACTCCAAAGCGCCCTAAATCCCATAAAAAAACTAAATCCAAAGAAAGAGTAAGCCATTGCTTTAACAGGGAGCTTTAAGTCCTTTTGGGTACCTTTAAGCATGGCGACACCACTAAAGAAGGTGACGATACAAATATACATGCTCAGATAAATAATGCGGCTTTTGATAGAAGGGTCATGGAAGGTGAAATAGTAAAATGAACCACTGAAAACAGGTGTTAACAAGGTAAGACAGTGAGCCAATTTTAAAGGGTATTGACGAAAAATGCTTACGCTATATAGCGTAAGCAAGAAGCCGACTAATATGAGAGTGTTGGCTATGACGATGGTCAGCCAGTCTGGCGCAGAGCCTCTAAAGCCAAGTAAAAAAGGGCCTAAACCAATAAACAGTAGTGATATCGAGAAGGTTTTTAAGCCTTTGACTCTACCCTGAGTGTATTGATAACAAAGCAGACTAATAGAGTAAATGCAAGAGAACAGAATAACGATAAAGTTCAGTGTTCTGATGTCTAGATACTGATTATCCATAGGCGACCCATATCAATCTTTCATTCAGGCAACTCCTTTGCCTGATATCAATAAGCGAGCTACATAGTAACGCACTTATTGAGCGATGTCTTATGTTAAACGGCTATTCATTCACCAGCTCGAATTGTTCGGTTTGGTTGGTTTTCGTCGTAAACAGCAGACCAACAATCATCATAAATACGCTAGGCACAATCCAGCTAGCAAAGTCATTGTACAGAGGCATGTAATTACCCATCCACTCATCAGTGGAACTTGGCATGTAACCTAGGATGTGCAGCGCATCAACACAACCAAACGTTAGAGCAGTGAATGCGGTTGCTACCACCATGATTTGCGACATCTTGTTGCGCACTGGTGCCATGATCATCAACGCAATCGCGACTGGGTGAAGCGCCACAACCGCTGGCAATGTGATAGCCAATAGTTGCTCTAGACCTACGTTGGCGATCAAACCAGCCAATACCATGGTCGTGATAACGCAGCCTTTGTAGTTCACTTTGCTGAAAGTGTTGTCGTAAAACTCACTGCCTGCTGTGGTTACGCCGATAGCAGTAGTCAAACACGCCAATACCATCACGGCACCTAGTAATAGTGAGCCAAATGCGCCGAAGTGGCTGAAGGTGAATGCCGTTAAAATGTCGCCACCATTGCTGAACTCAGAACCCAAGTATGAGCTTGTCGAACCAATGTAAGCCAATGAGATGTAAACAAATGCCATGGCAACCGCGTACATCAAAGCTGCAATTAGCGTGTATTTTGCGGTCGCTTTCGGGCAATCTACACCCATGCTGCGAATCGCACGGAAGATGATCCAACCAAAACCGATAGAACCTAGCGCATCCATGGTCATGTAGCCTTGGGTCAAGCCTTCAGCAAATGCGCCAGATACGTATGGTCCCGTTGCGGCAGTTAGCTCGCCTGCAGGAGAAACCAAAGCCGTCACAGACATGATGATTAAGATCGCCATCAATGCAGGCGTTAAGATCTTGCCTAGGTTGTCGACCAATTTACCCGGATATAGGGCAAATAGAATGGTGATAGCACAGAAGGCAATAGTGAAAGGCACCAAAGCTGCATCACCAAACATTGGCGCAAAGCTAAATTGGTAAGCCACGGTAATTGCACGTGGGATCACGAACGCAGGGCCAATCACGATAAACACCATCACCCAAAAACTGGTCGCCAAAGGTTTAGGTAGGGCAGCGGTTAATTTGTCTGAACCGTTTACGATAGCCACCATCACCAGTGCCATCGCAGGCAGACCTACACCCGTCAAGAGGAAGCCAGACATCCCGCTCAGAAAGTTTTCACCTGCTTGGTAACCCAAAAATGGAGGGAAGATCAGGTTACCCGCGCCTAAGTACATGGCGAAAGTCATGAAGCCCAAAGCGGCGATATTGCGTGCGCTTAACATTGTTATTCCTCTTATGTTTCGCTTGGAAGAAACTGAAAGGAATGGGAGGAGTATGTGGTGTTCCCGTCAGCTTCTTCTCAAGCTGACAGAAAGTTTAGATATAGCCTGTCAGCTCTGAATCAGTTTCAGAGAGAGCAGGAGGATCGCAGCAGCAACGCCAGATGGGCGTTTTAAAGCGAATTGTAATTGCGCAGTTGCTGACATGGGTGATCCTTAAAGACGAAAAAATACCAAGGAATACGTTTGCCTTGGCGTGTTGTTACACTAACGAACATAGGGCCATTGGCACAACCCCGAAGTAGAAAATAAGTTGATACGGTCAATGTTTATTTCTGAACTGGTGGATCGAGCTGCTTTTTAAATTAAAAATTAGAATAAATGACTTTTCATTTTTGTAACATGGCTTTCTTTGCTGTATTTTTGTGCTATTTGTAGTCGTTTAGGCTATAAACCTCAGCTGATAAATTGAGCAGTTTAGAATGATGCGCTTTTTCTTCTTATTGTTAAGACGCTCATTAGTTGCAATTCAATCCAAAATTGCATCGGCAAAATATTGCTTATTAGTGAATCGTGCATTTATTTTGTCTTGATCACATTTTATTAACCTTTTGCGATCTAGGCGTGCAACCTTCTCCTCTTCAATGAGCAAGATCTTGCTCATTACTTTGCTATCAAATCAGCATGATTTTGCTCATTTTTGATGTCTTTCAGCTCTTAGTTCAATAAATACAAAGGGTTAAAAGTTGGCATTTCAATTGCTCTAGGGAATGTGTTGTTAATAAAGGTTTAACATGATGTAAATCCCCAATCGTGAAACGACTACACGGAGAGTAATAATGAAAATGAATAAGCTGGTAAAAGCTTTGGCTGTCGCTGTGACTTCTTTTGGTATTGCTGCTAACGCTGCGGCAGAAGATCGTAGCTATATTCTTGCAACGGCATCGACAGGTGGTACTTACTACCCTGTGGGCGTAGCGTTGGCGACGTTAAGCAAAGTGAAGTTGGCACCAAAGCACCACTTCTCCCTTTCTGCAATCAGCTCTGCGGGCTCTGGTGAAAACGTTAAACTGCTGAATGAAAACGAAGCACAGTTCGCGATTCTACAAGGTCTTTACGGTGCGTGGGCTTGGTCTGGTGAAGGTCCTTATGAGAAGAGTGGTCGCCAAGAACAACTGCGCTCAGTCTCTATGCTTTGGCAAAACGTTGAGCACTTTATTGTTCGCTCTGACCTAGCAAAAACGGGCACAGTGACTGATCTGAACAACCTAGATGGCAAGAAGTTCTCTATCGGTAAGAAGAACTCAGGTACTGAGAACTCTGGTCGCCAAATCATGAAAGGTCTGAAGGTCGACCCTGATAAATTCAATCTTGCTTACATGGGTTACGGCGGCAGTGCGAGCGCACTTCAAAACGGCACCATTGACGGCATGAACACGCCTGCGGGTGTACCTGTTGGTGCGGTCACTCAAGCTTTTGCTGCGTTGGGTAAAGACATTTCGATTCTTTCGTTTACTGACGAACAAATCAAAGAGGCGAACGGCAATTACAACCTATGGACGAAGTACGAGATCCCAGCGAACACGTACCCGGGTCTAGATAAGCCGATCACCACCATTGCACAGCCTAACTTCTTGGCAGTTCGTGAAGATATCTCGGAAGAAGACGTTTACCAGCTAACCAAAGCGATCTACGAGAACCTGCCTTTCCTACAAGGCATCCACAAAGCAACAAAAGCAATGGCGATTGAGAAAGCGATCGCTGGCTTGCCAGTGCCTCTTCACCCAGGTGCGGTGCGTTACTACAAAGAAATGGGCATCGAAATCCCATCAGACCTAATGGTGAAATAACGCCAACTTCGCCCCGAGTTTCGGCTCGGGGCATTTTATCCCTACCGATTTCTAAGATGGAAAAAGCCGCCAGAGCTTGGAGTATGAGATGAGCGACTCAATAGAAAAGGAATTGCAGAAGTTTGAGCTGCCCACGCGCACTGATTTTCCGTGGGTAACCACCACAATCACAGTGTTTGGCGTGGTGTTGTCTGCTTTGCACATTTGGTTTAATACCTTATCGACGTTACCAGAGTTATGGATTTCCGCGACCCACTTTGCTGGCTTTGCGGTGATTTGTGCGCTTTGGTATCCGGCTCATATCTCTCTCAAGCAGAGTAAGATTGCACTCGGCATCGATGTGTTGATTGCCATGGGCGCGGTCGCGTGTTTGCTCTACATTCCCTATGCCGAAGATGCGCTATATGAACGCGGTGTGAAGTTCGTGACCAGCGATTGGGTCTTCGCCATCATGGCAATTTTGATTGTTATCGAACTGATTCGACGCACCATGGGCTGGTTTATTCCAGTGTTGATTGTGGTGTGTTTAAGCTACGTTGTGCTTTGGGGTAAGTGGGCGACAGGTATTTTCCACTTCCCGGGTTTGAGCATGGAAACCTTGCTCTACCGCAGCTTCTATTCTTCTGAGGGCATGTTTGGCTCTATCTCACGCATCAGTTGGACTTTCGTATTCATGTTCATTCTGTTCGGTGCGTTTCTTGTTCGCTCTGGTGTCGGTGATTACATCATCAATGTGGCACGTGCTGCGGCTGGCAAAATCATTGGTGGTCCCGGTTTTATCGCAGTGATTGGCTCGGGATTGATGGGCTCAGTATCTGGATCTAGTGTGGCAAATACGGTTTCAACTGGTGTTATCAGTATTCCTTTAATGCAAAAAGCAGGTTTCCCTTCGCGCTTCGCGGCGGGCGTTGAAGCTGCGGCGTCGACAGGTGGTCAGCTGATGCCACCAGTGATGGGCGCGGGCGCTTTCATCATGGCGTCTTACACGCAAATTCCTTATGTCGATATCATCGCGGTTTCTTTCATTCCTGCTCTTATCTATTTCTTGTCCGTGGCGTTCTTTGTGCGTATTGAAGCCAAACGCAGCGGCGTTCAAAAAATCACGACAAGTGATGAATCTCTATTAAAAGTGCTGATCAGCGGTTGGCACAACCTTATCCCACTGGCGGTATTGGTCACTTTGTTGGTTCAAGGTTTTACACCGACTTACGCTGCAGGTTTGTCAATCATTTCTGTGGTGGTGGCTTCTTGGTTCTCGAAAGATCATAAGATGGGACCAAAAGCGATCATCGAAGCGCTATCGCAAGGTGCAAAGAACATGGCGACAACCGCCGTATTGCTGGTGGGTATCGGTTTGGTGATCAACGTGATCAGTACAACTGGCATCGGCAACACCTTCTCACTGATGATCGACGGTTGGGCGAATGGCGACTTGTTCATCATGATCGTTCTGATTGCGCTCGCTTCTCTTGTTTTAGGTATGGGTTTACCTGTGACAGCGGCGTATATTGTATTGGGTACTCTGTCTGCCCCTGCGCTTTACAAGTTAATTGCCGAAAACCAATTGCTTGAATTGATGGTGTCGGGTCAATTGCCTGAACAAGCAAAAGCTATCTTCATGTTGGCGGCGCCAGAAAAGTTGGAACTGCTTAATGCACCAATGGCGTTGGAAACCGCGAAAGAAATGGTGGCGCTAGTACCTGCGGACTTTATGGAAACCCTACTAGAGCAAAGTTTGGGTATGGAAGCGGTAGGCTTGGCATTGCTGGCTGCTCACCTCATCATCTTCTGGTTATCGCAAGACAGTAACGTAACGCCTCCAGTGTGTTTGACCGCATTTGCAGCGGCAACCATCGCGAAAACACCTCCAATGCGTACCGGCCTGATGGCGTGGAAAATCGCTAAAGGTTTGTATCTTGTACCGCTACTTATTGCCTATACAGGCTTGGTCAGTTGGGATGTGACGTCGGTAATTACCGTAGGCTTCTTTGCCATCATCGGTACCTATGCATTGATTGGTGCGATTGAAGGCTACTTGGAAGGTCCTCTAAACATTCTGACGCGTCTCTTGTTGGTAGTGGTGGGTACATTGCTGGTTTGGCACGATATCCCAATGTTGGTTCGTGTGGCAAGCTGCGCGGTATTTGTCGCGGTGTTCATTTACAGTGGTCGCAAGTTCAAATTGCAACAATCTCAACTATCGGTTTTATAAGAGGTCGTATGAAATCAGTCTATGACTACATCATTGTTGGTGGCGGTATCGTTGGTGTGTCGACAGCATGGCAACTACAGCAACGTCATCCAGACAAATCCATTTTATTGGTTGAGAAAGAGTCCGGTTTTGCCCAGCACCAAACCGGACACAATAGCGGCGTGATTCATGCCGGGGTGTACTACGCACCGGGCAGCTTAAAAGCGGATTTTTGTAAGCGTGGGGTAGAGCGAACCATTTCGTTCTGCGCCGAGCACGATATTCCGGTGGAGAACTGTGGCAAGTTACTGGTTGCGACCAATGAGCAAGAAGTCGAACGCATGAATGCCCTCTATGAGCGCTGCCATGTCAACGGCATCGACGTAAAGCTACTCGATGAAGTTCAACTTAAACTGGCTGAACCAAACATCACGGGATTGGGCGCGATTTATGTCAAAACCACCAGTATTGTGGACTATCGTTTGGTCACTGAGCAGATGGCGGAAGAGTTCAAAAAGCTCGGCGGTCAAATCAGCTTGAGAACCAAAGTGGTGGCTGCCGAAGAGAAGGACGAAGAAGTTCAACTGACCTGTATTTCAGACGGTCAAACCATGCAGCTCAATGCTAAGTTCTTGGTTACTTGCAGCGGCTTGATGGCGGATCGCATGACGAAGATGATGTCTATTCCGACCGATTTCCAAATCATCCCTTATCGTGGTGAATACTACCGCTTAGATAGCAAACACGACCAAGTGGTGAATCATCTTATTTATCCAATTCCCGACCCTGATTTGCCATTCTTGGGCGTCCACCTGACTCGCATGATTGATGGCAGTGTGACCGTAGGTCCAAATGCGGTGCAAGGCTGGAAGCGAGAAGGGTACGACAAGGTTAACTTCAGCTTGCAAGATACCATGCAAATGCTGAGCTTCTCCGGTTTCTGGAAGGTGACACAAAAGCATCTAAAAACCGGATTGGATGAGTTTAAGAACTCGTGGTGGAAGCCGGGCTATCTCAAGCTGGTCAATAAATACTGCCCAAGCATCAAGGTAGACGATCTCAAACCATATCCTGCGGGTATTCGTGCGCAAGCGGTGTTATCCGACGGAACCTTGGTTCATGACTTCTTGTTTGCCGAAAGCGCCAGAAGCCTGCACGTTTGCAACGCCCCCTCTCCAGCAGCGACATCTGCAATGCCTATTGGAGAGTACATTTGCGATAAAGTAAATGAGAAGATAGAGGCGAAAACGGTATAAAACAAAGGCGACGTAACTGTCGCCTTTATTGTATTTGAATCTGGGAATTAGGAGTTGCCATCTTTAGGGCAGAGTTCGCCTTTCTTGGCGTGTCTCTCGATCATGTAATCGCCGCGAGCACTGTGCAATACAATTGCATTCCAGACTTGGCCATCTTGCAACTCGAACTCAAACGCATAATGGGTGCCGCCGACCATTTTGGTTCTCACCTCATGAATTGCTTTCAATTTATCATCGGCATTCATTTGATAAAGCACCATGTTGAGTGAGCGTCTGGCGTCAGGAGTTGCCTCAGCAAGTTGCCAATGACCCTGCTCGTTTGTTGCGGAGCAAATAGACCGCATTTTACTTTTCATGGCGGATGACATCTGCTTGTCTACGGCCAATACATTTGGTGAAAACAGTGGAACCGTCAAAGGAATCAAAGTTACCAGAAACCGCTTTAAGGTCATAAAAAACACTCCGTTGTTTTACTCTTGCTTGAGTATAGACCTCAATGGCTTCAGATGTGGTGCAGTCGACTCTGGGCCTACAATATCGCAGTTCGTATCAACGAACTGATGATAAACAAGGCGACCACGCTTGCCAGCCAAATGCCAATGAACCACAAAATGGGCTTTAGTTTCATCAGTGATATCCTTCTCCACGTTTCATCTTGCCGCGGAAAACCCAGTACGAATAAGCCGTGTAGGCTATGATCAGAGGAAGTAATACCACCGCACCGGCAAGTAAAAATGCCAAACTTTTGTCTGGCGCGGCGACGTCTTGATAAGTGAGTGCGAATGGGACCAAGTAAGGGAATGTACTGACACCGAAACCCATCGCGGACACAAGAAACAGGCCGATCGCAAGAACGTAGGCTCGGACGGCTTTGTGGTCGAGTAAGGCTTTGAATAGCTGCCAAATAAGTGCCGCTGTAATAATTGGTAAAATGAAAAACAGTAGCGAGTTTGGTAATGAGAACCAACGTTCAAATACGATATTTTGGCTCAATGGCAGCCACAAACTGGCGATGAATATACAGGCTACCATCGCTAGTCCCCATCGTCGCGCGACTACGTAATAGCGCCCCATCAGCTCTTCTGGAAGCTTGATTAATAACCAGCATGAACCGAGCAGAATATAAGCACAAACAAGCGCCAAGCCACAAAATACGCTAAATGGCGAAAGCCAATCAAACCATCCACCTGCGTATGCTCGTTCACTAACCTCTATACCTTGGAGCAGGGTTCCGAGCATAATGCCTTGCATCAATGCCGCGGTGAGTGAACCAATGAAAAAAGCGCTATCCCATAAAAACTTTCCGCGTTGTGTTCGGAAGCGATACTCAAAAGAAACCCCGCGCAGAATTAACCCGAGCAGCATTAAAATCAGGGGAGCATAGAGTGCTGGCATAATGACCGCGTAGGCGAGGGGGAACACGGCAAAAAGCCCACCACCGCCAAGAACTAGCCAAGTTTCATTCCCATCCCAAACAGGAGCGATGCTGTTCATCATCATGTCGCGCTCTTCATCGTCATTAGCGCTGAGGAATAGGATACCAATACCGAGATCAAAGCCATCTAACACGACATAAATCAGAACGGCGAGCCCAATCAAAGCGTACCAAATTAATGCGTAATCCATGAGTTAGCTCCTAGGTTAGATGGTTAGAATGTGTGATGGCATCAGTTTTCGTGCCATCAGGAAGTCGGCTATCTAGACCTTCTTCATATCGAGTTGGAGACTTGCGCATCAAACGTAGGAGATAGAAGAAGCCAGCTCCAAAAACCACAAAGTAAACCACGATGAACGCCGTCAGGGAGACGCTCACCGCGGCGGCATCAATAGGCGATGCCGAATTGGCTGTGGTTAAAAGACCGTATACGGTGTAAGGCTGTCGACCGACTTCGGTAGTTATCCAGCCTGCTAAAACTGCAATGAACCCCGCTGGGGCAAACAGCACACAAATACGTTGAAGTGCCCTTGAATCAAAAAGTTTGCGACGTTTTCTTAGCCAAAGGCTCCACAAACCAATAACAAGCATGCCAAAACCAAGCGCGACCATTACTCGGAAAGACCAGAAAACGATAGAGACAGGAGGGTGTTCCTCCTCTGGAAAAGCATCTAATCCCTTCACTTCACCGTTGAGGTCATGAGTTAAAATCAAACTACCGAGTTTGGGGATTTCCAGTGCGTATTCCATGCGTTTTTCTTCATCGTTAGGGATACCGAAGAGGATCAATGGCGCGCCTTGGTGAGACTCATAGTGCCCTTCCATCGCGGCGACTTTGGCGGGTTGATGTTCAAGGGTGTTTAAACCATGCATGTCTCCAGCAACGATTTGAATTGGTGTCACGATGGCAGCCATCCACATTGCCATCGAGAACATAATTCTGGCTAGAGGGTTATGGTTTGCTTTTAGTAAGTGATAAGCGGCAACGCCGGCTACAACAAAGGCAGTAGTAAGGTAAGCGGCGAGCAACATATGAACGAGCCGGTAAGGGAAGGAAGGGTTGAAGACAATCGCCCACCAGTCTTCTGGGATAAACTGTCCGGCTTCGTTGATACTGTAGCCCGCTGGTGTTTGCATCCAACTATTAACCGAAAGTATCCAAAACGCAGACAAAAACGTCCCGAATGCAACAATACAAGTCGCGGCGAAGTGAAGCTTCTTACCCACCTTATCCATACCGAAAAGCATCACGCCTAAAAACCCCGCTTCGAGGAAAAACGCAGTAAAAACTTCATAACCCATTAGCGGGCCCAGGATTGGGCCTGTTTTGTCGGCAAACACGCTCCAGTTAGTACCGAATTGATAGCTCAACACGATGCCACTCACCACACCCATACCAAAACTGATGGCAAAGATTTTGAGCCAGTACTTATAGATTTGCATGTACTGTTTGTTGCCCGTTTTTAAGTACAAGCCCTCTAATACAGCGAGATAACTTGCCAAACCAATCGTAAAAGCTGGAAAAATAATGTGGAAAGAGACAGTAAAGGCAAATTGGAATCTAGCTAGGTCAATGGCGAGTGTGTCCATGAGCGGTCCCTTTTTCGTTGGATAAACTGTTCGCCGGATTTAAAGAGGAGACAGAAGAGTGGCGAACAAGGTGAAATACGAAGAAGGAAGACGAAGAGATTAAAAAACGATCGCTTTTTACACATGTGCGTACCATCTTTTAGATAAAGGAGGAGCGTTATGAGCCTTAAACATTACTTTGAGAAAGCGACACCTAAGTTTGGTCCAGGTGGGAAGTATCACAAGTTCTACCCACTTTTCGAAGCTGTCGAAACCATTTTTTACACGCCTGGTAAGGTAAACCAGGGCATGACTCACGTTCGAGATAGCATCGATTTAAAACGTATTATGATCATGGTGTGGCTGGCGGTCTTCCCTGCCATGTTCTGGGGTATGTACAACATAGGCCAGCAAGCGAGTGATGCCTTGTTGTATGGAATGGATCAAGCCTCAGCTCAGCAAGCGCTTGTTTCTTCATGGCAACTGAGTTGGGTATGGGGCTCGTTAGATGCGGTTTCACAAGCGGGGTGGGGAAGTAAAATGTGGCTTGGTGCTACTTACTTTCTTCCAGTTTATGCGACGGTGTTTATCGTTGGTGGTTTCTGGGAAGTTCTGTTTGCTATTGTGCGAAAGCATGAGGTAAATGAAGGCTTTTTTGTCAGCTCTATACTCTTTGCGCTGATCCTTCCTCCGACAATTCCACTATGGCAAGCGGCTTTAGGTATCACTTTCGGTATTGTTGTGGCGAAGGAGATTTTTGGTGGTACTGGACGAAACTTCCTAAATCCAGCTTTAGCAGGGCGCGCGTTCTTATACTTTGCCTATCCTGCCAACATGTCCGGTGGTGCCGTGTGGGTCGCGGCTGATGGTTACTCTGGCGCTACTCCACTCAGCCAATGGTATGAAGGAGGGCAAAGTGCTTTGATAAATAATATGACGGGAGAGCCAATTTCATGGGGAGATGCTTTTGTTGGTAATTTACCAGGCTCGATGGGTGAAGTCTCCACGTTGTTGATCGCACTAACAGGCTTGGTTCTCATCTTTATGAAGATTGCATCGTGGAGAATTGTTGCGGGCGTGTTGGTCGGTTTAATCGGAGCTTCATTACTATTGAATGCGATCGGTTCAGACTCTAACCCCATGTTCTCCATGCCGTTCTACTGGCACTTCGTGATTGGTGGGGTTGCGTTTGGTACCTTCTTCATGGCGACAGACCCTGTCTCGGCAGCTTTTACCAATAACGGGAAATGGGCATACGGACTATTAATCGGCGTGATGACGATTTTTATCCGAGTGCTGAACCCGGCTTATCCAGAAGGCATCATGTTAGCGATTCTATTTGCTAACTTATTCGCGCCACTTTTCGATTACCTAGTCAAAGAAAGTAATATCAAACGCAGAATGAAAAGGGCGAGACCTTCTTAAAATGAGGGTGACCTCACTGAAAATTGATTGAAAACTGCACTATATTGAAAAGGTCAGAGACATGGGGTTTCTGACTTTTTATTTTTATCAGGAGGACGAAGACGATGAGAATAAAGGATATTCTCGATAGCCGTTTGGTGCTGTCGTTCTGGTATAACCTAGACTACTGCTTGTCTCTTCTTAGTAAAATCTCTTCTCGTTGATTTCCTCAATGCAATCGCATTGAAAAGCATTCTATCTATTTGTTTTTTAGTCTTACGTGAAACTGCGTAGGGCAATGCGTATAAGGAAATTAACAATGAAACGTATTCCAGAACCTTTCCGTATCAAAATGGTTGAGCCAATCAAAATGACGACTTTGGCAGACCGTGAAGTCGCGTTAAAAGAAGCGGGCTATAATCCATTTCTTCTTCGTAGTGATGATGTTTATATCGATTTGCTGACTGACTCTGGCACTGGTGCCATGAGTGATAATCAGTGGGCTGGCATCATGATGGGGGATGAATCCTATGCGGGGAGTCGAAATTACTACAACCTGTGTGATGCAGTGGAGCACTTCTTCGGTTATAAGCTCACCGTGCCTGCACACCAAGGGCGTGGTGCCGAGCAAATTTTGTTCCCAGCTTTGATTGAGCGTATGCGTCAGGTGCGTGGTGGCGAAACGCCAGTATTTATCTCGAACTACCATTTTGATACCACAGCGGGTCACATTGAACTCAATGGCGGTAAAGCGATTAACGTGGTAACGGAAGAAGCATTCGACACCACTACGCCTTATGATTGGAAGGGCAATTTTGATATCGATAAGCTGGTGGCAACAATTGAAGCGCACGGTTCGCATAACATTTGTGCAATTATCACCACGATTACTTGTAATAGCTCCGGTGGTCAGCCTGTGTCGATGGAAAACATGCGCAGTGTGTACGAGATTGCAACCAAGTACGATATTCCAGTGGTGATTGACTCGGCTCGTTACTGTGAGAACGCCTACTTTATCAAGCAGCGTGAAGGGGGTTACGAGAATAAATCGATTCTGGAAATCATCCGTGAGATGTACCAGTACGGTGATATGCTCACCATGTCAGCTAAGAAAGACCCGATGGTAAACATTGGTGGCATGTGTTGTATTCGTGATCATAAGGAGTTGTTCCAGGCGGTGCAGACGCGCTGCGTACCCATGGAAGGATTTGTAACATACGGCGGCATGGCTGGGCGTGATATGGAAGCGCTCGCTCGCGGTTTGTATGAAGCCGCGGATGAGGATTTTCTTCACTATAGAATTAGCCAAGTTCAATACTTAGGTGAGCGCTTACGTGAAGGCGGTATTCCGATTCAATACCCAACGGGTGGTCATGCGGTGTTTGTGGATGCCGCTAAGATTTTGCCACATATTCCAGCGGATCAGTTTCCTGCGCAGGTATTGTGTAATGCTTTGTACTTGGAAGCGGGTATTCGAGCAGTAGAGATAGGATCGTTGCTGCTTGGTAGAGATCCGGAAACGGGCAAACAAAAAGTGTCAGAGCTTGAGTTGATGCGTTTGACCATTCCACGTCGTGTCTACACAAACGATCATATGGATTACATTGCGGATGCGATTATCGAACTGAAAAATCGTGCACATGAGTTAAAAGGGCTCACTTTCGAGTACGAGCCACCAGTGCTGCGCCACTTTACTGCTCGATTTAAAGAGATCGATTAACTCAAGTTTAAATCTAGATAAGCAAAAGGCCGCGAGTTTCGCGGCCTTTTTCGATTCGTTTATTTCTTAGCGTTACAGTTACGCTAACTCTAATGTGATGCGAACGAACTGGTCGTCTTGATACTGCACTTCATAATTGAAGGTACCACTGGCGTAAATGCTGCCAAGGAAAAGTGAGCGTTGACTCATTGGTCCGCGGAACAGCATCGAAATAGGAGCGATTAGGGCGTTATTATCATCGAAGTGCTGATTTAAGTTCTCAGAAAGCACACACAGCAAACAGCCGTGTTGGTCGTGAGATAAGTCGACGTCTTCCGGTCGCGATAATAACACGGTAGTCCCCAGTTTCTTCTCAATCTCGTTGATCAGCAGCAAGTAGCTATCTAGATCGGGTTGAGGATTTCTGGGTTTGTCTGCACCGACGCAGCGCTCGAGTAATTCTTCCAGATTTCCGTTCTCACCTTTTGCCTGCTGAGTCAAAGACTTTAACGGCTTTTTAATCAGCTTATAGCGATTACTCTTCAGTTTTGGTTTCAGCCATTTCTGAAGTAAGTCATTACGTTCTTTAAGGGAGAGGCCATGCGAGGACGCGTGAATTTTAAAGTGCAGGTGTAATAAAGCGTGAACCGCAAGCTCACTCAGAAGTTGATTAGCATCTGTAGACTGTCTTGCCTGCTTAGAACTTTGCATTACACTCGAACAAAATTAGGGAAGAAGGATAATGGTGCCGAGAGAGGGACTCGAACCCTCACACCAAAGGCACTAGCACCTCATGCTAGCGTGTCTACCAATTTCACCATCTCGGCATCATGATGCTCTGAATACTCAGAGGCCTCGAAAGAAGCAACGCGAATTGTATAACCAAAATCCACCTGTTGGCGAGAGCAAAATGACGAATTTTGGCTCTTTCGAGTTTGATTGCATATTTATTGGTCACTTTTATGTTTTTTACCATCAACGCCTATCCTTATGCCCTTACTTTTATTAATAGTATGACGACAAAAGAGTACTTTTGCCTAAATTTTGAACGCTTGAACGTTTGCGTAAATAAATGTGATGAATATCTCTTTTTGTTGGCTATACTTGCGTCCCGTTTAAGCGGGAATTAGGGTTTAGTTGTTCAGGACCCTTACCCATACAAGCCGTCACATGGAGCAGGCCAAGCAACATGCTCGCCAGCAGTGAATGACCCCACGGACCGGACCAGCTACGTTCAATTGCTTGTATAAGGTAAAAATAAGATGTCGAACTATTCGTTCTGTCTACATTCTGGATCTAAAAGTGAGTTATCACTCGCTGCGTTGTCCCTTTCTTCTGCCAATTCCTTTGGCTCTTTTTTCTTTTTCAACGTTTAGTAGGTCCAGCTCATGAGTGTTCTATTTAGTCTATTTGGTATTGTTGCACTGCTAGGTTGTGCTTTCCTACTTTCTGAGGGTCGTTCTTCCATTAATTGGAAAACTGTATCTCGCGCCTTGATGCTACAAATGGGGTTTGCTGCGTTAGTGCTCTATTTCCCGTTGGGTCAAGCGGCGCTGGCGAGTTTAAGTAATGGTGTCGCGGGGCTACTCAGCTTTGCTGATGAAGGGATTAAATTCCTCTTTGGTGACCTCGCTTCTT
Source organism: Vibrio sp. 970 (assembly GCF_033339075.1). Taxonomy (NCBI): domain Bacteria; kingdom Pseudomonadati; phylum Pseudomonadota; class Gammaproteobacteria; order Vibrionales; family Vibrionaceae; genus Vibrio; species Vibrio sp. 970. The sequence continues at coordinate 60,622 of NZ_JAWOTW010000001.1, forward strand.
CTGGCTTTATCTTCGCTATCCGTGTCCTTCCTATCATCATCTTCTTCAGTGCTCTTATCTCCGCCCTTTACTATTTGGGCATTATGCAAAAAGTGATTCAATTTATTGGCGGCGCTATCCAGAAGTTCTTGGGTACGAGTAAAGCAGAGTCTTTGGTTGCAACAGGGAACATTTTCTTATCTCAAGGCGAGTCACCACTTCTTATTCGTCCATTTCTTTCTAACATGACTCGCTCTGAACTGTTTGCCGTGATGGCTGGTGGTATGGCTTCAGTGGCGGGCAGTGTGCTTGGTGGTTATGCTGGTTTGGGTGTCGACCTCAAATACTTGATCGCGGCAAGCTTTATGGCAGCACCAGGTAGTTTGATGATGGCAAAAATCATCGTTCCTGAGCGTCAAACGCCAAGCGATTACAACAATATTGAGCTAGATAAATCAGAAGAAAGCAACGTAATTGATGCGCTAGCAAGCGGTGCCATGGGCGGTATGAAAGTTGCCGTTGCTGTTGGTACCATGCTTATCGCTTTCGTGAGTGTTATCGCGATGGTGAACACGGGGCTAGAAAACTTGGGTGAGATACTTGGTTTCTCTGGCGTAACGCTACAAGCGATTTTTGGTTATTTGTTTGCACCTCTAGCGTGGTTGATTGGTGTGCCAAGCCACGAAATTCTAGCTGCGGGTTCATACATTGGTCAGAAAGTGGTGATGAATGAGTTTGTTGCGTTTATCGATTTTGTGCAGCACAAAGCGACACTGTCTGAGCATACTCAAATTATTATCACTTTTGCGTTGTGTGGTTTTGCGAACATTGGCTCAATTGCGATTCAGTTGGGTTCTATCGGCGTGATGGCACCTGAGCGCCGCAAAGATGTTGCAAGTCTAGGCCTAAAAGCGGTTGCTGCTGGTACACTCGCTAACCTGATGAGTGCGTGCTTAGCGGGCATTTTTATCTCTCTCTAATTTAGATTGAAGATACACACTAAAAACCCGCCTAAATGGCGGGTTTTGTTATTTCTAAGGCTTGGGCATTAAGCCGTAAGGTATCGATTTAAAAGCCTCTGGGTGCTCTTGATAAGTTGGCGCTTTATGTACCCCTTTCCAATCGAGCAGCATGATGGCTAGTACGTTACGGTGTTCGCCGTACTTGAGATCAAAGTTACCGTCGACCGACGGAATCATCCCTTTTTCTGCGTTGATTGCGTGACGAATGGCTTGGCGGGTTTTCTTTACGACCGGATCATGGTCCAAGCCTGCTAACAAAAACGAAATGCCGACTTCCGCAATCACGTCTTCTTTGGCGCGCAGTAGGATAGTGTCGATATTGTTGCGAAAGTAATCATAAATCCATTGGTGTTTCTTCTCGCTTACTCGCTCCTGATAATACTGTGAATCGGCAAAGATGATGTGCGTCATACCATAAAGTTTGTTCCAATACTGCTGAGCTGAAAGCATCTTATCTTTATCGTCGGGGTAGGTGTCACGGAAGGTTTGAGTGAATTCCTCGACCACATCTTGCTCTCCTAACTGACGAAGCCAGTAGACTTGGTTTGCAAGCTGAGCTGCCCATGCTTCTATCATCTCTTTGTCCGTAACGTAACGCGAGAAATCGTAGCGCCTAATAATTTTTCTCAGCGTTTTGTCTTGTTTATGCTTTAGGCCGTATTCGTTTGCTCTTGCCATTGCGCCAAGCAAATCCACACCAAGATAAAGGTACTCAGGATGGTGTTTAGTCACGGTATAGCGTCGCTGCCCTCGTTCGGTTTCTTTCTCTTGATACGTGGTCAGCCTTTGAGATGAATAGAGAATGATGTCTTCTGGTTCAACAACTTCATTAGCAAATTGGTTTAACCGGCTGGCTACTTGTGCCATGTCGGTCCAAATGGCAGCGTGATATTTCTCATCTAATGTTTGGCGGTACATGCGTAAGCCAAAATGGCCCTCTTTAAACGCCGGGAAAGTGAACAGTTCCTGTTCGTAGGTACTACGAATCAACTGCGCTGATTGAGTATTATCTAGAAGCGGTACCTCTTCCTGTGATGCCTGAGCTGCAAAGGTAAGTGAGCAAGAGAGTAAGACCGCTAAGCTAAGAGGTTTAATACGCATAAATCCATTCCCTATGAAGTCCTGAACCTAAACCTACCATCAATATTAATTGAGAATGTAAAAGCTGAGTCAATAGTTAAAAATTTGCCTAAAAGTCAGGTTGATACGTTCATCTTTGGTTTTCGCGGTTTTTGGTACGCAGTGCTTCCAGTGATGCTGTAGCTCGCCAGCCATAATCAGTAAGGAGCCGTGAGAAAGCTCGTATTCAATCTCAGTTTTACAATGTAAATTTCTAAGCAAAAATCGACGTGTTTCACCTAAGTTCAAAGATGCGATAACAGGGTTTCTACCTAACTCTGGTTCATTATCTTGGTGCCAGCCCATTGAGTCTTGGCCGTGTCGATATAAGTTAGCGAGAACAGAATTAAAAGTGACATCAGCAACTGATTCACAACGCACGTTGAGCTGAGTTAACTCAGGAGTCCAAGGGTGAGGCTGCATGGTTAAGCCTGAGTAAGTATATGCTGCATCACCGTGCCACGCTTGTAAGCGAGGTTGAAGTACTGACTTGCTGAACATAGTAATGTGTTCTTGGTGCCATGGCAGTGTCTTTCGAAGTTGGTCAAAGTAATTATCCGCCTCAAGATGGTTAAGAAATTGAGGATCATAATAAAGTTTTCCTCTTTCTACTTCTTGCCATAGATCGCCGCCAAATAAATCGCCTTGTTGATGCATCATCTCACACCTAAAACATAAAAGTTGTCAATCACTGTTACCTTTCTGATTATGATTGGTTATTCTTGTGATAATAAGAATTTTAACAATAAATAAAAAATCTCGTAGTTGTATACGAGTTGTGGGGAGAAAATGCGTTATTTACCCAGAAAACGATGCTATTTTGCATTGTTCTTCCTCACCTTTTTCGCTTTGTGTATTGGGGTTATCGAGCTGTTAAATCGAAACCAGCAAGAGCTTCACAAAGAGCGAGTTCAAGTTGAGGCCAAAGAACAACTTTCCATTCTCCGTTCCAATTTGGAAGCGGTACTTATGGCGGATATCTACAAAGCCAGTACTTTAGCGACACTCATTACGTTACTTCCTAAAAATCAAGAAGAAGAATTGAGTATCGCCGCTCACCGAATCCTAAATAAAAGTAAACATATTACAATCATCGGTATCGCGAAAAATGATGTAATTAGTCACGTATTTCCACGCCAAGGTAATGAGCGCCTAATCGGCCTTGATTACCGCGCAGTGCCACAGCAGTGGGTACAGGTGCAAAAAGCCAAGGATGTACAAGAAATTTTCATCGCAGGGCCCGTTACATTGATCCAAGGTGGCCGAGGTTTGATCGTGCGTGTGCCTGTTTTTCTTGATCCTCCAATGAATCAGGACTATTGGGGAGTGATCAGTGCGGTGATTGATTTCGATGCTCTGATGAGAGAAACCGGCGTAATTGATTTCTCGTATCGTTACCCTTTAATGATCCGTGGTTACGATAGCGGTGGCTCATTTGGTGATGCTTTCTTTGGCGCGCAAAGTGTAAATAGCATGGTATATGCAAAAGAGATGGTTCATTTTCCTTATGGTGGGTGGAGTATGGTGGTTTTCTCTGGAGGCAAAGCTGATCGCCAAATCTCTTGGCATCAGTTGCATTTAGCTAGAGTAATCGGCTATCCCATTATATTCGCACTTAGCCTCGCGCTGTTCGCCATTTATCGACTGTATACCATTGCAGATGACAGAGCTTTACACGATGAACTCACGAATTTACCAAACCGTCGCTATTTTATGAAGTTTTACAAGCAGCAGTTCGAAATAGCGAAACGTTATAAAAAGCGTTATAGCTTCGCCTTAATTAATATTGACCTAGATAGGTTTAAACACATTAACGATACCTATGGTCACGACGCAGGTGACAAAGTTTTAATCGCTACGGCTGAAAGGGTAAAAAGCTCTCTGCGTAAATCAGACATCGTGGCCAGAATGGGCGGTGATGAGTTTTTAGTTGTAGTCCATCACCCTGGAACGGAAGAAAATGTTCAGTCCCTTCTACAAAAACTTCGATTAGCGCTATGCTCGACGCCCGTCATTTACGATGAAACGCTTATCTATTTGAAAGCCAGTATTGGGTACGCGATATTTGACCCGAAAATGTCATCTCCTGAGCAAATGATGAAAATAGCCGATGAGAGAATGTATCAACAAAAGCATGGCGGATGAGCCTGAACCCAGTTTCAATAAGGGGTTAGAGGAATGGTAAAGTTGGGAGCCCGAAATCTCATCATCATTGAGGTGCAAGAATATGTGACTTCATATGTTCACAGACACTTTGCTGAGAGAGTCGTTATTAGCAGTGCATTCAGTGGAATATTTGCATAATGTTGCATTTTGCAAATGCAGTTTGCGAAATTAATGGTTAATAAAGCAACGATATGCATCTGGATCTACTAAAAAACGGCTTTTTTAAAGTTGGCACGCATCGTGCTTTACTTAGAGTGACCCTTATTAAGCCGAGGGTCACCTAGCCAACTGACGTTGTTAGTGAATACAAATTGTTCACAAGTATATACCGCCAATCACGTTTATTGTGATTGGCGTTTTTTCTTTCTAAAGCCTGATGATATTCACATCGTTGCCCGTCTCATCAGCTTCTCCGCACTTGCTGTAACAACTAGGTTGTCTTGGACAAACCGCCCCTCTGGAGCAGATCAACCTTGCTTGGGTTTGAATCCCGCGCTCTATCCAGTTGATGTTTAATATCTTAGCGATAGTCGTTAAGTCTTTTTTGATGTGGGGAGGAATAACACTACTTCCGCCGGAAGCGACACAAAGGGACTTAAGTTCTTCCGCTATGGAAACGGCATCGCCACCTTGTGCAGAAATGGCAGGGTTAAGATCAATACCGGCACATAGCACCCGATTATTCCCCGCAGGATCAAATACGTTGACCGATTCGCAGCAGTAGATACGTGGCTCGTCACCAACATTTAAAATCGAAATTTGCGCTGAACTTGTATCCAAAGGCTGGGAAAGGCGTCGGAATACGGCCCAGTGCTGGCAAGGGTCGTTCACTTTGCGCATGTTGCCCCAAGGCAATGGAATACCATTTCCGCGATACACGGCTTTTAACTTGCCAGGGCCATAGGCATCAAAATAGTGCCAATGAGGGTAAGGCGAGACCACCGTCATGCGACGCATTGCAACGGAAGGAGAAACCCCCGCCTTTTTGTGAACATCAATCTCGTAACCAGAACGGTCAAGCAACTGACGAAAGGGTACTTTGGGGCAGAGTAGGGCACCGGCAAAGAAGCTGGACTCAAAATCACGCCAAGCTTGCAGGATATCTTGCGAATTGAGTTCAGAGTTCGACACAGGGCTGTCCATTTGCTCCCAATTGTTTTGATGCCCGATAGATAAAACGTTATTCATTGCATCGCTGCTATGGAGCACTCGATGGCCGATATATACCGCCAAGTCATACTTCAATCGGGTTGGATAGTCACGCATTCGTTTATTGAGATAAATAGTCCCAGGTGGCTCCATGAAAGACGTAATCAACTGTTTGGCGCTGACGCCCAGTTCATCAATCACATCTTGTGGCGCTCGGTCTACCCAGCGAATATCCAACCCCATGCTTTTTGCAATGTCGATCAGATCTTCCACTGACAGATTAAGTCGCTTTAAGCCCACTTCTTCCGCTGCCCGTTCTAAGTCTGGGAAATGGTTTTGGTGGTTCTCTTGGTGTGCGCGGATCAGTAAGTGGGCGAATTGACGCCCTGTGATACCTGTTTGGGAGAGCATTTCTGGTATCGCGATTTGAAGAATATCATTGGAGAACAGGAAGCTCGGCTCCAGCGCCATGCCACTAATCCCACCACGATTCCCTTTGTTGGGTGTGATGGCTTCTAATTCGGGTTCATCATCTAAAAACCACGCAGGATCTTTTTGAAAAACTTCCGCGATCACTTCGAGCATATCGATACTCGGTACGCGTTTTCCGCGCTCAATCATCGAAAGGTAAGAAACCGAAGGAGCGTACTCTGGATTAATTCTTACACAACGGGCAGATAAATCCTCCATCGTTAAATGGTTGTTTTTTCTTAGATTACGAATTTTCGTACCAAGAAAATGAGACTGACGAATAAGGCTTTTTGACACAGACATTTTGTAAAATTCACATTGTAAAATTTTTGTTGTGAAATTGTAGTCAATATTTCGCTAGTCTACATAATGAGCAGGCAAGGAAATTAACCATCCACTTCACAGAATTGCCTGAAACTTAAATAAAGGATTTAAGTTTTTACTCTAGGACGAGTTTTTAAGTGCGAGGATATGACGATGAATATGCTGAACTTCGATAAAAAAGAGATGCAACAACAACAACGCCCATTTATCGCTGAAGCCGTATTTGCCGTCGAAGCGGTAAGTGCCGAGCAGCAGAGTGAGAAACAAGTAAAAGCGAAGCAACTGCTTGACCGCATGTTCCCATTGGAGAACGGGTCGCACCAAGACGTATCAAGTTACGTGATTGATTACCGCCATGTTTTGGCTTATTTCAAAGACGGTACACACAGCGGCCTGAAAAGCCCAAAACACTTCGTGGCGTACACTGGTGAAAAGGAAGATCCAAAATCGATTTTGTTTAAAGATGATTCGGGTAATCATGTAGAAGTGCTGTTTGGCTGTCACAAAGGTACTGGTTGCGTGGAATTAGTGGACATTGACGATATTCAATTGGAAACTCGCACGACGTTTCATCCTGAACTAACTGGCAATGCACCAACCGCGATGCGCCATTGGATAAGTCTAATCAAAGGCGACAAAAAAGGTAAGCCGATGGCATGCAGTGAAGATAGGGAATATACCGCAAAAAATGGTGACGACTACATTCTAAGTTACTGTTACAGCGTCGATTAAGATACTCATGATTGGATACAAAAACCCCGCACTTTACGTCGCGGGGTTTTCTTTTTCATCGTAAAAGTCGTTTTCGCTTAGTCAGTTTATTTAAATTGGCATCACGCGGTTACGACCGAGTTGTTTTGCTTCATAAAGCTGTTTATCGGCTTTATTGATTAAGGCTTCAGGCGTATCACCCGGCTCAAATTCTGCTACCCCAAAAGAAGCGGTAATGCTGTGAACTTGTGTGCCTGAGCGCTTATCTCTGATACGCAGTTTTTCTATCATCCGGCGTAGTGTGTCTGCATATTGGCGAGCAATTCGCAGAGATTTGTTAGGTACAATTAACGCGAATTCTTCACCACCAAAACGGTACGCACATATCCCATCTCGACAGCTTTGTTGTAGCCGGCGGGCAATGGCTTTTAACACTGTATCGCCAAAAAGGTGCCCGTAATTGTCGTTAAATGATTTGAAATGATCGATATCAAGCATGATTAAGGTCATTGCCTGATTTGATGCGATAAGTGAAGAGAGATCTTTGTCAAATGCTCGGCGGTTGTATAGGTTTGACAAACCATCGAACAACGCATCTTGCTGTACTTCAGCCAGTTGGTTTTTGAGGCGAGAAATTTCTTCACTCGCGTTAGTCAATTGGCTATTCAAAAACTTTGTTGAGTGACGAATTTCGTGTGACTCTGCGACAAGTTGACGAATCACCACCATCACTTCTTCAATGCTTAGGCTATTGTCCTCAACTTTTTCCAGTTTATTAAAGCTTTTGTCTACCATCTCAGAAAAGGAGGAAGTATCTGAAATCGTATCGCTCATTGAACTGGATACTTCATGTAGCAGAACTTCTACATTGGTTCTAAGATCTTCAAGGCTGGTTTCTGCTTTGCTGGCCACATAGTTGTTGTAAAGCTGTTTATTGGTTGCTGGCGGGCAAATACCGTAGTTTTCTAACACCGTGTCTAACTCAAAGTTGAGTTCTGGAATGGTCTTGTCAACGTAGGTATACCAAAGCGCGTAGTTGGCTGGCGTGGCAGCAACATGGTTTTTGATCATCAGTGGGACCGCTTTTTTTAAATTAGCGGTTGATTTCTTAAACTCGTCGGTCATTTCTGCGATGGTACTAGCAAAATGGGATTGGGCTTAGATTAACGGATATTAACTAATGTCGCTTTAATTTTTATCACTTTTGCATGGTTTATATAGAAAATGAGTGATTAAGATCGTGATCAATACCGTTGGATTCAAATTTTATAAAATATCAGTATGAAACATGTACAGGAATTTGGTGGTATTGCGTGTTTTGAGATATCCAGCAAATGGATTCCGTGTGAACGTTAGTAACCTAATGATCGTCAAACTCTCGTTTTCGTATAAAAGCAAGTAAATCAAAAGGCTTAACGTCAGGGTCTCCGTGAAAAGAACTCGTAGACGAAGAATTAACATCTGAGGGTGCGAATTGAAAAAGAAAATAGGACTTTATTGGTTCACGAACGACTTGCGATTGCACGACAACCCACTGTTGAAAAGCGCCAGTGTAGAAATGGACGAGTTAATTTGCTTGTATTGCTACCCTTCAATGACGCCTTACTTGCATCACTTTGCGCAGGAAGCCTCTTTCGGGCGCGCGAAATTGCAGTTTCTCGACTCATCGCTTAGTGAACTCAATCAATCTTTGAATCACCTTGGTCAGCGATTATGGGCGGTTGAACTAACGCCCGATCAAGCAATCAAGTATGCTGTTAATCGCTTCGGCGTCACACATATATATGCTGACGCCTTTCCCGGTTCGGATGAGCAACAAGCGTTAGATCGCGCAGTTGAAGGCGCGTCTCATGTAAAAATAAAACAGCAAGCAATCCGGACCCTGTTAAGGGAAGAACAACTGCCATTTGACTTGAGCAATCTGCCTACCACTTTCACGCAGTTTAGAAAGCAAGTTGAAGGTTTAGACATCTCTCGGCCCCACGAGAGTGTCCGTTCGTTACCTCCAATTCCCTTAGGTGTGAATCTTCCTTCCGTTACTGCATATTACTTTGACACAAAAGCTGCGTTTCATGGTGGAGAAAGCCGCGGGCTTGAACATTGTCGCCAGTATTTTGCTTCCACACTAGCCAGTGAATACAAACAAACACGCAATGGTTTAGATGGCATGGATTACTCCACCAAGTTCTCTCCTTGGCTAGCTCATGGGTGCGTTTCTCCGAAAACTATTTATGCCATGTTGAAACGTTATGAAGCCGCGAATGGCGCAAATGATTCAACCTATTGGATTTACTTCGAACTGCTTTGGCGTGAATACTTTTATTGGTATGCCCGTCGATACAAGCGGCAGCTGTTCCGATTCGGTGGCATCCAAAATCAAGCACCACTCACCAGCTTTTATGCGCACCGTTTTCAACAATGGAAGAAAGGTGAAACGCCATTTCCTATCGTGAACGCGTGTATGCACCAGCTTAATGAAACCGGTTATATGTCGAATCGTGGCAGACAGTTAGTCGCCAGTTGTTTAGTGCATGAGCTTGGCCTCGATTGGCGTTATGGCGCGGCGTACTTTGAGTCACAACTGGTTGATTACGATGTGGCATCAAACTGGGGAAATTGGCAATACCTAGCGGGCGTTGGTGCTGATCCGCGTGGTTCACGACAATTCAACCTCGAAAAGCAAACCGAAATGTACGACCCGCACATGGAGTTCATCGATAGGTGGCAAGGTCGTTGTCCTGGCGCGCATTTGGATAGTGTAGACATGGTCGATTGGCCGATTGTGATGGGCAGCAGTGACAAAGCTTCGTCATCGGAGAAACCGTAATGCAATTTGAAACCGTACGATTGATCTTGGGCGATCAACTTAACAGTGAGCACTCTTGGTTTCAGCAACCGGATGAGCAAGTGCTTTACCTGATTGCGGAGCTCAAGCAAGAGAATACTTACGTCACGCATCATATTCAGAAAGTGTGTGCGTTCTTTTCCGCAATGGAACAGTTTGCGAAAGAGCGTCAGAGTGAAGGTCACCAAGTTCTGCACCTCACGTTGGATGACACACAATCCTTCGACGATCTTGAGCAAGTCTTGCAACACTACGCGAGTGAAGTTGGTGCAAGTAAGTTTGAATATCAACGCCCGGATGAATACCGTCTTCTGGAGCAGTTAGCCAAACTAAAGCTTGATGGGGTCGTGACGCGTTGTGTCGACTCGGAACATTTTTTGTTGCCGTTTGAGGAAATAGAATCGCAGTTTCCTCAAGGTAAACACATCATGATGGAGCACTTTTACCGCCGTATGCGCAAGCGCTTCGACATCTTGATGCAAGACGGAAAGCCCGTCGGCGGAAAATGGAATTACGATGCCAATAATCGTAACAAGCTCAAAGCCAAAGACATTGAACAACTGCCACAACCTTTGATGTTCAGTACCGACGTGCGCGATATTACTGAGCGGTTGGCACGACATGACATCAAAACTATCGGAAATCTCGAAGGAGACTTGTTGTGGCCGATCAATCGCGCGCAAAGCCTCTCTTTACTCGCGCATTTCTGCCAAGTCTGTCTGCCGTTATTCGGACGTTTTCAAGATGCTATGACAGGCCAGCACGACGCTAAGTGGAGCTTGTATCACAGCCGAATTTCATTCTCGCTTAACAGCAAATTACTGCACCCGAGAGAAGTCATTGATGCTTCACTCAAGGCATTTCATTCCAACGCGGACATCGACATTTCTCAAGTTGAAGGGTTTATTCGCCAAATATTAGGATGGCGAGAGTACATTCGAGGCGTCTATTGGGCGAACATGCCTCATTACCCGAAAAAGAACGAGTTGGGCGCAGAAAGAAAGCTGCCAAACTTCTTTTGGAGTGGCGAAACCAAAATGGCCTGTATGCGCAATGCGATTGGGCAGTCCCTCGATTACGCCTACGCACACCACATCCAACGTTTGATGGTCACTGGTAACTTTTGCTTGCTAACCGAGATCGACCCAGATCAAGTGGATGAGTGGTATCTCGGTATCTATGTTGATGCGATTGAATGGGTCGAAATGCCGAACACACGTGGCATGGCATTGTTTGCGGATGGCGGCATTGTTGGCACCAAACCTTACGCGGCGAGTGGTTCTTACATCAACAAAATGAGCGACTACTGTAAGGGTTGCCATTACGACAATAAGGCGAGGAGTGGGGAAGGATCGTGTCCGTTTAACAGCCTTTATTGGCGCTTTATGAACAAGCACGACAAGCGCCTCGCAGCCAATCCACGAATCGGGATGATTTTCCGCTCTTGGGACAACATGGAAGAACAGCAACGCCAAGCGATTCTTGATACCGCAGAGCACTACATAGAAAACGTGGAGAACTTGTGATGGAAATACTCATCGTCGGTGGCAATGGTGGAATTGGTTTGGCGATGGTGAGAGAAGCCGCAGCTCGGTTTCCTCAAGCTCGCGTGCATGCCACTTATCGTAAGCAGCAACCAGATTGGCAACACCCAAATGTCGTTTGGCATCAAGTGGATGTATCGCAAGACGAGCAGGTAAAAGCGTTCAGTGAGCAGATTGAACACGTCGATTGGTTGGTGAACTGTGTTGGTATGTTGCACACCCAAGAGAAAGGTCCTGAGAAGAATCTTAGCTCGCTCGACGCAGACTTCTTTCAGCAAACCATCACGGTTAATACTTTGCCAAGTTTGCTGTTGGCGAAATACTTCACGCCCAAACTAAAACGCAGTACTGCACCTAAGTTTGCGACCATTTCGGCCAAAGTTGGCAGCATTTGCGATAATCAGTTAGGTGGTTGGTACAGCTATCGAGCATCGAAAGCCGCATTAAACATGTTCCTTAAAACCATGTCGATCGAATGGCAAAGAATGGTCAAACATGGCACGGTGCTGTCACTTCACCCAGGTACTACAGACACCGCTTTGTCGGCACCTTTTCAAACCAATGTGCCAGAGGGAAAGCTGTTCACACCAGAGCGAGTAGCTAAGGATCTATTAGGCTTGATAGAAAAAGCAACCCCGCAAGATAGCGGGGCGTTTTGGGCTTATGACGGGACGTTATTGCCTTGGTAAGAGAACGCGTACAAACGTTAATACAAAGGAAATAGCGTTCTCCAGAGAGGTTCGGAGTGACCTACGTTTTCGTTGATTTATTTCTTCGGCAACGCTCAGAACAATAAACGATTTCCTCCCAATTTCGCGCCCACTTCTTTCTCCAAGAAAATGGGCGCTGACAGACCGGACAGACTTTCATGGGAAGGTTGGATTTAAAACCTTTCATCGCGCTGAATGTTCACTCCTAATTTGGTTAAAACTAGCTACTTATCAAATAGGTACAGGTACTCGCCGTAGCCTAAACTCGCCATCTTGTTCACAGGTACAAATTTCATCGCAGCAGAGTTCATGCAATAGCGTAATCCCGTCGGCTTCGGACCATCTTTAAACACATGACCTAGGTGTGAATCACCAAACTTACTGCGGATCTCCGTTCTAGGGTAGAGCAGTTTATAATCGGTTTTCTCCACGATGTAACCCGGGTTAATTGGTCGAGTAAAGCTTGGCCAACCTGTGCCAGATTTGTATTTATCAGTAGAAGAAAATAGCGGTTCACCGGTCACAATATCCACATAAATTCCCGCTTCTTTGTTGTCCCAGTATTCATTATCAAACGGACGCTCCGTGCCTTCTTCTTGCGTCACGTAATACTGTAGCTCTGTTAAGTTTGATTTGATTTCAGACTGAGCAGGTTTACTGTACGCTTTCACTTTCGAAAGCAGCTTTTTTTCTTCAATCAACTGTCGAAGTGTTTTAGGACTTTCTTTTCGATCTTCACCAAATACTTCGTCGAGATATTTATCGCGACCTGATGCGTAGCGGTAGTATTTGTACTTCAAGCTACTCTTCTTGTAGTAATCCTGATGGTACGACTCCGCAGGGTAAAACTTTTCAAACTCGATCAGCTCTGTTTTCAACGGTTTTGGATAGATCATCGCCTTGTCGATTTCCATCATAAACTGCTTAGCAATCTGCTTTTGCTCCGCATTATGGTAGAAGATCGCTGGACGGTATTGAGGACCACGGTCAACAAATGAACCTTTATCGTCGGTAGGGTCGATATGACGGAAGAAGTAATCCAGCACTTGTTCGTAGTTCACAACAGCAGGATCGTACTTCACCTCAATCACTTCAATATGACCAGATTTACCAGAAGAGACTTGGCGGTAAGTCGGGTTTTCAATATGACCACCTGAATAACCTGATACAACATCGATTACGCCGGGCAGTTGCTCTAAATCCGATTCTGTACACCAGAAACAACCGCCAGCTAGCGTTGCGATTCTTGTATTCTCTGAAGCCTTCAGCTTATCCATCGTATCGGCGGTACCTGTTTTACTCAATAGTAGAAACAAGACTGGAAGTGCGAAGGAGAAACCGGCCAATAACTTAGACATATTCTTCATAGCTACCTCATCGTTATTTTTGTAGAAAGTGTTACTTAAATAAAAAGTGTTACGTATAGAGAAAGGTAACCGAGCGAAAAAATTACAGTAATGTTGAAAATTCCGTTGCCCTTTTATGCGATAGAGCTAAAGTATCGACAAGAAACACACCGCTAGTAAGGGCAACGATGCCTTGAATAAGCGATGCTAAATGAGGTAAATCATGCAAGCTGAAGTTAAATGGATAGAAGATTTTAAATTCCTTGGGCAATCTCAGTCGGGCCACTCCGTAGTGATGGATGGCAATGGTGGTGCAACCGCACCAAGCCCAATGGAAATGGTACTAATGGCTGCTGGTGGCTGTAGCTCTGTCGATGTTGTTGATGGTTTGAAAACAGCAGGCCAAAAGGTTTCGTCAGTTAATGCCAAGCTAACCACAGAGCGTCGTGAAACCGCACCGCGTATCTTTACGCAAGTGAATATCCACTTTGAAGTGTCAGGTGACGAGCTTGACCCAGCAGTCGTAGCAAAAGTGGCGGCTGACTCGCTAGAAAAATACTGCTCGGTTTGCTTAATGCTAGGTGAAGGTGTTGAGATGACCCACAGCTGGGAAATTGTGTAAGCCGACAGACTCCACAAAATATAAAAACAGGAAAGAGAAAAGTCCGGGCTTTTCTCTTTTTTTATTTCGCAATTCACGTACCTTGTGAAGAATCTGAAAGCAGTAATTGCAGGTTGTAGGAGTCTTCCAGTGACAGAACTAGAAAAAATGATGTCTGGCCAGGTCTTTGATGGCATGGACAAAGAAATTGACGCCATTAGAAGCCATGCTCTTCAAGCACTTAGAGCACTTAATAATAACACCGACGAAAGTCAGCGCGACGAATTGCAAAAGCAGCTATTTGGCAAGGTAGGCCGTTGTATTGTCCAGTCCCCTTTTCATTGTGAATTTGGTAAGACCATCGAAATAGGTGAAGAAACCTTTATCAACATGAACGTGGTCATGCTCGATGGTGCCAAAATTACCATCGGGAACCACGTGCTCATTGGACCGAGCGTGCAATTTTATACCGCTTCTCATTCTGTTGATTACCGAAGTCGTCGACGTTGGGAAACGTTTTGTAAACCTATCACGATTGAAGATGATGTGTGGATTGGCGGAAATTCCGTCATCAACCAAGGTGTAACAGTTGGCGCTCGCTCGGTGATTGCGGCGAACTCGGTCGTTAACCATGATGTGCCGCCAGATTGTCTATACGGAGGCACGCCAGCTAAGTTGATTCGTCGTCTCAACGAAGAAGAGTAAGAATCGATAGTGATGGCATGATGACTCGCTTTACAGGCGTAAGAGAATCATGCCAGCAGAAAGGGATAATTCATCAAGGAGTCTAAGATGTCGAACAAGACAGAAGTCCTCATGTGCCCTACATGTGGGGGTAGAAACGCATCATGTCGTGGTGTTAGTTAGAAAAAAAGTGGTTTTGAAGGTGATAAAAATCGCAAAAAGAAAGAGTTCATCGCTGGCTTTCTCAAAAGTGTAGTATTCGGCGCCTTCCTTGCCTCTATGGATGAATTTGAACGTCATTTGATCTGCGAAAACTGTGGTCATAAAACCATTCAATAGTAACTGATAGTCCTTCTTTCTCTGCATAAGTTCATAAGTGCGGTTTGAAGCACTGGTTATTCAAGTCGCATCATCCTCTTTTAGTGCTTTTGCTCTTCTTGTGTTCCTCTCTCAAATATGAGTCACATCAGTACGCATTTTAACCGCTTGGATACAGATAACTCACTGCTATATATAATAAATTTTGGTGGGAAATACGTGTTTCAGCTCGATGTTTAAACTCTGTTCTATCGACACGTTTTGGGTCAGTAAACACTTAAATTTCGTTTGCTTTATGTTGTATGTAGCGCAATTGTGTGAAATTGGTCACATTAACGTTTAATTTATAAAAAAATAATTAATGAATAGTAATTCACAAATATGCTGACCGTATGTGCTATTTAGTTTTGATTTATCTTTTGTGTATTCACTTGGTGAATGTTTTTTTGTTTTTAGATTGACTAAAGGTTTGATTTTCTATTCAAACTTGTGAAAGGTTGAATGGATATATTAGAAAACATGAATTTGATCTTGTTTCTATCTTTTGTTTTAAATGCGAAATTCATTATTAACAACGGATGGTTTTGATGATTTCTCTTATGTGTATCCCACCAATTTTAGAAATTGAAAATTAAACTCTCTCAATACAATAACGACTAAAATTAAACGGAATGATGTTCTTGTATTTTTATTGTATTTTAACTTATACATTTTTACTCATTCATTTTAACTGTTTTTGTTGATTTTAAGTTGTTGATAATAATTATCTTTTAACTTTTGTTTTAATGACGTTGCTTTGCTGCTTCTTTAATGTTGTGGTGTGTGGCTTTATTTATAAAAAGTCATTTTAAAGTACGTTTTTAAGCAAAGTAGAACGCAACAATACTCAGATAAATAGTATTAAAAAGTTAAATAAGGATTTAACCATAAGAGTAATTTTATGGTTGATAGGTTTATTGGGGTTGATTATCTGAATTTTTATGGAATTTCATCCCAATAATCTGTTTGTCTTTAAGTTTATTCAAATGAACTTAATTCTCATGGAAGTTTCAAAACATGCAGCACACAACAAAGTGGATGATGACGCCGCTTGCAATGTTGTTGGGTACGCTGTTTTCAGCGCCATCATTCGCGGTGGAAACGAGTGTAATTGATAGCACTAGCACGCCTGAATCTACACAAAATGAAGGAGATACGTCCTGTATTGTTTGTAAGTTTAGTGGGGCCGTTTACCTATCTTACGATACAAACATTTACGATAAAGACGACTACCGTTCTGTCCGCAATTTCTCGTGGGGAGGCGATCTCGTTTATTCCTTTTCGAGCGACACAAAAGCCTATTTTTCTACGGGGGGCTATCGTGCCCTAGAAGATGAAGTCGGCACCTACGCGACAGATTCGGTGTTGGGCTTGCAATACACGAACCTATATCGCTTTGGAGATACAGGGAAAATCGGCGTTGCGGGTCAGCTCACCATTCCAACTTCAGAAACATCTCGTAAAGATGAACTGCACACCGCGGTTCGTTTAGATGTGCCGATCTCTTTTTCAGTTTGGAGCGTCGATTTTTCGGTTTCGCCAAGACTGAGAAAAAATTTCCACGAATACAAAACCATGGGTGGACGCTCGCTGACTGAGTGGACTTACTCGTTGTTTGCTGTTGCGGAAAAGTCGTGGGAATCGTTCGCAGTGGGGATTACGGCGTTAGGTGGTAACAGCATCAGTTATCAAGGTACGCGCAGAAGCAGTTGGCAGTATGAGGGGGCGTTGTACGGCACATACGAGTTTGATGAAAGCTGGTCATTGCTACTCGCGGCATCATCAACGGGTTTCTATCAAGATGCAGAGCGAGGCACCTTGGGCAACATCGATTTGTTGGACCAAGAGAAAGCGTCTTACATCGTGACAGTGACTTACTCCTTCTAGGAAAACTACAACAATTAAGGATATCCAAATAATGTTTAAAAAATTGACTCTGGTGTCAGCAATAACGGCCGCACTTGCAGGCTGTGGCGCAGATGATCAGGCGTATGACTATGTCGAAAGAGATGCAAAAGAAGTCGCAGTAAAAGATCTTAAAGACGGTCGTTGGTTTTACGTTCCGACGACTGGTGCCGCTCCACGCTTTGCTCTTAACCAATTCCCATTCTTACAAGGTTCACCTCGTTACGTTGAGCTTTGTTTTACCAAAGAAGGTCTGGAAGTTCGCAGTTACGATAAAAACTACCCAGACGCGCATCTAAGCAAAGATGCTAATAACTACTGCGGTGAAGAGAAATTTGTCGCAGACGACGACGGCGTTAACTTCGCGCAAGTGCTGACGATTCCGGGTGACTTTGCGGCGTATCGCTGTCAAGAAGACGCGCATGGTGATTGCACCAACAAAGAAGAAACCAACGAAGACGCAAGCCTAAACTACAAGAAGAAAACCCACTTCACTCCTCGCCCTGAAGATCTCGAAATTGCAGAATTCAATATGGAAGATCTGTATGGCATTACCGAGGGCATTGATGAAATTGGCGCACCACGATTGATCTCGTGGGACTTTGACCCTAAAAACGGTCTTCTCAATTTCGAACTAGAGCGCACGTTCCGTATCGATTTAGATAATATTTCTGACTACATCAACTTTGCAACGAAAGCGAGCTTGGATGAAGCGCTTGTGGATGGCGCGTTTAAATCTCGTTTCTACTACTCGTTAGTGCACGAAAGTGAAGTGGCAACCGAAGGTTACCAACCGATCTTGTACCCAGTGGGTGATGAGAACGACATTGGTTTCTTCACCACATCGACGAAAAAGCTTAACCCAGTCACGAATAAATACGACCGTGATGTGGTTTACCTCAATCGTTTCAACCCAGATCAAGGCTCTATCAAATATTACTTGAGCGACAATTTCTTTGAAGAGAAGAACAAGTTGTTCTTGGATGCAACGCTGCAATCGATCGACAGGATGAACCAAGCGCTGAATGTATTTGGGGCGGATGCAGGCAAGCCTGAAATCGAGATTGTGAACAAAACCAAAGCGGCTGGTATTCACCCAGGAGATCTGCGTTACAACGTGATTAACCTGATTGACGAGCCTTTAGCTAACGGTCTGCTTGGCTATGGCCCGTCGGTTTCTAACCCGATGACGGGGGAAATCATCAAAGGCCACGTGAACCAATACGCAGGCGTTGCAAGAACGGGTGTGCCTTTCTATTGGGATAACTTGGCGCGTTTCTATAATCGTAATCAACTGGACTTAGATGGCTTAGATCCATTGCCAACCAGCAGCGAATCTGTGAAAACAGAAGTTGCGGATAGAATTGAAGCGCTTTCTACAATGGCGGCGATGGCGAGCCTGAAATCGGATGAAAACATTCATGCGCCGCTCGTTTCAAAAGAAGACATCGTTTCTGGAAAAGCAGCGACGAAGAGCCCAACTCAGCTAATGAAAAACTTCAATGATGACATGGAGTTTGAAAAGGTGGTTGAAGCTGAAGAGAACCGTTTGTCTTTCTGGGCAGAGAACAACGTCTATCCAATCGAAGCGTCGTGGGTTTCTTCAACCAACAAGGCCATGTTGGACAACTTGAAGTTGGATGACGAGCGTTACTTTGAGATCAAACTTGATGACGCAGGTAACGAAGTATCGCGTCAGCTTAAGCGTTGGAAATACCTGCCAAAAGAGTTGCAAGTGAAAGCCGCAGATGCGATTACGGTTGCGACTTACAGCAATACGCTTGTTCACGAGCTTGGTCATAACATGGGTCTGCGCCATAACTTTAAAGGCTCAAATGACAAAGCGAACTACTACACGCTAGAGCAAGCGCATCAACTCGGCTTGAACAACATTCCTGCTTACAGTTCGACAATGGACTACGCACCAAGCATGTTGGATGAAACGCCAACTTGGGGTCTGTACGACATTGCGGCGTTTAAGTTCGGCTACGGCCGTAAAGTCGAGACGATTCAAGATTCTTCAGGTTCAGCTCCTACACCTGTTGCGAAACCGGCAGACAGTGCGAGCGATGAAGACAAAGCGGCATATGCTCGTTACCTCGCTGATCAGCAAGCCTACCAACAAAGCTTTGCATACAAGTTTGGCAACAATCCAGACAACACATCGCTGATGGTGTGTTCTGAAGTGAAGGCGCTAACGGGGGACGAGAAAGGCAAATCACTCTACAACTGTGACTTTAGCCGATTCGATATCGCTGCGTTGTCTGATGATCCTGAACTGAATGCGAAAACTCGTTATGGCGCACTTTACTACCTAGATAAAGTGAATGAAATTGAGCGTAAGTCTTACGATTTCTGTACCGATGGGAACGTTTCTCTAAACAGCGACTGTAACCGTTTTGACGAAGGTACAAACCTAGAAGAAATTGTTTCTTACGAGTGGCAGAACTATCTCGATAGCTATGATCGACGCAACTTGGAGTTATATGGGACCACAGGATTATTCTCGTCCGATTATCCTGGTTACTTAGTGCGCCGTTACATGGAAATGAGCGCTATCCGTGACAAGATGGAAGATCTTGAGCGCATCGATAACCTGTACACCAATTTAGGTTACACTTCGTCAACGGATAAGCCGGGTGATTTCTTATTGCGCCTTGCTTCAAACCCTCAATACTGTAGCGAAGGCAAAGCCGATAACTCATGGTTCTGTGATTATGCGAATGGGGCGAAAAAATCCGCGGCGTTCTTCCTTGATATCTTGCGCACACCAGAGCATCAATGTGTGATAGAAAATGCGGCAGGCAACCAAAAAGTGATTTCTTTTGGTCAACTGTTAGACAACAACTCACACCAAATTCCGGCTGATTACGATCTTTCAACAGCCAGCTGTTTTGATGATTTGGCAGCACGCTTTATCGAAGATTCAGATGAGGGCTATATAGCTGTTGCGGAAACTGCGAATGGACGCTTCCTAAACTCAATTGGTAGCTTTGACCCGGATTACCCTTGGTCAAATGCGGTGTCTGTGTTGGGTAACTGGCCAGACAAAGCGCTTGCGAGCCACTTCTTAGCACGTCGATTCTCGAACCGTTTTACCGATGAGGTGAGCTTTGCATCGCTGCTTGATATCCCTGGGGTGCAAGCTGAATACGAAGACATCATGGGCAACATCGTGGCAAATGATGCGTTAAATACGCCAGTTAAATTGGTGGGTAAAGACGGTAAGGAATACACCAATCTAAAAGGTGTTACCGTGAACCTACACATCACTGAGCAAATGGAGTCCCTACCACCAATGCCTCGTGGTATTGCAAGGTTCCTTGATATTGGCGCAGAAGGTCGCGGACGTGTTGGCGATGTCATCTTGAGAATGGGTGTGCGCCAAATGAAGTCTTACGACTACACAGTGAAGACTCGTGGTCAATCTCAGTTTGATACGTTTACGAAGCAACAAGACCGCTACGGTATTATCGCGGGTGACAAGGTTGAGTTTGTTATCGACGGCGAGAAGTTTGTGGCAACAAAAGCAAACAAGCTGGCTTACGACTACGCAAATCAACTGGTGACGTCCAAAGGTTACGATCTAAAAACGTACCTAGATAGCTATGAGCATGCAACACTAAACAAGGTTGCAGAGAGCATCGATAGCGCTTGGGGGCCATTCCGAACAGCGATTGTCCCAGCGTTCCACGATCCTGTATTGCTGCTGGATGCGCCAATGGTCAACGCAATGAAGCGAACCATTGATGCGGATATCGCGGCAGGTGTGCTGTCGTTCAGCCAGTCTTTCATCAACTTTACGACAGCGAATGTGACTTCGGGTGATTTGGTCATCGATGCAACTTCGGGCACATTGAGCTACAAAGGTGGTAAAGCGCACGATGAGCTGAAAGCGTTCGAAGCTTACACTGATGCGATGCTTTTGATTTACAACGATCACGCCGAAGACATGATGTTCGCGGTCGACAATGTGTACGCAGGGTACATGGCGTCTTCAGATGCTGACAAAGAACTTTGGCTGAAAGATCTCAATATGATTCAAGCGTATTTGCGTGGTGATATTGGCGCTGTAGCTGGTGATTACTACAAGATGCTTGATCGCCTACCAACGGCAGTGAGTTTCCAGTAAATAACTCTTAATTCACTCATACAAAGGCCTGCAGCAATGCAGGCCTTTTTCGTCATAGGATTGATGGAATTTAGGAGTGAAAGATGATCTGTCCGTCTTCTGTCATCACAAGTGTCGCTTTGCTTTGTTCGATAAGTTGGGCAGCATAAGAAGGGGTAACTGCCTGCATATCACCTTTAGATCGAAGAGTTAAAGACTCCCACGCTTGATCTCGATATTTCCCTGCTTGGGTGTATTGAATCAGTACTTTCATAGCTTCACGCTCCGGTGTGGTTGACGTGCTACTTAAGTTAACGATCTTAGGTTGGTTGCGCATCTGTTAAAAATGAAACATTAGTTTAACTAAATGTGCCTTTCCAAATATCTCGCATTGAGCAGAGCAATTTGGAATCCTTGTGATGGAGGGATGAAAAATACTCAATCTTTCGATTCATACTGCGCAATATAATGTTTGAGAGATTTGGTTTCCGCACTCTGAAACTCTTCATCGTGCATACGCAGTGCTTGGATACGGTCGAGGCGGAACTGGCGGTAGCCATCGCGCAATTCGCACCAGGCGACCAGCGTCCAGACTTTGCCCCAAAAGAACTGGCCTAACGGTTGGATTTTTCTTTCGGTCACTTGTCCGCTTTCATCTTGGTAATCCAAACTGACCTTAAACTGATGATCAATCGCGTGGCGCAGAAGCTGCCCTCGTTTGGCAGTCTCGGATTGGGTGTGATAATCGGGCACAATCAGCGGACAATCTTCCACTTGTTGTTTGAGCTTATCGGGCAATACCGAAAGTATTTTGGTGGACGCAGAGTGAGACGCTTCGGCGAGTTCAACATCCGACCAGGCTCGAACCATCCGCATACCCAGTTCAAGCGCCATCATCTCTTTTTCTGAGAACATCAAAGGCGGCAGATGAGAGCCAGCTTGCAACAGGTAGCCAACACCTGCTTCACCTTGAATCGGAACACCAGAACTAAGCAACGACTGAATATCGCGATAAATCGTACGTTCGCTAACTTCCATTCTTTCTGCGAGCTCTTTCGCTGTCACGGCGTAACGCTTTGCGCGCAGAAGCGTCAGTAGCTCAAACAGTCGTTCTGATTTGCTCATGATGTTCCTTATCTAGACCTACTGGTTGTTAGTGGTAGTGTGGCTGATTACTTCTCTAGTTCACTGCACATTTTTAAGTTGTGATGTTTAAGCTCGAAGCTTTCGCAGTCAATCATTGATAACAGAGGCTGAAATTCAACGGCTTGCTTAATCTGTTTTCCCGCCTGTTTTGCATCGTCCATTGAACGCCAGTAAATGATGTCTGTCCACACACCGTCAGTCGCTTCGTGACTGAGTGAGCGATACAAAAAGCCCGGCAGATTCTTCACAAACGTTTGTGACTGTTTGGCAGCGGCGATCACGTCTTGCTCTGTTGTGCCTGCGGTTAGACGAAATTGCACAGTTTCGATAACGGTTTCCATATTGTGATTCCTTATTGGTTTTGGCGGATTGCCTGTTGAGTTCCAAATAAGGTTACGCGGATGGAATGTCAGAACATGTCAGTAGTGAAATCTCACTCACTTATCATCAATATGGTTATTTTTCTGGGCTGTTGTAACGATCCCAGTAAGGTAAATCTGTGCCGAGTTTTTCGCTGATAAAATCGATAAAGGCCCTTACTTTCAACGGCATGTGCTTGCGCTCAGGGAACACTGCATAAATGGCGTGTTCTGGTAGAGAGTACTCTTCCATCACCGGTTTTAGATTTCCTGCGGCAAAGTCTCTTCCTGCAATAAATGTTGGCAGTTGCGCAATGCCCGAACCTCTTAACAGCAACTGGCGAATGGCTTCGCTGTTATTGACGATAAAGTTTCCTTTTGGAAGTACCTTGTATTCGCTGCCGTTGTTGATGAACATCCATTCGACGCCGCCACGGAAATAGGAGTAGCGCAGGCAGTTGTGACCGACTAAATCACTTGGTTTTTGTGGTGTTCCAAACTCCTCTAAGTAATCTGGTGAGGCACAAAGCACACTTTTACAAGGGGCGAGACGTTTTGCGATTAGATTGGAAGAGGTGAGTTCACCAATACGGATCCCCAAATCAAAACCGTCTTTAACCAGATCGACCATTTTGTCTTCGAGGTTTAAATCCACTTCAATTTTCGGGTAACGAGCGAGAAACTCGCTGATCAAAGGTGCGATATGCAGTACACCGAAAGACATCGGCACGGTAATTTTGAGCCGACCTTGTGGAGAGCCTTGCAGTTCCGATACCGCGTCTACACCTTGCTGGGCTAGGTTGAGCGCTTGAGAGGCGTACTCAAAATAGCGTTCTCCTGCTTCGGTCAGACTCAGCTTACGCGTCGTTCGGTTAAGGAGACGAATGCCCAAATCGTCTTCTAGTTGGTTGATGCGTTTGCTGATCGCCGATTTCGTCAGATTCAGCTGTTTGGCCGCAAGGGAAAAGCTGCCGCATTCGACAACAGCAACAAAAACGGGCAGGGAGGCAATCGCGTTCACATCAATCTCCTATTATCGTGAAGCATTTATTGTTGAGCACAAGGATACAATTAATTTCCAATTATAGAGATTATCTTCAAGAAGAAAACAATCTAGACTATGCACCAGTATTACGACCTTGATTTTGGGAAGAAGAAAATGAAGTACGATTGGATCCTGTTTGACGCTGACGAAACCTTATTCCACTTTGATGCTTTCAAAGGTTTGCAGCTTATGTTTTCTCGCAAAGGCGTAGATTTTACTGAACAAGATTTTGCTCATTACCAAACCGTAAACAAACCGCTTTGGGTGGATTACCAAGACGGCAAAGTAACGGCAGATGAGCTAAAACATAAGCGTTTTACCGAGTGGGCTGAGAAGTTGAATACCACAACAGCAGATCTCAACAGCGCATTTTTAGAAGCAATGGCCGATATTTGCAGCTTGTTGCCAGGTGCAAAAGAGCTGATGGAAGCGCTGCAAGGCAAAGCTAAAATGGGCATCATCACCAACGGTTTTACAGAGTTGCAAGCAATTCGCCTTGAGCGCACAGGGATGACTGAGTACTTCGATAAAGTGGTGATCTCTGAACAAGTGGGCGTAGCAAAACCGGACTTAGGTATTTTTGAATACGCGATGCAGCAAATGGGCAACCCATGCAAAACGCGCGTACTGATGGTGGGTGACAACCTGCATTCCGATATTCTGGGTGGTAATAATTTTGGTATTGAAACTTGCTGGTTAAATACCACAGGCGCAAGCGTCGATGAGCGTATCGCACCAAATTACACCGTTGAGTCTTTGAGTGAACTAAAGAACATTTTGGTGACGTAACTGAATCGGGTATTATTCCGCACTAACCCTCAGAAAAATCAAGGAATAACCATGTCAGACATCAAACAGCTAGACAGCAAAGTCGTTTACCAGAATAAGTGGATGACGGTGCGTGAGGACAAAATTTTACGTCCGAGCGGCGCAGAGGGCATCTATGGTGTGGTCGACAAACCTGATTGTGCTGCGATTCTGGCTATCGATAACGGGATGATTCACTTGGTTCAGCAGTACCGTTACACCGTAGGTCAACGTTGTTGGGAGATCCCACAAGGGGCGTGGGAATCAAACCCAAATGCGGATCATCTTGAGCTTGCCAAAGGCGAGCTGCGTGAAGAAACGGGCATGCAGGCGAGCGCCATGGCGTATGTCGGCGCGCAGTTTATCGCATACGGCTTTTTGAATCAGACATGTCACGTCTACTTCGCCACTGATTTAACGGACGTGGGCAATCAACTCGACAGTGAAGAAGAGGATTTGATCACTCGCGCTTTTTCTGTTGAGGAGTTCGAACAGATGATGATCGACGGCACGATCAAAGATTGTGTCACCATCGCCGCTTATGGTTTGGCGAAGCTGAAGAAATTCATTTAGTTATCCATGACGATTTTTTAATGAAAACAGCGGCCTAGTGCCGCTGTTTTTAGTTTGGGTGAGCTCGTTGAGCCATCGCTTACTCGTCGATTTTCTTACCTAAGATTTCCACTTGCGCTTTTTTAGTCACCCCCGCGACTTGCAGCGCAGTGCTGCCAACCGATTCATAGTTCAACTCGATTTTGTCTAACTTCGCGTTATCTTTTGTTGGTAGGCTTAAGCTTCTTGATGACATGCCTTTAGTCAGAACACCTAAACTGTCGAACGTCTTTTCCTGACCATCTTTCATGATTACTTTAACGCTTTTCAGATCGACCGTACCTTGCGTACATTTGATTTTGATGTGGCTGAAACGAGCGTTAGCAAATGGTGACAGTGGATTGACTGTGTCGGTTTCCGATTTAAAACTGACGGTTTTATCTGCAATCTTGTCCCAATCGTTGTCTCCAGCAATCGATTGGAAAGAGGCTACAGCCGCTAAAAGACAGAGCGCGATGGTGTTGAACAGTTTCATAACTTTTCCTTACCTTAGGTTTAGATATTCTGTTTAATCAGTTCGATGACGTGTGTGACTTCGTCTTGAGTTAAAGCCCCTTCTTTCACGAGTAAAATTTCACCTTGTTTATTTTGTACGATAATCGCAGAACTTTCTTGCTGCAGATCCCAAGTTGTTGCTAATACGCCATTTTTGTCTAACACCATGGAAGACCAAGAGAATGTCTTTTTGCTGTCCTCTGCCGACGATTTTACAAATGTACCGGTTCCCCAGATGGCGTCTTCTTGGTTGATCACGGTTGTGGTCTGATACTGATCTTCAGGAAAGTGAGCGGCAGTGATTGCTGACATCAGCGGCGCGTTCATCTCTTTGGCTTTACTACGACCTGCAATGGCTTGTATCACACAGACTTTGCCTAACATCTGCTGAGTTGTCCAAGGTTGATAAGCCACATCGTCTCCTTGCAGCGTCATTTCGCCATAGGTATCAATGCTGACGGAAGGGGTGGTTTGACCGACAGAAAGGTTATGAGAGAAGGCGAGTGTCGGGGCGAGTGAGAGTAAGAGTGACAGAACAGATGGAGTTTTCATTGGGGGGGCCTGTAACGAAGTGAGGTTAGAGCGAATCAAAATAAGGGGCAAATACGATGCCCCTTATCGGATTTGGCGATTAGTTAGAAAGTACAACGCGCGCATTTAACGGTTGTAGCGGACGATTGTTTTGTCCCATGACTTCCATAAGTTTCGCGGCTTGATCTTTGGATAAGGTTTGAGTGTCTTTAAGCACAAACCAGCGCACACCTTCTGAACATGGCGGTGTGGTTAAAGAGCCGTTAAATCGATAGTAGTTTGCAGTTTTTGGCAGTAAGTCGTTAATCTCAAACGTATCTTTAAAGAACGTGGTTTGATTCTCTTGTGGGATTGCGTTGATCAGTTTAGACAGTGCTGCGTTTTGACCGCCAGCATCAAACATCACCGAAATTACCGCCAACTCGCCGTCTGTGTTGGCGTGTACAAAGTGCGCTTCAAGTGGATATTGGCGGCCTTTGATTTGGTTTTCTGATGGTGTGTGGAAATGGAACTGTTGCAGCTCGAACGTCTCGCCATCAATGGTGAAGCTGTTACGTCCGTTCACTTGCGCTTGCAGCGTATGACCATTGTTGGTTAAACCAATGACCTGACCAGTGTACGAAAGGTTCAGTGCTTCCAGTTTTGCATCGGCTGGGTTGTCGATGTTGATTGGGCTTTGGTTTTTCGTGGTTGCGCAGTCTTTGGCGATTTCTCCCCAGTGTTCTGGCCCGTGTTTGTCATTGCCATAGCCCCATTCCGAAGCCTGAGCCGCGCTTAGAGTGAGAAGTGAGAGTGAAAAAGCAAGTAGTGTTTTGTTCATAATAATGTCTCTGTTCGGTCGCTTTGATAAGCGTTGTTACAAGGCAATGACCTAGAGGTTTGATCACTGCCTGACAAATTAGAAACGGTGGCTGAGTTGGGCACCAATTAGGAACGCATTTGAATGGGTCACGCCCGTTACCATCGGTGCAGGAACACCTTCATACGCGTACTCTTCTACGTTGACATCTTCACCAATCAAGTACGTCATGCCGATGTCAACCGTGGTATCTGATGACCATTGGTAAGAGGCACCCGCAGATAACCAGTGACGGTTCGAATCTGGGATAGAAAGCGAAGTCAGCTCATCGACAGGTGTTTTGTCGAACATGTAACCCGTGCGAAGTGTCCAACGTTCATTGGCGTACCAAGTCGCACCGATGGAGTAGTGCGCGGAGTCTTGCCACTGAAAATCTTTTAGCAACTGATCATCAGCTTTCAAGCTGTCAAATGCTGACCAACCAATCCACTGCACAGAATAGTGCAGGGCAAATTTAGGTAAGACGCGGTGATAACCGGAAAACTCCGCAATATCCGGTAGCGGCATAGCAAGTGAGTCGTACGATTCGCCAGCAAAGTGGATGTCACCCTTGGCATCGATGTTAGGGCTGTGCTTGTAGCTCAAACCCAAGCGATGACGTTCGTTAAACTCGTACATCATGCCAATGTTCGCGCCAAGCCCAATGCCGCCAGCTTCCACATCAAGTGCGTTGCCTTTTACGGCTCCGCAACGTTGTTCTAGTTCGTTTCCAAGTATGTTCCCACCAACGCAAACACCCACGTCCATATCGCGGTACAGCTCACCAGAGCCGTAAATCACATCAATACCACCACCGATACTAAAACGATCGTTCACCTTGTATGCCAAGCTTGCGCCAAGGTTGACACTCGCTACGCTGGTGACACCGCCAAAAACAGGTGCGCCATAGTTTGGTTTAAACTCCATGTCGGTTCCGAAGTTGGAGTATGCCGATAAGCCTAGATACCAGTCGTCGTTGATAGGGTGAATAAAGTAAAAATTGGGTACAACGGCTGGTTGACCAACGCCATCGACGTCATCAATGTCGGTCACGGTTTGAGAGAAGGACGGGGTAATGTCAACTTGAGGGGACGGAGGAAAACCGCCCATACCAACATTGACATCCGCATTAATGTTAGCTCGATGATATTGCGCATTTTTAACGGTAACGTCAGGTTTGACGTAAGTGACACCGAACGATAAGGCACTTTGTTTAAACAGCGTCATCGCTGCGGCGTTGCGGCTGACTACAGATGCATTATCACCAATGACGGCATCACCAGCAAAAGCACGACCAAGACCCGTCGCAGAATGTTCGTTAATTTGAAAACCACCGGCAAACGCCGTCGAGGAGGCTAACCCGATTAATAAATAAATCGGTGAAAGAGTTAATTGTCGCTGCATGTTTTTCTCATGAATTAATTAGAAGTTGTATTGCAACTAAAATTAGTAAAATAAACAAATCTGACCAGTGTATTTAGGAGTAAAACTAACAGTGTGCTGACAATAAGTAAATTTAACTTAATAAATATTTATTGTTGAATTTATTAATGCTTCATGGCGTGAATATAGTAGTTATTTTAAGTGTAAATTAAACCCTGAACCTCTATTTTTATTTTTGCGGTATTACTTCTCTATTTTTATTGTGCTGACTGTTCCCTAACAAATAGAGGGAAATCCAGCGATAAAGTGTCCGTGATGGAAACTCTGAGTCATTTGTATTTCCATTGCATCCCAACGTTGGTAGTTCGAATTAGCAAGAGAACTATCGTTTTAAACCCACATGACACACCCCTCTCGGTCTTACCTGTGTTATGTGGGTATTTTTTATTTAACTTGTCACTTAACTCCTCTTTAAATTCAATCATCAAAATGGCCATCATGAAATTTAAATTAATGGAATGTTGAATAATTTTGGATTTTACTGGTTTGTTAGTATTTAAAAGTTTTGTTTATAATACTTATAACTTGAATTTCTATATTAAAGATGGTCTTTGTTATATGTATTGAATGATAAAGTTTTGAAGTGACTATAATATCTCTGATTTTTCACGTTAGTGAAGTTATTCATTCAGTTTCTTGACGTTAATTTACCTATCTTTACGTCTCGTACCCTGTACGGCTAAGAAAAATAGCAGTATAAAATCAAAACGACTATTTACTTCACTCCTGCTATGAAACTCAATAAAAAATGGCTCGTTTTGTGTGGCCTACTTACTATTGGTGCTGGTGGTTATCATTATCTGCAACGTCCAGAACCCATTTCTCCTTACGCGACAGAAGTCGTTCGCAAAGGCAATATCGAAAAGGCGGTATTAGCCAACGGCATGTTGCAAGCGTCCAAATTGGTGAATGTAGGTGCGCAAGTATCTGGGCAAATTCAACGCCTCGCTGTGAACTTAGGGGATGAGATCAAACAGGGAGATTTGATTGCACAGATTGACAGCCTGACTCAGCAAAACAGCCTCAAAGAAGCCCAAGCGTCTCTTAATAGTCTCAACGCTCAGTACCAGGCTAAGCAAGCGCAGATTAAACAAGCAAACTATGAATACGTGCGCCAAAAAGGCATGTTGGCAGCGAAAGCGAGCTCACGAGCTGATTACGAGAATGCCGAAGCGACGCTCGCCATCTACAAAGCCGAGTTAGCGCAACTGGATGCCGAAATCGAGAAAGCCAAAATCAACGTCGACAATGCGCAGTTAGATCTCGGTTACACCACCATCAACGCACCGATGGATGGCACGGTGGTCTACACCGCGGTGGAAGAAGGACAAACCGTAAACGCCAATCAAACCACGCCAACTATTATCGAGTTAGCTAAGTTAGATACGATGACAGTGAAAGCCGAAATTTCGGAAGCAGATGTGATTTTTGTTCACCCCGGCCAAACGGCGCTGTTCACCATTTTAGGCAAACCGAATCAGCAGTTTAAAGGCACATTGCGCGCCATTGAGCCGGGGCCAACCATCATGGATGGCGATGACAGCGATTTGAGCATTTCAGATAGCGACGCCATTTACTACAACGCTGTATTTGATGTGAAGAACCCGCAAGGTATTTTGCGCATCGGCATGACTGCGCAAGTTTCGATTGTCCTTGAGCAATCGGAAAATACCTTGATTGTCCCTTCACAAGTGCTGCAAAAATCTGGCGGCAAAGGCAACTATACCGTGCCAGTGCTTGAACAGGGCCAAGTGGTGCAAAAGCCCGTGACAGTGGGTATTAACAACAAAGTGAACGCAGAAATTCTCTCAGGTTTGAAGGAGGGCGACCAAGTTGTTCTTGGCAATGCTATGGATGGAGAATCATCAAGCCGAGGTGATCGTCGTCGACCTCCAATGAGGTTCTAAGATGAGTGACGTGCTTTTAAAAGTTGAGGATTTAACTCGACGATTTGTCTCTGGCGACGAGTCGCTTACCGTGTTGAACCACATTAATTTAGAGATAAAACGCGGTGAAATGGTCGCGATCGTGGGTGCATCGGGCTCAGGGAAATCGACGCTGATGAATGTGCTCGGCTGCTTGGATAAACCGTCCAGCGGTCGATACTTCATTAATGGGCAAGATGTCTCGACGTTGGAATCTGATCAACTGGCGGAACTGCGCCGCGAGTATTTTGGCTTTATATTCCAGCGTTACCATCTGCTGGGGGATTTAACCGCGGTGGCAAATGTGGAAGTGCCTGCGGTTTACGCGGGAGTTCCTCATCGTCAAAGAACGGAGCGAGCGCAGTCGTTATTGGCTCGCTTAGGGCTGGAAGATCGTTTGACTCACAAGCCCAGCCAACTAAGTGGTGGCCAGCAACAGCGCGTGAGTGTTGCTCGTGCACTGATGAACGGTGGTGAGGTGATTCTCGCTGATGAGCCCACTGGCGCATTAGACAGTCACAGTGGGCAAGAGATGATGGCACTGCTTAAAGAGTTGCATCAACTTGGGCATACTATCATCTTAGTGACTCATGATATGAACGTGGCGAACTTTTCGGATCGCATCATTGAAATCAAAGATGGTGAAATCATTGCAGATACGCCAAATGCACAAGTTGTAATCAATGAGCAAGCAGCAAAGACACCGAGCGCGTCTTTTCATCGCCCAGCGCAAGCCGCCAGTAAGTGGTGGAAGTGGGACAGTTTTATTGACGCGCTAAAAATGGCGCTGCTGGCGATGTCTAGCCACAGAATGCGCACGTTTTTGACCATGCTCGGCATCATTATTGGTATAGCCTCGGTGGTTTCCGTGGTGGCCCTAGGTAATGGTTCACAACAGCAAATTTTGTCGAATATTTCATCCATGGGAACAAACACCATTGATGTCAGGCCGGGCAAAGGGTTTGGTGACCGCCGCTCCGGACGAGTGAAAACGCTAACCGCCGACGATGCTAAATCGTTGGAGAGTCTGCCTTTTGTCGACAGTGTCACGCCGTCTTTATCCAACAGTTTAACCGTGCGGTACGCCAATCAGGATGCAACCGCGTCTGTGGAAGGGGTTGGGGAAGATTATTTCCGTGTGCGCGGTTATGAGATCGCCAAAGGTCAGTTTTGGGATGAAGAGAGCGTGAACTCACTCGCGCAAGAAGCAGTGATTGATGACAACACTAGAAAGGAAATGTTTGCGGATAGAAATCCGATTGGTGAAGTGATTTTTCTAGGTTCATTGCCAGTGCGTATTGTGGGTGTCACGCAGAAAAAAGAAGACGCGTTTGGCAACAGCGACGCGCTGAAAATTTGGGTGCCATACACCACCATGTCGGGACGAATGATGGGACAACGCTACCTCAATGGCATTACTGTGCGGATTGATGAGAACGCCCCAAGCGCAGCGGTAGAACAGAGCATCATCAACTTGTTAAAAATGCGCCACGGTACAGAAGATTTCTTCACGATTAACACTGACACCATTCGTAAGAGCATCGAGAAAACCACCGCCACCATGACGTTACTGATCTCAGCGATTGCGGTGATCTCCCTAATTGTCGGAGGAATTGGCGTAATGAACATCATGTTGGTGTCGGTGACAGAGCGCACGAAAGAGATCGGTGTGCGAATGGCAGTGGGGGCGCGGCAAGCGGATATTTTGCGTCAGTTTTTGATTGAAGCGGTACTAGTGTGTTTGTGTGGTGGTATTGCTGGTATTGGCTTGGCGTTTTTGATTGGTTTTGCATTCAGTACATCTGGCAGCAGCTTCCAAATGATTTACTCAATGAACTCGATCATCTGGGCGTTTATTTGCTCAACGTTGATTGGCATCGCTTTCGGCTTTTTACCCGCTCGCAATGCCGCCAAACTCGATCCGATAGAAGCGCTAGCGAGAGACTAAAAATGAGTAACACAATGAAATTCAAAACTCGATTGGTCGCGGCTGCCTTAAGCGCAGTGTGGTTGTCAGGTTGTGGTTCGCTTATGCGTAGCGACTATCAAGCTCCTGAGGTGCAAGTGCCTGCAAATTGGCAACAGATGCATGTTGCGGGTGATGTCAGTATGGATCCTTGGTGGTTGGCGTTTAACGACCCAACTCTTAATCAATACATTACTCAGGTGTTGGCTCAAAATAACGATTTGACGCTGGCAACGCTAACGCTAAAGAAAGCGCGTTTACAGCTGGGTTTAGCGCAAGATGACCTTTTCCCTACGTTGAGTTCTTCCACATCAGGACAAGCTCAAAAATCTCTTGATAGCGGGGAATCGGCAGATAGTTACAGCACTAACTTATCCGTCAATTACGAGTTGGATTTATGGGGAAAAATCTCGGCAGACGTTGACCAAGCCAAGTGGTCGGCGATGGCAAGTCAACAAGATCGCGAGGCGACCGCACAAAGTTTGGTAGCAACGACGGCATCGCTATATTGGCAAATCGGCTATCTGCAACAGCGCTTAAACCTCAGCCAGCGTAATGTGGTAGACGCAGCTCAAACGCTACAATTGATTGAAAAACAGTACCAACTTGGCGCTGTGGATCAGTTAGATGTGCTTGAAGCCAAACGTACGTTGGCAAGCTTACAAGCGCAGCAAAGTGAGTTTGAACAGAGTTTACTTGAGGCAAACAACGCCTTTGCGATTTTGTTCAATCAACCGCCGAAGAGCATCAGTGCAAACATCCAAATGCTGCCTGAAGGCGATATGCCATCGTTGAGTGTTGGTGCTCCGTCTGATTTATTGATCCGCAGACCCGACATTAAAGCCGCGATTTATGACGTCAAAGCCGCGCTAGCAAATAAAGACGCAGCAGATTTGGACTACTTGCCTAAGCTGACGCTCACTGGGGCTTTGGGGGGATCGTCACAAGCGCTCAAAGACCTGCTTTCCAACCCGATCGGCAGTTTAGGTGCGGATATGACGCTACCGTTTTTGCAGTGGAATGAGATGAAAAACAGCCAAGCCATTGCCGATTTAGACTATCAATCGGCCATTGTGAGCTATCGCCAAGTGTTGTACGCCGCATTCCAAGATGTCGAAAATGCCTTGTCAGCACGCGAAAAATTGAAGTATCAGGCGGCGCGTTTACAAGAGCAATATGATGCCGCAAGTGCCGCTGAGTCCATTTATGCTGCGCGGTATCAGTATGGCTCGACGTCGATCATGGACTATTTGAATGCACAAGAAGACACCAGAAACGCGCAAGCTTCTTTGTTGGAAAACCGCTACAACCAGTTTCTCACTCAGGTTACGCTTTACCAGTCTTTAGGAGGAACCGACGTTGCGCCGTTGTAATTAGGGGTCAGCACACACTAGCGAAGCGCCATGCAACAAAGCTTTTTTTGAAGGTATTACTGGTCCCATGAATGGGACCAGTAATAAAAGCTTAAGTTACTTGGCGAACTTCTTGAAAGGTGCATCAACCGGGGTGTCAGCTAGGTGATTGGTGTAGTTACTCATCACTTTTTGCGCTAGACCAAGAACAATTTCAAGCAGTTGCTGCTGTCCGTAACCCGCCGCAAAGAATTTCTCTATCTGAGACTCTTCAACTACACCACGTTGGCGCACCATTTGAAGCGTTGTCTCTCGTAGTGTTTCAAGTTTTTCGTCTGCCAATGGTGTTTGGTTGACGAGAGCATCGACAATCTCCTGATCCACTTTCATTGACGCCGCGATCGCACTATGAGCAGGAACGCAGTAGTGACAACCATGTTCAACGTTGATGGTTTGCCATACGACGGTCAATTCTTCTGCGTTAAATGATGTTTGTTGAAAGAGCTCATGCACAACTTGATAACCCTCAAGCAAGGTTGGCGCTTCAGCCATAACAGCATGAAGATTTGGTAGCATGCCAAACGCTTTGACTGAATTTTCAATCAGATGCTTTGATCCTTCGGGTGCGTTTTCTGCGGTATACAGTTTAAATTCTGCCATGTTTAAATCTCCTGTAATTGGATATGAGCGGATTAGGCAAGAACAGGATAGTTGATTTTGAGCGGTCGCTCAATATAAAATTGAGCATATGTTCAAAATTGATAATTGCTCATGGCGAATACAAAGAAATTCCAACGTGATGAAGTGGTGAAAGCCGCCTCGGATCTATTCTGGAAGAAAGGTTTTCATGCAACATCTACACGTGATTTACAAGATAGCGTGAATCTGCGTCCTGGAAGTATTTATGCGACGTTTGGGTCAAAAGAGGGGCTATATTGTGAAGCGCTAAAAATGTACGTTGCGAACTTGCAAGCCCTGTTTGAGTTGCATTTAGCTCAGAACACAACGGTTCTAGATGCAATAGAAGCTTTCGCGATTGATGTGGTTATCAATCAGCGAGACTCCAATCCCAGTGAAGTGTGCATGTTAGTCAAATCAGCAAGTGAATTTGCTGAGGATTTTAATGCGCTGCGCAATCAAACAAACAGCTTAGCAAACCAATTTGAATCTTTTCTTGCAAAGCTGTTTGAGCGAGCAATCGAGAATGGCGAAATTGAAGCCCAGGATACATTGCTTCTTGCTCAGTTGTTCCAGGTTCAGTTTACGGGTATACGAGCCTACTCATACCGCAGTGATGATGTAACCTTAAAGACGTTGATCTCTATTATGGTGGACAGCTTCCGCGGTAACGTACCAAAAACAGAAAGCTGAATGAGGCTGCTCAAAGTCAACGTCTCTAAATCAACGGCTTGAAGTAAGCGAGCTCAAATAAACCCTTTATCGGGGGTCGATATCGATAAAAAATGACCACGAAGCATCGTGGTCATTTTTATGCAGATTAACTTGCAATGAACAACAACGGCTTATTAAAAGCGAAACTCTTCTAAGTTATTGCTGCTTTCTAACATTTTTTCAGCCACATAACGATGCGTTGCTGTGGTTGGGTGAGTCACATCCCAGAACACGAACTTATCTGCGCCAGATGCTGCACATTCAGAACGTAATGAGTGAGTGTACATGTAGTCAACAGAGGATGAACGGTTGATGTCTAAGCAAGGGTCGCTTGCATTTACGAAACCGTGTTCTTCTGGTGCCGAGGTTAACTTCTCAAACAGTGCGTGTGTATCAAACAATGCGATGTTGTAGCCTTGGGCTTTGTAGTACATCGCTTGTGCTTTGATGAACTCGTTCATTTTCAATACTTTCGCACGAATCGTTTCAATTTCTTCCTGTGTTGAGTATTTGAACTGTGGTGCTTTGGTTGCATCTGGCAGTGTCATCAACATGAAGTTCTTCGCGCCAGCGTCTGTTAAACGAATCAGAGCTTCAGCGTAATCCGCTTTTACTTCCGGCACGCTACGGTTGTAGTTCATGAAATCATTTAAACCAAACTCTAACGTAAACAATGTGTTAGCAGGGTTGTAGTTCTTCGCCAGCTTTGTGTAGGTTAAGTAAGAAGAAACTTGTTCGCCGACACCAGTTAGCGCGATGTATTGGTTTTCACCTGCTGCGCCACCAACTGCCCAGTTGTATAGCGGTAAGTTTTTGGCTTTAGCAACGTATTCCGTCCAAACAAAACCGTTTGAGAAGTGACCCAAGAACCAGCTATTCGGGTTAGGGAAGCGCCATTGGGACGCGTTAAAGATGTTGCCTGTATCAGACAAGCTATCGCCCAAAGCCACTACTTTGTTTATCTGATCTGGTTGCATTGCAGCATCATTGCTCCAGATCGTGTGGTTATAAGAATAACGATTGTCGGCAGCAAAAAATGTAATGTCTGCGTTCTCGTTCGCTAGATCTAGTGTTTCTTCACAACGCTGGCGAATTACGTTTTGTGAGGTATTGGTGTAGAACATGTTTTTAAGTGAAACAGAGCTCCACCAATAACCATCGATAGTGAAGTCACTACCATCTTTGTTTTTTGCCCATTTCCAATCGGTAGCCGCATCGTCCTTAGAGTGGCTCGTACGATACCAGCATCGAACGTACGTATAAGTTTGATTTTCTTGCGCGCTAACCACTTCAGCCGCAGAAACCATTGCTGGTGATAAAGTTGGCTCCTCTGCAATGGCGGAGGCAAGCGGAAGTAATGCAGTTAATAGTGTGATTGTTTTTTTCATCATTCACTCTTCTTGTAATGGTTATTGTTCCGAATGCGTGAATACGCTCGGCTATAACAGTATTTAGATGAGAATTTTTCTCACTAAACCTTCTAATTCTGAGTAAATGCTCAAGACAGTCAACAACTAAATATTCAATATTTCAGTTTTGGCACCACGGTCAAAAAATCCATTCAGCATAGCAATCGATTAAATGGGTGATATTTAGAATAATTACTCACTAACATTAATTTAACATTCACTTTTTGTTAATTAAGTAATTGCTTTATAAGGTTTTGTCGGTGATTTTTAATGTTAACTTAAAGTGTTTATTGAATGATCTTTTGTACAAGTTTGTATATTCATGAAACAAATTGTTTGGCATTTTTGCTCTGTAAACTATAGCTGAAGCTCTCATGCAAACATCATGGTGATGACTTTTCATGAGAATATAGTGAATAAAAATTAGCTCAAATAAGGAATAGGGCAAATGCACTACACAACAAGTAAAAAACAAGGCTTATTTTCGTTGTCTGCCGTAGCAATAGCACTGACCACTTCGATGTCAGCGTTTGCGGCTCCACCAATGGGATTTGATGAATCTAAGTTACCGACGAAGTACATCGTCAAATTCAAAGAAGATGCAGTCAGCCGTTCTTCAATGGGTGGTAACTCATTCTGGGGGCCACGAATCGCGCAGGAGTCTGTTCTAGAACAGGTGAAGGCACGTAAGGTGGAAAAACTAGGCAATCGCGCCATTTACAGCGTTGAATTGGATGGCGATGACTTAGAGCCGCTTCGCAATCGTAGTGATGTGGAATACGTGGAAGTCGATCCACCTCGCTATTTGCTCAGCGAAACGACCCCATGGGGATATGAAGCGGTTAATGCTCAACTGCTAGCTGACTTCAATGCGGGTAATCGCACTGTATGTATTATCGATTCAGGGTACGACATTTCGCACAACGACCTAAGCGGTAACCGCGTTGCTGGTACTAACGATAGTGGTACGGGATCATGGAGTGATCCGGGTAACAACAATGCCCACGGTACTCACGTCGCGGGTACGATTGCTGCGATTGCCAACACCGAAGGTGTAAAGGGTGTGATGCCAAACCAGAATGTTAATTTGCACATCGTGAAAGTATTTAACGAATCGGGTTGGGGTTACTCATCTGGGCTTGTTAAAGCTATCCAGACCTGTGCCGATAATGGTGCTAACGTTGTGAACATGAGCCTTGGTGGTAGTCAATCAAGCCGAACTGAGCAAAATGCACTGCAAAATATTTACGATCAAGGCGTTCTATTGATCGCCGCTGCGGGTAATGATGGCAATACAGCGCACAGCTATCCAGCTTCTTATGACTCAGTGATGTCTGTTGCGGCTGTTGATAATCAAAATGATCATGCAGCGTTCTCACAATCTACTAATCAAGTTGAGATCTCAGGCCCGGGTGTGGCGATCTTATCAACGGTTACGGTAGGTGAAGGTAAACTTTCTGATATTACCTTGAATGGTGTCAGTCAGTTTGATCGTGGGATTGTTCCTCACAATCGTTTGATCAATAACGGTTCTTCGTATGTTCCGGATCCAATCGCGGGTTCAGTAACGGCAACGCTAGATAGCTGTGATGTCTCTGGCGGTAACGTTAACTGTGGTGATATGTCGGGCAAAATTTGTTTGACTGAGCGTATCGGCAACCAGTCTTCAGGAAACTACCCTGAAGTAGATGCGGTTCAGGCTTGTTACAATGCGGGTGCGCGAGCTGCAATCGTGTACAGCAACTCTGAACTACCTGGTTTACAAAACCCTTTCTTGGTAGACACAAACAACGCTTATCGTATGGTTTCGGTAACGGTTGATCGTGCATTTGGTCAAGAGCTGTTGGGGTATGTTGGTCAGGAAATTACTGTTGCAACAACCTCTGGTGAAGATTACGAGTACTACAATGGTACATCAATGGCGACACCGCACGTAACGGGCGTAGCTGGCTTGGTGTGGAGTTACCACCCAACCTGTACCGCAGCGCAAGTACGTAATGCCCTAGTGAAAACTGCAACAGATATTGATGTTGCTGGTCGAGACAACCGTACTGGCCACGGCCTAGTTAATGCTGAAGCGGCGAAGCTGTTCTTGGACGCTGGCTGTAATGGACCTGATGGTGGTAGCTCTTCGGACTCTAGCTTCTCAAATACCAGCCCTGTTGCGATTCCAGATAATAAATCTTCTGGCGCAATCAGTGCAGTAGAAGTCGATCGCTCTGGTGATTCAGGCACAGTAAGTATTGACGTTGATATTAGCCACACTTACATCGGTGATCTACGAGTGACTTTAACGTCACCGACTGGTGGAGAAGTTGTACTTCACAATAATACTGGCGGCAGCGCTAACGATATAAAAAACACGTTCCAAGCGGATTTTTCTGGCTTTGAATCGCAAGGTACATGGGAACTAAAAGCGGTGGACAGTGCCAGAAGAGACACAGGCACCATCAACAGTTGGACTCTGACCTTTCAATAAGGAGTGGCTATGAAGAAGTTGACCTTACTTTCTTTGTCTGCGGTAGGCGCTGCCGCACTATTGGCAATCGGACTGAGCTCAAGCAGCTTGGCAAACAATCAAGGATTTCCTCTCGTGGATGAACGCCAAGATCAAGCCGAGCAGCAACCTGCACGTTACTTTGTTAAGTATCATGAAGGAAAAGAGAGCGAAGTGAGAGCGCTTCTTCGTCAGCACAACATTGAAGTGGTCGACGCTCTGGTGAAACAACACGTGTTGGTTGTGGTGGGTGAACAGGCGGAAGTCGATAAGCTCGCGGATCACGATGCGGTCGAATACACTGAGCAAGAGCCGACAAGAAAGCTGCTATCTAACGGAACTACGCTTCAATAAGCCAAACTTCCTTGAGATAGTGCCAAAAAGAAAAACGCCCCTCACGTGAGGGGCGTTTGTTTCATTTATTTGTGGAAGATGAAGACTAAGGACGTTCACCTGCCGCTAGGCGACGTTCGATATCTGCAACCACTTCTGGGAAGTCAGCGATCGTATCGATAAGGTAGTGCGGCGAGCTCTTGAGCAATTTTGCACGCGCTTTTTCACGGGCGGCATTAAGCGTTGCTTCGTCCGCAGCTTGGTATTCTTCAAACGTTAGACCTGCTTCGTTACCAGAAAGTAATAGACCAACGGTCCACATACCGGCGTTATGACCTTCATCGATGCCCGGTGCGGCGTCATCCACTTTGATACACGTATTAACGTCCGTTACATTCAGCTCAATCACGTTTTTCAGTGCCATAAATGGTGCTGGGCGACCACCTTGCGGCAGGTCATCCGTTGCTACCACGTAATCCGGTTTGTAGCCGTAATCCGCTGCCACTGGAATCAGTACGTCCATCACTTCGCGAGGGTAACCAGAACAAGAACCGATCTTGATGCCTTTGTCTTTCAGAGCGTTCACAACTTCAATCGCATTAAGGATTGGCTCTGCGTGGTCAGCCACTTTTGCTTTTTGCAGCGGCATGAATGCTGCGTAGATAGCGTCGATGTCTTCGCTGGTCATTGAGCGACCAAACTTCTCATTCCAGCGCTTATCAACTGCAGGAATACGACCCACTGCTTGGATGTGATCCCACTTACCAAGACCCATTGGTTCGCGCGCTTCTTCAAGGTCGATTTCAAAATCAAAGCCTTGTTTGAATGCTTCCACAAAGATGCTGGTTGGCGCAAAAGAGCCGAAATCGACGATAGTGCCAGCCCAGTCAAAGATCACTGCTTGAATTGGTGAGTTGCTCATGTTCAATCCTTATTCTTGCTTGCTAGAGCGCTTGCCTACACGTTGGAACCGCGCTCTGGGTAAATTGGTTTATGTTGAGGTTAGAAGTAGTTAAAGTCTTTACACACTTTGGCGATGGCTTCTTCGAAGATCGCCAACGCTTCTGTCAGTTGTTCGCGAGTGATGATCAGCGGTGGGCTGAGTTGAATCACATTGCCTTGCGATACCTTGAAGCTCACGCCATTGTTGAGGCATTGGTACAGCACAGCTTCCGCTTCCTCATACGCGCGCGATTTGCTCTCGTGGTCGGTGACCAGCTCAATGCCCCATAACATGCCGATGCCACGAACATCACCAATCACTGGGTACTTGGCTTTCATCTCTAGCAGCTTTTCACGCATGAACTGGCTGTCGGCTTTGGTTTTATCTAGCAAGCCGTCTTGCTCAATGGCTTCCATGGTTGCCAGTGCTGCAGCACAACCGATAGGGCTCTTCTCGTGAGTGTAGTGACCCATGGAGATTTGCTCGGCGGTGTTGTATTTGTCTTTGGTTACCATGGCTGCGATAGGCACTAAGCCTCCGCCCAAACCTTTACCGACGCAGAGCATATCTGGCTCGATGTCGTAGGCTTGGTAGGTAAACCATTCACCGCTGCGACCCATGCCGTTAGGGATGTCGTCGATGATCAACATGACATTGTGTTTGTCACAGATTTCTCGAATGCGTTTCCAGTAGGCTTTGCTCGGCACTTGTACGTCGGTATTACGAACCGCTTCTGCGATAAATGCGCCCACGCCGCCTTCTTTCTCAATCACGTATTCAAGGTAGTCGGCGTAATGCACGTCGCTGCCGTTCGCGACTGGGAAAGCACCACGATAAGATACGGCTGGTGGAATGCGCTCAACACCTGCCATTAATGGTCCCATACCTTGGCGGAAACACGCTTCGCCGCCCACTGAGATGGCATCCAAAGATGCGCCGTGGAAGGAATCCCACAGAGACACCACCTTGTAGTTGCCCGTGATATGGCGCGCTAGTTTAAGTGCCATGCCCACTGCAGATGTGCCACCTGGAGCAAACAACACGCGGTTCAATTCGCCGCCACAGATTTGGGTGAGTTTTTCGGCACATTCAATCGCGGTTTCGTTGGTAAAACGACGTGGTGAAAACGGTAGTTTGGCAATTTGTTCTTGCACGCGTTTAATCACATGCGGATGACCGTAGCCCAGCTGATGGACGTTATTGCCATGGAAGTCCATGTACTTTTTGCCGGTGGCATCTTGGATGTAGATGCCTTCTGCTGCTTCCAAGGTATCTAAGCAAGGCGTCGACATGGCTTGATGAAGAAAGACCTCCGAATCACGCTTCAATAATGTTTGCGTGCGTTCGTCATCCATCGATGCATTCCAAGCTTGGCGCGCTGGTGTCGTGTTGACATCGCCTTCACTACGAAAATGAGTCGGTTTGATATTCTGAGTCATAACGCTCTCTCAATCAGAAGGCTGCTTTACGCAACTTGCCAGTACATTGCTTTTTCAATCGCACCGATTAAGCGCTCGATATCTGCTGGGTAAACTTCGCCAATGTTGCCGATACGGAAGCAATCTGCGTTCGACACCTTACCCGGATAAATCACGAAGCCTTGCTCTTTCAAACGCGTGTAGAACGCTTTGAATTGATAATCACTGTGAGTTGGAGAGTAGAAAGAGGTGATGATTGGTGAGTGAAGGTCATCACTCAGTAGCGGTTCGAAACCCAGAGAACGCATACCTGCAACCAGTGTTTTCTGGTTAGTTTGGTAGCGGTTATGACGAGCCTCAATGCCGCCTTCTTGTTCCAGCTCTAACAAGGCTTGATAGAAAGCGCGAACCGTGTGCGTTGGAGACGTGAAACGCCATTTGCCGTGGTTCACTTCCATGCACTTCCACTGGTCGTAAAGATCAAGGCTTAAAGAACGTGCCTGACCTTGGCACTTTTCGAGCTCTGTTTGTTTTGCAATCACAAAGCCAAAACCCGGTACGCCTTGAATACATTTGTTTGCAGAGCTGATCATAAAATCGATGCCTAGCTCAGCAATATCGATAGGAATGCCACCAAAGCTCGACATGGCATCGAGAATCACCACTTTACCGTGTGCTTTCGCTGCAGAAGCAAATGTCTCAATTGGGTTAAGCATGCCAGTGGTTGTCTCGCAATGAACAATCGCCACGTGTGTGATTGTAGGATCCGATGCCAATGCAGTTTCCACCTCGTTCAAGTGTGGCTGTGATGTTTCGCCTGGGGAAACTACATGGCATGGAATATTTAGGTAATCAGCGATCTGAGCGATACGCGCACCGTAAGCGCCGTTGTCGACAACCAACAATTTTCCATCTTTGCCAATGGCACTGCCAATCGTCGCTTCTACTGATGCGGTGCCACTACCTTGCATTAGTACGCTGGTGTAGCCGTCTTGCTCCGTCGCCAGTTTTACAAGCTTAGTGCGGATCACTTCTACAATGTCTTTGTTGTATTCATCATCCCAAGTACACCAGTCTTTAAGCATGGCTTCACGTACCGTTTCAGAAGTAGATAGAGGACCTGGAGTCAGTAGTAGGTATTCGTTTTTCATCTCGATTTCCATCAGAATAGGCTAGTTGGTCTACACCAAATTTAAAGTTCACTCTATCGAGGAAGAAAAGGGCAGTAAATAGGCGAATCTTCAATTTCATAAAACTTTAATATCCAGAAAATGGCGGAGCAATTGAACGATTATTCATCGCAAATTTTCGTAAAACTGCCATTTAATGGTCATGATTTCGTCACAAAGGCTCAGTAGGGTGTATATCGTCAACTGGTACAGACCAAATGAAACTTAGCCAAATTAACTGGAGAAAATGATGAAAAACCGTTTGATGAAAGGATCGCTGGCTGCACTTGTCTCTCTGCTAGCTACGAATGCAATGGCAGCACAGGAAGTCACGGTTTACACCGCTTTCGAAACTGACATTCTTGCTAAATACAAGTCTGCGTTTGAGAAAGATAACCCAGATATCAAGATTAAGTGGGTTCGTGATTCAACAGGTATCATGACGGCGAAATTGCTGGCCGAAAAGAACAACCCTCAAGCAGAAGTGGTTTGGGGTCTTGCTGGCTCGTCAATGGCACTGCTTAAAGATGAAGGTCTTCTTAAGCCTTACACACCAAAAGGTTTGGAAGAGCTGCACGCGAACCTAAACGACCCTCAATCAAACCAAGCTTGGTTCGGTAACGATGCGTTCTTTAACGCAGTTTGTTTCAACG
The DNA here is from genome assembly GCF_033339075.1 of Vibrio sp. 970. Classification (NCBI taxonomy): domain Bacteria; kingdom Pseudomonadati; phylum Pseudomonadota; class Gammaproteobacteria; order Vibrionales; family Vibrionaceae; genus Vibrio; species Vibrio sp. 970. Next base: position 103,999 of record NZ_JAWOTW010000001.1, read on the forward strand.
AAGCGGTAGCGAAACAACTTAACCTACCGAAACCAACGTCTTGGGAAGACCTAACGAAGCCGGTTTACAAAGGTCACATTGCAATGCCTAACCCAGCGTCTTCAGGCACTGGCTACATGCAGGTTTCTGCGTGGCTACAAAACATGGGTGAAGATCAGGCATGGAACTACATGCGTGACCTAGACAAGAACATTGCACACTACACGCACTCTGGCTCTAAGCCATGTGTTCAAGCGGGCATGGGTGAAGTGGCTATCGGTATTTCGATGGCAAGCCGCGGCGCGAAGTTGAAAACACAAGGCGCGCCACTAGCGGTGATCACACCAAAAGGCATCGGTTGGGAATCAGAAGCCGTTGGTCTAGTAAAAGAGTCGGATGCAGCGAAACGTGTTGTCGACTGGTCAATCTCTAAAGCGGCAAACGAGCTTTACGTAGAAATGTACCCAGTGGTTGCACATAAAGAAGTGAAAGCTACTGTGTCTAACTTCCCTAATGTTCAAGAGAACATGGCGAAGATGGACTTCGCGCAAATGGGCAGTAAGCGTGCAGAGATTCTAGCAGCATGGTCTGAGAAGTTCGATGCGAAATCAGAGCCAAAATCTTAATTGAATTTGCTTTGAGTTGAATGCTGAAATCCACCTCGGTTGAGGTGGATTTTTATTTTGTTTTCTCTTTTATTTCAGAGTTTGCTGAAAGTAGATTCCTAGTCTCACCTAGGTTCGCTGGAATGACGGACTCAAGAAAGTTGGGATCTTCTATCCACACTCACCACGTCATTCTCGAGAGTGACGAAGGAGTGAGTCGGGAATCTCTAATTGTCACCTAAACAAACCTCATCGCCCTTCATCTATTTGTCATCTTCTGGCTATAAATTTGTCATTGGAACGTAACACTCCAAAACTAAAGTTGGTATATACCATTTGGAGCGTGTGTTATGTCAACTAACCAACATTACCTAAATATTGAAAATGTAGTGAAGCAATTCGGACAGTTCACTGCATTAAAGAAAATCTCGCTAGCGATTGAAAAGGGCGAGTTCGTTTGTTTTCTTGGTCCTTCTGGCTGCGGTAAAACCACTCTGCTACGTGCCATTGCAGGTTTAGACTTGCCAACGTCTGGTGCGATTTTTCAAAACGGTCAAGAGACCACATTCCTACCACCAGAGAAGCGCGATTTCGGCATCGTATTCCAATCTTATGCTTTGTTTCCGAACCTAACTGTGCAAGAGAATATTGCAGTGGGTTTGAAGAACCAAGGTATGCCGACCAAAGAAGCGCTAGAGAAAGTAGATTACTGGTTAGAAACCATTGGTCTTCCAACCTCTGGCGAGAAATTCCCTAACCAACTTTCTGGTGGTCAGCAGCAGCGTGTGGCACTTGCTCGCGCATTGGCGTTGTCTCCGGGTCTACTGCTGCTTGATGAGCCGCTGTCAGCGCTGGATGCAAAAGTACGTGTTCACTTACGTGATGAGATTTGTAAGCTACAACGTAAGCTTGGCATCACCACCATCATGGTTACGCACGATCAGGATGAAGCGTTGTCGATGGCGGATCGTATCGTGGTAATGAACCATGGTGTGATTGAGCAAGTCGGCACACCTCAAGAGATCTACCAACAACCAGCAACGCGCTTTGTCGCTGAGTTTGTCGGCAGCATGAACTTTATTGAAACCTCAGCCGCAACGGACTCCCAAGTACGCATTGCAGAAACCCTAATGCCAGCGCCAAGCTTGACTAATCGTAAGATCCAACGCGGTGACCGCTTCGACCTTGCGGTGCGTCCTGAAAGCATCAAGTTCGTTGAAAACTACAATAACTCTTTACCTGTGCGAGTTACCGCTACCGAGTTTTTGGGGGCGTTTTTCCGCATTGATTGCGTATTGCAAAACGACAGTTCAACGAAAACCATCGTCGTGGATGTGCCTGTGGAAACGGTTCAAAAACTCAATATCAAAGCGGGCGATGTACGTTACATCCAGTTTGCTGAAGAAGGGCTGCATGGTTACGCCGTGCCCTCGGTTGATAAAGCGCTAGCAGCGTAGGTGTAAACATGGATGCGAAGACAATGACGATGAATAGCCTAACCACGCAATACAAAGCAAAATCCATACTCGGACGTGTTAGCCGCGACAACCTTGTGTTGTTCGGTTTGCTCGCTGGTTTGTCGACTATGATGGTGCTGTTCATCTTAATGCCGCTTTGGGCAATGTTGACCAAGAGTGTGCAAAATGCCAATGGCGAATTTGTCGGTTTGGCAAACTTTGCGACGTACTTTTCCTCTTCAAGCTTGTGGGTGTCGGTGGGAAACACCTTCACTTTGGGCGTGATTGTGACCTCGGTAGTGGGTGTGCTTGCGTTCGGTTATGCCTACGCGCTAACTCTTTCATGCATGCCGTTTAAAGGTTTGTTCCAAATCCTAGGTACTGCGCCAATCCTTGCGCCTTCGTTGTTACCGGCGATCAGTTTGATCTTCCTTTTCGGTAATCAAGGCATTGCTAAAGAGATGCTGTTAGGAAACTCGATTTATGGCGTGATTGGTATCTCGATGGGTTTGATCTTCTGGACCTTTCCTCATGCATTGATGATCTTAACCACTTCGCTGCGCACTTCAGATGCCCGCTTGTATGAAGCAGCCCGCGCACTTAAAACCTCACCAATCAAAACCTTCTTTATGGTGACGCTACCTGCGGCGAAATACGGTTTGATCAGTACGCTTATCGTCGTCTTTACGCTAGTTATCACGGACTTTGGTGTGCCGAAAGTGATTGGAGGCAGCTACAACGTTCTGGCGACTGACATCTTCAAGCAAGTAGTGGGACAGCAAAACTTTGCCATGGGGGCGGTGACCAGCATTATGTTGTTATTCCCTGCGGTAATGGCGTTCGGTGCAGACCGCTGGGTACAGAAAAAACAAAAGAGCTTATTCGACACACGTTCAGTGCCTTATCAGCCAGAACCTAACAAAGCGCGCGACAGCATTTGTTTGGTTTACTGCAGCATCATTTCTATCGCAGTGTTGGCGGTTTTGGGTATGGCGGTGTATGGCTCGTTAGTTACATTCTGGCCTTGGAACAAAGCGCTGACGCTAAACAACTACAACTTTGCCGAAATGAGCACTTACGGTTGGAGCCCATTCTTCAACTCACTAACACTGGCTGGTTGGACGGCAGTGATTGGTACAGCCATCATCTTTGTCGGTGCTTACTGCATTGAGAAAGGGCGTGCGTTTGGTCCAATTCGTCAGGTGATGCAAATGCTTAGCGTGGTGCCAATGGCGGTACCGGGTATGGTGCTTGGCTTGGGTTACATCTTTTACTTCAACGATGCGAACAATCCTCTGAATGTGCTTTATGGCACCATGGCGTTCTTGGTGATTAACACGGTAGTGCATTACTATACAGTGGGTCACATGACCGCCCTGACAGCGCTAAAGCAGTTGCCATCAGAGATTGAAGCCACAGCAGCATCGGTGAAGCTTCCTCAATACAAGTTGTTCTTTAAAGTGACATTACCTGTGTGTTTACCTGCGATTTTGGACATTGCGACTTACTTGTTTGTTAATGCATTGACCACCACTTCTGCGGTAGTATTCCTTTACTCAACTGATACGATTCCGGCTTCGGTCTCAATTCTGAATATGGACGATGCAGGTCAAACTGGCGCTGCAGCAGCGATGGCTGTGATGATCATGATTGCTGCCGCAATTGCGAAGATTGTTCAGATGACTTTGGGTAAATTGTTAGAAAATCGCACACAAGCTTGGCGCAAAAGATAAGGACACTTCGTGCAATACGTAAAAATTAAAGATTCGATTGTTGAACAGATTGAAGCGGGCATGCTATCGCCGCGTCAAAAACTGCCAGCAGAGCGTAAGTTGGCGGAGTCGTTCGATACTACACGCGTTACTTTGCGTGAAGCTTTATCACTGCTAGAAGCAGAAGGTCGAATCTATCGCGAAGATCGCCGAGGTTGGTTTATCTCACCTGAGCCATTGCGTTACGATCCAACCCAAACTCTGAACTTCCCGAACATGGCGAAAGCGCAAAATCGCGTGCCAAAAACGGACTTGGTCGCAGCAAAAGGGACGTTGGCAAACAAACAAGCGGCGCGCTTGCTGGACTTGCAGCCTTTCTCGGATGTGTATCGAGTCGACCGTGTACGATACCTTGAAGACAGACCTGTGGTGTTCGTAACAAACTACATTCGTCCAGAGCTGTTTCCGAACCTGCTGGATTACGATTTATCAAATTCATTGACGGACATTTACCGCGATCATTATGGCGTGACGTATCAAAAGATTCGCTACCGCATTTCAACCAGCACTTTGTTGGGTGAAATGGCTCAGGCACTGCGTGCGACAGCCGGTACGCCTGCGATGGTAGTGGAGCGCATCAACTACAACCAACACGGTGAGTTGATTGATTGCGATATCGAGTATTGGCGACACGATGCCATCAGCATTGAATCTCTGGCGGAACTCAATCGTTAAGTGGATTTTCTCATTATCTAAGGCTCCATCTCGGGGCCTTTATTTTATTCAGACAGGAACATTGAAATGGATTTGTTGGCGATTGGTCTCGTCGTTTTTTCTGCTGTTCTCCATGCGGGTTGGAATATCCTTGGCAAAAGCAACTCTGGGTCAGGGCTCGCGTTTACCATGGCCGCCAGCTTCTCTGCCTGTGCCATTCTTACCCCTTATTTGATTTGGTATTTGGCAACCATTGGCTGGACATCATTACCGAGTGAGTTTTGGGGATTGCTGTTCATTAGCGGCATTTCACAAATGGTTTATCTGGTTGGTTTGATTGTCGCTTATAAGCACGCTGATGTGGGTGTGGTTTATCCGATTGCTCGGGCACTGCCTGTGATGATGGTCGGCGCAATCAGTGTGGCATTGGGGCATGAGTTATCCAGTCAGCAGTGGTTTGGATTCTTGCTGATTACCCTTGGTTGTATGCTGGTGCCACTGACGAATTTTCGTCAGATGACATTGGGTTCTTATTTGAACGTTGGTGTGTTCTGGGCATTGATTGCCGCGATAGGCACAACGGGTTACTCGGTGGTCGACAAAGAAGCGCTGAGTTTACTCACAGGGCAAGCATCAGAGATCTTGAATGATCAGTACAGTGCAATCTTCTACTTGGGTGTGCAGTTTTGGGCAATTGGTATTCCTGCCCTTGTGTGGTGCTTGGTTACAGGCAAACCAGATGAGATTAAGACAGCGTGGCAGATCCGCAAAACAGCCAGCATGGCAGGGGTAATGATGGCATCCACCTACGGCTTGGTGCTGTTTGCGATGACCATGACAGACAACGTGAGTTTGGTCGTAGCACTAAGGCAAATCAGCATTGTGTTTGGATTGTTTATGGGGATTTGGTTTCTGTCTGAGAAATGGTATCTCACCCGAGGGCTTGGCGTTACTTCTATCGTGGCGGGGATCATTCTCGCGCTTGCGTATTGACCTATATTCACGAAAAAAGGCAGCGAATGAGCCTCTCGCTGCCTTTTGTACTAACTTGTAAGCCTTGTTTAAAAACGCAGTTGCGCACCAAACATCATGCCGCTAGAGTCAAAATCGCTGTTTTTTGAGTACACATATTCTGCATTCAAACCAAAGTGTTTATAGCTCCAGCCGATACCGCCAGCCGCTTCACCTCCGACACTTGAGTGTTCGATGTTCTTGCTCTGACCGTTCACTTTATAAGTGTATTCGAGAGTGTAGAGAGTGACACCTGCCTTGCCGTACAGTTCGAAACCTGAACCCAGAGGATAGCTAGCATAGCCACTCAAGCGAGGTCCGGAGAAGCTCGTATCGGTGACTTCTGAAATCGGACTCACGAGTATCGAGCCGATACCGTCAAACGCGCCTTTATAACCTGCTTCGATACCAAAGTTATGTGTTGGCATGTAGCGGTAATATATTTCACCTAAGAACATGTCGCCTGATTCTTTGCTTGTCGGAGCATCGTAGTTCACATCGCCATAGCCAATGTTTGTACCTATGATGTGCTCACTGGTTTCTGCATTGGTTGACAAAGAAAAAGCCGACAGCACTAAAGCAGTAATGAATGAATAACGCATGAACGCTTCTCCTTAGCTTTTAGCTTGCTCGCCTTTTAATATTTGTTCGAAAGTGACCTTGGTGTTGTCTAGCCATTCATAACGGCGACGATACATCGAACGCTTAGAGCGCGACATGCCTTCGATATCTCGACGGGGTGCATTTACATCAATTGAGTAAAAATGACGATTGTATTCGGTGCCGCCCAATTCTTGCCAGAGTGCATCGTAATCCGTTTTTATTCGCCCTTTGCTGTAACGTTTAGCTGCGTAAGTATGGGACTGCGTTTTCACCGCTAGAATCGTATTTACTTCCCAAATTTGTGCGAGCAAAGTGAGCAAGCTCACCATCAAGCTTTTTGGTCTCTGTCCGTAAAGCTTACGAGTTAGCTTTTTAATTTTCGCGTTGTTTTCTTCACTGCTTCGCGGTCCTTGTAAGCCGCCAATCATAATGCTGCGTCCAGATTCGATGTGACCGAGCGTAAAAGAGAGCGTGTAGAAGTTGCCATCTTCAGCGCTGTGCAGCACTAGGCTCATATCGCCTTCTTTTTGATAACGTGCTTCGTATACTAATCTCACCGAGTACAGGATTTCGTCAATTTCAAAAGAGGCTAATGTTAGGCCTTTCGAGTCTGTGTAGATTTCTTCGATTGTTTGTTTAGAAAACAGTTCTGAAATCGTTTTATAGTGATCAACCACCAAGTTAGAACGATCGAACGCTGAGTTGTTTTTGATGATATACGGACGAAACGGCTTCTCTAAAAATCGATGCGTACGTGTACAAAGCAACTCTAACAATGACGATTCAATATTGTCTGAAAGGTGCTTAAACGCACGTTTGTAATAAAGCGCACGAAAGATGAACTTAGCTCTGTAGGTCCAAATTGGCTTGTAGACATCAGCATAATCATCTGAGTAAATGGTTTTGCTATGGTAAAAAATGGATTTGTTCGCGGTCATTTTCACTCCAGATTAACTTGTGCTCAATAGCGACAATTAAGAACCGACGGACGAGCAGCGAAGAACCCGAAAAAGGAGGAATGCAAAGCACGACTGAAAAGAGGTGGTTTTTGCTGTGTCCGACATTTGTGTGAGGTTTTGAACACTGTTCTTTTGCTGGAATTCTAAGAGAAAATTGACCTTAGGTATTGTATGGTTTGGTAAGGAAGTGTCAGGTTGAAACCCATTGTTCAAAAGGAAGAAAATGCGAATGTCGGCTGAATATGACGTTGAGTTGCTAAGTTATTGTGAAATAAGTTGAACGAAAATTGAACATTATTTGAAATTGTTTTGACGTGTTTTAGGTCTTTATACGTACCTTATAAGTATCGAGCCAATTTTGGCCCGATGTAAAGGTAAGTAAGGAGAGGTTTATGAAACGCTTAACAACTTTAGCAAGTACGATTGCTCTGATTGCTGCACCTTCTATGGCTCTTGCTAGTGGTTATCATTGGACAAACGATACCGAAACTATCCATGGCGACGTAATGGATAGCAAACAAGCGGCTTATGAAATGGGCCGAGACATGATCCAAAGCTACCAAAATAAATCACCTGGACAACTCCGTGATGAGTTTACGAGCCTTACAACGTATGTTGATCGCCAATCGTTTTCTATCACTGACTCAAAAGTCATGGTAAATGAGTTCTTGCAAAGTGACGGGCAAGTTGTTTACCAGCCTATTCTCAATGTTCAATACGAGTACCGCATGCGTGATACCGGTAAATACTAACCAGTAAGACGGACTTGAATTGTTTACCACTAATATTTTTTGCTGTTTGTTTTGGGGAGCCACGAGCTCCCCATTTTGTTTTTGTCGAAAGCGAAAATTTTCACACTCTCAGTGCAACATTTTCTATCGCTCAGCGTTAGATTTTCTTGCTCGTTGATTGTCATCATCGTTTGTAAAGTGTTTGCGGAAATGGATGTAACGCACTAACGAGGATACCCGATGACACATCATTCATATTGGTTCAAGCAGGCAATTGACGCTGAGCAACCAGAAACGCCACAACCGTTACAGCAGAACATTAATACTGACGTTGCGATTGTTGGTGGCGGATACACCGGACTTTGGACCGCGATTATGATTAAGCAGCAATCTCCGGAAAAAAAGGTAGTCGCGATTGAAAAAGGCCTTTGTGGCAGTGGTGCATCGGGCGCAAACGGCGGTTGTATGCTGACTTGGTCGACAAAGTTTCCGACATTGAAACGGTTATTCGGTGAAGAACATGCTGCTTGGTTAGTAAAAGAGTCGGAACAAGCAGTGCTAGAGATTGACGACTTTTGTCAGCAGCACAACATCGATGCGCAATTATCGTTAAAAGGGGTTTATTACACTGCAACCAATCCGGCTCAAACTGGGGGAATGCAGCCAGTTGTGGACGAGTTAAAGCGATTAGAAGTGAACAGTTGGCGTCGTTGCTCGGTGGAGGAACTGCGTGCCAATGCGGGATCGCCGCGCAATATAGAAGGCTTTCACTCTCCAGTTGCAGCCAGCGTTCAACCTGCTTTATTGGCGAGAGGATTAAGACGCGTCGCAATGGAGTTGGGTGTTGAAATCTATGAGAATACGCCGATGACGCGTTTAGATTATGGAAAACCTGCCACTGTCTGTACACCTAAAGGAAATGTTCAAGCGCAGCAGGTGGTGTTGGCATTGAACGCATGGATGGTGGAGCAGTTTAAACAGTTTAAAAACAGTATCGTGGTGGTCTCTTCCGACATGGTGATCACCAAGCCGCTTGGTGACGCACTACCTCAATCTGGTTGGCAGGCAGGTTCTAGCGTGTTGGATTCACGTATCTTCGTCCACTATTACCGAGATACGCCAGATGGCCGTTTGATGTTGGGGAAAGGCGGCAATCAGTTTTCTTTCAATAACCAAGTTGACGCAATGTTTAACAAGCCAACACGCTACCAAGGTCTACTGCGCAAGTCGTTCGATAAGTTGTTTCCTCATTTGAGAGGAGAGGAGTTTGCTTATTCATGGACGGGGGGCTCTGATCGTTCTGCTACTGGTTTCCCTTTTTTCGGCGAGCTAGATAAACAGAGCAATATCTTTTACGGATTTGGTTATTCAGGCAATGGTGTAGCGCAGACTCGAATGGGCGGAAAGATCTTATCTTCATTGATATTGGGAATCGATAACGAGTGGACGAACAGTGGTTTAGCCAAAGGACCGTTGGGGTATTTCCCACCAGAACCGCTTCGCTGGACCGGGGCTATGATAGTGCGCAACGCGGTACGTCGAAAAGAGGAAGCAGAAGATAACGAGAAAACGCCGTTTATCTGGGATAAGTGGCTAGCAAAACTCGCGGGACCAGCAGGCAAAGCGGATAAGCTTGACTAAACTGAAGACTTTAGCCACAAACGAGACAGTTTGCAGTGAAAGTCATTGGGGCGCGATGAAGCCTTGTGTTAGCCTCTGTCTTTCAAGCTCAGATTTAAAAGGTGAGTCATAAAATGAAAGTATTCAGCAACTTCGATAGCGGCAGCATTCACGTAGTGAAAGCGGACGACAAAAACGACATCCAACTCAAAATTCCTAACGACAATATGTCGGAATTCTACCAGTGGTTCCACTTCCGTCTTGAGACAGAAGCCGAGCAATCACACACCATCAAATTGCTTGATTTGGCTAAATCGGCTTATCCAGAAGGATGGCAAGGTTACGATGTGGTTGCGTCTTACGATCGTGAAGAATGGTTCCGAGTACCGGCAGAGTTCGATGGCGACACGCTGACTTTCACTGTAATCCCTGAGCGCAGCTCAATTTACTTCGCGTACTTTGCGCCATACACGTACGATCGTCATTTAGACTTGTTACACATGGCACAAAGCGCGCACCACTGCCAACTTGAAACACTAGGCCACACATTAGACGGCAACGACATGAGCTTGCTTACTTTCGGTGAGCCAGAAGAAGGTAAAAAGAAAATCTGGATGATTGCACGTCAGCACCCAGGTGAGACGATGGCAGAATGGTTCATGGAAGGTATGATCCAACGTCTGTTAGATGAAAACGACACGGTTGCGCGTGCATTGCTTGAAAAAGCGGTGCTTTACGTCGTACCAAACATGAACCCAGACGGTGGTATTCGCGGTCACTTGCGTACCAACGCAGTAGGTGTAAACCTAAATCGTGAATGGCAAACGCCATCAATGGAAAAGAGCCCAGAAGTCTACCTTGTGCGTCAGCGCATGCTGGAAACGGGTGTTGACATGTTTTTAGATATTCATGGCGATGAAGCGATTCCGTATAACTTCGTCGCTGGCTCAGAAGGTATTCCTTCTTACGATGAAAATCTTGCCGCTTTAGAGACATCATTTAAGCAAGCGTTACTGACTATTACGCCAGAGTTCCAAGATGAGATTGGTTACGATAAAGATGAGCCTGGTAAAGCGAATTTGACTGTGGGTTCAAATTGGGTTGCAGAGCAGTTCAAATGCTTGTCTTACACAATCGAAATGCCATTTAAAGATAACAACAATCACCCAGATCCACTTTACGGTTGGTCTCCTGAGCGTAGTGTCTTGTTTGGGCAAGATGTATTAGCTGCAACGTTAACCGTAGCGGATAAAATTTAGCGCGACGAGTTAACGCTTTTTCATTATTTCGAAAACAGCTCATTTAAATGAGCTGTTTTTTTGTGCTCTCCACATCCATGCTCCCCTGTAAAAATTTGTTGCCATTCACAAGCTTAAATGATGATTCTTAAATTTGAGAAAGTGGTTTTTTATGGTGATTTGCGTCACAGAAAGTTGGCTTCTTTGTGATATTCTCCGCAACGAATTGACTATGGCTAAACCAACGCAACGAACTTTATTTTTCGGTTGGGTATGCGGATGAAGCTCATGAATAGATGGTCTTGAGGTTACCTTTTTCCGTTTTACGTCATTGGCGTTTGAATATCATTTTTGATTCTTTCCTACGCTATTTAGCTATTTCTATTCGAAGAAAAGAGAAAGTTACGGCTTCATATTTTACGGCAGTATGCTGCCGCGATGTGTTGCTTTGTGTACAAGAAAAAGGAAAAGAATAATGAAAAAAATCGCTATAGCAGTGGCTACTGTACTTGCTGGTGGTGTGATCTCAAACGTTGCACTTGCTGACACTTACATGGGCGGTAAAGTAGGTTACAACTCTCTAAACGATGCGTGTTACCTAAACGAACCTTGTGACGACGACAGTTTTGCAGCATCTATGCACTTAGGCTACAGCTTCAACAAGTACGTTGCGGCAGAGTATGGTGTTGATTACCTTGGTGACTTCACTGCAAACTTCAAAAAGCCTGGCCTAAACACCGTTGATGGTGATCTTTGGGCATTGACGCTTGCTCCTAAATTTAACCTACCACTAACGGATTCTTGGAATCTATTCGCGAAAGTTGGAGCTGCATACATGATGGCTGGTGACGAGAAAGATTTCGTACCAACTGGCTCTCTGGGTGCTGAATACCAAATCAACTACAACTGGAGCCTACGTGCTGAATACCAACGCTACCAAGATATGTCTGATGATGTAATTGAAGACATGGATTCAGATTTCTTCGGTATCGGTTTCAACTACAAGTTTGGTTCTGAGCCAGTCGTTCAAGAAAAAGCCGTTGAAGAGGTGGTAGAAGCACGTCCTGCAACCCGCATTGTAGATCACGTTTACCCTGCTCAAACAACAGCGACAGTACAATTCGACTTAGAAAGTGCAGAAGTGAAAGATGCGTCGAACCTTTCTGGTACCGTTGATTTGATGAATACTTACCCACAAGCTCAAGTTGAGATCACGGGTTACAGCGATACGACAGGTTCTGCTGCTTACAACAAGCAACTCACAGAAAAACGTGCGAAAGCCGTTGCTGACGAGTTCCAAGCAAAAGGTATTGCGGCTGAGCGTATGACAGTGAAAGGCATGGGTGAAGCTAACCCAGTAGCAAGCAACGAGACACGTCAAGGTCGTCAAATGAACCGTCGTGTTGAAGTAGTTGTCCCTGCGTTTGAATACCAAACCACTGAGAAAGCAGAATAATTCCTGCTTAAGATAAAGTTCCAAAAGCCAGCGTGTATCACGCTGGCTTTTTTGATCCCGCTTAACAAACTCAGCACTTTCATCAATTTGTCATCACCAGTTCATACCATGGCTGCCAAGTGTTTGGGAGAGTGTTATGCAAAGTTTACCGCCGCTCAATTTGCTCCGAGCTTTTGAAGCCACGGCGCGACTACAGAGTTTTACAAAAGCCGCAGAGGAGCTAAATGTGACTCGTGCGGCCGTCAGCCAACAGGTGAAATCGCTAGAGTCACAGCTCAATGCGACGTTATTCGAGCGCAAGGGCACTCACCTTACGCTGACCTGCTCCGCACAAGAATACTGGCCTGTGGTTAATCATGTGCTTCAAACATTATCGACCACGACGCAGCATTTATTTACTCGTCCCAAGAATACGCAAGTTAACTTACATGTCGCTCACAGCTTTTGCTCTCAGTGGTTAATGCCAAGATTGTCTGATTTTCAGCGACAATTCCCAGACATTTCCTTTAAAATCTCGACCACTGCTAATACAGTTCCAAACGCCAGTGCAATTGCGGATATCGAAATTATTAACGGAGATGGAGATTGGCAAGAGCAAGAAGCCATACGATTAACCCAAGAAAACTGGATCGTTGTCGCAAGCCCGGGCTTTATGCATTTAAACCCGATAAATGACCTCTCGCAGTTAGCTAAAGTGCCTAAAATCTGTACTAGCGGTTATCATGAATCTTGGCAAGATTGGCTTGCGCACCAAGGTTATCAAGGGAAGGTGAGCAAAGTCGTCGCCGAGTTTGAGCATTCATTGCTTGCTATTCATGCTGCGATGAATCAACTTGGCGTGTTGTTGGTAAGAGACTTTCTTGTTGAGGATGAGCTGCAACAGGGCGTATTAGTCCAGGTTGGAACTTGGCATATGCCAAGTTCTGGTGCACATTATATGATGGTTCGAGCATCCGAAAAATCACACGTAAACACCTTTGCTCAATGGTTAATACAGAGTCTTTAATGTTCGTTCAGCGAGTGAGTAGAGCGCATGTGTGGTTTGGCTATTATTAGCAGTAGCAAGTCATCAGTCTAGGACTGAGCGACATGCTTAATGACATCTAATAACCACTGATTTACCGGAGCTTGCTGTTGAGAGCGACGACAGCTCATCACGTAGCGAACATCAAGCTCTAGCCCAGCAGGAAGCGCGATACTTCGGCAACCCTTAGGAACATGTCCACTCATCGTTATGCCAAAATGATTCGTTTGCAAAAGCACTTTTTGAATCATCGCTGGGTGCTCAATTTCCACTTTAGGTGTGGTTCTAAAACCCATATGTTTGAGCCTTTCCAACACAGGGTATCGGTAGTCGTTCCATCCCGGCGTTTTAAAAAGTATAAAAGGGTATTCTTCTAGCTCTTGGGAGTTTTGAGCGGGATGATCTTGTCGAACAAAAAATACCGCTTTTCCTCGCCCCAGTTCGGTCTGAACAATTGACTGTGGCAGATCTTCATCAAAGTAATGAATCGCAATGGCGTTTTCACCGTCAATTAATCGTTTTTTTGCTTCGCTACCCCAGCGCAAACATGAGAATTTTGCTTCTGGAGCGTGCTTTAGTAACTCCAAGTAAAACTTGTCACCAAAGTACTCCCAAAACAATGTGTTAGCATAAATAGTGATTGAACCGTCAAAATGAGCTGGTGAAAAATGCTGTGGTTTGATGGAATCAATACTGTTGATTATTTGCTCAAAATGCGCAATATTCGCTTCCACAAAAGCTGTTGGTTCAAAGCCATTTTTGGTCTGAACGAATAGCGGATCATTGAGCTTAGTTTTCATCTTTGTCAGATTTTTGCTGATTGCTCCTGACGTTTTACCGAGTGATTCTGCGACTAACCGGACGTTACGTAACTCATACATCCGTTTTAATACCAAAATATTTTGAATATCCAGATTAACGCTCATACATTGTCTCGCTTGGCTTTTGTCGACAAATCATATCGCTGAATTTCTTAAGAAAAGACAACGCTCGGTCAATTTAAGTTGCTGCCTTATCCCTGATTTATTGAAGGTAACGATAAGTTATTCTTGGTTACACCAGTTTATTAGCATGGATTTCCATTTGGTAAATAATGGCTTTCCTCGTATGAGCGCGTTTCTGTTGTTACAGTTTTTCCACCGAAAGAAAGTTAGAACGATAATAGAGGTGATGTATGAAAAAACTAATCGCACTTGTTTTGATGATTTGCTCAACAAACGTAGCATTTGCTGGCGATGGGTCATACACGGGCACGATTGATATGACGATGGCAACGAAAAATCAGGTTGACGTAGAGCGTGCAGATTCTCAATTGACGCTGAAGGGTCGCAATGAAATGGCCTATGGCGGTGTAACAATCCATTCGGATGCTGCAACTCAAAAAATTGAACTTCGTGGTCGACGTGATTAATCGAATAGTTTCTTGTTAAGAAAATGCCGCGAAGAACGCGGCATTTCTATATGTAATATCATCAGATCACAATTACCAGATAAGCGTATGGTGAGAAGCTAAGCGCAATGACCACTTGCCATTATTCGCATGGCGGTGCCATATGAATGACAGCTAAGCCCCCCAAAGAGGTTTCACGGTATTTTTTATTCATATCTTTACCAGTCTGATACATGGTTTCGATAACTTTATCTAACGAAATTAAGCATTTACTTGTGCGCTTTAATGCCATACGCGATGCATTAATCGCTTTCATTGCTCCCATGGCATTTCTTTCAATACAAGGTACTTGAACCAAGCCGCCAATCGGGTCACAAGTCATACCCAATGAATGCTCCATCGCAATTTCCGCAGCAATACAAATCTGCTCGTTACTGCCCCCTCTTAGCGCTGTTAAGCCAGCGGCAGCCATGGATGAAGAAACCCCAACTTCTCCCTGACACCCCACTTCTGCACCAGAAATTGACGCGTTAGTTTTATATAAGATGCCGATAGCGCCGGCGACTGCGAGAAAGTCTTTTAGCTGTTTAACATCGAGCTCTTTGATGAAGCGATGGTAGTACATCAATACCGCCGGAATCACCCCTGCTGCACCATTCGTTGGAGAAGTGACGACTTGCCCTCCTGCTGCATTTTCTTCACTAACCGCAAAGGCGAAGAGATTGATCCAATCCATGATCTCCATCGGATCGTTTTCAACTGCAGCGTTGGCTTCGAGCTTTTTCAAAAGGTTTGGTGCTCGACGAGTGACATTTAGACCACCTTCCAAAATCCCTTCCGTGTCGAAGCCACGTTGCATGCAGAGCGACATCACTTTCCAAATTTGCTCTGCTCTTTGGTTGATTTCTTCGTCTGAGCGAAATGCGAGTTCGTTTTGGAGGATCATGCCTCCCAAGCTGAAACCGTTCGTCTCGGCTTTTTCCAGCATCTCATCTGCGGATGTAAACGGAAATGGTACTGCGACCTCATTTTGTTGCGTGCCGTTCTCTAGTTCGTCGGCGGTGGCGATGAATCCGCCCCCAATGGAGTAATAAATTTCAAACGCTACTTGATCTCCAGCTGCGTCTAATGCCGTAATCGTCATACCATTTTCATGCAGGGGAAGGTTGTCGCTATGAAAGACGATGTCATGGTCGTAGCTAAACTCAATCTGGTGTGTACCGGCGAGCATGAGCGTATTATTGTCTATGGTATTTTGTAGCGCACTTTTGGCACTGCTCATTCTGATGGTATCAGGTTTATTTCCCATCAAACCAAGGACCGTGGCTCGGTCTGTATGGTGCCCTCGACCTGTCAGTGACAATGAGCCATAAAGGTCCACTTGCACCCGATGCACTTTCGCCATAGAGTCGCTAACTAGCTGAGTGAAATGGAATCCGGCAAGCATAGGACCATTAGTGTGGGAGCTGGATGGCCCGACACCAATTTTAAATATATCGAAAATCGACAGCATAATTGACTTCCTTTAGCAGTGAACCTTTATAAAGGTCTCTAGAACAGTGTTGTTAACTAGATGTTAAAGCTTGTGGGTCGGGAGTGAAAGAAGATTTTTGTAACACTGCCAACTAAGCGCGAGATTTTAAAATGAAGTTAGACAACATCGTCATCGTTTTAGGTAAACGCCTCGTCAATAACAGGTTGACCTCTGAGGGCATAACAAGAGTCGAAGCTTTGTCTTGTAGGACTGCATCACTACCGACAGAGCGAACGGCGATTATTTTTTGTGGCGGAGTAACGCAAGGACAAAGTGTTTCTGAAGCAGAGGCGATGTACGCGTATTTTAGAACCCTAAACGCAGACTCTGTGAATCCGTTCCCTGAACGTCATATACTCTTAGAAACGGAGTCGTTGAACACGTTTCAAAACATGCGTTATGTTTCCCAAGTTTTGTGCAAAAGTGGGTTGTTCGAGTTATGGTCGGGGCATCCGGTTGAGGTTATCTTGCTGTCTAATGACTACCACCTCGAACGAATCATTGATATCCAGAATTTGATGGATGAGCAAGGCTTATTACGAGTACTTAAATCCGATTGCGAATCCATGGGGGTGACTCTCAATATTCCACTGGATATCAGCAAACATATTAGCGTGCCATACCCACATAAAGGGCTTATGGCGGAGACATTCTTGCTACTCGATGAACTCACAACCTACCGAGTTTATTTAGAAGGGGTCAAGCATGGCGTATTTTTCCGAGATTTATCAATTGTCCGAAAAAAGCCACTTATGATCGCAAGAGATGCTATTCACAAATTGCTCTCTTTCCCGCTCGATAAAGAGGCTTTGCAACATATTGGAGAAATGAAAAAGGCCGTCGAAATGACGGCCTTGGATGAATCTATAGGTGCTGCGGAAAAGGCATTAAGTATCTTCCATCCGATACTGACTGCATTGAACCGTCGCTTTGACCCAGAGTCTATTCATTAAGCTCGCGTTTTGTGCGGACGGCGCTTAATGCGATCAAACAGTAGCAAAGCAGTTCTATACCTTCTTCTGAGATATTTTTAACATCACGGATGTAATTTTCGTCCATCACTTGTTGCCAAAAACTACCCATACCATACAAACGAGAGAAGACTAATAATAGCATTACAGCACCAACTAATAGCTTCATATGTGGCACCGTTAAAATGGTCGCCATTTCGTTCATGGTACCTTTACCACCTTGGTAAGCTTTGGCGCAAGCCAGTGCGGTGACAGCAAGTGCTGGGAAAACCCAAGAGCCATGATGAATCATGTCTGTCCAATAGTCCGTTTCGCGAATAATCAGTACTGCAAAAAATCCTGCAATCAAAATAGCCGCATGCTTTAGCTGAGGCTGTTGTTTCGATAAGCTGAAAAACGACCATGATGCAATAGCAAGCATCACAAGCTGGAGCGTTTCTGTAACGGAAAGCTCGCCAAGGCTTGATCCCAACACGACATAATCAAGACGAAGACTAAGGTTAACGAGAATACTTATAGCGACAATCATCAAGGCGTTTAAACTCGATTTATAAATAATGCGCTTTGATTTTTCAGTAACAACGTTGCTTGGGGCTGACTCGGCTTCTTTTACTATTTGTGTTTTCATCTTGCTCACCTGTCCCAGAAAATGTGGAAGAAATGTGAATTAGTGTGATCTGTGTTTGGAATTTTATTGTCCAAGTGGAAAGTTATGTCAGGGGAATGTCAAGAATAGAACACTGTTCGATATAGGGTCGATGTGCGGTAAAGTCAGAGATATGTAAAAACAACGTAAGAACACTTTGATAAATCAAATAAAAAAGGAGCCCAAAGGCTCCTAAGTGATAGAGGGAAGGTGACGTATCGATAAAAATAATTAGTAGTTGTCACCCTCATTTTCTTTGTGATTCTCGCGATAGTATTCCCATTGCTCGACGCGTTCATTGTCCGACAGCACACAGTAAGTGACACGTTCGCCGTTTTCCGACACGGTATCCAGCTCACCACCTTGCTGAACACAGTATACGGCTGCGGGATTTGCAACGGAGGTATACTCAGTTGATCGGGTCGCTCCCTCGTAAGTTGAACAACCAGCCAGTACCAATGTTGCAGCCATAGCCATCATTAAATTTGTCTTTTTCATTCTTTATCTCCGCATGGGGTGGGCGAGTATTGTATTGATTATAGGCAACTTTAAGAGATTATTGTCTTATCGATGTTAAAAGTAAGAGGGACGTATAAGAATTTAGATATTCTCATTTATTGCTGATTAGCACGTCACACTTCTGTTCTTGGCGTATTGTTGTGAAGGTCATATCAATCACTTCCTGACAAGCGCTCGAACGTACTTGGCCTACAACAATGATTTAAAGTGTGAAATTCGGTAATATGCGCACAAAACATTGACCGTGGTATTTTCGATGAGACATTTAAAATCGACCGTTCATCCAGACATAGAGCATTTGGATGACAAAATTGTTTTTCAGCGCAATGCAGCGCGAGCCATTGTACTTGATGGTGAAGATGTGCTGTTGCTCTATACAGAACGTTACCATGACTACACTCTACCAGGCGGTGGTATTGATGATGGTGAAGATGTCATTGCTGGATTAGTCCGTGAATTAGAGGAAGAAACGGGCGCCCAAAATATACATGGTATTAAGCCTTTCGGAATCTTTGAGGAGTTTCGTCCGTGGTACAAGGATGACGCTGACGTGATGCACATGGTGTCGTATTGTTATACATGTAAAATCGAACGTGAGCTAGGCGAAACGGCGTATGAAGATTACGAAGTTAAAAATGGAATGCGCCCGGTATGGATGAACATACACGAAGCAATTGCACACAATGAAAAAACGATGGCAGAAAGCCCGAAAAAAGGCATGAGCATTGAGCGCGAAACGTTTTTACTTCAGTTGATTTCTAAAGAATTACTATAAACAGCTAGTTTGCATCATTACGACTTAGCTTCTGTTGGCTCTATTGTGGGCAAAGATTTTAGAGCAATAAAAAAGTCCGGACTCCCCCCCGGAACCCGGACTTATTCCAGACGCGCAAGCGAAGCGTCATCTTGATATGTTAGATTTGTTTCGAACTATGAAAACAATAGCTGTTTTACATTTAGTGTGTAAATAATTATTAGGTCTGACCATTGGTTTTCATGTTTTTTTGCAAACACAATGTGACGCATATCTACCCAATTGCCAAGCGTAATTGGGGCGCTTTTTAGTAAACCACTACTCTTTCTTATCTTTGAGATACCTTACCTCAACTTTTTTGCACACGTTTGCATAGAGATCACGAGTTTTCAAATTCGCCGAACAGGATCTTGTAATTTTACGTTTCTCTGACATTGAGCTCTGTCGTCGCTTTTATCACAAATTAACTAGCGGAGGCAGTCGGCTAAAGTCGACCAGCGGTTGTGAAATCATAGGAGCGTCTGGAGCAAATAAGAGTAAAGGTTGAAATGATGAGGATTGTAACTGACCGATATCTATCAACTTTTCCAATGCATAGAAGCGGCTGACATATTGGCGAGTCTCGTTAGGCAGCGTGAGTTGTTGGAAATCTCGACTTCCTGCTCGCTGAATAGCACGTGCAACACGTCCTTCTCCGGCATTGTATGCAGCTAAAGTGAGAGCCATATTTTGATCGAATTTGTTGTATAAAAACGCCAGGTACTTGAGCGCGGCCGTTGTGCTGGCTTCTGTGTCAAAGCGATCGTCTTGTTTTGTATTTATCGTTAATCCGAATCGTTTCGCTGTGGTTGGTATCAATTGCCAAAGTCCGGCGGCGTTAGCATGAGAAACGGCTTTGGGATTGTAAGAAGACTCTAACATTGGCACTAAGGCTAGGCTATTTGGTAATGAGTGGTTTTGAAGCTGTTTGAAAATGTGGTTAATTACCGGTTTGGATGAATCGAGACGCTTGGCAATTTGTGGCTTGTATGGGGCTAATACTTGATACTGCGTTTGAATATCGACAGCATTTGGTTTTGCCTGGCATGTGAATGGAAGGTAGGACAGAAAGGCAATAAAAATAAAAAGGCCTACAGTACTCAGCCGAGATGGCGACTGAATCTGTAGGCAAGACGAACATCGTTTAGAACGATTTATCTTCATAAGTGTGTTGCACAGGTTGTTTGAGTTGACTGACCAACTCATGGAACGCCGCAGAGCTGTGGCCATTGCTCTGATTGTATTGTTGGCACTGACTTACCAACGTTTCCAATAGCGCCCATTGTTTTCTAGCTTGCATACCTATTTGGGCAGGCAAAGCATTGAAAATTCGTTTTACGCTGGCGTCATTACACGCTAACCCCAGCGCTCGCATACACTGGCTTCTGTCATTGGCGGAGCGGCTGAGTTTATTGAGTATCGGCATTTGTTTCTGAACATTGTCGTTCAGTGCCTCTCCATCAAACTTTAAGTACAATACCTTTTGCTGCTGAAGCAAAGGAAGCAGTTGTTGATAAAGCTTAATATCCTCAGATATAGAGCGAACAAATTGTTGAATTCGCTGCGATACTGCGCTTGCCATGATGTCTTCCTAGCGTTTTATTACTCGTGACCTGTATGGAACTGCATGATTGCCTTGGATAGCACTTTTGTATCTAGGCTAAGTTCACCACGCGCTAATGCGTTGCGTACTTGTTCTACTTTTTCCATATCAACATCAGGTAGTGATGCCATTTCAGCTTGAGCACGATCTATCGCTACGGTATTCGCTTGAAATGCAGGCTCGTGTACTTTGCTCTGTTCGACGACGTCGACAGGCTGTTTGCTTGCTTGCTGTAATTTTGTTTGTGGGACATGACCGCCCGCGACTTTGTCGATTTTCATGCTGTGGTCCTCATCATCATGTTCTAAATTAAGTAGGCGGTTAGAATGTGATAAACATTAAATATTTTTTTTGTACTCGAAGTTCAGTGTTACTGACGAGAGCCAAAATTAAAAAATGTTACCCCGAGTCAAAAAATCAAAATTGAGTATGAACCTGGTTTAATCCAGTTACGACTGCTCTTATGACCTTGCCCGAACTTGGGTTTTCCACGTCAATTTGTTGCCCTTTCGCTCCATCTTCTAAGGCGACTCCTTTTGTGCTGGCACTAAATCCATTTTTGCTCGCAATGACTATGACTTCATTGCCTTTCTCGATTAGAGGTGGGGCCGACAAATTGGATGGATTAACCACTTGTCCAGCCCTCAAACGACGAGAGGTTTCTAAGCCTACTGCTTGCTCGGGGCGAGTATAAAAATCGTCTTGGCGAGAGATGGTTCGGGTTTCAAGCTTTATGTGTTTAGCCGTTACGACTTCATTTCGGCCAACCGTGGTTGTCGCGACCAAAACAGGCAGAGTCAGCGAAGACTTTATCGTAACGTTAATTCGCCATGGTGATGCGATATTGTCGCAGCTGACTG
Organism: Vibrio sp. 970; assembly: GCF_033339075.1. Classification (NCBI taxonomy): domain Bacteria; kingdom Pseudomonadati; phylum Pseudomonadota; class Gammaproteobacteria; order Vibrionales; family Vibrionaceae; genus Vibrio; species Vibrio sp. 970. The sequence goes on from NZ_JAWOTW010000001.1 coordinate 125,424, forward strand.
AGCGCTTGAGGTTACCGACTGGCAACGTGTTGTTGTCACGACCTGTGATAACTAAAGGAGATTCACATTCTGGCAAGTGATTGGCTGAACCGGGCACCCACATGTCGAAGTCTAGTTTGTACTCCCCCCACTGATTGGAGAGCGCTACGCGATCCACCTCTTGTTCGAAATCCGTTGCTACAACGGACCTTATCTCTTCAACGCTTAGGGTTTTGTCATTGGTGTTGGCGAATGCTTGTTCTGATGTCAAAGCGAGTAACGTCAGCATTATTGTTGAGGAAGTAGACACTTTCCTCTTGTTTTTAATGCTTTCCGAGAACCGGAAGTCTGGCTTCCATCCTTGTTTGTAAATCATTGATATATATGGCTATTTTTTATGGCACGTATCTTGTTTGTATGTTGGCGTATTCGAGCCAACTGTAAGGAAGATGCATGGCGATCACATTTGAAAATGCTTTAGGAGTACATCCAGAGGCACTTAATTTTCGCGTTCAGCGTACCAAAGTCCTCGCCAGTAACCTAGCAAATGTTGACACCCCTGGGTATTTGGCGAAAGACCTAAGTTTCACCACCGTAATGAACCAAGTAACGGCAGGTGGTGTGAACAAACCGGTGCCAAAGTTCCAGGTTCAGGCCCAATACTCGGTGCCTTACCAGAATAGCAAAAATGGCAACACCGTAGAGCTTGGTGTTGAACAAGCAAAATTCACGCAAAACAACATGGACTTTCAAACTAGCCTGACGTTTCTCAACATGAAATTTAATGGCTTAGCGAAAGCGATTGAGGGACGTTAATTATGTCATTCACTGATATTTACTCGATCACTGGTTCCGCGATGACAGCACAAACTGTGCGTCTGAATACGGTAGCCAGTAACTTAGCAAACGCAGATGCAGTATCTGCAAATCCAGAAGATGCTTATAAAGCGCTTAAGCCAGTATTTGCGACTGTGTACCAAAAAACGCAAATGACAACAGAAAATGGAGCTTATCCCAATGCAGAAGTTCGCATTGTTGACGTTGTTAAAAATGCTGGAGATGCAGAGAAGCGTTTTGAGCCGAACAACCCACTGGCTAATGATGAAGGCTATGTGTTTTACCCAGATATTGATGTAGTTGCTGAAATGGCAGACATGATGTCCGCAACACGCAGCTTCGAAACGAATGTTGAAGTATTAGCCAATGTAAAAAGTATGCAGCAAGGTCTGCTTAGATTAGGGCAGGGCAGCTAATGAGTATTGCACAATACACCCCTTTATCGTCTGACGCTCCAGTAAATACAAAAGCAAAAGACAGCAACGGTATCTCACCAAACCCTAAAGACATGAACAGCGCTTCTTCATTGGAGAATGAGTTTATTTCTTTGATGGTGGCTCAAATTCAAAACCAAGACCCACTTAATCCCCTTGATGGTACGGAATACGTTGGTCAATTGGCTCAGTTCTCGCAGGTACAAAGTACCGAGAATATGTCTAAGACAATGCAACAGAGCATGGTGTTACTGGACAACATGCAAGTGCTATCAACAGCGGGCCTTGTTGGGCAAACGGTTTACGTCAATGCGGATGAATTTCAGCTTGGTGAAGACGTACAAAACGGAAAAATCGAACTCGCTCATAGCTCAAACCAAGTCACGTTAGTTGTTAAAGATGAATTTGGTCAATCAACTAAAGTGCCACTAGGTGCTCACGGCAAAGGTGACGTCGACTTTTCAATTAATCCTGAAGAACTTGGTCTTAAACCAGGCAAATACTCAGTGGCCGTAGAAGTGCAAGAAGGGCAAGCAAGTCCAAATGTGCTGATGGCAGGCACTGTTGAGCAAGTGCGCATTCCTAATACCGGTGGCGCAGCATTAGTCAATGTCCATGGCGTTGGCAACGTTCCTTTCTATCAAATCACTCAGTTTGGTGCTTAACCAAATACGGAAATCAGAGGTCTATTTATGAGTTTTAACATCGCACTAAGTGGTCTGGACGCGACCAACACAGAGCTAAACACAATCAGTCACAACATTGCCAACGCATCAACGTATGGTTTTAAAGGTGGCCGCACAGAATTCTCCGCTGTATATAACGGCATGCAACCTGGTGGTGTGGAAGTCGCGTCAATTTCACAGAACTTCGACAAAGACGGCAGTATCACAGGAACTGGCCGTGCGATGGACCTAGCTATTAATGGCGGTGGCTTTTTTGTTACTAAAGATAATATGGGTCAAATGTTGTACACACGTTCAGGTGTGTTCTCAACGGATAAGAACAACTTTGTTACGGCTAACAGCGGTGCAAAGCTTCAAGGTTACAGTGTCGATAGCAACAACAACCTAATGACAGGTTCTGTGGGTAATATTCAGGTATCGACTTCCTCGCTGAATGCTAAAGCAACAGACAGCTTAGATTTTGTTGCGAACTTCGACGCAAGCGCGTCTGTTATTGATAAAGCCGTAACGCCATTCAATCCAAAAGATCCAAGCTCATTTAACTCGTCTTACACAACAAAAGTCTACGACTCATTGGGTAACTCGCACACGGTAACTCAGTACTTTACTAAGACTGCTTCTAACTCGTGGGAAGTGAACGTTCAAGTAGATGGCGGTACGACGCCAGTAGCAACTGTGCCTGTAACGTTTGGTAAAGACGGCTCGCTTTCAGCACCAACTGCGCCGTTTAATGTTTCATTCCCTGCAGCAGGCGCGAACGCGATGAGTGTAGACATTAACCTGAAAGGCAGCACGCAATTTGGTGCAGCTTTTGGCGTAAGTACTAATAGCCCTAACGGTTACACATCAGGTGAACTTGCAGGTGTACGCGTTGAAGGTAACGGCATGGTTTACGCGACTTACACTAACGGCCAATCACAGCTACAAGGTCAGGTTGTTCTTGCTGATTTTGCAAACACACAAGGCTTAGCGAAAGTGAGTGGAACATCATGGACTCAAAGCTTTAGCTCAGGTGCTCCAATTATGGGTGTTCCGGGTTCAGGTACGATGGGTGACCTAACTCCGGGTGCATTAGAAGGTTCTAACGTTGACTTAACCAGCGAGCTTGTTGCTCTAATGACTGCACAACGCAACTACCAAGCAAACGCAAAGACAATTTCTACCAGCGACAAGCTTACTCAAGCTTTGTTTAACGCGGTGTAATGGGAGTTTTGCATGGATAGTTTGTTATTTACGGCAACGTCGGGTGCCAGCCGAGTTCTTAAAGCGCAGCACGTTCGTTCAAACAACTTATCAAATGCTGATACTGCGGGTTTTCGAGCGGATATGGAGCGTGTGCGTAGTGTAGAGATGCAAGGCCCAGGTTTTGATGGTCGCACTATGGTTGTGACCAACTCTGCCTCAACACGTTTCGACGCTGGCGATATTGTGAAAACAGGACGTCCGTTGGACGTTGCGGTTATGGGGGAGGGATATCTCTCTGTAGAAACCCCAGCGGGTAACGAAGCTTACACCCGTGCAGGCAATATTCAGGTCGATACTTTTGGCGCTCTAACAATCAATGGGTTCCCTGTCCTGGGTGACAATGGTCCTTTGGTTGTGCCGGATTATCAAAAGATTGAAATCAGCGAGCGTGGTCAAGTCTCAGTGATCCCACCAGGTGGCGGCGCAGAAATTGTGGCAGGCACTTTGAAGTTGGTTAAACCAGAAATTAATCAACTGCAAAAAGAGAGCGATAGCTTGCTGCACAGCGTAGATGGCGTGCCATTCGCGGCAGATGAAACCGTGCAACTCTCTCCTGAGCACATTGAGGGCAGTAACGTATCTGCTATTGATGAATTGGTTAGTGTGATGTCGCTGACGCGCAACTTTGAAATGCAAGTTCGCATGATGAAAACGGCGGAAACTCTAGCAAAAGCTGGTAACAAATTAATGGCGGCGAGCTAAGTCTCGCCCCGCAAGGAGTAAAAAATGCATTCAGCATTATGGGTAAGTAAGACAGGCATGGCAGCGCAAGACACGAAGATGACTGCCATTTCTAACAACCTAGCAAACGTAAACACGGTTGGCTTTAAGCGTGACCGAGTCGTATTTGAAGATCTTTTCTACAGCATTCAGCGTCAACCAGGCGCACAAGTAGACCAAGTTAACGAACTACCAAGTGGTATTCAGCTAGGTAGCGGTGTTCGCGTTGTTGGCACACAAAAAGTGTTCACGCAAGGTAATACCCAAAACACAACGCAAGAGTTGGATCTTGCTGTAATGGGTCAGGGTTTCTTCCAAATAGAAAACTCGGACGGACAGATCATGTATACACGTAATGGTCAGTTCCATCGAAACTCAGAAGGCTTAATGGTGAACAGTCAGGGCCTGCCTTTAGAGCCTCAAATCCAGATCCCAGACAATGCGGTCTCTTTCTCTGTGGGTGTTGATGGCACAGTGACTACAACAACAGCAGACGATCCAACACCTCAGCAGCTTGGTCAAATTACACTTGCAAAATTCATCAATCCAGCCGGCTTAGAGGCCATGGGTGGCAACTTATTCCGTGAAACGGAAGCCAGCGGTCCAGCTGATGAGCTGATTGCAGGGGCTGATGGCGCCGGCATTATCAAGCAAGGTGCACTGGAAGGGTCAAACGTACAAGTAGTAGAAGAGATGGTCGACATGATCACCACTCAACGTGCGTATGAGATGAATGCGAAAGTGGTCTCTGCTGCAGATGACATGCTGAAGTTTGTTTCGCAATCAATGTAAGTATGAAATTGGTGATGATGAAGGAAAAAGCAATGAAATGGCTTTCTAAGAGTTGGGCAGTAGCCGCCGTGTTGCTGGTGGGATGTGCTGGCCGTCAGGAATTTATTCCGCCTGAGCCGAATGCTGAGGAATATGCACCACCAACGCTCGATTACACGCTGCCGGAAACCCAATCTGGTAGCCTTTATCGTCACCAATACACGATGACCCTGTTCCAGGATCGTCGTGCTTACCGAGTTGGCGATGTATTAACGGTTCAACTATCAGAAGAAACCTCATCGAGTAAAAATGCGGGTACTAAGTTCGGTAAAAGTTCAGCAATTAACTTTGTGGCGCCGACCATAGGCACGAAAACTATCGATGAGTTAGGGGTTAGCGTGGATGGCAAACGTAACTTCGATGGCAGTGCATCAAGTTCACAAGGCAACAAGCTTCAAGGTGCCATTACGGTAACGGTACACGAAGTATTACCTAATGGCGTATTGCGTATCAGCGGTGAAAAATGGCTTCGTCTTAATCAAGGCGACGAGTTTATTCGCCTAACCGGTATCGTCCGTGTGGATGATATTAACCGCAGTAACCAAGTTTCTTCTCAACGAATTGCTGATGCAAGAATTACCTACGCAGGTCGCGGAGCCCTAGCTGACAGCAACGCAGCCGGGTGGCTAACTCAGTTCTTCAACAGCCCATGGGTACCTTTCTAATGAAGACAATGCAATCTTTCTTTATGTCTCTCCTATTGGTGTTGACCTTGGGACTACCAGGCACTTCACGTGCTGAAGCGGAAATTCCGATCATGGACTTGGTCGATGTTCGCGGCATTCGAGAAAACCAACTGGTTGGTTATGGTTTGGTGGTTGGCTTAGCCGGCCAAGGTGACCGAAACCAAGTGAAATTTACCTCTCAATCTATTACCAACATGCTACGTCAGTTTGGGGTTCAAATTGATGACAGTATGAACCCTAAGTTACGAAATGTGGCTTCTGTGAGTGTGACAGCGTCCGTTGATCCAATGGCAGGCCCAGGACAAACGTTGGATGTGGTTGTGTCTTCAATCGGTGATGCAAAGAGCCTTCGCGGTGGTACGTTATTGCTAACGCCTTTACGTGGTATTGATGGCGAAGTGTACGCGATTGCGCAAGGCAACGTGGTTGTGGGGGGCTTATCTGCAGAGGGGCGAAGTGGCTCCAAAGTAGAAGTAAACACACCAACGGCGGGTCGCGTTCCGAATGGTGCGACTTTAGAGAGAGAAATCAAAACCGATTTCAACCAACGTGATGAAATCACCCTAAACCTGCGCAAGCCTAGCTTCACTACAGCAAAAAATATTGCGCGTGAAATTAACAACACTTTTGGACCTAACGTTGCAGTTGCGATCAATAAAGCGCGCATTGATATGCGTGCACCAAAAGATACACAGCAGCGTGTCGTCATGATGTCGATGCTTGAAGAAATGAGCGTTGTTGAAGGCCGTAAACCTGCTCGTATTGTCTTTAACTCTCGCACTGGCACAGTGGTGATCGGTAAGAGTGTCAAAGTGAGTGAAGCAGCAGTAAGTCACGGTAACTTAACCGTGCGAATTTCTGAATCACAACAAGTTAGTCAGCCTAATGCGTTTGCAAATGGCGATACGAAAGTCGTTAACCAAACGGATCTTGATGTGAATGAAGATCTCGCTCAGATGGTGATTTGGCCTCCAGGCACGGAACTTAACACCATAGTTAATGCGGTAAATAGTTTAGGTGCCACGCCTACAGACTTGATGTCTATCCTGCAAGCTTTGAGTGAAGCGGGTGCATTGAACGCTGAATTGGTCGTGATATAAGGAGTTAAGGATGAAGCTAGACAGTACCAATGAACAAACTCAGTTAAATTCGATGCTTTATCACGACAACAGTGCATTGGCTAACATCAAGCATAGTCGTGATCAAGAAGGCGCACTTGAAGTCGTCGCAGGTCAATTTGAGGCAATGTTCCTACAAATGGTGTTACGCCAAATGCGTAGCAGTAGTGACGCTCTTGCTGATAAAGACAGCCCGTTTGCCAGTCAGCAACAAGGGGTATTCCGTGATATGTATGACGGTCAGCTGGCGATGGAACTAGCAAAGAAACAGAGCTCAGGCATTGCCAATATGCTCATCCAGCAGCTGAGCCCGTCTATGCGTGAGGTTGCTTTCGATGCTGCGCGCAACATCTCATCCGCTAACGATGGTAAAGGTTCGAATTCTGAATCTATCTCACAAGTAGATTCTAAAGAGGTGGAGAAGAATTCAAGCCTATTTAATACCGCTTCTCAAGCCGTCGCCTCTGTTAAACAGGTATTCGGTGAGGCCGGTATGACTACCGCGTTTTCTCAGCCGTTGATCAGAAAAATGGAGCTGTAAATGAACCTAGTTAATATTGCCCTTTCAGGTTTAGGCGCGAACCGTGTGGCCCTAGACGTAACCGCGCAAAACGTGGCAAACGTGAATACCGTGGGTTACAGTCGTCAACAAGCGTTGATGGCGTCTGTCGATGATGGTAAAGCCAATCGCTTAAGTCCAGGTTTAGGGGTAGAAGTCACTAGCATTCGCCGCGTTACTGATCAATTTCTGATTAAGCAAACGTGGTCGACTAACAGTATGGCGGCATACGCATCTGGATACACCAGTAACATGAGTCAGCTGGAGAATACGCTTGGTGCCGATGGTTTCAGTATATCGGCTGGCTTGGACTCGCTAAACGCTGCGCTTAACGATGCGACCGTTAAGCCGGAATCCATACCTTACCGCCAGCAGATCATTAACGAATCTGAAGCTTTGGCCCGCCGTTTTAATACGCTTACCGAGTCTTTATACAATCAACATAAAGACATGAGCGATCAACGTAATGCAGCGCTTAACCACGCGAATAGCCTTATGGAAAATATCGCGAAGGTGAACAAGCAACTGGTAGAGATGCAAGGTACAGGTGGTAACCCATCACAGTTAATGGATGAACGAGATAGGTTAATCGGTGAGTTATCTCAAACCATTGAAATCAAAACAACACAGCAGCATGACGGCAGTGTTCAGGTCACACTAACCTCTGGTCAACCGCTTGTGATGGGTACGGACCATGGCAAACTGGAAGCCATTCCTGACCCGAGTGATCCTTACTTGGCGGACTTACACGTCACGTTCTCGAATCAAAGTTTTGCGATTGGTGACTCGCTTGGTGGCAAATTAGGTGCGATTAATGACTATCAAACCGAAGTGTTGAAACCAAACCAATTGGCTCTGAATGACATGGCGAAAGCTCTCGCGGATGAATACAACGCCGTGCTTGCGACTGGCAAAGACTTAAATGGCAACCCAGGTAAACCTTTGTTCAGCTATGACCCAGCAAACCCTGCAGCCAGTTTGGATATTACCAAGCTAACTCCAGATGAGCTTGCGTTCTCAAGTGATGGAACACCTGGTAACGCAGATGCGTTGCAATCATTGATCGAGTTAAGCAACAAGCCAGTGGCGGTATCAGGTTACGGCTCAGTAAGCTTGAACGATGCCTTTAGTTCAATGGTGGGTCAAACCGCAATTAAAGCACGCCAAGCTAATGCTGATTATCAAGCGAAGTTAGCCATGAACAAGCAAGCGCACGCAGCTCGCGATAATGTTAGTTCCGTAAACAGCGATGAAGAAGCGGCTAACCTAATGATGTTTGCTAATGCGCACAATGCCAACATGAAAGTGATCAGCACAGCAAATCAACTGCTCGATTCTATTCTGCAGTTATTCTAAGAGGAAAGTTTAGATGCGAATTAGTGACAATCAATTTAGTCAAATGATGTTGCACAGCTTGCAGAGCAATAGCGCGGGATTAGGCGAAGCTCTGCAACAGATGTCTACTGGCAAGCGCTTGACCAAGCTGTCTGACGATCCAATGGCTTCGATCAAGTTGCTTAACTTAGACCGAGAAACCAGTGCGATTGCTCAGTACAAAAACAACATTGAAAACGTAAAAACGACGCTATCGAGTCAAGAAACCCATTTAGATTCGATCAAAGAAAGCTTAAAAAGCATGCGAGACATCGCGCTTTGGGGTGCGAACGGCTCTCTTACTGACGAAAGTCGTGGCGGTATGATTACAGAGCTTAAGAGTTACCGTGATTCTATTGAGTCGTCTTTTAACGCGCAGGATGAAGAAGGGCACTACCTTTTCTCTGGTACTAAAACGGATACTGCGGCTGTAAGTAAAGCGAGCGGCAGCTACGTAATTGAAGGTAATAGTGACAAGCGCGTAGTAACAATTGCTAAAGGCGTCACGATGGATTCCAATATGACTGCAAAAGAAATATTGGACCTTGGGGGAGGCCATAACGTGCTTAACCAAATTGATGCGCTGATCAAAGAGTTTGAGAGCCCTACCGCCAACTTCAGAGCTGAAGTTGAGGCGAGTATCAGTGCTATCGACGATACTTTTTCAAACGTACTAGGGACCATGACTGAGATTGGTGGTCGACACAACAACTTAGATCTTGTTGGTGGCGCGCACAGTGAAAACAAGCTGTTCGTTGACAAAGTATCTGGAGACCTCTCTGCTCTGGACTATGGTGAAGCGTCGGTACGATTGAGTAATTACATGGCCGCTTTGCAAGCAACGCAAGCAAGCTATGTGAAGATCGATGGTTTGTCGCTGTTTGACCGTTTATAAGGTTAGGAAGTTCTTTTTATGGTAATGAGTACAGTAGAGGTTAGACCCCATAGCATACGCTTAGGTGGACAAGAACAAGCCTCTATCATGCCGACCCGTTCTGCAGACTCAAGTACGGCAATTAAACCGCGCCCGGCGCAAATTCAGGCTGACACTGCGTCAGCCTACTCTGTATCTGGTATTCAGCTTACGCAGGGTCAGCAGCAAGCCACGGCGGTTCAGATCGCGTCCAAATCGCTGCAGGTGATTGGCAAAGAGCTCACGCAAATTAAACGTGGTTTGACGCAAGCTGTGAATCAAGGCGTACAAAATGTTCCTAGTTTGCAGGATACATTGGTTCGCTCTAAAGCCACCATCCAAAAAGTCGTTGAGCAAGCACGTTTCGATGGCCAGAAAGTCCTAAATAACGAACTGCACTTAAAACTGGATAAAGCGGACATTCGTCGCTTTTCTATTCCAGGTTTGAATGTTCATCGCTTAAGCGACAAGGCCGAGCAAATCCGTTTGGATTTTCCTCAAGGTCAAGCGGTGATGATTCAGTTTGATGGACAATCAGACGGTGAGCGAACGGTCAAAATGCTGGATCGCAGCTTGATTGCGTTAGGAATGCGAGCCTCATTAGCCGATGATGGCAGCATTTTATTTGAAGCCAGAGACAACGCTTATCAACAAATGCAGCAAAAGGTGATGGTAACGGGGGAAGGGCACCGATTCCCTGCGGGGCAGCCTAACGTTTTGAACTTAAAGTCTGAGCCAGATGGTATTGCGGAGCTCGGGTTTGATTTAGGCTCACGCGACGGCATCAAGCAGACGATTGCCAAAGTAAATCAGCATCTGAAACAAGTTCAAACGAGCTTGCAGGAGGCGAAAGCTTTTCATGGTGAACTGAATACTCAAATGCGTTCTATCCAAACCAAAACCGCACAGCTTTCAGTCAATGAGGTGAATGCAAAACTGGATGGATTCATGCAAAAGTCTGGCGAGTTTACTTCGACTTTTCAGGCATTGAATGCGCAAGCAAACGTGCGTCGTCATACCGTGGTCGCTTTACTGAAGTAACGAACACTCCAATGATTCCCGGCTTTACACTGTTATCGTCCCCCAATAACGAAAACAGCGCACTGTCGGGAATCTCTCTTTGACTCGTCTAGGGCTCGAGTGCTTTTGCCACCGAACGATTCAATTTCTGGAATAGCCATCCAAGTGCTATCAAAGATGCACCTAAGCCTAAGAAGCTTATTGCTCGCCAGAACCCATCCAGAGAGCTCACATCCCATAAGAATACTTTCAGTGCGACACCGGCAAGGACCACTAGACCGACACGCTGCATCATCAGCCCCTGTTGGGTCACGCCGCGCCAAGTCAGCAATCCACCTACGAGCAAGCCAGCCACTGAATAACTGAACAACTCTGCCATGCTGGTTGGCTGATACAGCATCATCGATGTGGTTTGCCAGAATTGACGGATAGACATCCCCAACCAAATGGCTGCAAGTAAAAAGCCTAGACTAGCAATCGCAAATCGATGAACTTGCAACGTATTCCAGCGTTTAAAGGTTGCGATAAGCAGGATGCAAGCTGGTAACAGCCAGCCGATACTCAGCATGTTAAAGATGGGAAGTGCTTGTGCCGAGACGTTATCAGTCACCAACGGCGATTCTGCCGTATTAAGCAAAATAATCAATATAGCGAACGCGCACCAAAGCAAGTAACTATAGATTTCGTAGATACGGCTTAAGCGTTGCGCAAATTGGCTGCGGTAGCTGTATACCAAACCCATAACTAATGCTTGATTGGCAAAGACTGCCGCACTTGTGAAGTCGATGTTCCCCAAGTAACCATATTGCCCCGTTAACCAGTAGTTAGTTTGGGTGAACAATGCCATTAAGAATACATGTAAAAACGCCCCTTCAAACCAGTTGGTCAGTTCTCGGTCCACTTGTTTTAGTGTTGAACGAGCATAAGACAAGATGAAGAGAGAAGGCAGATAACTCACCAGAACCCAAGCCCAATGCCCAGCTTCTACCGGTTGCCATTCGGGTATGAAAGGTAGCAGCGTGAGTCGGATAACCAGTATTCCCATTGCCACTTTAATCGCCCAACTCGCAGGTCGAAATAACCCGACTTGAGCCTGTAAGGCCATTATCGCAACTTGTATTGAGATTGCTGTTGTTAACCAAGTATCACTCAACCAAACAAAAGCGATACCTACGATTAAAGCATGCATAACGGCAGAGCATTCTAATGCCAACGAACGTGCACGCTGACCAAGCACAACGTAGTAAGTGGCCATCAATGCGCAGAATGCAGTCCAATACCACAGGTAGCCTTGCATAAATTCGTCAATATAAAACAACGTAATTAAGCTCATCGCGGGAGCCAGTACCAGCAGAAGCAGCCCACTGAGTTGCGAACGGTCACTAAGTGATTGGCAATATGTTCGATAGCAGATCAGCGCAATACTCACCGCCAATGCGAATAGGATGCTAGCTTCTCGCTCTAACATATACAGCGCATTAAAAGCGATGGTAAGAACAATCAGCGCGGTTGCTGAGACGAGAATGGATGGCAAAAATACACGTAATGACCAGCCTGTACGAAGTGCTGGTAGCCAGATGATCGCAACAAGCAGCGTATAACAGTACGCCATTTGTAGAGTGTTCAGATCCGGCATTCTGGTGACGGCAGAAAAGGTCAATAAAGCAGTTGCGAGAGCGGTAGCGGTCGGCGAGTTTGTCCACTTGCTTTGATAGTGACGAAAGCGAGGATTGAGCATCCAACCCATTCTCGGAACCGCGAAAATGAGATACAAAGTGATGGAGAGATAAATCGCGAGCCACGAGAACAACAGTTCTGTTGGTGTACTCTCAATCAACAGCAACATCCAAATGACATGTGGAATCGCGATACTTGGCGTAATCCATGACCTACGCACTTTTTGCATCAATAAGGTCGCCGCGAACGAAATTGCGCAGATGTATCCGGCTAACAAAAAGTAGTTGGGTTCATTACCCCCAATCCACAGTGGTGCTGTGTAGCCACCAATTAAGCCAAGCACGGCCATTAACGGCCCTTGTCGCAATGATAATGCTAAACTGAAAAATGCCGCTGAAGCCAAGATGATCAACGAGATACTCGGCGTTAGCATTTGATAAACCACAAAGGCAAAAATGACGGTGCAGTAAATGCCCGTTAATCCCGTACCGGTAACAGCAGCAGGAACATACGTAAAGCCTTGGGCTCGTGCTGCCCGTTGCGGATTCTGTTGTTCTTTACGGTGAAACCACTCGCCAACAAGCACCATAAGTAATGAGATCACAAAGGCAAAGGACACTCGCATAAATGGCGAAAACTGGATGTGACTACCAATCACCTGTACGAGATAACCTCCACCGATCAGCATGGCCAATGCGCCTACCCAAACCAACCAATTTTCTTGAATGTTGCTAAGCAGGCTCTGAACTTTACTCTGAAGGAATGACTCATTTTCTTGACTAAAAACATCCAGTTGCACTTCTCTTGTCTGGGCGTACCCTTGATTCGCAGCGCTCTGGTCCAAGTCTAGGTTGGCAGCTGGATCATGTTCCCCAGAGGATGAGACATTTTTCTGTGGTGATTCTATGTGAGGTGACGTCGCTACAGATGGTGTGTCTTTTTCGATGCTGGATTGTTGGTGCGCTTGTGGGTTTGAGCCCCCATGGACACTGGCTCGTAGTGATGTGACTTCCTCACGAAGTTTGGTTAGTTCTTTTTCTAAAAGTGCAGCTCGGTTGGCGGCTTTCACTCCGATGAGGATGGCGAGACACGCCATGAACAGTGCTAGTATTACGTACAATCCATTTCTCCTTGCGTACGTCGCGTGACCCACGATTCTTAACTTTGAGCACTTACGCTAAAGCTTAGTTCATGCTCTATGCCTTAGCCTCATATAGTGCTAGGTTCCGCGCTTTCTTCAGAAATCATTCTACATAATGAAACTCAATGCGTAATGATGAATTCGACAAAGTCGCACACTTGTGTGCCACTTTAAGACCTGATGAACAAAAATGAGTCGTTAAGTCATTGGGGGTCAACTATATTCATAGTTCTGATGCGATCGCCAAAGGACTTCAAACATGTGCGTTTCGTAGCGATGTCATCGAAGGTCAGTCGTTTGATTTGCACGTTCGGTTGTTTCTATTTGACCGTAAGGCTGAATGTATTCGGGTATAGCGCATTCACGCGAAAAAAGACAAAAACAGGTAATTATTGATGCAAGTGGGTAATGAAGCGCTGGTGCTGTCAGCGGTTGGGGTTATTGGTTTAGGTTGCCAATGGTTAGCTTGGCGATTGCGTTTGCCAGCGATTTTATTTTTGTTGTTGGCAGGGCTGATCGTCGGGCCATTTATGCAGTGGTTAAATCCTGATGAGATATTAGGTAATTTGCTCTTTCCGTTGGTCTCTTTGGCGGTGGCAGTGATTTTATTTGAAGGCAGTTTGACCTTAAATTTTAAAGAAATTCGTGGCGTGAGTGGTTCGGTATGGAGCATTGTTTCCATCGGGGCGATCATTTCGTGGGCGGCGACCAGTATCGCAACACACTATTTCCTCGGCTTTACTTGGGAGCTTGCCATGTTGTTCGGCAGCTTAACCGTAGTAACAGGGCCGACGGTCATCGTGCCACTTCTACGAACCGTAAGACCTAACAGTACGCTTGCTAACATTTTGCGATGGGAAGGGATTTTGATTGACCCGCTCGGTGCGCTTTTTGTTGTGATGGTTTACGAGTTTATCGTATCTCACAGCGCGATAAATAGCGTCGAAGTGTTTGGGACGATCATTGCTGTCGGCGTCATGCTAGGTGCGGCCTCAGGCTATGCAGTTGCGACGATCATGCGTCGCTCTTGGCTACCGGAATATTTGCAGCCATTTGCGGTTTTGATGGTGGTTCTAGGTGTATTTTCGGTCTCTAACCACATTGAGTCTGAAGCTGGGTTACTAACCGTCACCGTAATGGGTATGTGGCTCGCAAACGCTAAAGACATCAATATTCAGCAAATTCTGCACTTTAAAGAGCATTTAACCATTTTACTGATCACCGGATTGTTCATCTTCCTTGCGGCTCGAATCAGTCTGGATGATTTTGCTGCGCTAGGTAGCGGTGCGTTATTGTTGTTTGTATTTATGCAGTTAGTGTCGCGTCCGTTATCGATTTTTCTTTCAACCTTCCGCAGCAACTTGCGTCTTAAAGATAAGCTGTTTTTGTCTTGGGTTGCACCGCGCGGTATTGTTGCTGCTTCGATTTCGTCTCTTTTCGCGATCAAATTGACCGAATACGGCATTGATGAAGCGATTTTACTGGTCCCTATGACCTTCATGGTGATTATAGGAACGGTCGTGTTACAAAGTGCGACGGCACGTCCTGTAGCGCTGACGTTGGGCGTTGCAGAGCCAGCACCACGCGGCTTCTTGTTGATTGGTGCTAACCGAGTAGCAAGAGAAATAGGGCAGGCGCTGGCGCGTTATGACCGCCGCGTATTAATGACTGACTCAAACTGGGAGTACATCAGTCAGGTTCGTATGTTGGGATTGGATTACTATTACGGCAACCCTATTTCTAGTCACGCGGACGACAACTTGAACTTGATAGGAGTTGGACAAGTGGTTGCATTAACGCCCGATCAGCATTTCAACATTATGGCTTGCATGCAATTCGTCGACGAGTTTGGGGAAGATAAAGTTCACTGCTTACAAAAAGTGAAAACCAACGGCAATGGCAGCGAGAAGCACTCCGTGGCTCAGGAGTACCATGGTAAATTGCTGATGGGCGGCAATGTAAGCTATACCCAGCTAGCCAGTATGTTAAGTCGTGGTGCAGAGGTTAAACACACGAAATTGAGCGATAACTTCACGTATCAAGATTATTTAGCGCATCACAAAGGTAGTTCAGTTGTACCGCTGTTCCATGTAGAAGAAAAAGGAAAAATTCAATTCTGTGATGATCCCGAACAGTTTGAACCAACGACGACAAGCACTGTTGTGTCGCTAATTCTGTCGGACAGCGTAAAGTAAACTACAGAGCAATGTGATCCATTTGCATCATGGGTATCGTACGCTGATTATCTCAATTTGAAGAGAAACTTGCCGGCTTGTTTAAAACGGAAAGCGAGTTTCTTTTCTTATAATGTCAGGGGCAGTCGAGATTCATTACTCGTTTCGGAAAAGTAATCCGGCAAATTCACAAAATTCGCATTGACGTTACTGATAAGGATCGCAATACTGCGCGACTGTTTTACTTTAGGGTGACATTATGGCTCCGCAAACTAACCGAAAAGATTTACACCTAGATGCTGTTTTACATCATGATATGAGCATGAAGCATAAAACGGCGGGTTTTGAGTCTGTCGAGTTTGAACACTGTGCGCTGCCAGAATGTGACTTTCACGCGATTGATTTATCGACAGAGTTTCTTGGTCATCAATTAGCGCTACCGTTTTTGATTAGCTCTATGACTGGCGGAGCAAAAGACGCAGAAACGATCAATTGTCGTCTAGCTGAAGCAGCAAGTGAATTAGGTATTGCCATGGGTGTGGGCTCGCAACGGATTAGCTTAGAAGAAAGTCAGCATTCGGGCTTGGGTAAAACCATTCGTGAGTTGGCGAAAGAAGTACCGTTGTATTCCAATCTTGGAGCCGCTCAATTGCTCGATAAAGGTAAACTCGATAATGCGCAACGTGCGGTTGAGGCGATTCAAGCAGATGCCTTGTTTGTGCACGTTAATCCAATGCAGGAAGCGTTTCAGAAAAATGGCGACCACAATTGGGTTGGTGTTTTCCAGGCAATTGAGATGCTTAAATCTCGCGTGAAGGTTCCTATCATTATCAAAGAAGTCGGTTTTGGTATTAGCGGACACGTTGCGCAGCGATTAATTGATGCTGGTGTGGATGCAATTGACGTTGCGGGCGCGGGTGGTACAAGCTGGAGTGCGGTTGAAGGGTATTGCCAAGACAATCCGAAAATGCAGCGTGCAGCCGAGCTTTTCCGCGATTGGGGTGTCCCTACAGCAACATGTTTGGCTCAAATCCGCGCACTGCATCCTACATTACCGTTGATCGCCTCGGGAGGTGTTCATAACGGACTTGAAGCGGCGAAAGCCATTCATTTGGGTGCTAATCTCATTGGGCAAGCTGGTGCGGTATTAAAAGCTGCGACGATCAGCACGCAGTCTGTCGTCGAACATTTTGAACAAATGGCATTAGAGCTGCGTTTAGCGTGCTTTGGTACTGGCTCTTCTAAGGTTGGTGAGCTAACGAAAGCGCGCTGCCTATAGCTTTTAGAATGGCGCGCTTTACACAGAGTCGCTCAATAATTTTTCGATGTCTTAACACGTAGACTGATAATTTCGTTATAGTTGATACAAAAGTCACTTCAGCTAGTGACGCCTTTATTCAGACACCTGAATGGGCACGTGTTGAAGAGATTGAGTTTAATTTTACTATTGTTTGCAACTGGAACCTTAAATTTATGAAAAAACTAGTCATGCTGATGTTGGCGGCTTCTGCTTTGACCGCTTGTAGTGATGAAGTGGGCACTGAAGGCTGGTGTAACGACATGCGCGATAAGCCAAAAACAGAATGGACAGCAGACAACGCGGTAGACTTTGCAAAGCATTGTGTTCTGCAAGATGGTGTCGGCAGCGAGCAATGGTGTGAAAACCTGAAAGATAAGCCGAAAGGTGACTGGACTGCAAACGAAGCGACCAGCTTTACTAAACACTGCATTTTTTAAGCACAGCGGAAAGCGCCTTTTCTGAGGCGACATTCTGTGAGGTAAACACCAAGCGTTATTGCTTGGTGTTTTTGTATCTAAAATAGCTCGATTTTTCACGTGTCGAGCGCACTTCACTCTGAATGGAATGTTTTACATTTTCGTTTCATTTTTGAAAACCTGTATTGCCTGTCTTTAATTTTTCGTATTGCAGTGGCATGGTGTCGAGATAGCCATCTAATTCAATTAGATTCATAACAAAAAGGAATTCAAATGGAAGTACTGAAAGGCTCATGTCTGTGCGGCAAGGTAAAGTTGGAAGTGGCAGATGAATTCAAGTACATGGGAAATTGCCATTGCTCTGAATGCCGCAAGTTCACAGGTTCTGACTATTCATCTGCCGGTGGTATTGCGTTGGATAAACTGCTTATTATCCAAGGGAAAGAAGATATTCAAACTTATCAGAAAAGCGAAAATACCATGCTATGCTTTTGTCGCCACTGCGGATCAAGTCTGTATTCGAAAAAGAACAATGGGATCGTCAATATTCGCCTTGGTATCTTGGATGACACACCTTCTCACAAGCCCGATTTCCATATTTTTGTCGCGTCGAAAGCGCCGTGGCTCGAGATATCGGATAACCTGACTCAATTTGATGCAGGGCCAAAATAGAGTTGTTGTAGATAAGTATTTAGAAACAGAGCGCGTTACAATACGCTTGGGACACGCTCTGTGCTTTTACTTTGTATATTAGAACGGAGACGACTATTTGGCGTCTTGTAGTTCTTCTAAGCCACCTGCATTGTGCAGATTCGTAAAGCCTTGCGTTTGTAAGTATTGATACGCTTTGCCAGAGCGGTTACCACTGCGACAGTACAACACGATAGCTTGATCTTTATCGACGTCTTGAAAATGTTTATCAAGTTCAGATAAAGGGAAGTTGACGGCATTATCCAAATGCCCTTCAGAAAACTCTTGCGGCGTACGCACATCGACAATCATCGCGCCCTTGTCAATCAATTGCCACCCTTGTTCAGCGCGTTCAGAAGCCGACACGTTGGGGGAGAGGAAGCTCACGCACAACGTTGCAAGAAATAGAGATACGGCCTTTTTCATTGTTTGATTATCCTTTTTAAGAGTACGTAACCACTCTAGATTTGATTGAGCATATTTTCCATCATAAAGAGATGCTAAGTGGTTGTGAATGCGATAATTCGATAGAAAATTTTATTTAATTTAATAAAAAATTTTTATCAAATTCACCTCTTGAACTCTCATTTTTCGACCTTATTATTTTCATCGAAAGCGAGCTGTCGACTCGCAAATCCATCTTGATGTTTATTTTGTCTTTTATTTTTGGTTCCAAGTAGGAGGCACTTAAAAATGAAAATTCGTCCTTTAAATGACAAGCTAATTGTTGAAAGACAAGAGGTGGAAAATAAATCTGAAGGGGGAATCGTTTTAACTTCTCAGTCGGTGAAAAAATCAAACCGCGGGAAAGTCATTGCTGTTGGTTTAGGTAAACGTCTTGAAAATGGCGAACGCGCTGCGATGGAAGTCAAAGTGGGCGACCAAATCATTTTCAATGACGGTTACGGCGTGAAAACCGAGAAAATTGACGGCGCAGAATACTTAATTCTGTCCGAATCTGATGTGTTAGCAATCGTTGAGTAATTATTTTTGTAGTAGTTTTTTGAGGAGATAACCATGGCTGCAAAAGACGTATTATTTGCTAATGACGCACGTCAAAAAATGCTGAAAGGTGTGAACTTACTGGCGGACGCAGTAAAAGTGACACTAGGCCCGAAAGGCCGCAACGTTGTGCTTGATAAATCTTACGGCGCGCCAACCATCACCAAAGATGGCGTGTCTGTAGCGAAAGAAATCGAACTGAAAGATAAGTTCGAAAACATGGGCGCACAAATGGTGAAACAAGTGGCGTCCAAAGCGAATGATGAAGCGGGGGACGGTACAACGACCGCTACCGTACTGGCGCAATCTTTCATCAATGAAGGTCTTAAAGCGGTAGCCTCTGGCATGAACCCAATGGACCTAAAACGTGGTATCGACAAAGCCACTGAAGCGGCGGTTGAGAAACTACGTGAAATGTCTAAGCCATGCAGCGACAAAGAATCTATCACCCAAGTGGGTAGCATTTCTGCAAACAGCGATCGCGCGATCGGTGAAATCATTGCAGAAGCGATGGAGAAAGTGGGTCGCAATGGCGTGATTACGGTTGAAGAAGGCCAAGGTCTAAACAACGAATTGTCTGTGGTTGAAGGTATGCAATTTGACCGCGGTTACTTGTCGCCATACTTCATCACTAACCAAGAAAATGGCAGCGTCGAGCTAGACAACCCTTACATCCTATTGGTGGACAAAAAAGTCAGCAGCATCCGCGAGCTATTGCCTGTACTAGAAGAAGTGGCGAAATCTTCTCGCTCGCTATTGATCATTGCTGAAGACATCGAAGGTGAAGCGCTAGCGACATTGGTTGTGAACAACATGCGCGGCATCGTGCGTGCGACCGCGGTGAAAGCGCCTGGCTTTGGTGACAATCGTAAAGCGATGATGGAAGACATTGCGGTACTAACTGCTGGTACGGTCATCTCTGAAGAAATCGGCCTAGAGCTCGAAAAAGCAACGTTAGAGCAACTAGGTAGTGCGAAGAAAGTGACCATCACCAAAGACACAACAACCATTGTGGGTGGCGCAGCAGAAGCAAGCGCGATTGCCGATCGTGTGGCTTCGATTGAAAAACAAATCGAAACAACCACCTCTCAATACGATAAAGACAAGCTTCAACAACGTGTTGCGAAGCTTTCTGGCGGCGTAGCGGTGATCAAGATCGGCGCTGCAACCGAAGTTGAGATGAAAGAGAAGAAAGATCGCGTGGACGATGCGCTACACGCTACTCGCGCAGCGGTTGAAGAAGGTATTGTTGCTGGTGGTGGTGTTGCCCTAACTAAGATCGCGAAAGAATTGGCGGATCTAAAAGGCGACAATGATGACCAAAACGTGGGTATCCGAGTTGCGCTACGTGCAATGGAAGAGCCTCTTCGTCAAATCGCAACTAACGCAGGTGACGAAGCTTCTGTTGTGGCGAACGCTGTCAAAGCTGGTGATTCCGATTACGGTTACAACGCTGCAACAGGTGAATACGGCAACATGATCGAAATGGGCATCTTGGACCCTGCGAAAGTAACACGTTCAGCGCTTCAATTCGCAGCGTCTGTTGCTGGCTTGATGATCACCACTGAAGCGATGATCACCAACCACGTTGAAGACAAAGAACTTGATATCTAACGTCATCAATCGTTAGTGATTAAGTAAGCGTTAAAATAACAATAACATTGCAAAACCTAAGCGGGCTCGCTTGAGCCCGCTAATCAGTCATTTGAGGTAAGTGTTATGACCCGTTTACCTGCGTTTTCTTTCTCAATATCTGAGCCGGGCGGTAATGAAGCTTCGTCAACGTGGCCGACTGCTATTCACTTCCCCCTCGTTCCAGCTGGGCCAGAGTTTTCGATCGAAAATGCTCTGCCTAAACGTCCGACAGTGACGATATTCACTATCGATCTGTCTCAGTTATTTAAAGGGGACGCTCGGGTCATCCATTAACTGTATCGAAACAGCCAGCGCACGTTGGCTGTTTTTTCTAATTTAAAGTATTGATAATGTAGATTTTTATTTGATTACTGCCACTTGTTCAATGATCAATTTGAACTGGGGTAATCGGACCGCAAGCGCACTACACCTTTAAGCCCAGCATTGCGCCGAAAATGATCAATCCCGCCCCACATGCTTGATTGAGTCGATGCTTAATCTTCAACAAGAAAGCTTGTAGCTGGGATGACGTGAATAAAACAGCAACGATAGAAAACCAAATACCATGCAGCGCAATCATATAAATCCCGTAAAAAAAGGCGATGTGTTGCTGATTAGAGTCGGGAGAAATCACTTGGCTAAAAATACTCAGAAAAAACAGCATCGTCTTGGGATTGAGTAAATTACACAGAAATCCCTGCATGAAAAATCGCCACATTGAATACTCGCTCTGTTGAATGGTTTCTGAGTTTGACGTAGGCTGCGAGGAGAATATTCCTTTAATCCCAAGGTAGACAAGATAAGCGGCCCCAAGATAGCGCACGAGATTAAACAACCATTCATTTTGTGAAATTAAGTAACTGATCCCCAGCATGGAGTAAGCGATGTGGATGCTGATCGCCATGCTGATACCAATCGCACTGTACACGCCTGCTTTTCGTCCTTGATTTAAGCTATTTCTTAATACCAAAACAAAGTCTGCGCCAGGGCTAATAACAATAAGCACACCTAATAACGCAAGAGTTACAAATTCCATATCGATTTCCTGTTTGAATGATGAAGTCTGGGATGTAGCGGAATTGTAGGCGTCTTTATTACTGACTATAATCGAAAAATATTCCCATATTGGTGAGAAAAACTCACAGATGCGTCACCTGAAATCTTTTTATGTCTTCCACGTTGCGGCGAGTTCTTCAAGCTACACTGAAGCGGCTGACAAACTGAACATTACCCACGGAGCCGTGAGTAAGCAGATCAAGCAACTTGAGCAATATCTGTCTCAACCTTTGTTCTTCAAAGAGGGCAGGAAAGTCGTGTTGACGGCAGAAGGCGAATTACTCAAGACATACACAGAAACGGCATTCCAAACGCTAGAAACAGGCGTGAATACGCTTATGCAAGAGAAGCATCAGCATCTTGAAGTGTCTTGTGAACCGACATTAACCATGCGCTGGTTGATGCCAAGGTTGGCCGCGTTTAATGATGAACACCGTGCTGATGTTCGTTTGTCGACGGCTGGTGGCCCGGTAACATTAGGATCAACTGGGCTTTCGATGGCGATTCGTCGAGACGATTTTGCGCAGCATCACGATTACGACAAAACCATTCTTGTGGAAGAGTGGGTGGGGCCGGTATTTTCTCCTGAGTATTGGCAATCCATTAAAGACAATTTGAAAGCAGCTCGATTGTTGAATAGCCAAACCAGACCGAATGCTTGGGCGGATTGGCAGCAATCAACACGTTGTGAAACTTTCAACGGCAACACTCAGCAATCATTCACGCATTTTTATTTTTGCATACAAGCAGCGGTGGATGGCTTAGGCGTCGCAATGGGATCGTATCCTTTTGTCATGGACGATATTAAGCGTGGTAATTTGGTCGCACCATTTGGGTTTTCTCCATCAAGTTGCAATTACGTTTTATTGAGTCAAGATAAAAAGCGTACAGAACTCGAACATAAATTTATCACGTGGTTACAAACGCAAATGGCAGAGTGTGTGCCACTGTCATCACAGCAGATTACGCAAGGCGAATAGAAGGCATAGAGCGAGATTACGTCAGTCAGTTTTATGGAAAAAGGCTTAGGAAATTGGAAATGGAAAACCTCAATATTGTTGAAATCAAATCATTTGTTCCGGCGAAAGATTACGCGCTATCAAAACGTTTTTATGAGGCGATTGGCTTTGAAATGGCATCGGACTTCGGTGATGTAGCATACTTCTCTCAAGGTAGCTGCGCGTTTCTTTTACAGAATTTTTATGAGCCAGAACACGGCAATAACTTCATGATGCACTTGCTCGTAGAAGACGCAGAAAGCTGGCATCAGCACTTATCCAAAGTGGGTCATGAAGAATTTGGTTCGCGTTTGACTGAGTTGGTCGAGCAACCTTGGGGCATGCGCGAATGTTGTTTGTTTGACCCTAGTGGCGTTTTATGGCGAATTGGCCAGAACATGAATACTGACTAACGCCAGTCTTATTTTCACCACATCTACGCGCAGGTATTGAGATCTCGATATCTGCGCGTTTTCTTTTTTACTTAGCCTTGCCAACGTTTGTAGCGCACTCACGCCTTTTTCGAGGTGGTGTGCGATGGGCTAACGCCAAAAAACTCCTCAAGCAGCATGGCTTTGAGTTCTGCTCTGACTTCTGCGCCACCGATTAACGCCAAAAGTGCGAGTCCTCCTGGAATAAGGATGACCATTAATATCGGTCTTAAAATATACGAAAAGCAGAAGATGGTCGGGAAGAAAATCAATCCTTGGCCTAGTTTGTTTAATACGTACATGAGCGATTCCTTTTGTTTTTATATAAAATGAGCATGCTCAATTTTATAAATGAGCGCGCTCAATTTGTCAATCTCAACCACGCAAGGTATGATCCTTTCAGGCTCATTAAGCAGACACATCAATGACGAAGCGACAACAAACCAGAGATAAAATTCTAAAAGCCGCATGGGCATCTTTTGCTCAAAATGGCTATGACATGACGACCACAAGGCAGATAGCGAGAGAAGCAGGAGTAGCCGATGGCACAGTGTTTAGCCATTTCCCGACTAAACTGTCGATTTTGCGCGAAGGGATGCTGGCGCAACTGCAACAGATCAGCCAAGAAACGCTAGTCAGTGTGGAAGGTAAAACCGATATCGACATTGGTTTGGCGCTGACGGAGAAATACTATCGCTACTATTTTGCGAACGTTGAGCTGAGCCGAGCTTTGTTGAAAGAAGTGATTTGGGATTTGGATTATTATCAGTCGTTTAACCAAGCTTTGTTTCAATCTGTAAACGGAAGCTCCGTCCTTGAGGGAAAAATACCGCTGATTTTTGACTGCTATTTTATGACGTTAATCTCGCACTTGAGCCGTGCAGAACCGGATGTTGAAGCGGCACTTGAAGAGCTTCATGCTAAGTTTCAGCAAATCATTGCGACTGCATAACATGGCCCCAACGCAGGATCTGAAAGAATATACTGCCTGTCATTTTATTTGCTGGGCTCCCATTTTCTCGTTTCAGTTGGCGTCTCACCAAATAGCCGCTTGTAGCTTTGACTGAACTGCCCGAGATGGAAAAAACCAAAGTCAAAAGCGATTTCTGCAATTGTTCGATTATCTTCAGGGTTTTGTAGCACTCTACGTACTTGATTCAGGCGCATTCGATGTATGAACTGCTTTGGGGAAGTATTACAGCAATGTTCAAAGGTGTACTGTAGTGTGCGACGACTGACGTGTACTGCGTCACACAGTTCACTGACGGTTATCGGTGTACGGTAGTCTAGATCCTGTAGCTGTTGTTTTATACGGTGCATCACGTGTTGACGATGAGAGATTGATATCGGACGGCTCGTGTGCAGTGAACTGAGTGAGAACAACTCCAGCACAATATCTTTTAAGATTGCTTGATGTGTGGTTTCAGACCATCTTGGCTCGGCGGAACCAAGTAACGTGCCTAAGTAGTATTTAAGTTGTTGAATGTGTTTTTCCGTCAAACCCGTTAAGTGTAATGTGTTGTTTTGGATACTCCCAAGCTCAAGTTGATTTTCTATGATGTGAACGAAGTTTTTGTCGAGCACTATTCCATAGATAGAAAACTGCTCCGGTGTCATTAACTCAAAATCAGCGCCACCTTGCCTAAGCAAAAGTTGGCTTGAATTAAACTGACTGTGATTTAGGTGTAGCGGCTTATTTTCCGCACTCAAACCCAACCAAATACCTCCCTCTTCAACCCTGCATTGCTGTCTTAGCGAGCGGTTACTGTCTTCACGAAACACATGGAAATTGGGAAATCGTCGTTCTCGAATTTGACCTAAAAATCGACCATCGCTGAGTTGGTCATATTCCTGTTGCCAGTTTATCAGACTCGCAGCTTGTTGGTTTGCATCCTTAGTGTGATGGATGCACAGCATTGGTGCAGTTTGGGGCATTTGGTTACTCATCCTTGTGATGCTCATTCCTTTTTTGTGAGTCATGTTGGAGCAGTATTTACATAACTCATTGTTTATTATTGGTTTATAAATGTTGCCAGTTTTTGATAACGCTACGGAACACATTTGGCAATACTTTCTTAAAGCTTATTGATAGTTCAGCAAAAAGCGAACCAAATAGTGAAGAGGAAGAGCAATGACGGCAACTTATCGTCGGCAACAAGGAAGTAAAGTCTATACCTTTAAGTCATTAGCTGACTTGATGGCGAAAGCGACACCGGAGCGCTCAGGCGATGCGTTAGCCGGGGTTTGTGCTCAGTCAGCGGCAGAACGTGTAGTCGCACAAATGGCGCTGTCTGAGTTACCACTTAAAACGTTTCTTAACGAGGCGGTTATTCCATACGAAAGCGACGATATCACTCGCCTAATTATCGATACGCATGACCTTGAAGCCTTTAAGCAGATTGAGCACTTGACGGTCGGAGATTTTCGAAATTGGCTGCTGAGTGAAGAAGCCGATGGTGAAACGTTGGCTAAAATTCGTCAAGGTTTAACACCAGAAATGGTGGCCGCAGTCAGTAAGATTATGCGCAACCAGGATTTGATTCTCGTTGCTAAAAAATGCCAAGTTGTCACGGCTTTTCGGAATACGATAGGTTTGCCGAGTCGCCTGTCTACTCGCTTACAGCCGAATCATCCCACTGATTCTCTCAACGGTATCGCAGCGACCATTTTTGATGGTCTGATGTACGGAAATGGCGATGCGGTTATCGGTATCAATCCGGCAACAGATAATGTGCCTCAAGCTATCAAGTTAATGAACCTAATGGATGAGGTGATTCAACACTATCAAATACCGACTCAGTCTTGTGTGTTAACTCATGTAACGAACACGATCGAAGCCATTGAAATGGGCGCACCAGTCGATCTCGTTTTTCAGTCGATAGGCGGCACGCAAGGGACGAATGATACCTTCGGAATCGACTTGTCGATTTTGAAAGAGGCCCATGAAGCCGCGTTGTCTTTGAATCGAGGTAGCGTAGGAAACAATGTGATGTATTTTGAAACCGGACAAGGTACCGCGCTGTCTGCGAATGCATTTCATGGGGTCGATCAACAGACTTGTGAAGCCCGTGCTTATGCTGTCGCGAAACAGTTCGATCCTTTGTTGGTTAATACAGTTGTTGGGTTTATTGGCCCTGAGTATCTGTTTGATGGCAAACAGATCATTCGTGCTGGGCTTGAAGATCATTTTTGTGGGAAGCTGCTTGGTTTACCCATGGGTTGCGACATCTGTTACACCAATCATGCCTATGCCGATCAGAATGACATGGATAATTTGCTGACACTGTTAGGCGTGGCCGAGTGCTCTTTCATCATGGGTATTCCAGGGTCTGATGACATCATGCTCAACTATCAAACTACCTCATTTCACGATGCCCTTTACGCAAGAAAAGTACTCGGTCTGAAGCCAGCTCCAGAGTTTGAACAATGGTTAATGGAGATGCAGATTTTCGAGAGCGTGCAAGACGTTCGGTTAAGTGAGCAAATCTCTCGCTCGTTTTCGGGAGCAATTAATCAACTGAATAAGGGGTATTCTCATGGGTAAAGTAATCACCATTGCTCAGTCCCCACAAGATGAGTCTGAAGTTGTCACACACAACCCTTGGGGCAAGTTACGCGACTTCACCTCTGCTCGGATCGCTCTGGGTCGCAGCGGAAACAGTGTACCAACCAACGAGTTACTCTCATTTCAGCTGGATCATGCCCAAGCTATGGATGCAGTGCATTGCAGTTTGAATATTGAGTCTCTCGTTGCTGGTTTGTCGGACTCTTACTCGATTCTTGAAAATACCTTAGAGCCTCCAGTGGTAGTGAGCAGCCAAGTGAGTGATCGGCTTATGTACTTGCAAAGGCCCGATTTAGGACGGCAGCTCGATGAATCTTCTTGGAAAACGCTCAACTCGATAGCAAATGAGCATAACACTGACATTGATCTTGCGATTGTTATTGCTGATGGACTTTCTTCCGTCGCAATTCAAAACCATGCCGTGCCTGTTGTTACGCGATTGATTTCTCTTTTAAGCGCTGATGATGAACATCAATGGAAATTCACACCTATCACAATCGTAAAGCAAGGAAGAGTAGCGGTAGGGGATGATGTTGGTGAATGTTTTAACGCTAAGGCCGTGCTGGTTTTAATTGGAGAGAGGCCCGGTCTAACTTCTCCGGATAGCATGGGTATGTATCTCACTTGGGGGGCTAAACGAGGCTCTAAAGATTCCCAAAGAAACTGCATTTCCAATGTGCGCCCTCAGGGGCTCAACTATGACGATGCCTGTGAACGCGCATTTTACTTGCTCAAGGAAGCTCGAAAATTACAACTGTCAGGAGTGAATCTGAAAGATCGCTCAGATATCAATGAGCCAAGTGGCGCAAGCGTTGAAGATAAACACAGCGACAACTTTTTAATTTCATCAAAGTAGAAGGATTTACTATGTCTAAACATCAGGAGTACTTGGCCAAAAGGCAGCTAAAAAGAGGCACCGCAGGTTGGATTTTACTTGCTGGCTTAGGTGTCTCGTATGTTATATCTGGTGACTTCGCCGGTTGGAACTTTGGCATCGCTCAAGCAGGATGGGGAGGCTTTCTTATTGCTGCTATCGCGATGGCAGTAATGTATTTCACGCTAGTATTGTCTTTAGCTGAAATGTCTGCGGCTATTCCTGCTGCGGGTGGTGGTTACAGCTTCGCAAGACAGGCGATGGGGCCGACAGGCGGCTTTTTCACTGGCTTATCAGTTTTGATTGAATATGCGCTCGCGCCTGCTGCGATAGTGATTTTTATTGGCTCAGCCGTGAATGAATTGGTTGGTATCGATGGCCCTGTTGTTTACGCACTTTTCTACGCCGTCTTTATCGCTATTCATATGGCAGGTGTTGGCGAAGCTCTCAAAGTGATGATGGTCATCAGCGGTTTGGCTGTGCTAGCTATTCTCATTACTGCTGCTGTGCTTATTGGTCACTTTGATGTTAATAACTTATTCGATATTGCTCCGGCGACGGCTCAGGCAACAGAAATCTTGCCGTTTGGGTGGTATGGCGTATGGGCTGCGTTGCCATTTGCAATGTGGTTGTTTCTTGCGGTTGAAGGTGTGCCTTTAGCGGCAGAGGAGGCAAAAAATCCGGCAAAAGATGTTCCCAAAGGCATCATTGGTGCGATGCTGTTTTTATTGCTAACCGCAACTCTCGTAGTCGTCCTTTTGGCTGGTGCGGTTGGCTCAAAGGTCATAGGCGATAGCGCGGTGCCATTAGTTGACGCCCTAAAGCTTACGGGCAATTCAACGGTAGCAATGGCCGTGAACTTACTTGGATTGGCTGGCCTTATCGCTTCTTTCTTTTCAATCATTTATGGTTACAGTCGCTTGGTGTTTGCGCTTTCCCGCGCGGGTTATTTACCGCAAACTTTGTCATTAACCAGTGACAAAAAAGTGCCTTCTCGTGCGCTTTTGGTTCCGGGCGTTTTTGGGTTCTTGGTTTCACTTACGGGTGAGGGGGACTTAATCTTGGCGATGGCTGTTGTCGGTGCGACTGTATCGTACGCATTAATGTCCTTGAGCCATATTTTATTGCGAATTAAACAGCCGGAATTAACTCGTCCATATAAAACGCCTGGTGGGATAATTACTTCGAGTATTTCTCTGGTGCTTTCTTTGATCGCAATGACAGGTGTTTATGCTTTTGATCCCTCAGCCTTTTTCATGACAATGGGATTGTTTCTTATCGGTGGTGTTTATTATGGGTTATACAGCCGCAACAAACTGGTGGCAGCAACCGCCGAGGAAGAGTTTGCCATGCTGTCTGTAGCAGAGCTAGAGCTTGAATCAGATGTCGTACGATAGTCACTTTGATTCTTGTTATTCAGCATATTAAGGGAGCCATAGGCTCCCTTTGTCATTTCTATCAAAAGTGCATAGCGCACAAATGCATCACTTTAACTTTATAAGTGTTTAATCATGTGAAAGTCTAGTCTGGATAACGATGGCGCAGATCCATCACAGGTAAAGGTTAAGTTTTCAAGGAAAGATCATGATAAACAAGGTATTTAATACACTTTTGGGAACAGAGTTACCGATTATTCAAGCGCCAATGGCCGGTGTGCAAGACAGCCAAATGACCATCGCCGTCAGTAATGTTGGCGGGCTTGGCTCGTTACCTTGTGGAATGCTGAACAAAGACGCCATCGTAAAAGAACTTCAACTTATCAAGCAGGCAACTAACCGACCGTTTAACCTCAATTTCTTTTGCCATGAAATGCCGGAGTATGACGCCAACAAGCACGAAAAGTGGCAAAAAACGCTGCAACCGTATTTTTCCGAGGTTGATGCAACCGTTCAGGCTCAGCCAAACGCTCCGACAAGGATGCCTTTCAATCATGATATTGCTGACGCGATTGAACCATTTGCACCGCCAGTGATCAGTTTCCACTTTGGTTTGCCAGACGATGATCTGTTAGCTCGAATTAGAGGGTGGGGAGGGAAGATCCTTTCGTCAGCGACCACGGTGGACGAAGCACTTTGGCTAGAAGCAAAAGGCGTTGACGGTATTATCGCCCAAGGCTTGGAGGCTGGTGGACACCGAGGTATGTTTTTATCGGATGATTTAACTACTCAATTAAGTTTGATGGCGTTATTACCACAAATCGCCAAACGGGTGAATTTGCCCGTTATTGCTGCAGGCGGAATCGCTGATAGAAGTGGGGTGGAAGCCGCGTTGAGATTAGGAGCGAGTGCCGTTCAAGTTGGCAGCGTCTATTTGTTGTGTGATGAGGCGAAAACATCGTCTTTACATCGATATGCCATTGCCAGTGAACGCGCGCAACATACCGCAGTGACCAATGTTTTCTCGGGCCGACCAGCGAGAGGCATTGTGAATCGCGCGATGTCGGAGCTAGGCTACATCAGTGAGTTTGCGCCGAAATTCCCATACGCCTCCATTGAAATGGCTCAACTAAGAGCGCTTATGGAAAAGCAAAACCGAGATGAATTCACACCGTTGTGGTGCGGACAAAACTCGTCGGGTTGTAAGGAAATATCGGCGGCAGAAATGACATTGTCATTAGTGGAAGGCATCGATTTAAACTGATATGCATCTTGCCTTTTAAAGCGATGCTGACTGAATGGTTACGAGTTATCCCTGTATTTATGTAGTAAATCTAATGGGATGTGGCAGTAATCATTCGGAAAGTTTGTGAGTCTGTCTTGGTGCTCATCATCACTTGGCACATAATTTGTGAGTGGCAGTACTTCTACGGCGATCTTGTCGGCGTCCGGTCGTGCTGCGATAAACGCTTTCGCGATGGTGAGATGCTGTTCGTTTTGGCTATAAACACCAGTACGGTACTTCTCACCTACGTCTTCACCTTGCTTGTTAACGCTGTAAGGGTCGATTATCTCAAACAAATACCCCATTAAAGTTTCAACCGAAACTTGCTCAGCATCGAACTGGGTTTTCACGCACTCTGCGTAGCCATCGTATTCGGATTGAGTGTTATCCGTTGTGCCATTTGCTCGCCCGGCTTCTGTGTTGATTACGCCCGGAAGGTGGCGCATAAATTCTTGCACGCCCCAAAGGCAGCCGCCTGCGAAGTAAATTTCTTCCATTACTTTGATCCTAGTCTCTATCGTTGTTGGGATGTAGGGAGTTAACCCCTCTTCTTCCATCCCATTTTCGTTGCCCTATTATCTGTTGATGGGAGCGATATTCGCAAGGTACAGCTTGGCTAATCAGACCACGCGTTTTTTCCTTTTTACTTTCAAGTTCTTTTCATATGAAACATCAGGTGAGTATACTGTAAGCTCATCAATAAGGAGCGAACCTGTGAACCCAAGACAAAATGAAATCCTGCAATTAGTGAACGACCGTAAACGCGTTCAAGTCACAGAGCTTTCTGACATCATTGGCGTGTCGGGTGTGACCATCAGACAGGATTTGAACTTTCTGGAGCAACAGGGCTACCTAAAGCGCGTTCACGGCGCAGCTACCGCGTTGCAAAGTGATGACATTGATGCCCGTCTAGAAGTACGTTTCGATATTAAACAATCGCTCGCAAACCAAGCTGCGGATTTGGTCGCACCGAATGAGACAGTGCTGATTGAAGGAGGCAGTGCCAATGCGTTGTTGGCTCGGACATTGGCTGAGCGCGGCGATGTGACCATCATTACGCCATCGGCGTATATCGCCCATCTCATCCGTAACACTTCTGCCAACATTATCTTGCTTGGTGGCGTGTATCAGCACCAAGGCGAGAGCTTGGTCGGACCGCTGACTAAGTTGTGTATTGAGAACATTCATTTCAGCACGGCCTTCTTGGGTATTGACGGCTTCCATCAAGACACTGGCTTTACTAGCCGCGACATGATGCGCGCTGAGATCGCAGAAACCATCATTGCGAAAAAAAGGCGCAATATTGTTCTAACGGATTCTAGTAAATTTGGGCAAATTTATCCCTCATCAATTGGTAAGACTGACGAAATATCAGTGCTGCTGACTGACAAAGCCGCTCCGAAAAGCGACCTTGAGCAAATCAAAAAGCGAGGTGTGGAAGTTATATTAGGCTGATTAAGCCACGCTTCGTTTTCGCTTCGCGAGCATTGCTGTTGGGGAGAAACCGGTGACTAGCATAGTGCCGCTAAGCACTAGAATTGTTCCTATGATGGTGTTAGAGCCGACGGGCTCATCTAGCACCAAGTAGCCCCATAAGATACCAAAAACAGGAACAAGAAAAGTGACAGTCAGTGCTGACGCTGGGCCGATATCAGAAACTAAGCGGAAATAGAGCAAATAAGCGAACCCTGTACATACAACGCCGAGCGTGACAACAGAGCTCCATTCGAAATGACTTGGTTCTGCACGCATTGGTAAGAATGGTAGCAGCGGCAGTACCCAAATAACCGCCGCCCACATGCTGCCGTGAGCATTGTCAAAAGCAGGCACTTGTGGCGCATTTTTAGTGTAGTTGGTAGCAATGCCATAGCTGAAAGAAGCCATCAAACTGGCGGCAATAGGGAGCATGGCTTCTTCACCTATGGTTGAAGTATCTAAGCCGACCAAGACTGCAACGCCTCCAATGCCTATTAGCATACCGAGAACAGATTTCGCTGTGAGTGGGCTGCGGTACCAAACAAAGCCAACTAGTGCTCCCCATATTGGGGCGGTTGAGTTCAATATTGCTAAAGTTGATGCATTCAGTGTCTGGGCTGCGTACGCAAAGAGTAAAAATGGAACTGCGCTATTGAATAAGCCAATAATAAAGAAGTGTTTAGTATGCGCAGTTAACGTGAGTTTCTTCTTCAAATATACGGCGATCAATAACAAAGCGACGGCGGCAAATGTAACTCGAAATTCGATTAAGTAAGCCGGCCCGAATGTGTTGGCGGCGACTCGCATAAACAGAAACGAGCCACCCCAAATAGCAGCGAGGCAGAGTAAGCGAAAAAAACTGACGGCAGTCATTTGACATCCTTGGTCGAGGTCTAGCGCCTCATCGATTAATTGTTGCGCTAACAGTGAATTAAACCAAGGATGAGGTCAACCAGAAATGTAATGCCAGTTCCGGATCTGGCTAGCTTGGGCTCACGTTGATGGTGTGTTGTTGATTTGTGATGACTTAATGGCTCTCTGACCATACTGCGAATTCATTTCCACTCGGTTCAGTGAAGTGGAATCGACAGCCGCCGGGGAATTCGAAAATAGGGCGGATAATTTTTCCACCATGCTGCTCTACTTTTGTCTGAGTGGCCTGAATGTCTGAGCTATAAAATACTAAAAGTGCGCCACCATTTGCGGTTTGGTTTATAAACTCAGATTTGAAGAATCCGCCATCCAACCCTTGTCCTGAAAATGCAGAATATTCTGGACCATAATCGGTAAAGCTCCAGTCAAAAGCACGCTCAAAAAATTGTTTGGTCGCACTGACATTAGTGGAACCAAATTCAACGTAATTCAATTTTTCATGTTGATGCATGGTGAAATCCTTCTCGGTTACTATCGTTTCTAGGCGAACTTTTCTACGATGATGTCGTCCGCTTTTTCGACAAATAATGTGCCATTATCTCTGAGCTCTGTCAGCACATTCTCTACATTATCAGGCAGCACCGCACGAGTTGAAGCAAGATTAACTACCACATTGTAGCCAAGTTCCAGTGCTTGCATGACGGATTTTTTCACACAAAAGTCTAAGGCAAGGCCACCGATAACTAAGGTATCAATCCCGTTGAACTTTAGAAATTCATGCGCGCCTGTCGTTTTGGTGTCGGCAATATCATGGAAAAAAATACCGTAAGGGTGTGCGTCAGGATCCATACCTTTATTAACTTGAAAATCATAGTCCAACACGGGTGGTAAGCCATCTAGCAGCTCAGAACCTGTTGTGCCAAGCACACAGTGGCGGTTCCACTTTATATCCACATTCGGTAAACCAACGGGCTCAAGCATATTGGCTGGCGATTCTGCATCCCATTTTGCTTTCGGTGGGTGCAAGTCACGACTGACCAGTTTTAATCGGCCTTTGGCATGATTGTTCAAAAGTTCCGGTACGATTTCCAACGCACCTGCAACGGGCAGTTCATCTGGACATAACTCACTAAAGCCTTTCTCTGGATCAACGTCGATCACTGCTGTAGTTTGATAGTTTACTCGAACAGTCATGGCAGACTCCTTGTCTGTCTGATTGTCTGCGTTTATCCACGCAAACAGTTTTGAAAAAAGGTTACTTCGTCGCTAGTCAGCGTATATACCATTGCGGGTTTTCCACCTTTGCCTTTGTTGGTTGAAGCGACTTTATTAGTGGGTTTTAGTACGCCTGAATCTATCAAGCGGCGCTTAATCGTCATTCGGCTGATATCAATACCAAACTCTTGATAAGCAGAAATGATGTCCGCAACCAAAAACTCTTTGTCTAATGCAAACAAAAGAACCGATGTGTATTCAATGGATGCACGAAGCTTTTGCCACGCTTTTTCAATGGTTTTTTGATGATCAAATGCGAGGGTTTCTTCTCCATTGAGAATAGCCTGTAGCGAAAACCATTTAAGTTGGCATTCCGGTACACCTGCATTATTTATTTGCTCTACATTGTTACGATCAACTAAGGCGTAGTGCGTAATGTTTAAGCTCCAGTCTTCTGGATCGCGCTTTGGATCACCGTCGATAAACGCTTCGCTAAAATGGCGAGGGTAGGTATGGATTTTCTCACGGCAAATTCGGCGACGCGCCGCTTCAAAGTTTTCATCGGCCGGGCGTCCGCCTTCACTGGTTAAGTCTTTATCAAAGACAAATCCGCCCGGTAGTGCCCAGACTCCATGGTATGGCCGATTTGGATTTGAACGTTTAATCAACAACACTTCCAATCCCTTATCGGCACAGCCAGATAGCCTGAATGGAATAATGTCGACAGATACGATCATGGTTGGGTCCTAATATTGATTTGTAAGTAATCTAGCGCATAACAAGTGGTCAATCAATGGGTAAGTAACGAGTTGTTAGAAACGTTTTTGGTAGTGTTCGTAATACGGCTTGAGCATAAATTTACGGATGACTCTGACTTATTCACAATGCTTGCTCGAATTCTAGACAAAAAAACCTTATAAAAATGAGTGGTTAGTAACAAAAGTTGACAAACTATAGATGGGTGTTTATTGTTTACGCAAATTAGTTAGTAACAAAAAGTTATATACCCAGGAAGGGCATGTAGAAGGGCACCTAATGACCACCAAACTATTTTCTTCCCGCATCATTCAAAGCGCTTTGGATTTCGATGTCTACAAAGTCAATATGATGAGCGCTGTAACAGCGCTTTACCCTGATGCGATGGTGTCATATAAGTTTATCGTGCGCAGTGAGGAAGACCTCTCTGAGCTTTTGCCCGAGGTAAAAGCCGAAGTCTTTAAACTGCAAGATATTCAATTTACGCAAGAAGAAATTGAATATATTAAGCGTGTCGCGCCTTACCTGAATCCTGACTTTGTTGATGCACTGCGCCATTTCCGTTTCAACCCACAAAGTGATGTCTCTTTCCATAATAAAGCCATGGCTGATGGCTCAAGCCAGTTAAGAATTACCATTAACGGTTTGTGGCGAGATACCATCTTGTACGAAACGATCATCATGAGTATCGTGTCTGAAGTTCGTAGCCGTCAGCGTTGGTCAGATATCCCTGTTGCGCAATTTACCACTGTTTTAGAAGAGAAAGTTCGGCACCTAAAGTCGGAACTAAAACGTCGTAACATTACTAACTTTAAATTTTCTGACATGTCGACGCGTCGACGTTTTTCCTTCCAAGCTCAGCGCACTATGCTGGAATATTTGTGCCAGGAAGTGCCGGAATGTTTGACAGGAACAAGTAACTATCACTTAGCAAAAGAGCTGAATTTGACGCCTATCGGCACCGTTGCTCATGAATGGTTTATGGGACACCAAGCTCTGGTGAATGTGCGAGATTCGCAAAAAGTGGCGTTGCAACGTTGGCAAAAAATGTTTAATGGTGCACTAGGTATTGCGTTAACCGATACGATTGGTATCGATGCTTTCCTTAAAGACTTTGATGAAGAACTAAGTAACGCGTACTTCGGTGTACGTCACGATAGTGGTTGCCCTTATAGCTGGGGTGAAAAAATCATTGCACACTACCAGTCGCTGAATATAGACCCATTAACAAAAACACTGGTGTTTACCGACGGACTTAACTTCGAACAAGCGTTAGATATTTGCGAGTATTTCCAAGGACGTATTCAGGTGAGTTTTGGTATCGGTACTTTTCTTGCCAATGATATGGGTGATTATGTCAATAAAGATGGTGAAGCCTACCAGCCACTTTCTATCGTGATAAAAATGGTCACGTGCAATGGTTCACCGGTCGCCAAAATCAGTGACGAACCTGAGAAAGCCATGTGTGAAGATATCTTCTTTTTGATGAATCTCAAGCGCCGCTTTGAACAACCTCTTGATTTAAATGAGTGTCGTAAAATGATTGATCGTTTAGAAACTGAAGGTCAAAATTATCTCATCGACGCGTAGGCGTTATCCTCTCATCCATGATAAGCACCCTCTATCGTTACGACAAATTTATATAGGTAAACGTGGAGGGTGATTTCGTTATAGTAATATACAGAAGTAACCAGATACAGCGCAGGAAAGCACTCAAAAGTTGATGTGTTATCTGCCTTTGATAGGTGTAAATCGATACGTTACAGCATCGTGGACGGTGTATCTCATCCGACACTAAACTCAGTCTAATCACGTAGTTTATTCCCACGTACCATGAGCTCACTCGGGTATAGACGTCTATCTGCTTTTATGACTTTGGGCTTCACGTAGTTGCTTGAATCAGGAGTCAAAATGAACCTAGTAGTACATTTGCAAAAGAAAGCGATCCGAAAATATGGCTATGAGATGGCCACTCGCCAAGCATGGAGGTGTGGTATCAAGGCAAATCTTGTAAAGCGCGTGATTGGCCTTTTTAAAGGACAAATTGTTTGTGTGGTTGAAGGTTGCCGAGCAGAGTTTTCTTCTCCTCTTAATAACCCCCTTCACGAAGATGACAAGCAGGGGCGATATGTGTTTGTTGGCGGTGTATGCTGGGAACCAAATAACATTATAGCGCCTGGTTTCCCTGATTTTATGTTTATGCACGTGCGTAATCTAAGCCACCGTCATAAGTATTTAACGGATGACGAACTATTTTTGAGCTTGGCTTAAAAATAAATCTCATAGACTAGTCCAGCCCAATCATAATCAGTAGTGATACAGTTTTATCTCTGTTGACATTCTGCTGAGTGTTTCTTGACGTACCTCTTATAAAACAGTGTTTCTTTACTTGTTAATAACAGAGGGTTTGTTTTCGTCTGATGTGATTTCCCTTTTGCGATTTACCATAACGCTCATCAAAGCAAACCATACTGGGATGTAAATCATGAATATGAAATCTATCGCAATTGCAACGGCAGTTGTTGCTGTACT
This sequence comes from Vibrio sp. 970, assembly GCF_033339075.1. Classification (NCBI taxonomy): domain Bacteria; kingdom Pseudomonadati; phylum Pseudomonadota; class Gammaproteobacteria; order Vibrionales; family Vibrionaceae; genus Vibrio; species Vibrio sp. 970. Next base: position 162,298 of record NZ_JAWOTW010000001.1, read on the forward strand.
AGCAGGCTGTAAAGACAAAACGCCACCAGCTCCAACTCAAGCAAACATTACTTTGGTTGAAGCGGTGACTGAAACGGTGAAAAAGCCGCACCAAGTATGTAAAGACGTGGTAGTAACCGAGCAAGTTGCCCCTGCGGATGACAATAAAATTATTGGTACGGTTGGTGGCGCAGCAGCTGGAGCAGCGCTGGGCAACCAAATCGGTGGTGGCTCAGGTAAAGTGATTGCAACTGCAGCTGGTACGATTGCTGGTGCACTGACAGGTCGTAAGATCCAGGAGAATGTGCAAAAAGGTGATGTAGTAACAACGACGAAAAAACAGTGTCATACAGAATATACGACATCTGATAAAGTAGTGGGTTACGACGTCACTTACGAAGTTTCAGGTGCACCAACGACGGTTCGTTTGGCGAGCAAACCAGCGACAAAAACGTTCCCAATTCAAGATGGTAACGTTGTTCTACCACAATAGTTAGCGACTTAACCGAAGCGATTAACAAGCCCTTTTATCTTTGAGATGAAAGGGCTTTTTCACATACGCGGCGTTTTCATCTGTTTTCCTATTGGAATGTGCGGCCAGAAATACCCGTTAATTTCCGCGTTCGATACAATCACTTTTCTAAAAGTACGAACGGAAAAAACATGGAAGATTTTTACCTGACCGAGCACGGTCTGGCTGGTTATTTCGAAGCGCAATGGTTCGACAAGTTCATTGAGGATCAACAGATTGAGATGATAACCAGTCGCTCAAAACAAGTCCCACTTTCTTTTTTGTCATCACCTCACTGCTCCCAAGTTGCTGATTTTATTGCGCAGGCGGTAATCGAAATCAGCGTTCAGCCGTGTTCCCTACTTGAGGTTGGGGCGGCGCTGGGAAGAAATTATTATGAGTTAGTGCAACGCTTACCTAACCTTAAAGAAGCGACGCTTGTGGAGCCTTCAAATAGGTTAATGGATGGCTTGAAGCAACTATTAATAGAAGAACAACGCGTCGAGCTTACTTACCTTCACGATGTGAACACCTTAAACACTTTAGAGGTAGAGAATAGAGATATCGTACAGAAATGTGCTCATGTTGATTTGACGCTAATTAATCAGCCTTTTGAGCTCGATACTCTCCAATCTCGCTTTGATTTAGTCGTATGTTTAAATGTGATTGATCAATGTGAGTCGCCACTTAGCGTGATCAATGCTCTAAAAAAAACCACCAAGGTGGGTGGGCTGATCGTTGTCTCTTGCACTTATCAGTGGAACGCGAAACACATCAAAAATAAAGAAGAGGCGGTTGATGATATCAAAGAATACTTTGCTGAAGGCTGGCGTCTAGTGTCGGAAGCCGATCATGAATATCGCATCCGGTTTAATGATCGCTTCGCAAGGCAGTTTTTATCTCACGTAGTCGCTTACGTAAAAACCGATTAGAGCCACATAAAAAAACCGAGCACTTACGGCTCGGTTTTTTAGTCTTTGGGTTAGAGCACAACTTTAAGTAACGTGCGCTTCTTGTTGCTCTTGCAACTTTTTCTTGCGACGCTCTCGTTTAGAAAGCCAAACCAGAGGCACAACAATCATAATGGTTCCTATTGCCATAAATATGTCTGGCACTTCTCCAAACCAAATCAATCCCACAAACACGGCACCAATTAAGCCACTGTATTCAGCGCTGGCAATTTTGTTGCTATCGATCGAGCGGTAAGCGATGACACATGTTGCTGCATAAATCATGATGAACAAACTTGAGCCAGCAGCAACAGGGAAAGCACTCCAGTCCCAAGGTTCTGCTTCGATCAGAACAAGCAAGAAGGCTACTGGAATACCTGCCAAGTTTGTCATCAATAACGTTTGCATCACAGACTGATTTTTTGGCAGTTTTCGAATGAGCAAGTTATTGATTGCTAAAGTAATTGCAACAACTAAAGCTGAAATGGCTGCCCAATCGATTTGGTCTGGACGAATGATGACCAATACACCGGCAAAGCCCATTATCGCTGCGGCGACCGATTGCTTAGACAACTGTTCTCCAAAAAAGATTGCTGCAAGCGGCAACATGATTAATGGCGCGGCGTAAAAGATCGCGTTCGCAGTTGCGAGCGGTAAAGATGAGATCGCCAAAACCATGAATATTGCACCAAGTAACCATACGTGAGCGCGAACAGCATGCCACTTAAACCCTTCAAGAAAGGGCGCATTTTTTGTTAGCAAGTAGACTGGCAGCAGGAAAAGCACCGCTGAAATTTGTCGGAAAAAGACAAATTGAAAAATAGGCACTTCATTTCCGACACTTTTAATTAAAGAGTCCGAAAGCACCGCAATGAGATTTCCAACAATTAATAGCAGCATCGCTGCTCCGACCGATGTAACTTTCACTTTTTCCTCTCCTCTTTCTTTGCCAAAGAGTAGGTGATGTCATAGGATGAAGTGAAGTGATATTTATTAGTTTAAGTATGAGATTTTTAGATAATGAAATTGCCACCACTCAGAGCGGTTCACTGTTTTGAATCTGTTGCCAGAAACTCTAGCTTTTCGCTTGCTGCTGAAGAACTCAATGTGACGCAAAGTGCCGTTAGCCACCAGATACGATTATTAGAAGATTACTTGGGTGAATCATTGTTTATCCGCCAAGGCAGAAAGCTTTCTTTGTCCGATACGGGCACCCGCTATTTAGAGGATATTAGCCCAGCAATTAGCTCAATTGCGATGGCCAGCCAAAAGGTGCGAGAAGGGGACAAAGGCAGCATACGGTTGGCGATTTATAGCTCGCTTGCCGTAAAGTGGCTTATTCCGCGTTTGTCTGATTTTAAGCGCTTACATCCAGAAATCGATCTGACACTCAATATGGTCGTTGGTGATCCTGAACAGACAGACAGCGTTGGCGATTGTTTTATCACGGTAGAGAAGCCAAAGCGAAACTACATGTCGGTAAAGTTATACGCGGAGACGTTGTATCCGGTCTGCAGCCATAAAATTTGGAAAGAGTTGCAAGATCAACCGATTCCAGAAGCGCTTTGGCGATACCCTATTTTGTCGACAGACTCAATTTATCGAGAGAGAGGAAAAGATTGGGCTGAGTGGTGCAGAGCGGGCGGTTACACCTTGCCGAAAGATGTCGATGTTCAACATTTTAGTCATATGTTGTTGGCAATAGAGGCGGCGCGTTATGATCAAGGCATCGCATTTGCGAATGATTTTATGCTCAATGAAAGAGATAAAGCGCACGATTTGGTGTATATCCCTTCTCATGGATTGGAAACCGGCGACAGCTTCTATTTTATTCATAAAAAGAGTCGAGCCAAGCAAGCGGAAATCATCAAGCTCACTAACTGGTTGAAGCAGCAATGCTTGTGAAATGACTAAATTGTCAAAATTAAGAAAGAAAGTGGCAAAGTTGTGTCTAAATATTTCATGTTTTATTGAGTTTTTATTCATTAACATCCACTTGGTTTTGAAACCAAGTGAAATGGATAGCATGGCATGCTTAAGGATGGGCAAAACACAACCTCAATAATTAACAGGCAGTGAAATACAATGTTTAAAAAAACATGGCTAATGACAGCCCTTCTAGCAACATGTTCTGTTGTAAACGCAGCTCCTTACGTTGGTGCATCTGTAGGTCAAGCATCGTTTGGTGATGTTAATGGCTCTATCAATGGTGGTGGTACTAACGCTAGCACTAAACTTAAACTTGAAGATGACTCAAGCCTTTCAGGCAAAGTATTCGGTGGTTACAAATTCAACGAATACATTTCTCTAGAAGCAGCCATTGGTGGTTACGATGCTTTAGACGGCAAAGTTGTTACTGTTGGTGATATGAAGTATCTATCGATTCAGCCAAAAGCGACTCTACCGATTGGCGATCGTTTCAACCTTTTTGCTAAAGCTGGTCTTTCTTACTTCAATGCTGAATTCAAAATTAGCAACTCTGTGATTGACGGTAGCGCAGGCCATACCACCATTTCTGACAGCACTGTAACAGGCATGTACGGTTTAGGCGCAGAGTTCGCTATTACTGAAAACTTTGCTCTACAAGTTGAATGGGAATACATGATGCCTGAGCTAGACATTGCGAAATTTGGCAATGAAAAAGTAACGGTTGATGCAGACATCAATGTATTCTCTGTAGGTATGAGCTACCGTTTCTAAGAATACTTATTCAAGTTACCTCTTGGCTTAGTAAACGTTTGTGACTTCTGTTGGTCGAGCTGAGTCCAAGCTTTGAATTTGTTTAGATATAGCACAGGAAGTTTAGTTGCTAAGCGTCCTGTGCTATTTTTTTGCTTTGGAATAACTCTTAGGAATCTTTGTGAACGATGTCAATCTTAGGTATCTGGATCTACTGTTAAAGCACTTTGAACCTCACCAGTATCACCTTGTTACGCTTTCTGAGCTAGAAGCGGTGGTTTGCACGTCGAGGCGCAATGTTTCTATTGTGATGAAAAAGCTTGCCACTTACGATTGGGTCGATTGGCAACCTGCGATTGGCCGAAGTAACGCTAGCCGTCTCAGTATTAATATTTCCCTCCAACAAGCGATGACCGAGTTTTTGGTTGAGGAGCTTGGCAGAGGAAGAATGAACTCAATAACGAAACTTATTGATTGGTTCGGTCAAACCGCGGTTAGAGCACTAACTATCGCATCTGAAAAAGTGAATCGATTGAATGAATCAAATAACGCTATTTTGATTTCTTCTTACCCTTGGGTATCCAAAATCGACCCTGCGAATACTTACCGTCACACTGAATTACACGTCGCGAAAAGCGTTTATGACGTATTGCTGACCCAAAATTCCAATGGTGGTATCGAGCCATCGTTAGCACACGAATGGAAAATGGAAGGCAAGGTAATGACGTTATGGTTGCGGCCAGGCATATATCGCCATGATGGCGAGCCCCTTAACATACAGGATGTGGTTTGGAGTATAGAAAGACTTAGGGAGATAAAAGGACCAGTTCACGAGCTCTGGCAATGCATTGATAGCGTGGTTGCAGAAACATCTAACTGCTTAAAAATCATATTGAAGTATCCGAACAAGTTGTTTCCATACATGCTAGCAACTCCTCATGCGTCTATTCTGTGTCGAGATGTCGTCTCTTTCGGTTCTAGTTATTCCTACCACATAGGGACTGGGCCATTTAAAATCAGCGGCTGGAACCAGGAGAGTATGACTCTTGAAGCGCACAAAGAGTATTTTTCAGCACGCGCATTGTTAGATCAAATAACGCTGTCTCATGGTGATGTTAAAACCTTAAATATGTTGAGCTTTAACCAAAGCTCCGATCACGTTGAAGTGGAAAAAATTAGCGCATTTTCATATTTGACCTACCGCGAACGCGTGGAATCCCAACTCACAAAAGAGACTTGGTATCAACTCGCTGATTACATCCATGTGCAAAAGCGAATTTATGATGCGCCAAGTGCCGTTGACAGCATTCAGTTAGAGACTCACGAGCAAGATTTATCAATAACAGATGGTGTTGTGATACCTAAACTGAAAGGTAAAGTGGTATTAGCTGAACCTGTCTGGACGATTCCGAGTTTAATTCGTCATTCCGAATGGTTGCACAGTGTGATTCGTGCAACGGGATTAGAGTTAGAGATCATTGTTATTGATGACATTAGTTTTCCTGAGGTAGTGTCTCACCAAGCAGATTTGCTCTTCATTGAGGAAGTCATGGAAGCACCATTTGAATATGGCATCTTCGAATGGCTGTCGATAGCAACTGGACTGCGTTTTAGTTTTGATCAAAGCCAGATGTTAAGCCATAGAGAAAAGGTTCGCAGGGCGATGGCAGATGATCACTCGCTACAGTCTTTATTAAACCTAGAGAAAGCGCTGCGCGATCAGTACCTATATTTGCCTTTGTTTGTTGGCTATGAAGAAGTGACAAAAACACAGCAAGTGCGAGGTGTGCAGGTGAAGAATACAGGCTATAGCGATTTACATAGGTTATGGATTGCTCATTCACACTAGAGTCTGTGTTCAAGATTATGCAAATGTCCAACGCATAAAGCCATCGAAATGATGGCTTTATAAGGGCGTATCGGATTAGAAGTTGTACGACACACTTGCGCCAACAACCCATTGGTTTGCACTATCAACGATAGATGAGTCGCTGATACCGCTGCCTAGGCGCGTGTATTGTGTCATTTGGCTTACTTGCCAGTTGTCGTTGATTGGCATAACAAGTTTGTAGCCCACACCATAGCTTACCGTTGAATCACCTTTGTATGCTTTGCGGTTTGCGTTTGCTTCGCGTTGTTTTACACCAAAGTAGTAATCTACGTAGTCTTCACTTTGATAAGTTAGGTTAGCAAAAGGAACAAAATCAACACTACCGAATTTCATGATGTGGAAGTAAGTCGCGCCCGCTAAGTAACCTTTGTAAGCACCACTGATATCGTGCTGAAGGTACGTAGAAATGACGTTGTTTTGATCCAGTGTAAAGTCTGCGTTTAAACCTAGATCGACGGCGAAACGGCGTTTATCTGTGCCTTTCAGGCTTTTCGCTGTATCACCGTCGCGCATTACACCGCTACCTACAAGGTAGGCACTCATGTTGATTAACTCATTGGTGTTACCGAAGAAGCGGTAGTTAATGCCACTTAGGTCGGCATTAAAGTCGTCACCATGGTAACCACCGTTGAGAATTGGTGCTGTATTATGCTTTTGATCTTTGAAAAGATCGCTGCCTTGAGCCACACCAGCTTCTACGTTCCAACCGCCTTCGTTGTTGTAGATGTTACCGTTACGAATGTAAGTATCGCCAGCGAAAGCTGAGCCAGCAGCTGTCAGAGTAAGTAGTGCAATTAATGTTTTTTTCATCATTTTTCCGAGTTGTTCTGTTTTGTTTTGAACACTGTACAAAATGATGTTGTAAGCATCTATCGGCAAAGCGTATGGAAATGTAATGAACAATCAGGGTAAGAAGCGGAATGTTGCTTCAGAATAGAAAGGTTGCTGGAATAGCGTTCGTTAAAATAACGAAAAATCCGAGCTGGGGTGGCTCGGATTTGGGGTATTTATCAGGTATTGATACTAACTTCTTACTGTTTCGTTAAGTTGTATAGTGGTGCTAGGTCACCCGTTACTTTTTCGCCATTCATGTCTAGCTTCATAAGTACGTTTTCACCAACAAAGTATTGGTTTGGTGCATCTTCATTTGTCAACGTTACGATGCTGCCATTTGCGTCCCAAGTGAATTGACCTTCAGATTTTGATTGACCGTCTTCTTTGTCTTGGTAGCTTTCTTCAAGTACGTAAGTGCCATCTTGATTTAGTGTGATGGTCATATCGATACCAGCACAATCCGCGCAAGGTAGTGTTCCTTTGTAGGTGCCGTTCCAGTCCAGAGCACTTTGTGCGTTGTGTTCAGAGTCTACAAATGTCTCTTCAGTAATTACCTGTTCTTCTTCTACTGGTAACGTGTCAATTGTCTCAGTCGTAACGTCTGCACTGGTGGTGACTTCAGTTTCCGTTGCCTGAGGTACTTCAACTGCGCTTGCTTCGGCAGGTTTCTCATCTTGACAGCCTGCAAGAATGATTACCGCGCCTGTTAGTGCCAACATTGTCTTTTTCATTTTATCCCTCTTTAAATCAAGATTTTGTATGAGAGTAATAGTAGACATTTATCGAGGATTTGCGTCATCAAAAAGCAATAGAATGATCTAACTATGTCAATAAAACCGGATATGAGCATGAAATTGTCAGGAAAATCAGAACAATGTAAATGTTGCTTTGGGTATCAAGCTTGAGCCCACAGATAAATATCTAAAAAGGGGAGTGGGAGCGAGTTAATTGATAACAGCCCACATAGTTGTGAGCTGTATTATCAACATCATCTAAGAAACGTTATTGAAGCTTGAGCGTGAAGTGCCTCGTTTTGTGCTTCGTTGATCAGAAAACAGCTCCGCAATAACCTGACGATTTAATTCGCCTTTCAAATGGCCGTGCTCATTGATGACGGGCAGTGAATGTTCACACGACATGACTTCAGTCAGCACTTGCTCAATGGCTAAATGTGGAGAGATGGTAGGCACCTCTTCATAGATATCATCACGCCAATCTGATAGGTGAGTTAACTTCGCTGCGTTTAGCAATCCTTGCTGTGTTATCACGCCTTGATAGCCTGCATTGGTCTCATGGTAGGCATAATCACGTTTAACACGTTTCATTTCACTCAGCGCATCTTCAATGGTTTCAGCGCGAACACAGTACGAAGGTGGCTGCATCAGCGTTTCGACTGTCAGTGCTCGCGCTCTATTGACGTCTTTTACAAAGGCTTCAACGTACTCATCGGCAGGATGCAGTAAAATTTTGTCTGGTGAACCTTGTTGGACAAGTTCACCGTCTTTAAGAATCGCGATGCGATCGCCAAGTCGAAGCGCTTCATCTAAATCATGAGTAATGAAAATAATGGTTTTGTGCAGCTTCTGTTGCAGCTCTACCAGCTGATCTTGCATTTCGCTCCGAATCAGAGGGTCCAATGCTGAAAAAGCCTCGTCCATCAACAGTATTTCGGCGTCGGTAGCCAGTGCCCGTGCAAGGCCCACACGCTGTTGCTGTCCACCCGATAGTTGAGCAGGATACTGGTGCTTATAACCCGTCAGTCCAACGGTTTCTAACCATTCATTTGCTTTTTCTAAGCGCGCCTCTTTATTCATTCCCTGAACTTCCAAACCATATGCGATGTTGTCGATAACAGTGCGATGAGGCAGCAAACCAAAGCGCTGGAACACCATAGACATCTTGTGACGGCGAAACTGTTCAAGCTCTTTGTTCGAAAGTTGCATGACATCCACCCCTTCTACCAAAATCTGCCCCATGGTTGGATCGATTAATCGGTTGAAGTGGCGAATCATGGTGGATTTTCCAGAACCGGATAATCCCATAATGACAAAAATTTCACCCTTTTGAATTTGCAGGTTGATGTCTTTTAGTCCGACCGTGTGGCCCGTTTCCGTTAAAACCTGCTCTTTACTATGTCCCAACTTAACGCGCTCAATCACGCTATTGGGCTTGGGGCCGAAGATTTTATACAGACCGCTGATTTCGATAAGTGGACTAGTCATGTTTTGAGTCTCCTAAATGAGCTTGAGTGCGTTTCGCATACGCTTGTGAAGCACGATCAAAAAGGATTGCTAGGGCGACAATTGCTAAACCATTGAGAAGACCAAGAGTGAAATATTGATTGGTAATAGACTTTAGAACAGGCTGACCTAAACCTTTTACCCCAATCATTGATGCGATGACCACCATTGACAGTGCCATCATGATCGTTTGGTTAATTCCCGCCATGATGGTTGGCATTGCAAGCGGAAGCTGAACCCCAAAAAGCCGTTGCCGAGTGCTGGCACCAAATGCGGTTGCGGCTTCCAATACTTCTTTATCAACTAGACGAATGCCCAAATTGGTTAAACGAATAACCGGTGGAATCGCGTAGATCACTACTGCGATAAGGCCAGGAATTTTCCCGATGCCCAATAACATCACAACTGGAATGAGATACACAAATGCCGGCATGGTTTGCATGACGTCGAGTAATGGTGTTACCACCGACTGAATGCGATTAGAGCGCGCCATAGCGATGCCGATAGGGATACCAAGTGCGATGGCAAGCATAGTACATACAGTGATGATACTGAGCGTGCGCATAGTATCTTCCCACATTCCAAAATAGCCAATCAGAATCAGCGAACCAAAACATGCAGCGGCCAGTTTCCAAGAGCGGCTAGCGGCATAAACGAGAGTGGTGCAGACACCTAAAATAATGAACCAAGGTGTAGAAATCAGAAGTTTTTCAAACCAGACAAGAAACGCCAGGAGCGGATCAAACAGAGACTCAATGAGTTCACCATACTCGCGAGAGAAATCTCTGTAGGCGCCGTCGAGTGTTTTGCGAATCGCCCTGAGATCAGAGGCATCCATTTCCGGGAATTCGCTGAGCCAATTTGAGTCAGACATATGTACTTCCTTTTTCTGATATACCTAAGCGCTTTCAAGAAACTTAATTTGGCAAGAAGAGTAGGGCACCTAGGCCAAGTAATGGTCGTTCGACAGGTTCTTTATCGAAAGTATTACCCTTTAAGCTCAGGCCAATGTCGTCAAACTTCTCTTTTTCGTTTCTTAGGTATACATCCTTTTAAATAAAACAATCATTAGTGTTCAAACTAATGATTTGCTTGGATTATAGTTTTTCTTCTTCAATAAAATGAACACATTAGCGTGTATTTGTATGAAAAATCTGCGCAAACTAACGTTTTTATTATCCGGTTAATTAGAATTGATCTTTTTGTTCGTTTGTCATCAAAATTCCTAAATTATTAGATGTCTAATTAATGCTGATGTATTACGTATTTGTCGTGTTGATTTTTGCAAACTTAGTTTATTGGCATATGCTAAAAATGTTATTGGCATATGCCAGTTTAAGGCGTAATTTGACTCTGTGTTTTTGAGGGACAATGATGGCAAGACCAAAGATAGAAAGACGAATATGCGGACGTGCGGCTCACCATTGCTTTAAGCCCAATGGCATTCCATTTAATCAGTTGGAGCAAGTCGCCATATTACCAGAAGAGTTAGAAGCGCTACGTTTAGCCGACTTAGAGGGGCTTAGCCAGCAGCAAGCTGCGGAGCAGATGGGCGTTTCTAGACAAACTTTTGGTAACACAGTAAAAAGTGCAAGATTGAAAGTCGCAAAAAGTTTAGTTGAAGGTCATGCATTAGTTTTTCCGAATGAGGAGTCAAACTTATGATTTATGCTATTCCTAATGATGGTGAGCGGGTGGCAAACCACTTTGTAAAAGCACCATACATCGCTATTTATTCTGATACTGACGGTATGCTAAAAAACTTAGCGAACATTGCTTCTATGCCACAAGCGGGTTGTAATGCGAAGTCTCAGTTGATTCAGTCTCTACAAGGGTACAATGTGGATGCTGTTCTTGTGCGAAATATTGGTGAACGTGTATTGGCAAAGCTACTTAGCAGTGGCACGCCAGTATTTAGGCTGTCTACTCGTAGTTCATTGGAAGATGTGCTTGCGGTTCCAAGAGAGCCTTTGATTGAGCCCTCTCAAGGACGCCCATCAAACAATCATAAGAAAAGTGTTCACAAACAAAAAGGCGGCTGCGGCTCCTGTGGTTGTGGTGGCCAAAAATCAAAAACCTCCTTGTTGGCAAGACCTAAAGCGCTACTCAAAGCAACATCTAGCCCTGCTATACTTAAGCTAGAGTCGATGGCTAATAAGGCAGGTTAATATGGTTTGGTTATTTACCTTTCTTGGTTTTCTCGCAATCATTTTGTTGATGTCACTTGGCGTCATTTTTCATAACAAGCGTATTCAAGGAAGTTGCGGCGGTTTAAACAACGTCGGTGTTGATAAAGTATGCAACTGCGAAACCTCATGCGCAGAACCTGAAAGGCGTTTACATCAAATCTCAGAGCCTAACTCATCACCTGAGCACTAAGGCTTTTGGCCCATTGCGGCAAGGTTTGCCGAAACCAGTCCAAATATTTGCTGGTCTGCGGATTCTCTCTGGAGACCAGTATGTTGACTAACTCGACAACGATCCACGCTTTTGCTAGTCCGATATCGCGCGCCAATTCTGTTGTTTCACCTTTCTCTGCGCACGTTATATACTTGCCTGCTACGTTCAAGTAATCATCAAATGTGCCCATGCCCTCGATGAGCGGCGCTAAATCTATCGCGACATGCCCTGTAGAAAAGCGCTCCCAGTCGAACAGCACCAGCTCGCCATTTCTACGCTGTCCCCAGTTTCCTGCATTCGTGTCTCCGGAGATCAAGTTCTGCCCATCGAAAAGGTGCGCCGATCGTTGTTGTAGCTGGTGGAAGAACTGTTCTGTCTCTGAGCCCAGTTTAAGTGTAGTGAGTGCTTGTTGAGTCGCTTGTGGTGTCCACTGGTGGCGGTGATAAATACCATCTGATATTGGTGGAAGTTGGTGCAGTTTGACGAGTTGTTCAATGACTCGATCATCTTCAAGTAAGAATGCTTGCTCGACTGCGTGGGGAACGTATTCAATGTACAGAACGTTTTTCTGGTCGTCGAGTTGAATCAAGCGCGGTACGTGTATTCCAAGCGCGTTAAACTGCTCGGCATAGCGTTGATAAAACGCCACTTCTATTTGAGTAGGGTTACGTTTTTCTATTACTTGGACGCCATCTTTTTCGATGAGAAAAACTTTGGCACTGCCCATTTGGTTGAGTTCTTGTTGCGACACCGGACTTCCTGTCTTCATGTAGAGAGAGCTCACCTTAATCGCTGCACTCACGTTTGCCAATAGCCACGACAAAGTGCCTCAAAAATATTAAATGCAACTGTTTAAATATGATTTTGCTGTGAGTGTCTAAATTTTACACAGTCTCGCCTGTACTCCGATAAATTCGTTCTACGCTTACTATTCGTCTTAATAAAGGAGAACCAAAATGGCTGTAATGAAGCAGGATATTCCAAATCGTGTAACGGTTTACCATGACAATATCGATCAAGAACAAGAGCTGAAAAATGCGATGCTGCCAGAGAAACCGCGCTACTTTAACGGTGCTCCGACTTACAAAGCGAACAGCATCGAAGAGTTTGAAAGCAAAATCAGTCAGATAGGTTTGTCTCTCGATAAATAATTTTTCTTTTACATAAAAGCGCCCTCAAAATGAGGGCGCTTTTTTGTTTATGTGATTGATTTGAATCTTAGGGAATTAACCTTGTTGTGTACAGCCTTGGCAGACCTGTTTTTGCACTGCTGGTGGCGCAGGCTCGTAATGGCTTAAGGTCATACTAAAGCTGCCTTCACCACCAGTGATAGAGCGTAATCGACGAGCGTAATCTTGCAGCTCGTTTACAGGTGACTTGGCTCTGAGTAAGGTGAAGCTGCTGTCGATTGGCTCGGAGCCTTCGATTAAGCCTCGGTTGCCAGATAAATCACCAGAAACATCGCCAACATTCGCGGTTGGGATGTGCAGTTCCATCTGGACAATGGGTTCTAGCACAATAGGATCGGCGTTGTTAATCGCATCTAAAAAGGCTTTCTTACCTGCGATGACAAACGCAATTTCTTTCGAATCGACGGAGTGATATTTACCGTCATAAACGGTGACTTCCACATCCTTAATTGGGTTGCCAGAAATCGCGCCTTCCTCTAACGCTTGCAAAATACCTTTTTCAACAGCAGGAATGAGCGCGGTTGGGATGGCGCCACCCACCACTTTGTTGATGAACTTAAATCCGGCGCCACGTTCGAGTGGACGAACCTTCAATTGCACTTCACCAAACTGACCTGCACCGCCACTTTGTTTTTTGTGTCGATAATGCCCTTCGGCAGGTTTGGTGATGGTTTCAAAGTATTCGACGCTTGGTTGGCAGGTTTCGACGTCCAGTTTGTACACGTTCGCCATCTTTTCTAATGCGACTTTGAGGTGAAACTCCCCTTGGCCGCTGATGATGGTTTCGTTGGTGCGAGCGCGATGTTCGACGCGCAGCGAAGGATCTTCACTGGCAATTTTATTCAGCACATCTCCTAATTTTTGCTCATCTCCACGCTTAAGAGGCTTCAAGCACAAAGAATACATGGAGTCAGGAAGGTCCAACGTTTTGAGTTGAACTCCATCTTCTTCGTGAGAGTCATGAACGATTGAATCGAATTCGAGATCATCCACTTTGGCTAAAACGCAGAAGTCGCCCGCAAGCGCGCGAGGGATCTCGGTTCTATCTTTGCCCTGCAGTTGATATAAGTGCCCAACTTTAAATGCCTTGTTGCTTTCGCCAATATAAAGCTGGCTGCCCGCATTGATTTCCCCCTGATACACACGTAAGTAGGCAAGTTTTCCCATATATGGGTCGACGCTGACTTTGTACACGTGTGCGACGGTGTGCTCTAAGGTTTCGCAATTTACTTTGATTTTTTTGCCGTTCTTTTCCAGTTGAGGAGGGTTACCCTCGTTTGGCATGGGCATGATCTCCGCCAAGGTGCGCAGCAGCAACTCGACGCCCGTGCCGGTTTGTGCTGAGACAAAACAGACCGGAATCACATGTCCAGTTCTTAGTGCTTCTTCAAACGGATCATGCAGTTGCTCTGCGGTGAGTTCGGAGCCTTGTTCCAGATACAGTTCCATCAGTTCTTCATCGACTTCGATAACTTGGTCAATTAGGGTCTCATGAGCTTCATCTACCGTTGCAAGTAAGGTTTCTCGTCCCAATTCTGGTTCGAAATAGCAGTCAACTACAGATTCCCCATCAGCCGAAGGTAAGTTGATCGGCAAGCAGTGGTCCCCAAAATGCTCAACGATGTTCTCCATCAATCTCTCTAACTGATTACCGTGGTTATCGAGCTTATTGATGATGATCATCTGACATTTTTGCTGCTCTTTTGCAAAGGTGAATAAGCGATCGGAAGTTTGGTTAAGCGGTGTTTGAGGGTCGATGACAAGGGCGGATGTTTCAACGGCAGGAAAAACGCTGATAGTACGGCCAAGTAACTCGTTTTGTCCCGGAGTGTCGATGACATTGAGCCGGTGTTTATTCCAGCGCAGTGCGACTGGCGTTGCTTCAATACTGTGTTGATATTGGATGGATTGAGGATCGAAGTCGGTAACGGTATCGCCTTTTTCTACGCTGCCTAAATGGTGCGTGGCATCACAGGTAAAGAGCAGTTTTTCTATCAGCGTGGTTTTACCGGTCCCGGTTTGGCCGACAAAAGCGATATTGCGTATTTTATTGATAGGCATAGAGCCTCCTTGCAAGATGGCGTGAAAAACCTACGAATTGCTAGGAAGTGGGTTGCTATAGAAACCCACGCACTGCATTGGAGTAGGGCGGGATTACCGCCTATTCGTCTTCCATGTCATTTTTCGGATGACTCGATGCATAAGACCACCTTCTTGGACCACTGTAATCTTAGCATGCCGTAATAACCGTATAATTTATGTGACTTATTTCATGATGGGGCTGATTGTTTTTTAATCGAGATCATAAACTCAGAGGTTCTGACTTTTGGAGCAAAACCTCTGGATTGTTTAGGCTATTTGGAAAGAACGATTTCGCCGTCGCGATAAACCAAGCTTGGCGTTACATCTTGTCCGAGCAGCACCGGGCCATCAAGATCGACAACGCTTGCCTGAGCAGCAATGGGTAAGGCAGCACGCATCGCAAGCGACGTCCCCAACATACAACCGGACATGAGGCTAAAACCGAGTTTTTGGGCGTCGTCGGCTAATAATAGTGCTTCAGTGAGCCCGCCAGTTTTATCTAGCTTAATATTCACCATTTCATATTTGCCAACCAACTGATGCAATTGCTCTCTGGTGTGACAACTTTCATCGGCGCAAAGTGGAATGGGGTGCGGAATGCTGGCGAGTACGTCATCGCAGTCTTGTGGCAACGGTTGTTCGATCATGGTGATGTCTAGCGGTTCGAGTTGAGCAAATACCGTCGCGAGGTCGAGGTTTTGCCACGCTTCATTCGCATCTAAGACAATTTGTGCGTGCGGCGCGGCATCGCGTACTGCTGCAACGCGCTCAATCACGTTTTCACCATCCAGTTTTACCTTAAGCAGTTTTGCGCCTTGGCTAAGGTAAGTTTGTGCCTGTTTTGCCATCGCTTGCGGCTTGTCGATAGAAACCGTCATCGCCGTCACAATCGCCTCGGGTAACGTAAAGAGGTCGTGAACCTGCTGCTTTTGGCTCAAAAGCGCGTGAAGATGCCAAAGGGCGCAATCCAATGCATTTCTTGCCGCCCCCGCGGGCAATAACGATTGAAGCTGGCTTTTGAGAACCATGACATCAGCTTCGCCTTTGGCATACAAACTTTGCAGTTCATGTGCGGCGTGAGAAATCGCCTTAATCACCGATTCAACCGATTCACCATAACGAGGGTATGGCGTGCATTCACCTTGGGCTGTCATGCCTCGATGTTCAATTGTCACTCGGACTACGTGGCACTCTGTCCGACTGCCGCGAGAGATGCGAAATGGTGTCGCCATGGCAAGCGTGACAGGTTCTACATGAATTTTCATCTCACTAGTTTTCCCTAAACCGCAGTTATTTTCTAAACCGTAAATGTTTCTTAAATCGTAAGGAGCCTATCTGCAACCGCATCAACGCCAAAACGTACAGGGTCGGTGACGGGCACTTGGTATTTGTCGCTCCAATCCTGGCATAACTGGGCTGCATCTTCTTCGCTGACCGCCGAAGTGTTCAAGCAAATACCCACTAATTGAGCGTTTGGATTTGTTAGGCGAGCAGCGGCCAGATTCGCTTCTATCGTTTGTTCAATGGTTGGCAAGCTCGCATGTGGTAAGTTGCGGATGTGCGGGCGACCAATCTCATGGCACAGTATCAGAGCGTCAGCTTGTGCGCCGTGAAGTAAGCCCAAACTTACGCCAGCAAACGAAGGGTTAAACAATGAACCTTGCCCTTCGATGATGTCCCAATCGTGATCGGTGAACTCAGGGCTGATCGCTTCTACTGCGCCGGAGATAAAATCGGCAACTACGGCATCAATCGAAATGCCACTGCCTGCGATGAGAATTCCGGTTTGACCCGTTGCTTTGAACTCTGCACGACAGTTTTTACGCTTCAATGCATGCTCAATGGCAAGGGCAGAGTACATTTTGCCAACGGAGCAATCTGTCCCTACAGTAAGTACTCGCTTGCCTGCGCGAGCTTTGCCATTGCCGACCTTGAGCGGGGCATCATAATGACGAACATCATACAGTTTGGTTAATCCGCGTTGTTCTAGATCGGCAAGAGGAGCAAATTCCGCCAAACGTTGGTGCATGCCCGATGCAATTTCAAATCCCATCTCTGCCGCTTCAAGTAAGGTTGCTTGCCAAGCTTCGGGAATGACGCCTCCTGGATTTGCCGTGCCGAGCACCAGCGTTTTTGCTCCTTGCTGCTGCGCTTGTTGTATTGTCATGTCGGTTAAACCAAGCGATACGGTTTCTGGCGTCAGGCGGATTTGGCCAAGGCAAATCTCAGGTCGCCATTGGTAAATGCCACGCGCGGTTTTTGCTGCAAGTGGATCGGTTACATCGCCAAGAAAAAGTAGGTAAGGTTGAGCAATTTGCATGATGGTTCCCTTCGTCATCGTTATTGCTCATTAATTTAGCCAGACTGATTTAGGAAACCGAATGCTTATTTGTTAGGCAGGTATAACTTCAGGTTATACCTTTAAACCATCTGTTGTTTTAGGGCGGTGATAAATTGCTTTGTCGCAATGGATTGAGGTGTGTGCTCTGCGAATAAAATAGAAACAGAGAAGGACATATTTGGCTCCAAAGCATGCACGGAAACGGCATTATCTTGGCGATATTGTTTTGCAGTCCAAGGGTCTACAATCGCGAATCCTGCTTCGTTTTTCACCAGTTCAGCCGCCGCGGAGTAGCTGCGGACGGTAATGGCATGTTGATAATGCTCGTCACGCGCCGATAAGGTTTGATGCAGCAATAAGCCCAGAGGATCTCGGCTATCTAAACCGATAATGGGTAAATCGTGACTGATGAGTTCTTCTAAAGTGACGGTTTTTTCTGTGGGTATCGCTGCGCTTTTAGGGGCAATTAGCGCCAAGTTTTCTTTTAATAACATGTGTCCCATGATCGCTGGTGGCGTTTCTTCACCGAACGCAATGGCGACATCCAACTCATGTTTCAGTAAACCTGAGCACAGCTCATCGCGATTGGCCGTTAAGAGCTCAAAGGAGATGCTGTGCTCTTTCGACAACAACGCGACAGTCGGCGTTAACAAGTGTGCGGCCAAAACAGGCGGAGCACCAACTCGTAAATGTTGAGTTCCCTGTTTGACTTTGTTGGTCAGAGAGCGAAATTGTCCGAGTTGTTGATAGACTTTTTCAGCCTCTGGCAATAAGGCTTTGGCTTCTTGAGTTGGAACGAGACGGCCCTTTACACGCTCAAATAAAGCGAAGCTCAGTTGTTGTTCTGTATGGGCGAGAACTCGAGTGACATTAGGTTGGGAAACGTGCAGTAAGCGAGCCGCGCCTGACACCGTTCCTGCTTGCATAATGGCGTAAAAGACTTCTAATTGCCTTAAGTTCACTGCGATTTCTCTCTGCTTATGTTGGTCACCTCAGAATACCCAACCTTGCTGATAAGCGATAGAGGCAAAAGTGCTGGCGTAAAAAATAGGAAGACGATGTTGGTTGCCTTCCTATCTCGCTTTTTCAATTTCTCAACTTCTCAATTTCTATGCTTCACTTTGCTGCTGCATGAAGGGGCAGGTCGTTAAACGGCTCGACGTCTCGGCTGAGTAATCCCATCAAAATCACTGCTAATACCATGACAGCGGCTGCGATTGCAAAACCGTATTGTGTTAGTTCGTAATGACTCAATATTGCAATCAGGACGTAACTGAGAGATTGAATGGTGGTGGCAAACATGCTGATGCCGCCATCGACGCGACCTCGTTGATGAACCGCTACGGTGTGATGCATCCAGTTGACTCTCGCAATGCGATTTAGCGCGTTAAATACGCCAAACAGCGCCGTAAACAATAAGATGGTCAGCGGGCTCATCGCAAAACTCATCCCGATAAGCGCAAAAGAGACCATAACCATCGAAGCGAACATAATGTGGCTATGGGAGGCACGGCTTAGCACTTTGGTGACAATAAAGCCGGTTAGCAACGAGCCGAGGCCAAAACTGATGTTGAACCCTGCAAACCAATCGCCAGAGATGCCTTGTTCAGAAAACCAAATCGGCACCAGTTTGCTCAAATACGTCAATGCAGGATAAGAGAGGCAAGAGAGCAGAATAAAGCCATAAAATCGGGGTTCGAGACGGAATATTTGTTTGCTCTCTTTGAGTTGCGCGATGAAAGCAACGGATTTTGACGCCCTTAATTGTCGGGTATAAGGCGTCAGAATATAGAACATCGCTGCTAACGCAGAGGCGCTGGCCGCAAACAAAGCAAACTCTTTCATACCCCACATTTCAAGCAAAACAATACCCAACGCGCCAGCTCCGAGGGTTGTGGATTGCATTACAATTTCTTGCTGACCCGAAATTTTCGCATACTCATGGTGCTGATAATTTTCTTGGGTGAAGGCGTTGTTGGTCGTCCATGCAAAATTACTCGAAACCCAATACACCAATTGCGCAAAAGCCAGTAACCAGTGTGACTCAAACCCTAACCAATAAGCAATGAACACCACCAAAGCCATACCCGATTGAATCCATTGATTGAGCACGAGTAGTACTTTGCGTGAATGTCGGTCAATTAAAGTGGAAAAGAAAGGAGTTGCTAGAAAAGAAATCGCGGTGCAGCTCAGAGAAACTAAAGCGACGAATGTACCCATGTTAGGTTCGGAAAGCATGACCCATGGCAGTGCCATCATGAATAAGCCAGAGGAAATGCTGTCGAAGAAGCGGCCAGCTAAGTACGGCTGAGTTTTATTTTTCATTATGTTTGCCTCTAACTCCCGATGGATTTCAAAAGGTTGATGTCCAACTGTCTTGTGTTTAACAACCAAGTCGTTCGCGCTGAACACATTATCTTGAGATCGCCGGGGTTTAGCGTTAATTAAGATGGTGCAACTTTAAAACCTCAAGTAAACTTGAGGTAAAGCATTTTTTTAACAAAATTGATACACAGGGAGTCAAGGATGGAAATCAGCGTAGGAGAAGTGGCAAAACGTTCTGGAGTGAAAGTATCTGCCCTACATTTTTACGAGCAAAAAGGACTGATTTCGAGTTGGAGAAATCAAGGTAATCAGCGTCGCTACCATCGCAGTGTGTTGCGCCGTGTTGCGGTGATCAAAGCAGCGCAGCAAGTTGGGTTGTCGTTAGAAGAAATTAAACATGCGTTAGATGAACTGCCGAAACACCAAGCCCCTAACAAAGCGCAATGGGAAGAAATGGCAAGCCATTGGCATGAACAGTTAGAACAAAAGATTCAAAAACTTAAAGCGTTGCAAAACGATTTAGGCGGATGCATTGGCTGCGGGTGCTTGTCGTTAGAAACCTGCGCACTGCGAAACCCAGAAGATGTATTAGGGAAAGACCACTCGGGGTCGAACTTAACGTTAGAAGAAGAGTAGCGATTATCTCTATTCTTTGTCGAAACTGTCGACTACGATCGCGCCCATCGAAGCAGGCATTGTGATGACGATAACGCGCTTTATCGCAACCAAAGGCTCATTCATGAGTGGCAGCTTATCAAGACAGAAAAGAACTAACGCTACCACAACGGCCGCAATGAGGTACGCGATAACCACACGAAAAATAAAGATGGATACGCGATTCTTGATGTGGCTTTGAAACACGCTTTGATACGCGAAAAAACTGAGGAAAATGACAGAAAGACTTAACAGCATGAGCAAGTTTGCCATTGGTAGGCTCTCACCCAATCGCCACGCCTCCTCCGAAAATGAGATCGGGACTGCTAGGGCAAAAGCACCAACCAATACTTGGCTAGCGTCTTCTAGATTAAAGTGGCTGCTCATGCTGTTTATTCCATTATTCGCTTGCTAGATGTAAGAGCTTTTCAAAACGCTCATTACCGTGCAGCAATTCGAGGTCTCGTTCTTCGGCAAGTAAATCACGAATGGATGGGCTGTATTCAATTGCGCGTTCCAAGTCTTCAATAGCTTGCTCTTCGATACCAAGGCGAGAGTATGCACACGCGCGTTGATACAGTGCAGGGCCGTTGGTGTAATCGACTTCAAGTACGCGGTTACAAATGCTAAGTGCCCAATGGTATTCGTTGATTTCCATCGCTGCGTCGGCTTTGTAAGTCAACGCTTCTAAATCACCTGGACGAATTAATAAGATTTCATCATAGATTTCAATACGTTGTTCTGGAGTTTGAGAGCTTTGTGCACGTAGCCATAAGTTATGGATCTCGTTGATTTTCTCAATCTCTTTGTTGTTTTCACTGATAATGCGAGTTTTGCGTTTTAAATCTCGCTCAAGGGCGACAAACTTTTTCTCGTATTCTTGGGCGATCTTCTCCAATCGTTTATCAGCCATCTCTTTGGTGTTGTGTTTAAACTCGCGCAGAGATTGCCATCCGACAAAGGCAATCAGCGATGCGACACCAGCAATGATGTAGAAGAAGTATGTAACGGTCACGTTGGCATAGTTCAACGATTTATCTGCGACCGTTAGCTCGCGATCGGTGATCTCTGTGATCATTCGCTTTTCTAGGCTTTGATAGTCCTGACGTAGCGCTTTTAGTTCATCTAAAATATAGCGTTCCATTAATGGTCTATCTAACAGATCCGATTCTGAATACTTTTCCTCCGATGCCATTGTTGGCAAGGCAAGTATCAGCGAGAAAAAAATACCAATAAATAAGCGCATATAACGTCCTTTCACGAGAAGAGTACAGATAGACCATGCAACAATAGCAAATAGCACAAACGTTTAGCAAAGTTATTACAAAAGAAATAACAGTCGTCTACGTAGAAGTCATATTCTTGTTGTTTTTCAGTTTGTTCCTGGTGGTTATTTGTTGTGATATCTTTTATCCTCCTTGCGAATTTATGATTAATGGAGTGAGCATGGACGCGCGAGCTAAGGATTACTTAGAACAATTCCTAGAATTATTATCACCAGAACAAAGGGAAGCTGTACCATCAGTCAGTGCTGACTATTATTGTGCCGACGAATACAACGCGAATGTATGCGCAGATTTGGTTCGTATTGGACAGAAAACTGCATCGTGCAGTTTGGAGCTTTGGTATCGAGAACATGGTGAAACCATGCCCCAAGTCGGTCATTTACAAGTAGTGACGAATTGGGATGGGGACCCGGTTTGCGTGATACGAATTACTGACGTAAGTACATGCAAATATGAGGATGTAACCGCAGAGTTTGCCTTCGCAGAAGGCGAAGGTGATAGAACCTTAAACTGGTGGCGTGATGCTCATACTGCATTTTTTAAAGCTGAATGCGATGAGTTGAACATCGATTGGCATGAGAAACGTACGCTGGTTTTAGAGCGTTTTGAAGTGGTGTATCCCGTCAATTAATCTCTGATAGCAGCACTGATTTGAAGTGCTGCTTTCTTTATCGAGAGACCATTTTTAGCGCTTTCGAGCGGTCACACTAAACATGTGCCAATGTTTTTGGCTTCCGACTACAGTGGTCCCGTCTTCATCTCTTTCATGCAATGAAATGAGGTCGTAACCTTCGAATAAGCTTTCCACTTCCTTTTTCGTTAATGCGGTAATGTTTGGATGCATTTCGGAGGTCACCCAGGAGTCTTTCACTCCCAAGAAATCGCCGCAGAAGATACCGCTCGGTTGTAATGCGCTGTCTATTTTTGTCCAGACTTGTTTGAAGCCTTTGTCAGGGCAAAAGAACAAACTGGCATTTGCGATAACCAAGCTGCACTGAGGATAATTAAACTCAGTAAAACAGCACTGCGAAACCGAAAATCGTTTATTACCTTCAAAGCGTGTTAAACAAGTTTTTACTGCATCTTCATTGCTATCACATGCGTGAACCTTAAATCCCTGTTCGAGTAGAAAGTGGCTGTCTCGACCTATTCCGCAGCCAATATCAAGAGCGACTTTGCCTTCTATCTTAAGTCGGTTTACGGCATTTTCCACGTTTGGGCGGTGAGGTTGGCTTAAAATTTTCTGATAGTATTCATTCCATTGCGCTGGCATTGAACTTCCTTATGTTGGTTGTGTCCCCTGCCCAAAACTAGCGTCCATTTTGTTTTGCTTGACTGGGGAGGTTTGCAGTATTGGCAGCTGTTATAGCTGATCTTCAATCGGTAATATTCCGGAGAACCAAGCGCCCATTTTTCGCCATACTCCTGCTTCTGGTTCGGAGTCGTATTCTTCGCCTGTTTTTACGTCGGTCCAGACAATGTCCCCGTCGCGCAGAGTTAAGGCGTAGGCGTTACTCGACAGTTGATTTGGCAGTTGTTCTAGAAACATTTGCACATATTCTGGCTGTTCGATAACAACGGCCATTTCGGTATTCAAAGCGGCCGAACGTGGGTCCCAGTTCATCGAACCAACGAAAAGTGTTTTGTTATCAATTGTCATTGCTTTAGCGTGTAAACTTGCTCTGCTACTCCCCGTGAGGCTCCACTTACTTTTGAGTTTCGCGCTCGCTTTTACTTCCCAAAGCTTGATTCCAGCTTCGAGTAGATCTTTTCGATATTTTGCGTACCAACCATGCACGGCAAACACATCGTTAGACGCGAGGCTATTGGTCACAATCGTGATATCAACGCCTCGCTTGGCCGCGTTACTTAATGCTTGAGTACCTGCTTCAGTTGGAACGAAATAGGGAGAAATGAGCACAAATGAATCCTCAACACTTTTAACCAATTCCGACAAATTATCAATAAGTTGGCTCTCTCGGGTCGCGACTTTATCGGGCAGATCAAACCATACTTTCGCTTCTCCCCAGTAGAGCTTGAGTTTGCCTTGTTTTAGATCTTGGTACATATCCAGTTGAGTGAAGTCATAGCGGCCGGTTGAAAACTTTTCCTCTAACCGGAGTTTATTGACCTGCTTTTGAATCGCTTGGTCGGTAATTTGCTGTGAATTCGGTGTAATCCATTCCATTGGTATCGAATAGGCGCTATTCCAGTAGAGGTCGAACTGATCGGCAGTTTGTTGTACCGCCTCACCATAGAGCAGAAGATCAAAATCACCAAACTCAACTTGCGATTCAAAAGAGAAGTATTCATTGCCGATATTTCTACCTCCGACAATGGCGGAAACACTGTCTGCAATCAGAGACTTATTGTGCATACGACGATTAAGACGTTCAAAATCGCTAGCAAGAGCGAACCAACGGGAGTCGCGATACTGATGTGGGTTAAATAAGCGGATTTCTATATTAGGATGTGCATTGAGGGCTGCCATCACATCGTCGTTTCGCTTTTGCATATCGTCAAGCAACAGCCTTACTCGAACACCACGCTTTGCCGCTTCATACAAGCGCCACGTTATTAGCTGACTCGTTTCGTCACCACGGTAAATATAGTATTGAAGATCAAGGCTTTTCTGGGCGGACTCGATCAAAGAGGTTCGAGCAAGAAGGGCATCGTGTCCCTGATTTAACGGTGCAAAGCCAGTTATGGACTTGGGGTCTCTCCCGTAAGCTTCAAAGTACTGCGCAAGAACAGAATCCTTTTGATAACCGAGCTGAAAGCTGGTGGACTTTTCACTGGCGTCATTCAACGATACGGATGAGCATGCCGATAAAATAGTGAGCAGCGGGGGGAAGAGCAACTTGGCGAGCGTTTGTAACAAAGCACATTTCCTTGTCTTACAGAGTGTTACCTACTCCAAATTATAGACTTAAGCTGACGCCACATGCACCCAGAACCGTTTGATAACGAGCGATTAATCAATGAATTGCCATAGAGCCTGCACTAAGTTCAACTTTTAGAGCGCAGATAATCATTTATTTTAATTATCATTATGGCCGTATTGGTCATAATCACTAATATCTGGTGATTATGACCAATAGCACACTGGATAAAATAATGATTTTTATATAACCATATGATTTTTAATAAATAAATGCTTGGCATGTCATTTGCTGTTTAGAATAAAAGTTAAGTCAGAGCAACTTGCGCAGTTGGTTAATTTTTTGTTAATTTTATTAACTTTGAATTGGCAATAACTATCTAGTTCGCTGCTTAAAAGACTAGGCAAGCGCCGCTTTGATGTTTATTCAAATTCAATTCTCTCACCACCATGCTTACCGGGAGCAATGGACTGAATAAAAGTGTGGTGTTGAAAACAACAATAAAAAAGGATTTTCGATGTTAGCAAAACCCATATTACGTTGGCTTTTACCCTTCGCCGTCGTTGGAGGCTCTTATGCAGGATATGCTGCAATTGCCGCAACTGCGCCGGAAAAAGAGTCAACCAAAGATGCAATTACAGAACCTACTGTTCAGGCTTCTTCTCTTTTTCCTACTGATCACAAAGTGGTGATTACCAGTCACGGTGAATTAGTCCCTTTTGAAAAAACACACCTTTCCGCGCAAGTTAGTGGTGAAGTTACGAGTTGGCACCCGAATTTTGTGACGGGTGGCATCGTAAAACGAGGAGAGGTTCTTTTCACAATTGAAAGTGACAACTATGAAGCGTCGGTTTTACAAGCTGAAGCCGATTTAGCTAGTGCACGCGCAAACTTGATTGAGGAACAAGCGAAAGCCGAAGTGGCAAAACGTCAGGCAAAGAGACTGAGCGATAAGCAAGTGACGGATCTGTATTTACGCAAGCCTCACGTTTTGAGCGCACAAGCGCAAGTAAAGTCGGCTCAAGCGGCACTCAAACGAGCAAAAAGAGAGTTAGAAAATTGCAAAGTCGTTGCACCTTACGATGCGCTGGTTGTTGAGCGTGATATTGGTGTTGGTCAATTTGTTACATCTGGTTCTCGAGTTGCCACGTTAAACAACATCGAAGTGGCAGAGGTGCACGTACCCATTGCCGGTTTTGATAGTGCATTTTTACCCGAATCCATTGGTGAACTCACTGCGACAGTGACGCAGCAAGGTGTGTTTTCTACCACTAGAGAAGGTCGAGTAGTTCGTGATTTAGGCATGATTGATAGCGCTACCCGAATGATTAACATGGTCATTCAAATCGCGGACCCATACGGTGTCGATAACCAGCAGCCTCCAATTAAATTCGGCTCCTACGTTGAAGTGAGCTTCACTGGTAAGGAACTTAAGCATATCTACCGCTTACCACAGGAATTAGTAAAAAATCGTACCGTGTGGGTAGTGAATGGCGATAATCAACTTCAACCCAGAACTGTCACGGTTTTGAGAGCAGAAGGTGAGTTTTTGCTGGTGGGCGAAGGTTTAGAGCAAAGTGATAAGTTGGTACTGACCTTGCCCGAGTACCCTCAAAAAGGCATGGCGGTACAAATCGCAAAAAAGAGTGACGACTCCGAAACCGTCGTACAGTAAGTAGGAGTTTGTCATGGAAGATATTAAACAAAAGGGCTTGATTGCCTATTTTGCGAATAACCCCGTCGCTGCCAACCTTTTGATGGTGTTCATCATTATCATGGGTGTGGTGAGTTTTCTCTTTATTCAAAGGCAGATGTTTCCGAATATTGAGGTGAACTACATTGATGTTCGTGCGACTTATCCTGGCGCTTCTCCTCAAGAGATAGAAGAGAGTATTCTCGTTAAGGTCGAGGAATCGATTAAAGACGTCACCGGGATTAAAAAAGCAGTCTCAACGGCCTCTAGAGGTAGCGCGTATGTTTCCATCGAGGTAGACGTTAATGCCGATATCAAGCGTGTCTTAGATGATGTAAACCAACGTATTGATACCTTGTCTAACTTACCAGCGGGTATGGAACCAATCAATGTCTACCAAGTTGAATGGCGCCAAGATGTAATCGAAATGGGGTTAGTTGGGGACCGACCGCTCGAGGAGCTTAAACCGCTTGCTAAGCAAATCGAAGATGAATTACTTCAGTTAGAAAACGTCATGCTGGTGTATCTGAGTGCGCCAGAAGAAGAAATAGCGATTGAAGTAGACCCACTTGTTCTTCGTAAATACGACCTGACGTTGAGCGATATCAGCAGCGCGATCAGCCGTTACTCAGCCAACTTTTCTGCGGGCGAAGTAAAAACAAACTCAGGGATGATTGCAGTAAGGATTGAAAACCAATACTACCGTGGTGATGAGTTTAGAAATATTCCTGTAAAGCTTGGCGCAAATGGTGCGAAGGTTTTACTGCAAGATATCGCCACGATCAAAGATGGCTTTACGGAAGAAGAGCGCTATTTTGAATACTCAGGGCAAAATGCGATCTACATGTCTGTTGAAGCAACTCGTGATCAGAACATTATCCCTGTTGCACAGTCCGTTCGTAATTATATTGAAGCAAAAAACAAGACATTGCCGCAGGATGTTAAGCTCAAAGTCTTAGTTGATACGACTTATTATTTAAATGGGCGTCTCGACATGATGTTGAAAAACTTGCTGCAAGGTGCTGCATTAGTCGCGATTATGCTGACCATTTTTCTACGTTTCCGCTTGGCTATGTGGGTAATGATTGGGCTACCTGTCTGTTTTCTCGGTGCCGTAATGATGATGCCTGCATTAGGGATCACGGTAAACATCGTGTCTCTTTTTGCCTTCATTATGGTGCTCGGTATTGTAGTTGATGACGCCATCGTGATGGGAGAAAGTGCGTACAGTGAAATCGAAGAAAAGGGCGGTGGCGTCGAAAACGTGGTTCGTGGTGTAAAACGTGTTGCCACACCAGCCACTTTCGGTGTGTTAACCACAATTGCTGTGTTTGCCCCTTTCTTGTTGTCTAGCGGTATTGATAGTGCCTTCTTTTATGGTATCGCGGGGGTCGTGATTCTTTGTTTGATCTTCAGTTTGATTGAATCGAAGCTGATCCTTCCTGCACACCTTGCGCATACTCATTTTAAGCCAGTTAAACCAGGTGGTTGGCGTGACCGATTTAACCAACGTTTTTTTGGTTTTGTAAATGGTCCATATCGGAACTTTGTAACAACATGCACCCATTGGCGCTGGACAGTGTTTGCGGTGTTCTGTGGTTTACTGCTGATCAGCGCGGCTTTGATCAACGCGAATTATGTTCGGGTGATCCCTAACCCTAAAGTGCCGACTGACTATCCTGCGATCACTATTGAAATGAATGATACCGTTTCAAGTGAGCAGACAATCAGTGCACTCAAGACTATTGAACGTGTCATGCAAAAGATCGAATCTGAGACCATTGCAGAACATGGTCAAGGAATGATTCGTGATGTGCTGTCGTACAACAGAAGCCGCACCGAAGGTCGTGTATTAGTACCTTTGGTTGATGAAGAGTTACGCCCGTTCAATACATTTGAGCTGGCTCGACGTTGGCGTGAAGCTATGCCTGTTATTCCAGGTATGAAGAGCATCAAAATCCGCGAGCAGAGTGCGGGTGGTGGTGACAGAGATGAGTTTGGTTACTTGTTGTTTGGTTCTAACATCAATGAGCTCAACGAGGCTGGGCGTTACTTGATAGAGCGTTTACAGCAGGAAGAAGGGTTATATGATATTTCATCTTCTATTGATTCTGGAAGCAAAGAAGTACTCCTGTCTCTTGCGCCTGTAGCGTACGATCTCGGTCTGGATCTCACCATGATCGCAGAGCAAGTTGGTGGCAGCTTTTATGGTGGCGAAGCACAGCGCATTATTCGTGATGGTGAAGAAATTAAAGTTATGGTGCGTTACCCGCAACTGACGCGTGAAGCATTCTCATCATTGCGTTACGCTGTGATTACCACACCAGCAGGTAAGAAGGTCATGTTGGGTGATGTGGTGAAGATCAATGAGCAGCCGGGCGTGAGTAGCATTCGACGTGAAGGCGGGTATCAAACCGTTTATGTTTATGGTTCCATAGACGAAGAATTGGTTGAGCCTCAAGAAATCGTTAAGGTCATTGACGACAATATCTTACCGGACATGAAGCAAGCCTTCCCAACTGTGAAAACAGAATTGGGCGGTGATATTGAAGAGCAGGCTGCGCAGCGTAATGAACAGATTTTGTTCTTTATTGCAGGCATGATCATCGTCTACATCTTGTTAGCTGTACCGTTAAAAAGTTATACCCAACCTTTGATTGTAATGTCCGTCATTCCGTTTAGTCTGACGGGGGCGATTTGGGGCCATTTCTGGCTAGGTTTAGACATCAGTATGATGTCGACATTTGGTTTGATCGCCGCTGCTGGCGTGGTTATCAACGACTCTCTGGTTATGACAGATTACGTAAACCAAGTGAGAGAAAAGGGTATGAACATCAAACAAGCGGTTGTTGAGGCGGGTTGTGCTCGTTTTCGAGCTATCACGCTCACCTCAATAACGACGTTTGCGGGTGTATTGCCGATAATGTTTGAAACGAGTTTGCAGGCGCGTTTTGTCATACCGATGGCTGTCGCTTTGGGCTTTGCGGTGTTGTACGCAACGGTTCTGACTTTAGTGTTGGTGCCTTGTTTGTATTTAATGCTTGAAGATATTAAAAATATTTTCAGATCGATTAAGAGGTTTATCCATCGTTTGATTAATCGTTTCAGAAAGTCGCCAGTGACGTCGAGCGTTGAAGCAAGCTTATCGACTTAACAAGCTTGATGTTAACGATTAGGAGCAGCCTTCGGGCTGCTTTTTTGTTTCCGCATTTTGATTCAAAGTGATTTTTTAACGGGCAGTTACGTAATTATCTGATGAGAAAACTGCCTGACGGAGTATTTCCCATATCAATGCTTTTGATGTTTTAAATTTGCATGGTTAATTTGACACTTGGTTAGCGAAATTTACCAGATGAAGATAACGTCTAATATGGTTCATGGTTTAAGTTATTGAAAAATAACAAAATAAAAGTTGGCATCGTATGTGCAATATATAAGTTGTAATTAAAATTAACTGCTAATCCTCAAGGAGCTTATTATGAAAAGCGTATTTCTATCTACTCTAAGTCTTATTGCTGTAATGTCATCACCGATCGCTGCTGCTAACACTTTAGACAAAGAGGAGTGGAGCTCAGATTTACGTCAGGACTTTTCTGAGATGAAACATGAAGCTATAGCAGATATTCAGCAAATGAACATGGATGCCATTCACGCACGTGATGAGCGTATCGTGAAAAACATTAAAGATGAGCAAGAACAGTTAGTAAAGGTAACGTGCCACAAAGAGAAAGCAAGCAAGTCATAAACGCCGATAAAAGAGACTAACAGACGAAAATGAATCCAATACGAGTTCGGTGTTAGTTAGCAGTAAGCACTGACCTTGTTGCTCTACTTGCCAGCCTTTTAAGGCTGGCTTTTTTGTTTCTCATTTCATGGGTAGGGATCAGATCCTCAAGCTCATTATCAATAGTTGGCGTGTTTGATGAGCTATTGCTGGATGGAGCGGATGTAACTTTTAAAAGTGTAGATTTCAGTAAAGTGGAGGTGATGTTAGATATTTAAAATTTTGAAAAGATCCGATCTCCTTTTTGACCTTCATAATACCTTAGTATGTGGTTCACTTTTATTTGAAGAGGGATTAGTAATGACTTGGGAATTTATTGAAAGGAAAGAGGCTTTTGATTACATTGGGCTAAATAATAAGTCGGTTAATGAGGTTGAACAATTCTTACATGGAAGAGTGAGGCTTTCTGCTGCACTCTTTAGCAATAAAAAACTATACTTATCAAGACAATCCCTCATCATGCTTGCGTCTCTGAATGAATATGATCAGAAGCAAGTTGTCAAAGAAATGTATTTTCTTTCATCTAATCCAAGCACACCCTCTGTAGTTAGACACAAACGCAATCCATTGCTTCGAATATTTCGAACTAGGTATCCCTTCAAAAATTATCATTACTTATTAACTTGTATCCTTAGAGACGGGAAAGTTGTAATTCATGATATTGCTTTTGATCGACAGTTGCATGGTAAGTCTATTTTTAAGCATTCACATCAAAGAACCCAAATGTATCATGTGAAGAAAGAAACAGGTAAAAATGGTGAGTATAATGGAGTGCAGAACAATGATGAAGCAAAGTTATTGTTGGCTGAGTGGGACCACACTAAAGCTCAAATAACTCATCAAGTCAATACGCTTCATGCAACGGTAAATGGAATGTTGAATGATTATGAGAAAGCGGCGACACTGATGGGGGTACATACGCAGGTGGCGTACAAAGAAGATAAGCCAACAGAGTATACGTTGTTTCACAACCCTTCTGATAATGCGAAGCTGGACCTTATTGAATGTGTTTATGACAAAACTCGTTTTACTTCGCACAATGCTCAACACCTAGCAGCAGTAATGAAACAATGTGCAGAGCAGGGTAAGGAAGTAAAATGGACAGTACATAGCCAAGGTGCCATTATTTTTAACTCTGCTCTTGAGTATGTTAGAAAAAATAATCCGAGCTTAAGACTATTGAATCAACAAATCGTTGTGCATGCAGGGGGAACAAATACAACGAAGATAGGGAAAAATGCACAGCAGCTTGGTTTGAAAGTTAATTACACAAAAACCCGAACGAATCCCTTTGATATTGTCCCAAATATTGCTGCGAGACAAACTCCATTATCTGCAAGTAGTCTCGTTCGTTGTTGTAAATTCTTGGGATTAGTGATGAATGGAGAGGTCACAGAGAGCCCACATACATTACCCTATTTCGGTGTGGAATCTTATCGACGACAACTGATGATGTCTGGTAATAATATGGCTAGTAAACGTTTAAAAGATATTGATGAATATTTAAAGAACAAGGGTTAGATATATGGGCCTTATTAAAATGTATAAAGATGGCTTTCGAGGAAAGCCAGATTTTGCAAACTTGTTACATAATGTATTCCAGATAGATGACTTAGTGCTGTCATTTGAGTGTCCGAACAACATATATGAAGGACATGTATACCAAGATTTTATTGAATTACAACGGTTCAATATTGATTCAAAAGTAGAGCGGCATGAAAAGTTTATAAAATTGGCCACGATTTATTTCTCTTTTCAAAATAAAATAATAAATCCACTATTACCAATCAATAAACAAGGTGGTTTATATATTCGGTTAAGGATTAAATCTTCAGATAAATATATTACTAGTGTTAATGAACTATCTTCATTTATAGAGAAAGAGTACGTGGATTTTTATCATGCTGTAGAGTCACCTGACGGCTCTCGAAAAGGTGATCATACAGAGTTGATGAATGATGCCATTGCGTACGCAAATCATCGTTGGGGAATGGACCCGATAAACGAAGAAAAAAAGAGAGCGAAAGAAGAGTTCCTTATAGGAGAGTTTCTTCGTGGTTACCCTCCAATCAAATGCCAAGATATCAAGATTGGTGAAAATACATTTTCAAAATATGTAGAAGGAAATTTGGAGTATAAAAAAGACTATCGAAGAGTGTACAATTTGCCTATCAAAAATGAGTTTTACTTTAGTATTGAATTTTTATATGAAATCGAGCCTATGTTTGCTCAAAAAAAGTTTTTAGATTGGGTAAGACACGCGGATGAAATCTTTGAAAAAAATGTTTTAGAGTTGCTAGCACTGTCTCCGCTTATTGATTCGCATACTACCTCCAAATCCGAAAGGTTGACAAAAAAAAGTTGATCCAGAGCGTTCATACTTAACTTAAAGAAAAAAGCCCGCGAAGAATGCTTTCACGGGCGAAAAAAGGGCACCAAATTGGGTGTCTATTCATTTTGGAGGTGGTCGAACGTCCATATAAAACTGACAATAGGCTTGGTGAGAGGCTTACCACCAGCGCGACCAACGAGGCTAAAGTTAACATTGTTGTAATGATTGTTAAAATGTTAATTCTTCAATCAATGTTTTCATTATCGTGAGTTTAAATTGTGAATGTGTTGCCTGCGTGTATTTTTACTCTGTGAAATGCCGTTTTTGACAATAAAACATATTATAAATCTTGTGTTGGTTATTTGATTTGGTTATATAAAACTCAACATACTTAATCCTTAACTGTTCATATTTACACTTAATGAGACACAATAACCTTCTGTTTGTTAAGTGATTGTGTGTTTTTTAACGCATTGGTATTGAACAAAAAGCGACCTAAGCCGCTCTTGTTCATTTTGATAAGTGTACTTATCAGTTGTTTTAGATTTCTTCGTGCTTATGGACTAGGCCGAAGTCAGCTAAAATGGCATACGCAGCAGGGATCATAAACAACACCAGCAGAGTGGATGCGAAAATACCAAACACGATGGAGATAACCAGTGGTTGGATAACCTGTGCTTGCAAACTGGTTTCAGTCAGTAACGGAAGCAAACCTGCTGCAGTGGTCATTGATGTTAGGAATACTGCTCTAAAGCGTTCCCGACTGGCTTTGACTACCGAGTCATGCACATTATCCCCTTCATCCACATGATGGCGTATGTACTGAACTAACAGAATCGAGTCATTCACCACAATCCCTGCTAATGAGACGAAGCCCATCATACTTGGCATACTTAATGAGTGACCGAGTAGGATGTGTCCCCATACCACGCCAATAAAGGCGAGGGGAATCGCAAGCATTACGACGAATGGTTCCAAATAACTGCGGAATTGGTAACTCAGAATCGCAAACACGCCAAACAAACCAAGCAAGAAGCCTTTACCCATTGATGCGCCAGTTTCAGCGGTATCTTTGGCTTCGCCTTCAAAATCAAAGCGAAGACCAGGATACTTTTGCATAAGCTTTGGCGCTTCATCTTGTTGGAACTGACGAATAATGGCGGTTGAGTTGGCTTTCGTATTGTCGATATCGCCGAATACACTCACTGTGCGCAAGCCATCAATGCGCTGGATTCTTACGTAATTACGTTGGAAATCCAAAGTCGCAATGGTCGCGAGTGGGATTTGACTGCCATCGGACAAGATAATTGGGAAGTTTGCCAATTGCTGTAAGTCACCAGCTTGTGCTTTATCGAGGCGAACTTCGATGGAAATGTTTTCTACCCCAACTTGGATTTCGTCTGCGGTTTGGCCAAAGAAAGCCGCACGTAACTGATTGGCGATGAGTTGGCCGTTAACCCCATAAGCTTCTGCCCCCGGACGCAGTTTAACCAAAACTTCTTCTTTACCCATACGCATGTCATCCAACACGCCATGGACACCGTCAAACTCATTCAAGTATTGCTGAATGTCGATAGAGGCCGCTTTGAGCGCATCCAGATCATCATGCTTCGCTCGAATTTCAATCGCTCGTCCACCCGGCCCCATGGTCGGTTGTTTAAATACCAGCGAGATAGGATCGGCAAGTTCACCGATGTCTTCGCGCCATGCATCGATAAATTCATCGATGAGTGTGTTACGACTCTCTGCACCCAGCAAATCCAGACGCACCGTGGCAATATGAGGGCCAGATTCATTCGCATCGGCGTTAGCGTTGAATTGACTGGTGATGTGTAGAACCAATGGATTGCCGTCTTCCACTTTCTCTGTCCATTCTTTATCTAGCTTTTGAGCGGAAGCGACGATCTTATCGACGACGGCTTCCGTTTGAGACAGAGAAGAACCCGGAGGAAGAATAATGCGCGCTTCTGCAATGTCGCCATCCAGTTCAGGGAAGGGTTGAAACTTGAGTAAACCACCTACTAACGTGGCTGCGGAGATAAGAAGCAAGGCAACCACACCACCCATAAAGGCATAGCGATACTCGACCACTTTATCCACTGCGTTGACCAAGGTGGTGTTGCGAAAGTTTTCAAAAGAAGCGAGCAGCTTTTGTTTGAACTTCGGTGTTTTTCGCTCTTGCTTTTGTTTGTGTAGTGAGTGAGAAAGGTGGTTAGGTAGAATCAAGAAGGCTTCCACCAAACTTAAACTCAGTACGAGGATCAGAACTTGAGGAACCGCTTTAAGTACCGCACCCATTTCACCTTGCAAAAATAACAAGCTACCGAAAATACACACCGTAGTTAAAAAGGAAGAGATCACCCCCGGCAGTACCTTTTTCACTCCTTTAGTTACGGCATCATCGATCTCTTCTCCTCGGTCTAGGTGAGCGGCAATCGATTCGGCAATAACGATGGCGTCATCCATCATGATACCGATGGCCATGAGTAACCCGACCAAAGACATGATGTTGATGGACAGGCCAAGTTGCGCCATCAAAAATAACCCACCTAAGAAGGCAACAGGTAAACCAGCTGCGACCCAAAAAGAGTAGCGAAAACTAAAGAACAACCACATGGTGGCGAAGACCAGAATGATACCTTGCCAACCGTTTTTGACCATCATGGTCAGGCGATCCCAAAGCACGGATGAAAGGTCATTGGTCATTTGTAGCATCACACCGTCTGGCGCGATGGCTTGTTGTTCTTCGACAAATTGAGCAACACGTTCTTTAATGCGCAGTGCATCGTCTTCTTTGTTTTTGCTGACTTTTAGTAGGGCAGAAGGGTGACCATCAAAGAGGACTTTCTGTTCGTCCAATTCAAATCGGTCGGTAATCGTCGCAATGTCTCTTAGACGGATGATTGACCCATTTGGACCAGAGGCCACGACGATAGTCTCAAGCTCTTCTGGCGTCACGCGTCGTTCGTCAAAGCGGATCAGAAAGTTCTTATCTGGCGTTTCGACATTACCACTTGGCAACTTGACGTTCTGACGACCAATCTGCTCAGCAATATCGCCAACACTTAAGCCAAGCTGTCGAATGGCTTGAGTGTCTAACTCTACTCGGTATTGGTGGTCAGAGAAGCCTGCAACTTCAACCAAAGACACATCATAATCGAGCTTTAATGTGCGTTTAAGTTGTTCTGCATAGGCTTTTAGCTCTGGCCATGTGGTGTCTGCAGTGATCGCGATATCCACAACTGGCTCATTCCAATCTAGCTCTTGGACCACAGGAGACTCAATTTCTTGTGGGAAGTCATTAATCGAGTTGATCTGGGTTTGAACATCAACCAGCATGCGGCCGATGTCGGCTTCTTCATTCAGTTTTAAGATAAGACGCGCAGAGCCTTCAATCGCTTCACATTGCGTTTCTTCAATGTTAGCAAGGCCATCAACAGCATCTTCCATTCGGACACAGATACTCTCTTCGACTTCTTGCGGGGAAGCTCCTGGGTAGACTACACCAGCTAGGATGTAGGGCGGATCAAACTCAGGAAAGGTTTCCCGCTTAATCGTGGAAAGTGAAGAGATACCCAATATAAGCAGCGTTAGCATCAGCAAGTTAGCTGCCGTTGGGTGCTTGGCGAAGAATCGGATCATGAATCAGACTCCTCAATAGCCGTTTCTGACTGTTCAGGTGACTCTTTCAATAGCATGCCGTTAATCGCAGGCAGCAAATCGTTGATGATCAGCTTCTGACCTTGCTCTAGTTCACCATCGATCACCACTTGGTTATTGCGACGATATAACACTTCAACCGTGACGACTTGCAGACGGTTGTCATCTCCCATCAGGTAAATCTTATCGCCATGAAGCGCACGCTCTGGGATGACCCAACTCGGGTTCTCTTGTCCCTCAATCAAGGCACGCACAAACATGCCGTTCACCAATGGAGGCGCAGACGTTGGGTTTAATGCACGGTAGTCTTGTTCAATTTCCAGAATCACACCGGCAGTCGCTTGGCTTGGATCAACCGTTTCACTGATGCGTGCAACTTTCGCAGGCCAGCTTGCAGAGAGGTTACCGCTGCTGAGCTCAATGTTGGCATGAATCGCATTCATATCAGGTTGTGGAATACCAGATTCATCGCGGACAAACTCACCGATGCTCGCCGCCAAAGTTTGCATGTCATGAATGGATAGTTGAGCTTCCACTTCCATGACATCAATACCATGTCCTGTCACCATGGTTTGTTGGAGGTTAACCACTTGCTTTTTCTCAATTTCTACGTCAGCAATACGCAAATCGTAAGGAAGCGTGATGATGGTTTTATCAAGCGAGCGTTCGGCCTCATCCACTTTTGATGCATTAACTTTAACTAGGGCTTCCGCGACTCGTTTCTCATCCGGCATCAAACCAATTTGATTTTCAATATCCAGTACTAACTTACGTTGAGAGAGCGCGCTTTGCTCTTGCTGATCTACATCCGATTGCGAGGTTAAGCCTTTCTTACGTAGGTTTTGTTTACGGTCTAACTCTTTGTTGGCGATAACCAGACGGTTGGCTTCTATCTTGAGTGTGCTTTTGAGATTCGCTTCTTCTTGGTTCAGCTTAGCCAGAGAGGTTTGAGCAGATTTGAGATCGGCTTGAGCTTGAACCAGTTTCAGTTCGTAATCGAGTGGGTCGATTCGCAAGATTTCTGTCCCTGCTTGCAACACTTGTCCTTTTTCCAGCTGCGGATGGCGGTAGACCACTTTCCCCGTCACTTCGGCTATCGCTTTCCATTCCACTTTTGGGGCGATCTTGCCAAACCCTATGGCTACTGGAGCAATGGCTTTGAGCTCAAGTGGAATCGTCTCGACCAACCGTGCACGATCTCCAGCGGGTTTTACGGGCAAATCTGGTTTGAGGCTAATCGCCAAAAACAGAATGACGACCCCCACCGCAAGAGCAGGAAAGAACAGCAGCTTTTTATTTATCTTCATATTGGTCGCCCGAGTCTAAAAATCCATGTTTCATCAGTTGTATGTTGTGTTCGAATAATCGGTTCAAGAAGGCTTCTGAAAGTTCAATGCCATGAATGGCGAGCAGTGCTGGTGGTGCCATAAAAGGAAATACCATCAAGCTGATGTAAGAGACGCGACAAAGTTGAGGGTCGGCGTCTTTTCGTAAAACGCCACTGTCGATCAACTTATCAAAGATCACGCCTTGCATTGGCTTACTGATATCTGCGAAGACTTTTTCGAGCAGTTTGCGTTGGGTTTCCGATGGGGGCATATTCATAACTTGGGCAACTAAGCGTGGGAACTGTGGTACCTTGATCATTTCGCGGTAGTAGGTGCGCATTAGATCGAGAAAGTTTTGCTCGTTACTGTTGGATACCAACGTCTGCATCTGCTTTTGCATCGGTGACAGTGTTTCGCGCAACATGGTCTCGAACAAGCCTTCTTTGTTGCCAAAGTAGTAACGAATCATCGCCACGTTCACGCCTGCTTTCTGCGCGACTAGGCGAGTAGAGACCTTGTCATAAGCCATAATGGTGAAGAGTTCGCGCGCGTGGAAAATCAGTTTTTCCCTTGCGTCGATATTATCTGTGGGTCTTCCCGCCCTTCGATGCGCTTCCGTCACAATCTTCTCTCAAAATATTAAACATTTGATTAATTATAAGACGCTGATTTCTCATGCGACATGTGAAAAATTAATCAGTATTTAATCAAGTGATTAATTTGTGAT
Source organism: Vibrio sp. 970 (assembly GCF_033339075.1). Classification (NCBI taxonomy): domain Bacteria; kingdom Pseudomonadati; phylum Pseudomonadota; class Gammaproteobacteria; order Vibrionales; family Vibrionaceae; genus Vibrio; species Vibrio sp. 970. The sequence goes on from NZ_JAWOTW010000001.1 coordinate 200,066, forward strand.
GAAGAGAAGTAAAAAAGAGCAGAAAGAACTGCTCTTTGAACAAATAGAAAAGTATTTACTTAGGAAGAACGGTCTTGTGAGGCTATATCACCCCCAACTTAACACACTCCAATTCGGTCTGTTGGCGTGTTCTTTGAGTTGTGGGCATGGATTTACCAGATAAGCGTAGTTCGCGTATTCACAAAGCGGTAAATCGTTGATTGAATCGGTATAGAAATGGATTTCGGAATAAGGCTCAGGCTGATTTTCTAGCCACTGTTTTAATCGCGTGACTTTGCCTTCACGATAACTCGGGATACCGTCGATTTCAGCAGTATAACGGTTGTTTTTCTCGATTAAATCAATTCCGAGTGCGGTTGGAATATTAAGACGGCGACCAACGGCTTCCACCAAAAAAGTGACGCTGGCAGAGATGATAACCATATCTATACCATCACGAGACAGTTGCTCAATCAGGGTTTTGGCTTGAGGGAACTGTTTAGGCAAAATATGGCTTTCAACACATTCTTCAACCAAGGCGTTTACTTCTTCAATCGGCATGTTTTCTAGTGGCTTCATGGAGAACGCTAGGTAATCTTCCATGTCCATTTTGCCTTCAGAGTACAAGGCCATTAGACGCTGATCTTCCATAATAAATAAAGGATCAGTCGCGATGCCTTTCTCAACCATAAACTCGTTCCAAATCATTGCGCAGTCAGCGTTTATTAGGGTTTCATCCATATCAAAAACATACAAAGGTTTGGACATGTTTAGGCTCTCACTGGTTGAATTTCGTTTAGGTTAAAGAGTAGTTCTAGTTGGCTGCCATTCGCTAGTAAGCGTTCTGAAGAGCGGTTAAGTAAGTCAACAGTGAGCTCACACTCTTCAACGTTCACTTGATAGCGAATAACATTACCTAGAAGCTGGTGGTTGGTGATCGTACCTACTTGTGGCGCTGAGATGTGGCTATCATATTGACGACCTTGCTCTTTTACATATATAGACTCTGGGCGAATCGCTACTTTCCATTCGGTATCAATGTTGAAGAGTTGCTTGGCTTTATTGGCCTCTACAAGGTTGTAGTGCCCCATGAAACCGGCCACAAACTCGTTAGCAGGATGAGTATAAATTTCTTCAGGTGTTCCTGCTTGAACAATTTCCCCTTTACTCATTAGGAAGATACGATCAGACATAATCATCGCCTCTTCTTGGTCATGAGTTACGAAGATAGTGGTGAGATTCATCTCTTTCTGAATGTCTCGGATTTGCTGACGAAGGTGTTTGCGGATTTTGGCATCAAGCGCAGAAAGTGGCTCATCAAGCAATAATATGCGAGGTTTCACCACCAACGCTCGAGCGAGTGCGACACGCTGGCGCTGACCACCAGAAAGTTGATGCGGATAGTGTTTTTCTTTACCTGCCAGATCCACCAGTTTGATGACTTTAGCCACTTCACGTCGAATATCATCATTCGCAAGCTTTTTCATTTTTAAGCCAAATGCAATGTTGCCTTCGACGGTCATATTGGGAAACAGCGCATACGATTGAAAGACCATCCCAATACCACGCTCTTGCGGGACTTGATGCGTGATATCTTCTCCGTTTACCCAAATCTCGCCTCCATCGACAGGGTTAAGCCCAGCAAGGCTGCGAAGTAGTGTCGATTTACCACAACCGCTAGGGCCCAAAAGCGTAATGAATTCACCTTGCTCGATGTTAAAGTGAATGTCCTCAAATACGGTGTTATCACCAAAACGTTTAGTCAGATTTTTCGCTGTTACGTAGATCATTGTTTGACTCCTCGGCTGAAACGACTTGCCAACCAAGTCAGTAAAAAAATAAATAGGAAGTAGGTCATCACTAAGGCAGACGTAAAGTGGCCGCTCGTCTGACGCATGTTATACAAGTAGATTTGCAGGGTTTCATAACGTGTGCCGACTAAAATATTGGCGAACACAAACTCTCCCAATAGAAATGAAAATGAAAGGAAAAGCGATGCCATCAGTCCTTTTTTGAGGTTAGGTAAAATGACCATCAAAAACGCTTTGGTTGTGCTTGCCCCTAGCAAGTGTGCAGCGTCCATTAAATCGTTAAGGTTAATTGCTTCGAAGCTATTAGAAATCGCACGATACATGAACGGTAACGCGATGGTGAAGTAAGTACCTACTAGAATCCAAGGAGTACCGATAAGGGAGATTTCACTGTCAGCATAAAGTTGAAGCAAGCCGACGGAGGACACCACTGGTGGTACAGCGAATGGTAGCAAAATCAATACGTTCATGAGCTTATCGAGCTTCGGAAAGTAGTAAAACACCACGAATATCGCTGGCAGAACCAGAAGCACACTGAGGGTTAGCGAAGCAATACAAATAAACAGCGAACGCCCAAACGCTTGCAAAAAGCGTGGGTCGGTCAGCAATTTAACGTACCAATCAAAAGTGAAACCATCTGGAAGCACCGTGGCACCCCAGCGTGATGAAAGCGAATAGACAAAGGTCGCTAAAATCGGGATGAGCATGATCCCAACAATGGAATAAACCACTGTTTTATGGAATCGAGTATTAACGTTGTGCATGACTACTTCCTACCTGCATAGCTTTTCGAAATGAGCCATTGGTTAATCAATGTGATAAAGGCAAGTAACACCATTAGAACCACCGAAATTGCAGCGGCGAGATTAGGTTCAAGGAACAGGTCTCCCGATACCAGACTCGCAATTCGAATTGTGATGACGTTATAGTTACCGGAGGTCAACGCATAAACACTCGCATATGCGCCGATTGCGTTGGCTATTAAGATAATAAAGGTACCGAATAAGGCTGGTGAGAGCACTGGCAGCGCGATTTTCGCCCAATACTGTGATGTTTTGGCTCCCAGTAGCGCAGCAGCTGCTTGCCAATCATCACTCAACGCATCGAACGCAGGGTAGAGCAACAACACCGCCAGCGGGATTTGGAAGTAGATGTAAATGGCCAGCAGACCCCATTTACCATAAAGGTCGAAATCACCGAGTAAGCCATACTGCTTGAGCAAAAGGGTAATCGCCCCATTGGTGCCCAAAATAATGATAAAAGCGAATGACAGAGGTACGCCTGCAAAGTTGCTGCTCATGTTCGTAAACGCAATCACACCGTCGCGGACTTTAGAATCGACTCTGCGTAGAGAAGAGACCAACAGAGTCGCAATGGCTAAGCCAAAAATGCTCGACCACACAGCTAACCACAAACTGTTGCCAAACGCCTGCATCATAAAGGCGGAGTCGAGCACTTCAATGTAGTTATCGAAGGCAAACTCGCCATCGTAGATAAAGCTGTTTAACAGCACCCAAATCATCGGTGCGAGTTGAAATAGATAGAAAAACAGTGCGAAAGGTGCCAACCAAATGGCTGGCTTAAAGCGCTTTAACCAAGTACTTGCCAAATTTGAACGTGATTCGCTAGAGCTTGGGGAGAGGACTGAACTGCTCATAGTGCTAACAATTCCTGAGTGTATGGCTTCGTGTGGTCAAGGTTTAGCAATTGACAAACGGTGCCACAAATATCAGTTTGCTTAATATGACAATCTTGATGGGTAAACTTATCACCAATGACAAACAGGGGAACTTCTCGTTCTTCAGGTAAAATCCCACCGTGAGAAAGATCGTTGTTCATGCCATGATCGCTGGTCACAATGATTTGATACCCATCAGCAAGCCATTGATCGATGTAGTTGGAAAGAATAATGTCTGCACCTCGCGCACAATTGCGGTATTGGCGAGAGTCTAGGCCAAACTTATGTCCTGTATCGTCGATATTCATCGGATGGATCAATAAGAAATCAGGTTGATAGTTGCGGCGTAAATACTCTGCGTCCAGGAACAAGGCTTCATCAGGATAATGATCCCAATGGTAAAAGCAGCCGTGCTGGATATTCAGGGTTTCATCATGCGTGAAACGATCGCGAACAGGTTCAAATGGCGCGCGATTATAAAGCTCACTTACCCAGTGGTAGGCAGCCGCAGCGGTCACTTTTCCTTGGGCTTTTGCCAAACTGAAAATGGAATCGTGTTTGGATAGACGAACGATATTGTTGTTTACGATGCCGCTTTCTACAGGGCGAACGCCCGTTAAAATGCACTCATAAAGTGGGCGAGACATAGAGGGCAGCTCACACTGCACAGGATAAAGCGTTGCGCGAGTTTCTTGTTGGGAACGACTTTGTTCTAGAAGACCATTGAGGTAGCCCATGCAATCACGGGCTACCTGATAGTTCAGTCCATCTAGAACAACAAGGATGACCTTATTGCTCATAACGACTTACTCTTATTGCTGGTGGATTAAGACACTTTCTTGCCATTGACGTGGCAGCTTACGTGCGGACTTTTCCCAAGCTGAGAAGTCAGTCACTGGGTGTACATTGCTGTATTGGTCATTAGCAATTAGCTTGTCTTGCACTGCTTGAGGCAGTGTGATGTTGGTGCGAATTGGACGCGCATAACCTTCTGCTAAGTTGATTTGCCCTTGATCGCTGAAGATGTATTCACGAGCAAGCTTTGCTGCATTAGGGTTCTTCGCGTATTTATTGATTATGGTTGTATAACCAGAAATCACAGAGCCATCTTGAGGAATGCTCACTGTAAAGCGGTCGCGGTCAATTTTGTCGCGGTAGTTCAATGCATTGAAGTCCCACATGATCGCCACTTCCACTTCGCCTTTTTCTAGGTTGGCGATGTTCGGATCGGTAAATGAAAGACGACCTTGCTTCGCGAGTTCAGAAAAGAATTTGAGCGCAGGCTTGAGGTTGGATTCGTCCCCACCGTTGGCGAACGCTGCGGCGAGAACCGCGTTGTTTGCCTGTGCTGCTACGCCTACGTCACCTACGGTCACTTTGTAGTCGCCTTTTAATAGGTCATCCCACGTTTTTGGCGCGTCTTTTACGAGGTTATTGTTGGAGATAAAAGAAATAGTGCCAGTGTAAGCAAGTGCCCAATGACCATCTTCGTCTTTTGCCCAATCTGGGATGTCATTCCAAGTTGTTGGTTTATATGGCTGAGTGACGCCTTTTTTAACCGCTACACGTGCGAAGGCAAAGCCTACGTCACCAATGTCTGCGGTCGCGTTTTTCTTCTCAGCTTCGAATTTTGCGATTTCTTGAGCCGAGCTCATATCCGTGTCTTGGTGCTTAAGGTTGTAATTTGACTTTAAATCAGCCCAAGTGTCTTTCCAGTTTGCCCAACTGTCAGGCATACCCACACTGTAAACCGCCCCTTCTTTTTGTGCTGCTGCTACCAAAGATTCAATATCGGCTTCTTTCGCTACTGTTGGCGTAGCGAGCGTTACCGCAATGATTGCCGCTGGTGCGGTAATTGAACGACTTAGCAAAGTTTTCATTGTCTCCATCCTTCTGGACTAGGTCAGTAAGTTCGCTTTGTATGCTATGGATGGAATGTGACGATTTAGCGCAAGTAATTTGACAGTTTTGCTGATTTTATATGGCACTTATATTTCATACGTTCAGTATGTGTTCTGTTGATTAATGTCATATTTTTGTTACGTAAACGCCTTATGTTATTCGTCAAATTATCGTTGGACTAGATCAGAATGAGAGCGACAGGCACCGGACAATTTGGTACCCAATTAGGAAAAATTAGAAGCAGCTTAAAACAGCAGATTCTTTCCGGCATCATGTCGGAAGGACAAAAACTGCCGTCAGAGAGAGAGCTCAGTGAGCTGTTTTCTACGACTCGAATCACAATCAAAGATGCGTTGGTGTCTTTGGAAACGGAAGGTCTTATTTATCGAGAAGAGCGCCGGGGTTGGTATGTATCTCCTGAGCGTATCTGTTACAACCCGTTGTCTCGTTCTCACTTCCATCAGATGATTCGAGAGCAGCATCGTATTGCAGAAACTAAGCTACTCAACGTGCGAAGTGAAATGGCTGCAGGTGAGTATGCCAAATCGTTAGAGGTGGAGCGAATTACCCCAATTTATGTAATTGAACGGTTACGTTTTATTGATGGGCGAGCGGTATTGTTTGTTGAGAACGTGCTCAAAGCGGCACTGTTTGAGGGTATATTGTCTGAGAACCTCACCATGTCCCTGACAGGCATTTATCGTGAGAAGTATGGTTACGAGACAAAGCGCTCTCGTTTTGATGTGATTCCCACGTCAGCTCCTGCTCATGTCGCTAAGGCGTTGAACTTGGCTGAAGGACAACCCGTTCTGAAAATTCGGCGGGTAAACTACAAACAAGATGGGCATTTAATGGACTGCGAATTCGAGTATTGGCGTCCAGACGCAGTGATGATTCGCATTGATAGCGTAGGATAAAGCGCAGAATTAAAAAGAGCCCAATGAAGGGCTCTTTTTCGCATATTGGTTAGAGAGGCGGTTTAAACGAGGCCTTGCTCTTTCGCCATTCTGCTTGCAATGCCGGGTGCTTTCCAAATGCTTGGCAGCAAAATGAAAGACACAGGTACGGCAGTAATTACAATGAAAGACTGCAATGCAGAAATACCACCAGAGCCCATTGAGATGAGCGCAATAGCGACAATACCCATAATCAGCCCCCAGAACGAGCGAATCACTGCGTTTGGTTCTGTTGAGCCCGTCATCACTACACTGATTGTGTAAGTCATCGAGTCACCCGTCGTCACGATAAATGTTGTCGTTAAGATCAGGAACAGAACCGAAATGATCATTGGGTAAGGTAATTCACCAGTAATCGCTAGCAGTGCTGCAGGCAAGTTAAAGCCTTCAAACGCAGATGAAATCAAACCAGGGTTATCAAGTTCAAACGCAAGGCCACTGCCACCAACGATACTAAACCAGAAGCAAGTAATCAGCGGTGCCGCGATGCTAATAGACATGATTAATTGGCGAATTGTACGACCACGAGAGATACGAGCAATAAAGATCGCCATCATTGGGCCATAACCGATAAACCAACCCCAGAAGAATACTGTCCACCAACTTAGCCAGCCTGTATCACCACGGTAAAGTGCCATAGGGAAGAAGTTATCCACCATACGACCAACGCCTTGCACGTAGCCATCAACGATAAAGCTTGTCGGCCCGAAGAACAGGATGTAACCAATTAATAGTACAGACAAAATGATGTTGTAACGACTGACGATTTGAATACCCTTGCTCAAACCGCTCAGTGCGGAAAGGGTATACATCAGGATCGCCGCCATGATAACCATGCTTTGCGTTACGAACGTATCTGGCAGGCCAAACAATGAGTTTAGAGCGTAGCTAATTTGTAAACCTAAGAAGCCGATAGGACCGATGGTTCCTGCTGCTACTGCAATGATGCTACATGCGTCAGCAACATCACCAATCCAGCCTTTAATGGCTTTATCACCAAAAACAGGGTAAAGCAGAGTACGCGGCTTAAGAGGCAGGCCTTTATCGTAATGCAAGTGCATTAAGACAATGGAAGATAGACCACCAAGGATCGCCCAAGCTAAGAAGCCCCAGTGCATAAAAGACTGAGATAGGGCATTGATTGCGGCAGTTTTCGGTGAGGCTTCCCCGTATAGAGGCGGAGCAGTCACAAAGTGCGCGATAGGCTCAGCTGCGGCCCAGAACACACCACCACCTGCAAGTAGAGTACAGAGTACGATTGACAACCACTTAAAGTTATCAATATCAGGTTTCGCTAGACCACCTAGGCGCACATAACCAGTGCGACCAAACGCAAGAGCCAAACCAATTAGGAAATTCAGAAGAAGCAGTACTTGCCAGTAAGCTCCGAAATATTTAGTAGCAAAGCCGAAGCCGGTGTTAACCATTGCGGTTAGAGAGTCGGTATTCGTTAGAGCAAGTAAAACGAATAGAGTGAGGAAGCTACCACTTAACCAAAAGACAGGATTGGTGAGTTCGAGGCGCTTGAGTAAAGATGGGGGATGAATAGCAGAATAGTCAGCATCCTGAATAGGCGCTGTGTGGGAGGCGGCATTCGTCATATTTGACATAATTACTTCGCTTTTTAGGGCTATGAAGCCGTGCATTTCCCCTCACATCGTTTCAACGAAAAGTGTGAGGATGTTCAAAAAGCCGATGATGTTAACATGTCGAAGTTGCAAATATAACCTTAGATTTCGATTAATTTTTAACAGGTTAGCCAAGTTGCTGATTTTTGGGTAGAGATCAAAAGAAAGAGTTTTTACGTGAAATGCACCGCATTTCGTATGTAATTAACATTTCCCTTGTTTTTGCATGGGATTATCAGGATTACATTGAGAAAATATGTTTTTCCCAAGCTAAGGTTTAACTCGATGACTCACTTCGAACTTAACGGGCAGTGGATGCTTACCTCGCCACAGCGTCCCAATCTTGAAATTCCAATGTTTATTCCGGGCGATAATGTGTCGGCGCTTTTACAAGCAGAGCAGATTCCAGATCCTTATTTTGCCGATAATGAAAACAAAGTTCGATGGATTGAAGAGTGTGAGTGGCATATCTCACGTGAGTTTGAAGTCGACGCGTTTACGTTGTCTGCCAAGCAAATTTGGATGACGCTAACTCGTGTAGATACCTTGGCAACCTTCTATGTTAATGGTGAGTTAGCACTAACTTGCAGCAACATGTTTACCCAGCAACGTGTGGATATTAAACCGCATTTAAAGCAAGGTACTAACACGATTCGGGTTGAGTTTGCTCGGGTGGATTTAGAAGGTATCGCAAGAGCAAAAAAACTGCCATTTCCTATTCCATCGGCAATGGGCAACAACCAAATTCCACACATGAACTTGATCCGCAAAACACAATGCCATTCCGGATGGGACTGGGGCATTTGCTTGATGGTATCGGGTATTTACGACCCCATTCAAATCGACATTGTGAATGAGCTTTGGCTCAAAGGCTTCTCGACAGAGCAGCAATGGCAAGCCGATGGGAGTGTGTTTCTTGATGTAGTAGTTGAAGTGGAAACGGACAGTCAACGCCATGAAATGATGGTTGAATTTAATGGTGAGCGTCAATGTATTCAAACAAAAGGAAGTGGTCACTATCATTGCCAGTTCCACATTTTGGAGCCTCAACGCTGGGGGCCATCGGGTTATGGCGAAGCGTATCTCTATCCCATTACCATTTATTGCAGAGAGCAAAAGTTAACGCACAACATTGGTTTGCGTCAGTTAACTCTAAATAATCAAGCTGATGAGCACGGCTCTGCAATGGAATTTATCGTCAATAGCGTACCGATTAATGCTAAAGGTGCCAACTGGATCCCTATTGACGCAATGCCGGGGCGAGAGTGCGAAACACGTTATCGCAACCTTTTGCAAAGTGCGGTTGATGCCAACATGAACATGATTCGCGTATGGGGCGGTGGTCAGTACGAGAGTGAAACCTTTTATAACCTTTGTGATGAACTTGGCTTGTTGGTGTGGCAAGACATGATGTTCGCCTGCTCGTTGTACCCATCAAACGACGAGTTTTTAAAAGAGGTAGAAGAAGAACTTAGATTCCAAATCCCGAGGCTCAAGGAGCACCCATCAATCGCACTTTGGTGTGGTGACAATGAAGTGATTGGAGCTATTGGTTGGTATGACGAATCTAAGCGCAGCAAAGTCAAATACACGGTAAACTACGATCGCCTCAACCGCATGATTGAGAAGGAGATTACCGAGCGAGATAGCACTCGCCGTTTCTGGCCAAGTTCCCCATGTAATGGTGAACTGGATTTCGGTGATGCGTGGCATGATGATAGTAAAGGCGATATGCACTTTTGGGACGTTTGGCATTCAGGAAAATCATTCAGTGCCTACGTTGACGTGAATCCTCGTTTTTGCTCTGAGTTTGGTTTTCAATCTTGGCCATCTTTTGCTGAAGTTAAGCGGTTTGTCCCTGAGCAAGACTGGAATATTACATCCCCAACTTTCGAACAACATCAGAAGAACCCTCGAGGTCATAGTATTATCACAGAGATGTTCACGCGCTATTTTCGTTTTCCCTCTGGATTTGAGAGTATGCTGTATTTAAGTCAAGTTCAGCAGGCAATCGCGATCAAAACTGCATGCGATCATTGGCGTGCCATTTCTCCAGTTTGTCGCGGCATGCTGTACTGGCAACTCAACGACAATTGGCCTGTCAGTTCTTGGTCTAGTTTGGAATACAGTGGTCGATGGAAGCAGTTGCACTACCATGCAAAACGCTTTTTTGCGCCGCAGTATTTGGTATTTTCCGAGCATACAGGCATGTTGAGCCTACATTTGCTCAATGATGCCAAAGAGTCCGCAAGCGTCAACGCACTGCTTAAGTGGGTAGATTGGCAAGGGGAAGAAAAGCAATGTTGGAGCTTAGAACAAACAGTCATAGCAGACAGCAATACGATTTTGTGGCAGTTGGATGAATTGATCGAGAAGGATGAACTTACGTCAGGCTTCTTCTATGTTGAAGCGCAAATCGGTGAAGACAGAATAAGCAACACATGGTTTAGTACTCACGAGCTAAAAACCTTGCCGATAGCGAAAGCCAATATAGATGTCTCTATTGAAGGGAGGCGAATTACATTGATTGCGGATAAGCCTGCGTTTTTTGTTCATTTGGAGAGTGATGCTGATGGAAGATTCAGTGACTCCAGTTTTACTCTGTTGGTCAACGTTCCAATGACGGTTGAGTATTTAGGTGATGATGTTTCAGGTATGCAGCAGTCGTTGAGGGTATGCCACCTTAATGATTAAAGCGGGCATAGAACATCTATATGCTGATAACTAAAAAGGGAGCGTTTGCTCCCTTTTTAGTTACCAAGTATCCGTTATTAAGCTCAGGTTGAGACAGAAGACTATTTAAGTTTCTGATGGACCCGATAGCTAACGACAAAGCCAATGTAGAATAGTGCAGCAAGAGTAATCACTGCCGTCGCGTACGCCAGCAGGCTGTTTAACCCTAAACCAAAAGCCAAAGTGAAGGCGATACCATGAATGGCTTCCGCAGGGATTCGGTACCAAGCAGCGTGGACGGAAGATCCGAAGAGGATAAAGGTACTAAGTAAGACAATCGTGCCGCCTATAAAGCCGACCCATCTGCTGTTGTTCATGTTGCAGTCTCAGGGGTTACCGAGGTAACGTAACAAAATATTTCAGGATCGTATTATACAACCGATCATCGCGAAAAGCGCTAGAGAAATTTCGCGGATAAAACAGAGTGTTTTAATTCGAACAAAAGAATACGACCATAGCCAACTTAATACAGGAATAACAAAACATGTTGAGATTTATACAACGTCGTCGCATTAAGAAAGTGATTAAACTAATGAGTACTAGATTGGTGGTGGGATACGGCAGTCGTGAGTATTTTTCGGTTGATCAGGTAAAGACGAGCACCAGTGAGTTAAGCGCGTGCCAACAAAAAATTGCGTTGGCATTATATGCGGATCCGCAAGATCTTGATTTGGAAAATCAACCAGAGTTGCAAGCAATACGCTCAGACGTGGCGCATGATTTCTTTTCTGGTGCCGACTATACCGCTCAAGATGTGCTTAATTTACTCGGCTCTGGTGGCTGGAAAGGCGGCCGAATGGAAGATGGAATGTCTCATCATTTTGGTATGCACAGTCGCTATTAAAAACATGCGTTAATTTTATAAATTCGATAAATATTTTTGCTGTTAAAGATTAATTAAATTTTCTTTCAATTGGGTAACAATTACCTAATTATGCACCCGAATCCCAGCGCGTCGCTGGACTGGTTGGATTGCATACCATGAAATTAATCATCAAAGGATTGGGGCTGAGTGCTCTTGTGCTCAGCATGTTTGCTCATGCAGATAGCAAAACGTTGAACGTTTATGCATGGGGTGGCTATTTGCCGGAAGCATCGTTAAAAGCGTTTGAAAAACAAGAAGGCGTTACGATTAATTATTCGACCTTTGAGAATAATGAATCAATGTACACCAAGCTAAAATTGCTAAAAGGTTCTGGCTACGATGTGGTTTTTGCTTCTGCGTACTTCATTGAAAAAATGGGGCGAGAAGGGCTGCTTTCGAAAATAGATCACGCTCAAGTGCCAAACATGCAAGACACAATGGACGGTTTACTTGGCCAAGCGCACGATCCTAAAAATGATTACTCGCTGCCTTATATTTGGGGCATTACCGGGATCAGCTACAACGAATCCATGGTTGAGCACCCAGTGACCAAATGGGCAGACTTATGGGAGTCTCAATACGAACAACAAGTCATGCTGATTGATGACGTTCGCGATGTGTTCGGTATGGCGTTGAAGAAAAATGGTCATAGCGTGAATACAAAAGACGAAGCTGAAATCGAGCAGGCTTTTGATTCTCTAGTAGCGCTGAAAAACAACGTATTACTGTATAACTCAGATGCGCCGCAAGTCCCTTACGTGTCCGGTGAAACATCGGTCGGCATGCAATGGAACGGCAACGCATTCCAAGGACAGGTTGAAATGCCTGAGCTGAAGTTCGTGATGCCGGAAGAGGGCGCGGTATTGTGGATGGACAACTTCACTATTCCGTCTGGCAGTAAAAACAAAGCATTGGCGCATAAATTTATTAACTTCATGTACCAATCAGAGAACCAAGCGGAAATCGTGACCAGTTTGGGTTATGCGTCGGCAACGAACGCTGGGCGTGACAAATTGCCAGAAGAGTTGAAAAATAACCGTACTATTTTCCCTTCATCAGAAGACATGAAAAAAGGCGAGTTTATTAATGATGTTGGCGCAGAAACGTTAGCGATTTACGAAAAGTACTGGCAACGTTTAAGAACGCAATAAGCAACGCCTTTGCCTATTGTTAGGCTTAAAATCGTTCAAATTTGAATTCCCCTCATCACGAAAGCGGTGAGGGGAATTTTTTATGGGCTTTGTACTGCGAGTGTTACTACGCGGCACGCTTCACGAGGCAGAAGTGCTTTTTACCGCGTTGCAGTAACCAATATTGATCAAACAGTGGGAAGCTCAAACTTGGGTTATCAGCCGACACTTTTTCACCGTTTACACTGATGGCGTTGTTGCTGATGTGTTCGCGTGCAACACGCTTCGAACTTGCTAAGCCCGACTCAATCAACAGCTCAACCAAATCTTGCTGTGCGCTCTCAATGCTTGGTAAACCATCCAACTCCAATTGTTTTAATTCACCCAAACTCAGCTGTTGCACATTACCGCTGAATAAAGCTTGAGTGATGCGCTCGGCACTGGCGAGGCCGTCTTCGCCATGAACAAATCGCGTCATTTCTTCAGCGAGAATACGTTGTGCTTGTGGCTTGCTTTGGCTTGCTTGGTCTTGCGCTTCAATGCTGGCAATTTCTTCGCAGCTCAAGAATGTGTAGTAACGCAAGAAGTGGTAAACGTCGGCGTCTTCTGCGCCAAGCCAGAACTGGTAGAACGCGTAAGGAGAGGTCTTGCTAGGATCTAGCCACACTGCGCCGCCTTCGGTTTTGCCAAATTTGGTGCCATCGGATTTGGTGATCAGCGGCAGAGTTAAGCCAAATACTTGCTCACCATTTTGACGGCGAGTTAAATCGATCCCGCTGACGATGTTTCCCCATTGGTCATTGCCACCGATTTGCAAACGGCAACCGTATCGACGGTTTAGCTCGGCAAAATCGTACGATTGCAGTAGGGCGTAGCTAAATTCGGTGAAGGAGATACCTTGGTCAGGTCGTTGCAGGCGTTGTTTCACCGATTCTCGGTTGACCATAGTATTGATCGAGAAGTGCTTACCCACATCGCGAAAGAAGTCGATCACATTGATCGCTTTCATCCAGTCAGCATTGTTCACCATGATCATCGGCTTGGTCAGTTGGTGGTTCATCAACTGCTGAATTTGATTAGAAAGATCGTTAACCCAGCCTGAGACGATTTCTTCTGAGTTCAGACTGCGCTCAGTCGCTTTAAAGCTTGGGTCGCCAATCATGCCCGTTGCACCGCCAATCAAGGCAACAGCTTGGTGTCCGGCATCTTGAAAGCGCTTAAGCATAATCAAAGGCACGAGGTGGCCGATATGTAAGCTGCCAGCTGTAGGATCGAAGCCGCAGTAAACGGTTTGCGGCTGTGAGAGAAGTGTCTGAATTTCTTCCAAATCGCTGGCTTGTGCAATCAAGCCACGATCTTGTAAATCTTGCAGTAATGGTGTCGTCATTCTTTTTGTCTGTCTTAGTGGTTGTTACATTTAGACTAAAACGCGACACCTTTTCTCGATATATCCCTTAAGGGACAGTTTTTATCTTGAATGGAGAATGAGGTGATTGAGGAAAAGCTGGAATAACTCACTCAATGAAGACACATTTAATTGCGAGTAAATTCGCTTTCGATGATTTTTGACCGTGCCTTGAACTAAGTGTAACCGCGCGGCAATTTCTTTGGTGTCAAACCCTTGAGCGAGAAGCGAAGCCACCTCTTGTTCGCGACGGGTGAGTGATTCTACGCCAAACGTTGCTAAAGCTTGCTCAATGGCTAATCGCATACTGCCAGAATAAGCACTCTGTGCAAAAACAGGCTCAGAAAAGGTAAATTCCGTTTGTTTCCAATGCTGCTGACAAAGCGACTGAATTATCGGGAAATAGGGCTTTAGCTTATTGATTTGTTGCTGAGAAAAGTATTTTCCATCAGTCATATATCCGAAGTACAGCATGACCCAACGGCCAGATTCAACTTCGACTAGCATGCTAAGCTCGTCTTTCCACCCTGTTTGATGATAGAACTGCTCGCAGTATGAGGTGAAGTCAACGCCTTTACGCGCCACGTCTTTGAGCGTAAATACGCCTTGTTGCTTTGTCTCGTTTAGTTTGAGAAAAAAAGGGTCATTTTGAAATGAGTCAGTAAGGTAGCGTTGAAAAAGTAACTCTCGCTCGTTCTCAATTGAGTCGTAGAGATAAATAGGATGTTTACCTTCTCGGTAACCTAAAATAACTGCGCAATCAAAATGAAAAAGAGTGCGAATGACACGCATAAGTTTAGGAGTAAAGTTAGGCGTGTTAAGAGCAGAAATTGCTTCTGCTAGCAGATTATTAAAGTTATTGTCAGGCATGGGATACCGAATTGCAGGTGGTTTTGCGCAAGCATAACCAAAAGCAATCCAACGAGAAAGGGAAGTCGCCATCTTCTGGTGACTTCCATAGAGAAAGTTGCGTAAGTGCTCAGTTTTGAGGAATCATATCCCCGTTAACTTATTGATAAGGGTGCATAACAACGGTTTTATTTAAGCGATTAGTTGCTATGCATTACTGCGAGTTAGTGAGCTCTTCGTTAACCCAATATTTAGAACCAGACACGTTAGCATCGATGAGCAAACCTTTAGCGTTCAACTGATAGACGGCGACGCCGCTGTTAAATTGTTTTGAAAGTTGCTCTGAATCTTCGCCCGCAACAGCAGAGGCTTCACTTGTGGCCTCCCATCCTTCGTTGACGAACGTATCAAAGTCTTCTTTGCTCTCAAACAGAACCACTTGTTGGTAAAATTTGCCGCCAGCCCCAAGTGCAACGCCCAAACCAAACATATTCATATAAGTGCGTTCTTCTGTTTCCTTATTCACTGCGACTCCTGACCCTGAGTTGGTGTGAAACAGCAAAGATAATTTACGAGAATCAAAGACCGCGTAGCCGTACGCGTTGTCGTAAATAGCTTTTGCCTCCGGCTTTTCATTAAATAACTTGAGCAAAGCGCTATCTGCCATTAAGTCCACGGCTTGGCGAGCTTCTTCTGGCGTATCGCCTTCCATCAGCTCATCAATTTTTTTGTCGGCAGCATCTATCCATTCTTTGCTTTTCTCGATGCTGGCTTCTGTCCATTCGCCTGCGGTATTGATCGCTTCCTCGGACCAGTTCGTGAAATCTTGCCACGCTTGTTTTGAAAACGCTTTGGTGTCGTCCCAAGCATCTTGTGCAGTATCAGAAACTGCGTCGCCAAGCTCAGACATTTTATTGGAAATTTCATCCCAATCGGCATAAGCAGGGGATGCCAGGAGCATCAATGTAGTAAGGAGTGCGATAGGCTTTTTCATCAAATTCTCTCTGGAGTTATCGATATACCATTCATTTTAGGTCATCAGACTTTGATAATGAAATTGACTAAATGACGAACTTGAGAGAGGAATCACGAACTGATTGTGAAATGACGTGTGAATAACAAAGCCCTCACAAGTGGAGTGTGAGGGCTAGAGTTTATCGTGTGTTACTTGCTGCTAACTTTACCGAGTTTTAACCAAGTATCGATAACCGTATCTGGGTTTAGTGATACAGAGCTAATACCTTGATCCATTAGCCATTCCGCTAAGTCGTCGTGGTCTGATGGGCCTTGACCACAAATACCAACGTATTTGCCTGCTTTTGTTGCCGCATCAATCGCCATCTGAAGCATCACCTTAACCGCTGGGTTGCGCTCATCAAATAGATGTGCAACATCGCCAGAGTCACGATCAAGTCCAAGCGTTAGCTGAGTCATGTCGTTTGAGCCAATCGAGAAGCCATCAAAGTACTTCAAGAACTCATCGGCAAGGACCGCGTTGGATGGCAGTTCGCACATCATGATGACTTTAAGACCCTGATCGCCACGGCGCAGATCAAACTTCGCTAGCAAATCAATCACTGATGCTGCTTCGCTTGGTGTACGCACAAATGGGATCATGATTTCAACGTTTTTCAGACCCATTTCGTTACGAACGCGTTTAATTGCTTGAGTTTCTAGCTCGAAGCAGTCTTCAAACACTGGAGAAATGTAACGAGACGCGCCACGGAAGCCAAGCATTGGGTTTTCTTCATGCGGTTCGTAGGCTTTACCGCCAACCAAGTTGCTGTATTCGTTAGACTTAAAGTCAGACATACGAACAATAACGCGTTTCGGCCAAAATGCCGCAGCAATGGTTGCGATACCTTCTGTCAGCTTGCCTACGTAGAAATCGATAGGATCTTTGTAACCACGAATACGCTGAGTGATTTCTGCTTTTAGCTCATCGCTTTGTGCATCAAAGTTAAGTAATGCTTTCGGGTGGATACCAATCATCTTATTGATGATGAATTCAAGACGAGCAAGACCAACACCTTCATTTGGAATTTGTGCGAAGTCAAACGCGCGATCAGGGTTACCCACGTTCATCATCACTTTTGTTGGTAGCAGTGGCAGTTCATCAACAGAAGAGCGTTTTACGTCAAACTCAAGTTCACCTTGGTAAACGTAGCCCGTTTCACCTTCTGAACAAGATACGGTCACGGTTGCGCCATCGGTTAACTTGCTTGTCGCATCGCCACAGCCAACGATTGCAGGAATACCAAGCTCACGAGCGATGATGGCAGCGTGGCAAGTACGGCCACCACGGTTGGTTACGATTGCAGATGCTTTTTTCATCACTGGTTCCCAATCTGGGTCAGTCATGTCTGTAACTAGCACGTCACCTTCTTGGACTAAAGACATTTGGTCCAGAGAGTCAACCAAGCGAACCACGCCTTTACCGATGCGCTGACCGATTGCACGACCTTCAACCAAAACATCTGCTTTGTTTTGTAGCTCGTAGCGCTCAATCACGTTTTGTTCCGTTTGTGAACATACGGTTTCAGGACGCGCTTGAACAATGTACAGCTTGCCATCAATACCATCTTTTGCCCATTCAATGTCCATTGGACGCTGATAGTGCTTTTCGATGATCATTGCTTGTTTTGCGAGCTCTTTGATCTCGTCGTCGTTCAATGAGAACGTGTTGCGCTCTTCATCAGAAGTATCAACGATATCAACTTGTTTGCCGATTTCTTGGTTATCTGAGTAGATCATTTTGATCAACTTAGAACCAAATGTTTTCTTAACGATTGGGTGTTCGCCTGCTTCAAGCATTGGCTTGTGAACGTAGAACTCGTCAGGGTTTACTGCACCTTGAACGACCATCTCACCTAGACCCCATGAAGAGGTGATGAAGACAACTTGGTCGAAACCCGATTCAGTGTCTAGTGTAAACATAACACCCGACGAGGCTTTATCTGAACGCACCATACGTTGGATACCCGCAGATAGCGAGATACCACGGTGGTCGAACCCTTGGTGAACGCGGTAAGAAATCGCGCGGTCGTTAAATAGAGAAGCGTAAACGTGCTTAGTTGCTTCTAGTACTGCGTCGATGCCTTTCACGTTCAAAAACGTTTCTTGCTGACCAGCAAAAGAAGCATCAGGTAGGTCTTCTGCCGTAGCAGATGAACGAACTGCGACTGAAAGCTCAGGATTGCCTTCGATCAGTTCTTGGTAGTTTTCACGAATTTCTTGTTCAAGGTCGGCAGGGAAAGGGGCCTCTAATACCCATTGACGAATGTTTGCACCTGTCTTACGCAGAGCTTCTACATCTTCAACGTCTAGTTCATCGAGTAATTGGTGAATACGCTCATCCAAACCTTCGTGGTCAAGGAATTGGTTAAACGCGTATGAGGTTGTCGCAAAACCATTTGGTACAGAAACGCCTGCGTTTGCTAGGTTAGAAACCATTTCGCCAAGTGAAGCATTCTTACCGCCGACTTTGTCGACATCATCCATGGATAGGCCATTGAACCAGAGGGTGTTCTTTTGCATGTCTTTCTCCAGAAACATTGCAGCTTAGTAGGGGGACTTAAATCGATCTAAACAAACGCATGTTGGCTGTTATTACACGTTGACCATACATTGCTTCATTTAGATTGATATCAAAGGCAAACGATTACGTTCTGGCTGAAAAAAATTCAAAAGAATTTTTAAAGCTGTGGTGAACCTAACTGAAAGCCAAACTGATTTATTAATATTATGTGTACCATCCTACTCAAAAGATTTTGAAAAATTAAACAGAAATGCAAATAAATAACCAAAGTCGTGATGTGTTCTATGTTTCTGACGGTACGGCGATAACATGTGAGACATTAGGGCATGTTGTTCTCGGTCAATTTCCGTTCATTCCTAACGAAAAAACCTTTCCGTTTGTAGAAAGCCAGGACAAAGCTACTGACGTAGTCAAAGAAATTGAAACTTCCTACCAGCGCAATGGCGTCAAACCTCTGGTCTTTTTCTCAATTGTCGTTCCAGAAGTACGTGAAATGCTGCTTGAAGCGCCGGCATACAGTTACGATGTATTGGAGAGTATTGTGCAGAAAGTGCAAGACGACATTCAGATGGCACCAAAGCCTAAGTTGCAGCGTTCTCGCAGCGTGGGGAAAGATTCCGACACCTATTTTGACCGTATTGCGGCCATTGAATACACATTGGCGCATGATGATGGCATTACGCTAAAAGGGTTGGAGCAAGCTGATATTATCTTACTTGGCGTGTCGCGCAGTGGGAAAACGCCGACTAGCTTGTATATGGCGATGCAATTTGGTTTACGTGTTGTGAACTATCCGTTCATTGCGGAAGATGTGAAGATGATGCGTTTGTTGCCTGAATTTGAGATCCATCGTCATAAGTTGTTTGGGCTGACGATCGATCCCGAGCGCTTGACTGAAATCCGTGAGAATCGTTTGTCTGGAAGTGATTACGCTAGCACAGAGCAGTGCAAGCTGGAGCTAGACACTGTTGAGGCTTTGTTTAGAAGAGAGGCGATCCCATATATCAATACGTCCTCTCTGTCTGTTGAGGAAATTACTACGCGTATTCTGGAAAAAGCAGGAATGAAGCGTCGCTTGTTTGGCTAACAAGAGACGCTCATGTCGCCATGTGTAAGAGGAGGTAAGGTGTGTACCTCCTCTATCGAATGAACCTTAGACAGAATTAATAGTATTGGAACATCTTTTGGATGTCTTGATAGTTTTTGGTCTGAGTTAGTGACAGCATCAGTAAGATACGTGCTTTTTGTGGGTTCAATGTACCAGCGGCAACAAAGCCGTATTTTTCGTCATCAATTTCAGCATCCAAAGTGGTTGAGCCGCTAGGCGTTCGGGAGCTTCTTACAACAACAACGCCATCTTTACTCGCTTTCTCTAGCTCATCAAACACAGTGTGGTACAAGTTACCATTACCGACACCAGCACTTACGATGCCGTCAAACTTCGCATCCACAAAGGCTTTCACTGGCAAATTGGAGGCATTTGCATAGTTATAAACAATACCGACCTTAGGCAACTTAGTAAGCTTTGATACATCGAATGGGGTTTCTGTCGTATGTTTACGCTCTGGGCTTCGTTGATATTTGGCATCGCTATTATGAATGTAGCCGATAGCACCAAAGTTGGGTGACTGGAAAGTGCTGACGGAGGTTGTATTGGTTTTTGTCACATCTCGCGCATCGAAAATCGTGTCATTCATTGCGACTAGCACGCCACGTCCTTCTGAATCTTCATCGGTGGCTGTTACGACTGCATTGTATAAGTTGACTGGTCCATCAGCACTCATTGCGGTGGAAGGACGCATTGCACCAACGATCACGACAGGCTTTTTGCTCTTGACGGTCAGATCAAGGAAGTAAGCGGTTTCCTCTAACGTATCCGTACCATGAGTAATGACGATGCCGTCAACATCATCTTGATCGAGTAGCTCATTAACTCTTTTCGATAATTTTAGCCACACTTCATCATTCATATCTTGTGAACCGATACTGACCACTTGCTCTCCAGAAATATCGGCAATGTTGGTCATACTCGGCACCGCAGAAATCAATGATTCAACGCCGACTTTACCTGCTGTGTAGTTTGACTCGGTTGCAGATTGACCTGCGCCTGCTATGGTGCCGCCAGTGGCAAGAATTTTAATGTTCGGAAGATCGGATTGCGCGAAAGACAAAGAACTAAGGCACAAACCAAGGGTTATCGTACTGAGGCGGAAAAGATTTTTCGTCATGGGAATCACCTGCTGTTAGGTTGGATGTTGGGGAACTCATCTATCCTAAAAACAGCGGGTTAGATTTTTTGAGTACTAGTTCAACAAATTGCAGATGAAGATCGTGATCAACTAATCACTTAAAGAATATCAAATCAACCAGTTAACCTAATTGACGTGCTTCTTTAACAAGTGAGATGTGCTAGTAACGTGCACAACGTGTTAAGCCCTATAATTTATTGATTTATAAATAAAGGCGGTAGGAGTCTCGTGATGAGGTTACTAAATATGAATTTAGCCGTGTAATTTTCCAAAGTTTACAGTGTAAAAAAAAGCGGCTTTACCCCGGAACAGATAAAAGCCGCTTGCCAATGATGTGTTAATTCACATCTTATCGCATAATCATTTGTTCACGACTAGGACCCACAGACACCATTTTTACTGGTACGCCCATGAGTTCCTCAATGCGTAGAACGTATTTCTGTGCTGCTACTGGAAGCTCTTCAAACTTACGACAACCTGTGATGTCCTCGCTCCAGCTTTCCATCTTTTCGTAGATTGGCGCAAGAGAGGCAGTTTGAGGCCAGATTGGGTTTTCGCTATGGTCGCCTTCGTAGCCAACACAGATTTTTAGATCTTTAAGACCTGTCAGACAGTCTACTTTGGTCAGTGCGATTTCAGTTGCGGCTTGCAGTTCAACGCCATTCTTCGTAGCGACTGCGTCGAAGTAGCCCATGTCGCGTGGACGACCCGTAGTTGCACCGAACTCGCCAGCAAGTTCGCGGAAAGCGTCTTGCTCTTCCATTGCAGTGATCAACGTACCAGTACCCACTGATGAGCTGAAGGCTTTTGCAACCGCAATAACGCGTTCAGGACGAAGTGCCGGAAGGCCACTACCGATACCCGCGTACATTGATACAACGTTAGAAGATGTTGTCCAAGGGTACTCACCGTAAACAAGGTCACGACCCGCGCCAAGCTGCGCTTCGAACAATAGAGTTTTGTCTTTCGCTTGTAGTTCTTTTAGAGGAAGCGTTACGTTGCAAATTGAATCGCGCCAAGGTGCAGAGACTTCTAGCAGCCAGTTCGCCAGTTCTTCAGCGGTTTGTTCAAACTCGAACGTCGGGTAAAGTGCACGTAGTTGCGGCAGTTTCCAATCCATCATGAATTGAAGGCGTTCAACCAATACTTCTGGTTGCTTCAACCAACCAACTAGGATGCCTTTCTTCATTACGCGGTCACCGTAAGCAGGTGCAATACCTTGACGAGTTGAACCGTATGCTTTGTCGCCTAAACGTTGTTCTTCTAGCGTATCTTCTAGTGCGTGTAGAGGTAGACACAGTGTTGCGCGATCAGAGATGCACATATTCACTTTTACGCCCGCTTCTTCAACTTCCGCAATCTCCTGAGACAGCAACGCAGGGCTGATAACCATACCCGGACCTAACACTGCCAAACAGTCTGGGTTGAATACGCCACTTGGTAGCTGGTGCAGCTTAAACGTACCTAGATCGTTAACCACGGTGTGACCCGCGTTGTTACCACCTTGGAAACGAATGCTCGCAGAAGCTTGCTCTGCCAAAAAGTCAACGATGCGGCCTTTGCCTTCATCACCCCAGTTTGCACCCACAACAACGATAGACGACATAATTTAATCTCCAAAAACAGATGCAAAAATCTTAAGGTGTTCGCCATAATAAGAGAAATTAATTATACTCATTAACTTGATAAGAATCTCATATCGGAATTGGCAATGTTAGATTTGAACTGGCTGCGAACCTTCGTCACTCTTGCAGAGGTAAAACACTTTGGTAAAACAGCGACGGAACTGCACATGACGCAGCCGAACGTAAGTTTGCATATCAAGCAGTTGGAGCAAGCCACGCGCACGAAATTGATTGAGCGAAATCCCGTGCAGTTGACGCAAGCGGGGAAGCGTTTGTTAGCTACGGCGCAGCGGATGCTCAATGAGCTGCAAATTTGTCAGTCAGATCTCAATGCCATCAACGATCTTACGCAGGGGACGCTTTCTATTGCGGCGAGCGATATTGTTTCACGTTTACTGCTTATCAAACCATTTCAGCAATTCAAAAGTGAATATCCGGGGATCGACTTGGCATTGTTCAACACCACATCTTCTCAAGCGGTGGATTTGGTGAAAAGTGCGCGTGCCGATATCGGCTTTGTTATCGCACAAAAAGAGAGTCAACCGCTGCATTTTACGCCTCTCACGCAGATTCACTGGTGTGCGTTTGGCGATAACTTTTTTGAGTGGCAAGACAATGGAAAAGAGAGCCAGACGCTGATCCTGCTAGGGCATGATACTCGAACCCGAGAGCTGATTGATGCGTCTTTACCTGAGCTAAATCTGCCTAAGCATCGCGTGATGGAAGTGGGCAGTGTGGAAGCACAAATCGACTGGGCGGAAGCAGGGTTTGGGACTGCTATTGTGCCGGATTTCTCGCTCGATCCGAGATTAAAGCTTTCCCGAGAAGTTACGCCTTTGCCAAGTTTTCCAAACACTGATTTCGGCTACATCGTGCGTCAAAATCAGGTGTTATCCAAAGCGGCAAAACAGTTGTTGGCTTGGGTTGGCGAGAATGTGTCGGTGGTTGAGGGCTAAGACGATGAAAGAAAAGGCCATGAAAGAGACGAAGATTACGATTTCGCTCCCATCCTTGATTCACCGTATTGGGGGCGACCATGCCAAGCGAGCGAAAACACTCGCAGCAGAAAAACAGTGCGATCTTAAGCGAATTAGACGATCTCGTCACTGGCAAATCTCGGGCGAGGCTTTGGATGTAAAAGCGTTTTTAGAGCATCTCAAAAACGAAGAAGCAGAGACGATGCGATTTGCGATCAACAAAATCGAACAAGCTCTACTTGCTCACCAAGACAAATTGGAACCTTTGGACGTGAAGTTGATACGTTTGGTGAGACAAAACCCAAACATCACCTTAGCGGAGCTGATGGCTGAAACGAACTGCACGTTAGTTCAAGCTCGCACGGCACGATTTGATGCTGAGTTGCTTTAAGATCGGTTTGTGGTTTACTCACTTTATTAACAGATGTTAGGGTACCGATCAAAATCACTCACTAAGACCATTTTATTATGGATATTTGGCAGCTTCTCCTTTTTATTCCAGCTTGCTTCGCTCTAAATATGGCTCCAGGCCCAAACAATTTATTGGCAATGAATAATGCGCGTTGTTACGGCTTTAGGGCCGCGTTTACGGCCAGTTTAGGCAGAATTGCTGCTTTTTCAGCGATGATTGCGTTGTCTGCATCAGGTCTGGCTGTGATTTTGTATACGTCAGAAATGCTATTTTTGGCAATAAAGTTGGTAGGGGCGCTGTATCTACTGTGGATTGCGTTCAACCTTTGGCGCTCAGAGTCCAGCCCGATCTCTGACTTGGACAATTCGCGCAACTACGCAGGACTGGCGAAACAAGAATTTACGCTCGCTGCTGGCAACCCGAAAGCGATTCTTATTTTTACTGCATTCTTGCCGCAATTTGTTGATGCCAATGCCAACGTTCAAGAGCAGTTTTTTGCCCTTGGCTCCACGTTTTTGATATTAGAAATGGTCGCCATTTCAATCTATGCCATCTTTGGTTTGTACTTGAGGCACTGGTTTTCAAATCCAAAAATGGCGAAACGTTTCAATCGCGGATGTTCGTTGTTTTTAGCAGCATCAGGTGCGAATTTGCTACTAAGTAAGCAATAACAACACATCATCTCTGTAGATTATTTTTCTATAAAAAGAGCCGCTGATGTTACATCAGCGGCTCTTTTCGTTGATGCATCGATTATTTATTGTTACCACATCAAATCGTCAGGCACGACGAAATCTGCGTATGGATCGTCTTCTGCTGGAATGTCAGATTCTGCTTCTTTCTGTTCGATGATGACGGACTCATCACGTTGAGCAATTTTATTCGCTACTCCACGTGGAATGACAACATAGCTTTCACCAACAATTGCGATTGCCAAAATACCTTTGATCAACTGCTCGCGGATAAGTGAATCTACATAAAGTGATTTCACTAGCGTACCGTGAGTGAAGTTGTATTTGATGTCGCCATCTTTTAAGTCGATCTTGTTCATCTCAATCAATTGATTGATCTGCGCTTTGATCTCTTTATTTAATCGTTCAGCATTTTGTTGCTCGCTCAATTGTTTATCACGCTCTAACTGTTGGCGTTTATTCTCTTCAACCGCCGCTTTTACTTCGCGTGCTTGAACGCGTGATTTTTTTGAGCCTTTCTTCGCTTTCTTTAGTTTCTTTTCATTAACTAAGCCAGCTTTCAGCATTTGTTCTTGAAGGGTAAGTTTTGCCATGTTTCATCCAGTTAGTGCGCAATTTTGGGCATTTTACCCACTATTGCCACTTGTAGTAAATAATAGTGCTTTCTATGGGTCTAAAATGTTTGGTTGGCTTGTTGTCTCTTTAATGGAAAGTGCAAAGCGGGCCTTCTCCAAAGCCCGCGAGCATTACTGAAATCTAGGTGGGTTATGGCTGCCACGGTTTAGATGTGACGAGGTTATCCATCACTTTGTTTACCGCTTGATGCGCTTTGTCGACAATGGTGTCTATATCGTTACGATTCGCGATAAGCGGTGGAGCAAAACCGAGGATGTCACCATGTGGCATAGCGCGAGCGATTAAGCCTTGCTCTAAACAGGCCGCCGCGATTTGCGGGCCTACTTTCAAGTTTGGATCAAAGTGTGCTCGGCGAAGCTTGTCTGAAGAAAACTCCAACGCATGCAACAAGCCAACGCCACGAGTATCACCGACTAATGGATGATCGTTAAACGTCTCTGCCATACGTTGCTGCAAGTAAGCGCCGACTTCGGCCGCGTTTTGCACTAAGCCTTCACGTTCAATGATATCGAGGTTGCAGTTCGCGGCTGCCGCCCCCATTGGGTGACCAGAGTAGGTATAACCGTGTCCGATAGCGCCCCATTGGTCGGTGCCGTTTTCTAGCACACTCCAAACTCGTTCACCGACGATCACGCCAGACAGCGGTTGATACGCTGAGGTTAACCCTTTCGCTACCGTGATGAGATCTGGTTTCATGTCGTAGTGGAGTGAGCCAAAATCGGAGCCGAGGCGACCAAAGCCACACACCACTTCATCCGCAATCAAGAGCACATCGTATTTGTCGAGTACTTTGCGAATCGCCTGCCAGTACCCTGCTGGTGGTGGCACAATACCGCCAGTACCGAGCACTGGTTCCGCAATCATTGCTGCTACCGTTTCTGGGCCTTCTTCCAAGATCATCGCTTCGAGTTGATCTGCGCAATATTGAGAGAATTCAAGCTCAGACATACTCTCGTCTTCACGGCGATAATAATATGGCGCGATGGTGTGTTTGATACGCTCAAGTGGTAAATCAAAATGGGCGTGGAACAACGGTAAACCTGTCAGTGAACCGGACGCGATACTTGAACCATGGTAGCCGCGGTCACGCGAAATGATTTTTTTCTTCTCTGGTAGACCACGAGCATTGTTGTAATACCACACCAACTTAAGTTGAGTTTCGTTCGCGTCGCTGCCTGACATGCCGTAGTAAACTTTGCTCATGCCTTCAGGCGCCATTTTGATGATGCGATCTGACAGTGTCACGAGCGCTTCGTTCGTATGGCCGACGTAAGTGTGGTAGTACGCCAGTTCTTTGGCTTGTTCATAAATCGCATCGGCCATTTCAGTCCTGCCATAGCCAATGTTCACACAATACAACCCGGCAAAGCCGTCTATCAGCTCGATGCCTTCTGAATCGGTGATGCGTATTCCGCTTCCGCTCGAGATAATTCTTCCCGGAAGCTCCCCGGCCGCATACTGCTTCAGGTGGGTTGAGGCATGAAATACTCTCTGACGATCGATCTCTAAAAGTTGTTGGGTTTTGTTACTCATGATCCTTCTCCTCGAATAATTGGATATCCATATTTCGTGTCTCAACTGCCACTGACGGTTGGTAAAGCGCCTAAGCAGCAGTATTTGATTTCGCTGTATTCTTCAAATCCGTGACGGCTTCCTTCTCGTCCAAGACCAGACTGTTTCACGCCGCCGAATGGGATAGGGTGCCCTGTCATTTTGACGGAGTTCACGCTCACCATGCCAAACTCCAAACCGCGCATGCAGTGCCAAATTTGGTGAATATCGTGACCATAAACATAGGCAGCTAAGCCGTACTCAGTGTCGTTGCTCATTTCAATCACGGTATCTAAGTCTTGGTAAGGCAATACGCCTGCCACAGGACAAAAATTCTCTTCGCGATACACCGCCATTTCAGGGGTTACATCGGCTAGCAATGTCGGCGCGAAGAAGTTTTCGCCTGGTACGGGCTGGTGGTATCCCGCTACCAATCGCGCGCCTTTGTCGAGCGCGTCACGCACCAAATCATGCGCTTTATCCACCGCAGTGCGATTAATAAGCGGTCCCATGGTGGTTTTTTCGTCTAAGCCATTGCCCAAAACGATGTGGCTCATTTCTTTGGCAAACGCTTCCAAAAACGCTTCGTACTTATCGTCAGGGACGAAAATACGGTTTGCGGCCAAGCAGTCTTGTCCTGCGGTTTGAAACTTCGCATCCACGGCGGCTTTGGCTGCTTGCTCGACATCCATATCTGGCAGCACGATGAAAGGGGCGTTACCACCGAGCTCCATACTGCACTTCTTCACGGTTTGTGCCGCGTCGCGTAGCAATAGTTTGCCTACTCGAGTTGAGCCTGTGAACGAGAGCGCTTTGACTTTATCGGAGTGACACAAGGCTTGTGACACCATCACCGCATCGCCAGTGATCACGTTAAAGACACCAGGTGGAAAGCCAGCTCGGTCTGCTAACTCTGCCAACGCTAATGCAGAAAAAGGCGTTTCACTGGCGGGCTTAATGAGCACCGGACAGCCTATTGCTAGTGCGGCAGCGGCTTTGCGTGTGATCATGGCATTAGGAAAGTTCCATGGCGTAATCAGTGCTGCGACACCAATTGGCTCGCGCACCGTTGATAGCTGCGCATTCGGAATATGACTTGGGATGGTTTCGCCATAACAGCGGCGTGCTTCTTCGGCAAACCAACGAACAAAGGATGCGCCGTAGTCAATCTCACCTACAGCATCACCTAGTGTTTTTCCTTGCTCCATCACCATCAAATGAGCAAGGTCTTGCTTTGATTCTAGAATCAGGTCGTGCCAACGCATGAGAATTTCAGCGCGCTCTTCTGCTTGCATTTTTCGCCATTGACGAAAGGCTTGGTCGGCTTCATCAATCGCTTGATAGAGTTGTTGCTGAGATAGCTTAGTGATGTAACCGATGACCGTGCCATCTGCTGGATTATCCACCGGATGAAATTGATCACCACTTACCCATTTGCCATTCACGTACGCTAAACCTCTCACCAAACGTACGTCTTTCATTATCGCCATCATGTCGTGTGAGGCTTTTAATTCTTCAGTGTGTAAGCTGTGCAGTGCTGCCATGAGTCCTTCTCCCAGCATCGTTGTCCATAATGAAACTGTAATGGAGAAGTGACCGAAATAATTTCTGATACCGAGGTTTAAAACGTCAGAACTTTCTTTTTAGTGCAGTTAAATATGGTGTTTTTTCTGTTCACGCCTGATACGCATTTTCCCTTTTATAACAAAGCGTTTTGGTTTACTTCGAATGTGCCCGCATCACGTTTGATTGTTTTTGTCACAATGTAAGTAAAGTAGCGCTCAATGCCCACATCTGAGTCTAACCAGTTGTCGATAAGCCGCTGATATTGGTCGATATCTTCTGACTGAATTTTAAGGATGTAATCGATACCACCGCCCGTGGCATAGCAATCAGTGACTTCTGGTGAATGTTGAACCAGTTGCTCGAAGCGTTTGAACGCTTGGGCGTTGTGTTCTTTGAGCGTAACTTCAACCATAACCGACGTTCGTTTGAACAAAATATCGGTATTTACTTTTGCTCCGTAACCTTCAATGATGCCTGCTTCTTCCAGTTTTTTGACGCGCTCCCAGCAAGGGCTCACGGATAGGTTGATGGCCTCGGCAAGGTGAGATTTGGTGATACGACCATTATCATGAAGTATTTGTAGAATTTTTACGTCGTAGCGATCGAGGCGCATTATGAGTCTCCCTGTTGAATACTAATCATTTCATAAAGGCTGATGACTGGTCGCTGTTATAAGGTGCTTTCCAGTTTGCTTCTGGTATGCCATTTGTTTTGATTTCTTTAGTTGGCTTTTCAATCAGCCTATCTCGCCGCAGTCTTCGGCTATAACTGCGATAGTGTCACCGATATTCACCATAGCAGGAAAACGACGTGCCGCGAAAATACCATTGCGCTGTGACTTGTACTCAACGGGGGCGGTACCTGTGCGCTCGGTCGAGAAGATTCTCACTAATACATCTCCCTTTTTGACGGTATCGCCAAGATCAAATAAGTATTCTGTGATGCCGTGGTGCTGGCTTTGCACATAACAACTTGCATCAGGCATATCTAATAACTTAGTTGGTTGGGTTGGTTGTTCGTAGTCACCGGGCAAGTTGCCTGAGAAGCGCAAGAAGTTGCGAATGCCACGGTCGGAACAAGCGATGGTTTCTGGAGTGCTGGTTCCGCCTCCTCTTAGTTCGGTGGTAACAAAGATTTTTCCCTGAGACTCCACGGCAGTGTCATACAGGCTGGTGGCGTCCATTTCGAGCAAGATCATGGTGTAAGGTGCGCCAAACAGTTTTGCACCTAATATGCAGGCTTCTTCTTGATCGAGATTGTCGAGACGATGGGCAGCGGCGAACGGCACGATATCTAACGTTTTACCACCTGAGTGAATGTCTAACGCAAAATCGCACTTAGGAACTAGGTAACGAGTAAAATAATCCGCAATTTTCTCGGTCACTGTGCCTATGGGGTTGCCGGGAAAGCTGCGATTTAAATTCCCTTTATCGATAAACGACGTACGTGAGGCATTTTGTACCGCAGGTAAGTTCATCATGGGTACAATAATGACACGACCTTGGATTTGATCTGCCTGAAGCGAGTTCGTCAATTTTAGCAGGCTGGTGATGCCTTCGTATTCGTCTCCGTGATTACCGCCAGTAAGCAGTGCGGTTGGTCCGTGACCATTTTTGATCACGGTGATAGGTATCATAATACTGCCCCAAGCGGAGTCGTCATGTGAATAGGGCAGCGTTAAAAAGCCGTGCTGTACACCTTCTCGGTCAAAGTCTATGGTGGCTGTGATCGAGCTTTTTTGCATATCAAGTCCTTTTAGTTCTCAGATCTAGCTCAACAGAGCTTGAGGTTTGAAAAATTAGTGTTTAACAAATAAGTGGCGTGGAAAGTCACACAGCGTTTTTGCTCCATCATGGGTAATGACGATACTTTCCGTTGTTTCTAACCCCCAATCTTTGAACCACAGTCCCGGCATAAAATGGAATGTCATGCCTTCTCTCAAGATGGTTTTATCGGTGTCTCGCAAACTCATGGTTCGTTCCCCCCAATCTGGCGGGTAGCTCAAACCTATTGGATAGCCACAACGGGCGCCTTCGCGTGAGAATCCCGCTTTATCGAGAACCTGGTTTAGTGCATTGGCGATGTCGGCGCAGGTATTTCCGGGCTTTGCCACTTTTAGGCCTGCTTCAAGTCCTAAAGTTAGGGCTTCGTCGGCTCGTTTGAACTTGTCGTCAGGCTCGCCAAGAAAAATAGTGCGTGAGAGTGGGCAATGGTAACGGCGGTGCGCCCCTGCGATTTCAAAAAACGTCCCTTCGCCTTTCTTGAAGGGTCTGTCATCCCAAGTCAGGTGAGGTGCGGAAGCATCAGAACCTGATGGCAAAAGCGGCACAATCGCGGTGTAATCGCCAAAGTGGTCTTCATGCCCGAGCACGGCTTGGCGGTTAATCTCGGCAACAAGGTGGTGTTTCGGTAATCCTGGTTCAATCATGTCGAACGCGACGCGGTGCATATTTTCAACAATGCGAGCGGCACGGTACATGTACGCCAGTTCTTGATCGGATTTAACGGCGCGGCACCAGTTGACTAGTCCAGTTGCATCGAGAAGTTGAGCATTCGGTAGGTGCGTAGTGAGTGATTCGTAAGCGGTGGCGCTAAAGTAATAGTTATCTTTTTCTACACCGATACGACCACGATCCCAAAGGCGCGGAGCCAGTACGGCTTCGACCAGGAAATCCATCGGGTGTAGCGGCGGATTCATTACATAATGGTCTGGATAGTAGGTGATGTTTTCTGCCGACATATACGCAGTCCTGTATGCTCCGTTGGCATCTTGGCAGCGTCCAAACCAAACTGGCTCATCAGATGGACCAACAACGACACATTGTGGCACGTAAAAAGACCACCCATCATAGCCTGTCAGCCACGCCATGTTAGAAGGGTCATGAATGATAAGGACATCCAATTCTCTTTCTTCCATCGATTGCCGAACTTTCGTTAACCGATCCTGGAACTCATCCAGTGTAAAATGCAAAGCAACGCCTCTCATATTTTCTCCTTGTTAGAAATCCGACGCCTTATGGGCCTTCGGAGACGCTGAGGTATTTCTACCTTCTACCAGCTAGCCAGATCTGCGTTAAAAATGATTGCAATTTACCTCTGGGGTTGTATTTGGATTAAACGATGCTGTTTAACATGTTTGTTTAACCCATACATTTCATGTCAATCATTACAATTGTGGTTTATTTTTGTGCATTTCACCTCGTTTTGTGAGTTAAAGTTCGCCATTTGTTAAATGGAAGTTACAATGAGCATTAAAAATGAATCAATTAAAATATTGTGTCATGACAATTTCTTTGAACCCGATCATTCGGCCAGGCACCGCTAAATACATCTCCATTGGTAACTATCTTGTCGAATGTGTCCGCAGTGGTTATCTAAAACCGGGGACTCGATTACCCACACATCGTGAGTTTGCAGAACAAATTGGCGTCAGCGTACAAACGGTGAGCCATGCATATGGTTATGCAGAGAAAAAAGGGGCGATCGAGTCTTGGGTTGGGAATGGTACTTTTGTCAAATCAGGTTTTGTGGATGAAAGTACGGACACGGAGTTCATGCTGACACAAGAGATGAAAGAAACGCCGGATGAAATTGATATGTCGATTGCACATCCAGTGGTGACCGATCGCCACATTACGCTTTTTAATCAGGCGTTAATGGAGATTGCTGGGCAAACAAACAATCGTGGTTTGATCAGTAAAGCAAAGCCGGTAACAGGTCAGCCTCATCATATTGAGTCAGGAGCACGATTTCTAAGTAGCCAAGGGCTGGATGTGGGTGCCGATCAAATATTACTCACAAATGGAGCATGCCATGGTTTAACGTTGGCTTTAAGCACAGTTGTTGAACACGGTGATTTAGTTGCTTGTGGTCACTTGGTTGATCATGGCTTGATCTCTCGCTCGAGAATGCTTGGATTTAAGTTGCAACCACTTGAAATGGATGAGTTTGGTATAACGCCGGATGCATTTGAATGGGCATGTAAACACAAACCAATCAAGGTATTGTGTTGCACACCTAGCATGGCTAACCCGACTAGTGCGCATATGGATCTTGCACGCCGAGAGGCGATAGCGAATATTGCGCAGCAATACGACATCTATGTAATTGAAGATGACGTGTATGGAGCACTAGAACCTAACCGTGTCCCACCCCTTGCCACATTGTTACCCGAACAAGCTTTCTATGTAACCAGTTTAACCAAAGTTGTAGCGCCAGGCATGCGCACTGGCTATCTGACGGTCCCACGTCATTTTTTGCAGCACGCGATTGGTCGTTTAGCCGCAACGAGTTGGTCTGCGACTCCATTACCATTTGAAGTTGCTCATTTGTGGATCGAGAACGGTACGTTAAATCGACTTATTCGCTTTCAAGTCAATGAGTTTGCTAAGCGACAACGAATAGCAAAAGCCGCTTTAGAAGGGCATGTTTATAGCTCGCACCCGAATGGACAGCACATTTGGTTGAGACTACCCGAGCAGTGGAATAGCGATGACCTGGTTGCTTCGGCAAAGCGTTCAGGGGTGCAGATCACGGGATATAAACCGTTTGTTCTCGATACAAATCAGCCAATGCCTTACGTGCGAATCAGCTTGGGAGCAGAAACAAACCGAGGCTACATCAAACACGGGTTATCTGTGATTGCTGAAATTCTCGATACCAACCCTCCCACCTCACACTTTTTGGTCTGAGCGATAGGTTACTTATGCTTTTATCTGATGGGCTTAAACGTTTGTAACTGAGTTTTTTCTTGTCGCCATTGTCTCGGCGATTTCCCCGTCCAACGGCGAAAGTGGCGGCTGAATACCGCAGTTTCTGCATAGCCCAGTTGCAACGCGATATCGGTAATACTCTGAATATTCTCACTTAAACGCTGCTCGGCGAAATCCTGACGCACTTGCTGCAGTAGCTGTCGATAACTCGTGCCCTGCTGCTTTAGCTTGCTTTGCAGCATTCTCGGGTGTAAATCCAATGCTCTGGCGACACGCTCCACGCTGCATTCTCCGGTCGATAGCAAACGACCAATCATATTTGCCGCTTGGTCACTAAGATTATTGGGGTAACGGGTCTGCAGCTCTTTGAGGTGTTGCTGAAAATGGCGCTCTAGTGCGTCTTCATCTTGGTGGTTCTTAGCGTTAAGTAGACTCGCTTTAAGTAGGATACCGTCAAACTTATCACCGAAACGCAGTTTGTTCTGCTGGGCAAATTCGCTCTGCTCTGCCTCGAAGCTTGCGTGTTGGATCAGGTGTAAAGAGAAGTGGCTCGCTTCAATATCAAGCAGACTGGCAATAAACATCGCCAGATGCGATACACTCAACTGCATCAACTGCGCTATACCGCGTTCGCTGTGCACATCAATACTGAGCGACAACCGTACCCAATCATCTTGTGGCGTCATGTTGAGAGTGACCCCTGACGAATGCAGATAGAGAAAATCATTCACCCGCGCCAAGGCATCACCAACCGTTTCTGCGCGGGAAACCAACATCGGCAAATCTCCCAAACTTTGCAGGTTTTGGCGCTCGGCGAGTAACGCACCAAACAACGGTTGCTGACAACGAGCAGCCGCTTCCTCCAGCAATTCCGCCAGCCTTGGATAAGCGAGATAGGTATCGGGATTGCGAAACTGCGCCGCAGACAGCCCGACGGCAGCCATAATCTCAACCGGATTCTGCCCCAGTTCGGAAACCAAGCTATCAAATTTATCGGCAGCGCCACTTCGTACGATATACATGTCTCGATTTGTAAATGTTAACAGGTTGTAAATCGCAATGTATCAAATTTACTTCGCAAAAGGTCAAGTTAGTGTCAGTGAGTTGATCTAGGTTACATTTTGATAACAACAACGCATGGATGAGAAGCTGTATGGAACTTATCAATAAAACTGCCATTGTGACTGGGGCGGCTGGTGGAATTGGCCAAGCCATTATTGCAAAGCTGAGAGAGCAAGGAGCCAAAGTGCTTGCTGTCGATATTTCAGAACAATCACTGCAAATGTACACAAGTTTTGACTCAAAGCAGTTGGGAACCTTTGTCGCGGACGTCACCGATTACCAACAAGTTGAAGCTATGGTGAAGTGCGCGGTCGAACAGTTTGGCTCGCTTGACATCATGGTCAACAACGCGGGCATCGGTGCACCGAAACCTCTGCTTGACCACGACCCAATTGCCGATTTTGAGCCGATCTCTAAGGTCAACCAAAATGGCGTTTACTACGGCATTCTTGCCTCTGGAAGACAATTCCAAGCGCAAGGCACGCCGGGCGTGATCCTCAATACTTCTTCTGTTTACGCACGAATGGCGTCTGAGATGACCTTTACCTACAACGTCAGTAAAGCCGCAGTCGATATGATGACCAAATGCGCCGCATTAGAACTCGCACCATTGGGTATTCGTGTTTGCGCTGTCGCTCCGGGACGCGTTGATACTCCGATGTTAAGGCAATACGAAGAGATTGGCCTGTGGGACCACATCCGCAAAGAACAGATGCGTCAAAACTTCACACAACCAGAAGAGATTGCTGATGTGGTGGCGTTTCTGGTCAGCGAGAAAGCCAACTGTATCAACGGTTGTACCATCAGCGCATCTGACGGTTTCGAGAATTTTAAGTACCCACTTATGGGATAGGCGAGTACGCCACATTACAGCAATAGCGAGGATGTAAGTTATGTCATTACCAGAAGTTATTCAGCACCAAGATTTCTTATTAACTCTTAATACTAATGAAGAGTCGATCATCGAAGACGCGTTACCGGGTGTGGATGTTTACCCGTTGTTTCTTGATCCAGAAAACGGGACTTGGGTGGTTCGCGCCAAATTCAAACCGGGTATCACTCTGCCTAAGCACTACCACACTGGTGTGGTGCATTTCTATACCCTGAGTGGCGCTTGGCACTACATCGAGTATCCGGACCAAGTCCAAACCGCTGGTAGTTATTTGTATGAGCCAGGTGGTTCGATTCATACCTTTCACTGTCCAGAAGAGTCGGGTGGTGCAGATGGCTTTATGGTGATCCAAGGTGCGAACATTAACTTTGACGACGAGGGTAACTTCATCAACATCATGGATGCAGGTTGGATTGAGCAAGTTGTTATTGCAACAGCGAAAGCACAAGGCTTCACTGCGCGCTACATCAAACCGGGTGCGATTGCTGGCCTAAGCGATGAGCTAGCGGAGTAACCCCATGCAACAGATGAACAGTATCATAATGCAGGATGGTAGTGTCCGCCTGAAGCAAGTCGAAATCCCCAAACCTGCAGCGGGACAAGTGTTGGTTCGTAGTCTAGCTTGTGGCATTTGTGGCTCCGACCTTCACATTACTCGACACGCGGATGAGGTATTTGATGTATTCCACCAGCTCGGGTTGATGCCTGATGAAGCCGGTGAGCACGCTCAAGTGATGTTGGGGCATGAGTTCTGTGCGGAAATTATCGAATACGGTGCCGATACGCAGCAAACGTTGTCCGTTGGTAGCCGAGTCACCTCAGTGCCGATGTTGCTCAGCCAAAATGGCGCGGGCGTTGGTGTTACTCCGGGTACTTATGGCGCTTACTCTGAGTATTTCCTGCTTGATGAAGCGTTATTGCTACCTGTGCCAGACGGAATGCCGTCTGAGGCGGCGGCATTAACCGAACCACTAGCGGTCGGTTTGCACGCGGTCAACCGCAGTGAAATCGAAACGGAAGAAACAGCGCTGGTTGTCGGTTGCGGCCCTATAGGGCTGGCGGTGATTGCTGCACTGAAACAACGTGGCGTCAGCAATATTCTTGCGGTCGATCTTCAGGAAGAAAAGCTGCAACTTGCCAGCGAGTTTGGCGCAAATCGATTGATCAACCCGACCAAGGAAGACGAGATCGCCGTTGGTGAGCAGTACGCGATGAATTCACGCCTGGTCATTTATGAGTGTGTTGGCAAGCATACCTTGATTGACGATTTTCTGCGCCGCGCTCCTGCCCGAGCGCGAATCGTCATCTCGGGTATCCATACGACACCCGCAATCATTAACTACGCGTACGCGACGGTAAAAGAGCTCGATTTGAGATTCTCTTACTACTACCAACCGCACGAGTTTGAGCAATGCC
Organism: Vibrio sp. 970; assembly: GCF_033339075.1. Taxonomy (NCBI): domain Bacteria; kingdom Pseudomonadati; phylum Pseudomonadota; class Gammaproteobacteria; order Vibrionales; family Vibrionaceae; genus Vibrio; species Vibrio sp. 970. The sequence goes on from NZ_JAWOTW010000001.1 coordinate 236,330, forward strand.
TACAAGCGATTGCCGAACATAAGTTGCCTTGGCAGAAAATGCTCACCGCCAAAGTGGGAATCGATGGTGTCGAAGACGCATTTACAAAGTTAATGACGCCAAATGATCACATCAAAGTCGTTATCGAACCTTGGCGCAGCGGCGCGTTAGAAGTGATTTAACTCTTAGCCAGATTAAGCTAGCTAAAACCAATTTTAGTTTGGTGACAGCCCCAACCGTAGCAGCTAGGTTGGGGCTTTTTTGTTAGGCCTGTTCTGCGCATTCCTGTTGCAGAGCAGGGTAATCGGTGTAGCCTCGTTCGTTTCCGCCAAACAACGTTGAGCCATCGAGTTCTGCCAACGGATGGTGATGTTGCAAGCGAGAGACTAAGTCTGGGTTTGCTACGAATGGCCGTCCGAATGCGACAAGATCCGCGTAGCCTTTCTCTAACACTTCGTTTGCTCGTTGAGGATTGTAGCGACCGGCAACAATAATAGCGTTGCGAAAGCGCTTTCTAAGTTCGATTCGAAACGTCTCAGGAATCGTTGGTGCATCGGCCCAATCGGCCTCGGACAAGTGCAAGTAGGCAATGTCGCGCTCCTGTAGCTGTTTTGATGCCTCTAGGATCGTTTGCACGATATCTGGGCAGTCCATATCTTTAAACGTAATGAATGGTGCCAATCTCACTCCAACTCGATGCGCACCAACAGCGGCGATAACTGCATCCACTACTTCGATAAGAAAACGGATACGATTGTCTCGTGAACCGCCGTAGTTGTCTGTTCGATGGTTTGAATTGGTTCTTAAGAACTGATCGATCAGATACCCATTCCCGCCGTGGATTTCCACACCATCAAAACCCGATTCAATGGCGCGTTTGGCTGCGTTCGCGAAATCACCGACAACTCGGTTGATATCCGCTTGTGTCATGGCGCGAGGCTCAACACAATCGACCATATTGCCGTTGCCTTGTTCATCTGAAATCCAAACTTGCGTCTCTACCGGAGCGAGCGCAGATGGCGCGATAGGCTGTTCACCATTTTGGAATGTTGGGTGAGACACTCTGCCCACATGCCATAGCTGACAAAACATCGCTGCGCCTTGTGATTTGACCGCTTGGGTCACACCCTGCCAGCCCGCCACTTGCGCATCGGTGTAAACGCCAGGGGTGAACGAGTAGCCTTGAGAATCGTCCGAAATTTGTGTGGCTTCGGAAATGATCAGCCCGGCAGAAGCGCGCTGTTGATAATACGTTGCCATCATCTCATTCGGGATGTTGCCCGGCTGAGTGGTGCGTGCGCGAGTCATTGGTGCCATGACAATACGGTTTTGTAGTGACAACGATTTCAGTTGAGCTGGTTCAAACAGCTTATTTGTTCTTTGTTTCATGTTGCGCTCCTCAGATAAGCACTGGCACGTTGGTCGCTTTACGAGCGCTTGCCATCCAGTGAAGTACGGCTGGATCCCATTGCACTTCGGAAGCACTGAAGAAACCGCGCAAAATGGAGAACATAATGGCTTGATCAACCAGTGATGTTTGCTTTTCTGAACTTAGGTTGAGCAAGGGTTTGGTTTGTTCTATCAAAGCGGCGACTTCTTTCGCAATCGCAGGTGTATCGTTAATCAAAGCTTCAAAATTTAACGCTTCGGTTTCTTTTTTTGCACGCCATGCTTGTTTCGCGGTTTCTGTTGCAAATTCCGGTAACGTCATGTTTGACCAACGCGGATACCCGACTTTTTGTAGCGGTAAAAACGCTTGTTTTTGCCAGTCTAAAACCGGTGTTGAGGGTTGGCTGCTTTCATTGGAAGATGCCAATTCAAGGAAGTAGTTGATGATGTCTAAGCTTTCCGCCATGGCTTCACCATCGTCTTTGATCAAAAGAGGAACTTGTTTGGCGCCGATGATGTTTGTGGTGGTGCTCTCGTCGTCATAAGCAATGTTGACGACGTCGAGCTGAATATTCAGCATGCCTGCAACAAAACGGACGCGGGCGCTAAAGGGGCAATGTTCATAAATGTACAGTTTCATGTTTTGTTTCCTATCTCTGGCTGGGCAGGGCGTGTTGTTGTGCGTTGTACAGCGTTACGGCGTTTAACTTTGCCCTGTCACATAACGTTCTGGGTCTAAACAATGTCGATAGGGTCAGTATATGGATTCGATTTAATTTGATAATTGGGTAATATCTGAATTGATTATTCAGTTTTTCCAAACAACAAGGGCGCGAAGATGGATAAGTTTTCGGATATGACGTTGTTTGTCAGCATCGTTAAACATCAAGGTCTGGCAGCGGCGGGAAGGGAGTTAGGTTTGTCTCCGGCGACGGTAACGGCAAGGCTGCAAGCGATAGAAGAACGCTATGGCGTAAAGCTGCTCAACCGAAGCACACGCCACGTATCACTGACAGACGCAGGGGCAATGTACCATCAAGCTTGTCTGAACATCATTGATAGCGTGAAAGAGACGGAAAACTTGCTGCAAACGGGTATTTCGGAAGTGCGCGGAACGTTGAAAATTTCAGCTCCACGAGATATTGGCAAACAAATTATTTCGCCGATGGTGTCGGCTTTTTCTGAGCAATATTCGGATGTGACGCCTTATCTTTATCTTAATGACAATTTATCGAACTTGGCTGAATCGGGGCTCGATTTGGTGATTCGTTACGGTGAGTTAGCGGACAGTAATCTCATTTCGCGCAAGCTGGCGTCGAGTCAACGTGTGCTGTGCGCGTCACCTGATTACTTGGCGAAGCAAGGTGTCCCAAACTGCCCACAAGATCTCGCGGCTCATCGCTGCTTAGCCATGGTGCGCAGCAATGAAGAATTAAAAACGTGGCACTTTAAAGATGAAGAGTCTCACCAATCGATCACGGTTACGCCAAAGCGCTTTTCTGATGATGGTGAAGTGATTCGACAATGGGCGTTGGACGGTGCGGGGATTGCGTTGAAATCGATTTTAGATATTCAGCAAGACCTCAAAAAACAACGTTTAGTAACGGTTTTGGATGGGTATATGAAAAACTTCAGCGCCTTTTCGCAAGGCGCTGAAGCGGATCTACATGTCATTTATCAAAGCCGCCAATATCAACCGAAAAGAGTTCGCCTGTTTTTGGACTTTCTAGTTGAGCAATTTAGCGCGCTGAGTGATGCCAGCAATCAGATCTAGATGCGATTCAGAGGTTTCTCGGCGGTGGCGATAAATCCCGACGGTGCCAGGGTTTGGTTCGTTTTCCATGGTTAAGCATCGTAAGCCAAAGGATTCCAAATACGGTTTGAGGTGGCCGGTATAAGACATCACCGCGACGCTTTCTTTCAGTACATCAATACTGGCGAGCAGAGAATCCACTTCGTAAGTCGGTCTGTCATCCAGTTGCTGCCTTTCGCGTTCATTTTGCTTCGGGATTGGGTTATCGATGATGTGAGCGAATTTCTTAGCGTCATAAGTGACCGAAAGAGCGGGGTATTCGTGCAGCATATCTTCGGTGACGGTTTTCCCTAGAAGTGGGTGGTTTGGGGAAACAAAATAGGCATCAACCGTTTGAAATAGCGGAATAAACGTAACATCACATTTAGACGACAAGCCGACAATCTCGTGGCCGATGAAGAATTCAATCTGTTCGCTGATTAATGAATCCATCAAGCCTAAGTGGTTGCCAAATTCGACGTGCGTAGATGCCGATGGCTGCTTGGTCAGATGGTCATTGAGTGCTTGTTTGACGAACAGCGGCCACCACGCATCGCCAGTACCCATTTTAATTTTTCCGACTTGGTACTGTTTCCGTTCATCAATGCTTTGCATCATTTGGTTGTATTCATGCTGCATCGCGTTGCTATGGCGATAGAGGATGCGTCCGTATTCGGTCAACACCATGCCATTAGGATGGCGTTCAAACAGCGTTACGCCGAGATTCTCTTCCAGCTTCTTTAAATTGCTTGTTACCGTTGGCTGGCTTAACCCTGCCATTCTTGCCGCAGCGCTGATGCTTTGGCAGCGTGCAACCAGTAAAAATTGCTGCAGAGATTTGTCCATTTTCTTTCCCCTCTAAGAACGAGGGGTATTTTGCACAATTTCATTTATAAATCACAAATCTGTAATCTCATTTGATTGAAATTATGCGCATTTCATAGATCTACATCACTGTTGGGGTCTGACGTATAGATGTTATCTATAGCTCGCTCCTGACTTCCTATTTTCCCCTCAAAAAGGTGTTCTTTAGACTGTCGCCAAAACAACAATCTAAGGGATGAACATGAAACCGAGTTTTATTGCGCTTGCTGTCGCGTCTTGTATTGGTCTTGCTGGGTGTGGGTCAGATTCTTCTGATGCGCCTGTGCCGGTCGACAAACCAATTATTTCAGCCGACTTATATTTACGCGGTTTAAATGGGGATTGGGGCACGGCAGAGCATGCCAAGCTAAACTATTTGGGTAATAACGAGTACGAAACCGTACTGCGCGTCGCTCGAGGTAGCAATCAGTTCAAGATTGCTGATCCGGGTTGGCAGATCCAATACACTTATTTTGAGGAGCCCGCGGCGTTCGATAAAGCTCAAGAGTACCTGCCAAAACCAGACACGAATGAAGCGTGTATGAACGATGATTGCAACTCTGAGATCACGTTTGAAGACAAAGGGTATTACAAGTTTTCTGTGAGCTTTGCCGATGAAAGTCGCGCGACAATGACTGTGACGAAAGCAACGCAAGAAGAAGCGGAAAAATACTACTCTGATGCGATTCTCGACCCTGCAATGGTGCATGAAGGGCATCAGAATAAAGAAGTGAAACTGTTCGCCAATTACGATGACTCGAGTGATACCGTGATTTTTTCGGTGAAAGATCCTAAAGCTGAGCTGCGTGAATTTGGTATTTCAACGACGACAGAATTGCGTGATGCGCTCGACCAAGGCTTAGTGATTAATGAGCAAACAGGGCCGCGAGTGGTGTCGGGTGATGTCACGTTTGACGCGTTGTTTGCGTTGACGATGAAAGAGCTAGACCAGCTTGCCGTTTCTGAAATCAAAGACGGCAATTACAACTACAACAACCCAATCAAAGCGGAAGTTTTTGAGACGGGCGCGAAGTGGCATTACGTATGGACGCGTGATTTGGCGTACGCAGCAGACCTTTCGCTTGCATTGATGAATCCAACTCGGGTGCAAAATGGTTTGAATTTCAAATTGTCCGCTTTCCGCGACACGACCGATCAGCAATACGATGGCGAGCAGATTGTGCAAGACACGGGCACTGGCGGCAGTTGGCCAATCAGTACCGACCGTACGACTTGGGCGCTTGGTGCAGAACGCTTACTTTCGGCATTGGATGGGGAAGAGTACAACCAGTTTGCAGAGCGCGCATATAAAGCGATCAGTAATACACTTGAAGCCGATCGCCTGGCGGCTTTTGATGCGAAATCCGGTTTATACACTGGTGAGCAATCATTCCTCGATTGGCGTGAGCAAACTTACTCAACGTGGACGCCAAACGATGTCAATGCGATTGGTAGCAGCAAAGCGTTATCGACAAACGTGGTTCACTACCGCGCGATTCAGCTCGCGGCTAAGTTGGCAGAGAAGTACGACTCAACCAACGCGGTCAAATACACCGAGTGGGCTGAGCAGTTAAAAACCGCTATCAACGATCAGTTTTGGAATGCCGAACGCGGTATGTACGTAAGCTATTTGTTTGACAATGGCAAAGACATTGCGGTCGACAAATACGATATGTTGGGCGAAGCGTTGGCAATCATCAGTGGCGTGGCAAGTGATGCGCAGGCGAAACAAATCATGGCCAATTACCCACACAGTGAGTTTGGCGTGCCGGTTTACTTCCCTCAACAACCGGACGTGCCTGTGTACCATAATCGCGCAATTTGGCCATTTGTTACCGCGTACAGCTTGCGCGCCGCGCATCAAACACAAAATGTGGCAGCAGCGAACAATGCCATTCAATCGTTGGTTCGTGGTACGGCAACTAATTTATCCAACATGGAAAACTTAGAGTGGCTTTCTGGTAAGTCATTCATCATCCATAGTGATCATGGTGAAGATCCAAGCATGGATGGCCCAGTTATTAACTCTCAGCGTCAGCTTTGGTCTGTGGGTGGCTACTTGAACATGGTGGTAGAGACCCTATTCGGCATCCATACCGAAACGGGCAAGTTGGAAGTGAAGCCGTTTATCACAAGTTGGGTGCGCAATAACTTGTTGGCTCAGTCTGAACAAATCACGTTGGAAAACTTTGCCTTCAAAGGAAAGAACTACTCGGTAACGATTGACTTGCCTGAAGTAAGCAAAGATGACACAGGTTACTACCCAGTTGAAAATGTCACGATGGACGATGAGGGGCATTTCCACGTGACATTGGGCGCGCTTGTGAATGTAGATAGCAGCATTACTTTAGTTTCTGATGTGAAACCGTATGTGAGTAAAGACAGCCGTGTTTATTCTCCGCAAGAGCCGACATTGGTGGTAAAAAGCGTTGATAATTCGGTTTCGATTGACGTGACGAGCAAGTACAACGTGAACTTGTATCGCAATGGCGAGCTGATTCAAAAGAACGTGATTGCTCAATCTTATTCCGACACGCCAACAGGTTTTGCTTGTTATTTGGCTGAAAGCATTAACGATAAAGGCTTCCGTTCTAACCCCAGCCAACCAGTTTGTGTCGGTGAAGAGATCCGCATCAAACTTGATGGCGAATATCAGCCACTCAAAGACAATGTCTCAGTGGTTACGGTGAGTAAAGACAGTGGCATCGTAAAAGGTGCAGAGTCGTTTACAGCTCCTGTAACGGGCACTTACCAGTTCGATGCTTGGTACAACAATAACCTAGGGCAACTTAATACTGGCATCACGAACACCGTGAAATTGTTAGAGGTATTGGATGATGCAGGTAAAGTGGTTGGTCAAGGTTACTTGCAGATGGGCCATATTGGTGAAAACCAAGGTATGCGTTACTCAACGCCAATTGAAGTGACGTTGGCGCAGGGAAAAACCTATCAGATCGCGTTGAAGGACCACTTCAATATGAGTTACCTCAAATCGAATGAAACCTACATCTACGCTGGTGGTATTGAGGGTGAAAAGAACGAAGCGCAAATCGCAGATATTCGAATTACACCTTTAATGTAGGCTGTTTTAACAAAGCAGTGTTCTAGAAAACTGTGTTCTAAGAAAAACAAAGCCGCTGAGATTATCAGCGGCTTTGTTGTATTTGCTATCGGGGGCCGTTTACAGATTAGTTTGCAGCCTGCGGACGAGGCTTACGGCGCTGACCTGACGGTTTGTTTCCTGCAGGCTTAGCATTGTTTGGCTTGCGGTTACCAGACGGTTTACCAGCGTTGCCACTCTTATTACCGTTTGGTTTATTTCCACTCGGTTTATTGTCATTTAACTTGTTGCCGTTAGGTTTACGGTCATCTGGTTTGCTGTGTGCACGACCTTGGCCTTCACGGTTACCTTTAGGCTTACCCGCACCGCCTTGGTTGGTGCTGTTTTTGTTGCCGTTGTTACCGCCGTTGAAGCGACGTTTAGGTTTGTTTGCACCATTGCCTGCTTTCTTTTCGGTTGCTGGAGCGTTTTCAACCGAAGCATTTGGCGCTTTTGGTTTTTTCGGCTTCTTAGGTTTTTTCGGTTTGATTGGGCGCGTATCCAGTTTAGATTCTGGCACCACATTGGTTGGCGCAAAACCTTCCAACTCTTTACGTGGTAGTACTTCTTGAATCAAACGTTCAATCGCAAACAACTCAGACGCTTCTAGCGCGCACACTAGTGAAATCGCTTTACCTACTTCGCCCGCACGGCCAGTACGACCAATACGGTGAACGTAGTCTTCCGCCACTTTAGGTAGCTCAAAGTTCACCACTTGCGGCAATTGAGGAATATCGATACCGCGTGCAGCAATGTCCGTCGCGACCAACACACGAATTTCACCCGATTTAAAATCCGCCAGTGCTTTGGTACGCGCGCCTTGGCTCTTGTTGCCGTGGATGGCAGCAGCCGGTAGATTTTGTTCGATCAGGAACTTCGCCAGACGGTTTGCGCCGTGTTTCGTTTTCGTAAACACCAGCACTTGCTTCCAATCGCCGTCTTTGATCAATTTAACCAACATCGGTGCTTTCTTCTTCACGTCTGCTGGGTAGATGCTTTGCTCAACCGTTCTCGCCGTCGAGTTTGCCGGGTTAACGGAAATCTCAACCGGGTTGTTCACCAAGCCTTTCGCAAGGTCGCGGATTTCATCCGAGAAAGTTGCAGAGAAAAGTAGGTTCTGACGCTGTTTTGGTAGCAGAGCTAGGATCTTACGAATGTCACGGATAAAGCCCATATCTAGCATGCGGTCTGCTTCGTCCAGTACTAGTACTTCCAGTTGGTCGAACTTCACTGCATTTTGGTTGTACAAATCCATCAGGCGGCCTGGTGTCGCGACTAACACATCCGCACCTTTGCGAAGACGCTGCATTTGCGGGTTGATCTTCACACCACCAAAAACAACCGCACTGCTTAGTGGAAGATGACGGCCGTACATAAACACGTTTTCTTGCACCTGAGCTGCAAGCTCACGTGTTGGCGTTAGGATAAGGGCACGAACTTGGTTAGCACGAACGCGAGGGCCGTTCGATAAACGCTCAAGAATCGGTAGCGTAAAGCCTGCAGTTTTACCTGTACCAGTCTGCGCTGCTGCCATTACGTCTTTCCCTTCCAAAATAGCAGGAATTGCTTTTGCCTGAATTGGCGAAGGGGTGTCGTAGCCTTTCTCTTGAATAGCTTTAAGGATTGGAGCAGATAGACCTAACGAGGTAAAACCCATATGTATGATTCTCAATTGTAGAGTTAGATAACAACGCGCCGAAAACAAATCGGTACGAAAAGTGCGACATTCTGAGGCTTTTACGCGCAGGCTTCAACTAATTCCGTCATGGATAAATATTTGAACTGGATCTCATTTCTTTTTGGCAGGCAAAACTGATAACTGGTTTGATCGATCGATTGAATGGTTTTACGTTGGCGATGCCCATTCTTACATCGCTATCACGGCATGCAGTTTGAGTTTATCGAATGCTTTTCGGAGCAAGGGGGAGGCTTGATCCTTTCATTACTCCGCTTTTGCATGCGTTAAAAACGCACTCGTCAATTGCTGAAAGAGCGAATCTACCGATGGGCGGTCGGATATATGATGGAAGAGCGGTGTGTGGACATCACCACGAATATCATCGTCATGACCGCAAAGCTGATTACACATTCGTACTGGTACGACAATCTTCTCGACGTCGGCATCAATCAGAATGCATGCTTGTGATAACACCACTTGTCCACCGCCTTTTTTAAGTAAAACGCGCTGCGCGGTTCCCACGATTTTTTGCCCGCCAATGTTGAGGTTGTACTCGCCATCGCAGTAGGAATAAGGCGTAGCATGAACATCCACTTTCACGCCGAGCTGTTTAAAGAAAACCGTTAATATCGCACATAAATCGAGATACGCTTTTTTGATGTTGTAAGGCTTGCCTTCTGGCCAGTGGTAAATGTGGGATAGATTGATAATACCTGGCACCTGAGGGACTGGGGCACCACCGGTTTTACGAGAAAAGAGCTTCCAGCCAGACGTATTTAACGCATGTTCTAACTCATTAGACACTGGCCATTTCTTACCCGCGGGAAGCACGAGCGTTGGACTTTTTACTTGCCAAAGCAATAGCACTTGCGAGAGTTGGTTGGACTGAACTTGTTTAATGAGCTCATCTTCTTTGTCAAATGCATCAGCGACTTCCGTAGCTGTGTAGCGAATTAGCTTATTTTTAGCAACCAAACTCTATCCCTCGCGGCTATTTAATCGTTACTGTTGTATCTCAGATACAGCTTTATTGCTAGGTCTGAGTGATTAGGTTTTTGCTCGCTAGCTGCATGATCACCTTTTGGATCTTTTCCGTTGTCCATTAATTCTACTTGAACACGCGATAAAAAGTTTTTGCTAGTCATCACATCAGCCATTCATAAAATCTGCCATCTATGAAAAATTTTGGCGATATAAGTATGAAAAAGCGAGTGATGACTCTCGCGTTAGCGGCATCATTAACGGGATGTGTGACGTTCCCAACTCAAGAATCTGAGCAAGTACAGGTGCTTTGGGACAATGTGAATGCGATTGAAAACTGTGAACTAATGGGTACCGTGATCGGCTCAGAAGGACACTTTTACGACTACTGGCTTCACGCCGATAAAGACATGGTTTGGGGGACGCTAAACCAAATGCGCATCAAGGCGGCGGATTTAGGCGCAGATACCTTGTACTTGTATCAACCGTTGAGCTTTTCTACGTCAGTGACGATGTTTGCAAATGCTTACAAGTGCAAACAGTAGCTATTGGCTTGATCATAATTGAAAGACAGGCGCTGCTCGCCTGTCTTTGATGCGTTCTACAAATACTGACTACTTTACGTTAATTAACGTTTGCTGTCGCCACCGCTGATGTATCAGAAAACGACAATGTAAAGTCTCGCTCGGTATTAAGCACTTTGGCTGGAAACTCTAAGCTCAACTGCGTATGTGGCGCGACTTCTGAAGCAATGCTAGTAACGAATTTTCGGTTTTCTCCAGGAGAGATCGATATGTCACTTCCACCTTGTGATGAGAGCTCAGCGATACCCATTGTTTCAAGTGTGTTACCTGCAGTATCCGCCAGGTGTAGTAAAGATTCTGACTTGTAGATTAATTCTCCACTTTCTGTGCGATATGCATTAAACGTGTTGAAATTTGGTTGTAATGATCCTTGTGAACCAATGTTAGTAACGGAAAATGTCACATTAGCGCCATCAAAGTTCTCGACTCTTACGAGTACGTTACCGTCTTGGTAACGAGCGGCTGCTGCCGCGGTTGCTTGTTGTTTCTGCCGCTGTTTCTCTTTTTCAATGTCGCTTAACTGTTTCTGCTCATTAGCGATTCGATTCTTTGCCATGGAGTACGACTGATCGACCATTGCTATTAAAGCGGGGATTGAATACAAAGTGAGGCCTTCCAAATGGTCAAAGTCGATTTTGGCATGTTGAGTACGTTTATGATTAGAAAATTGGCAGTAACCATCAATCAAACTGATGAAAGCCACTTCAAAAGTGCCCTGTAATCGGCTTACTTCCTGTGCTGCTTTCTCTAGATTTGAGCGGACTTTCCGAATCTCTTCCAAACTCTTTTGTGAAAGACGGCCGTTTGGCGATACGTCGTTAGAAACCGAAACCAGTTCTTCGGTCACAAATGGATTGTTTTCGGCTGGAATCACCGTAGTGATACGGTTGGATTTGGTGATGTCTTCGCCCAATAAAACCATCATTTTTTGCGATGCGGCGGTTGTGTTGCCCGCTAATACGTCACTACAGTTTGGCGACGTATTGGCATACACGGCGAATGCGGTAAAAAGTGAAAGTGTAACGGACCAGCCGATGGTGACGAGTCCTGTCGTGGTTCGAGTATTCATCCTGATAACCCCTCTGTCATTTGGTGCGATTCACTGACGTAATTGCCAATCAAAAGATTGGCTCGCGACATTCAGAATGGTTCTGGTCAACCCTTCGTAGTGGGTCTGCCCACAGATGCTTTTTTAGTCGTTTATCAACCACTAAGCCACGATTGATAAAGTGTCTGAAATTGAGAGCATTAACGCTGCGAAGTTGATGTCTTTGACTGAAAGATAGACGTAACTTTTCTAACCATCAAATACGTGATTGAGTTCTCATTTTTATATGAGTGAGAGGTTCAAGAGAAAACAGGCACTTACTGTAGAGAGTTGATTTGAAGGAAAAATATAAATTTTTTTGGGGAACTTTTTTGATGCTGCCTTTGAGACTTTTTTTGAATCTCAAAGGCAGGTTCTTACACTCGTGTTCAATTACAACGTGTTGAGGACATCCGCGAGTCGAGAGACAGCTGTCGTCAGTTCTTCTGGTGTAGCATTGGTAAAGTTAAGACGCAGAGCGGCTTTTACCTTTGAACCTTCTGGATAAAAGACCGGGCTCGGCACTACAGCAACCCAGTTTGCGAGAAGGTTTTTCGCCAGTTCGAAGGTGTCGCATTCTGGAATCTCGACCCAAACGAACATACCACCATCGACGGGTTTGAGTACGCAACTTTCTGGCAGCTGTTTTTGCAGTTCAGCAAACATGACATCGTAACGTGATTTGTAAAGCGCACAGATGGTTGAAATGTGCGTTTCGAAGTTGTCATGTTGCAGTAGACCATGCAGCAAAGCTTGCATAGGAATACTAGAGTGCAGATCGGCACCTTGTTTAATTTTGATGAGTGGCTCAAGGTAGCTACTCTTGCCCGTAACTACACCAATACGCAAGCCTGGTGAAGCTATTTTGGAGAAAGAGCGCAATACGATGGAGTGCTGTGGGCAGAAGTCCGAAACCAGTGGAAGCGCTTCACCAGAAAAACGCAGCTCGCGGTATGGTGCGTCTTCAATGAATGCAACGTCGTATTGGATACAAAGTTCGGCAACTTTTTGGCGAGTCTCTAGCGCCCAGCATACGCCCGTTGGGTTGTGAAAATCGGGCACAGCATAGAACATTTTCGGTTGCTGTGTAGCAAAGCATTGTTCAAGTTCTTCAAGGTTTGGACCACACTCGGTTTGTGAAACGGTCACGATGTTGGCTTGCACTAGACCGAATACTTGCATAGCACCAAGGTAGCTCGGTGCTTCCATCACCACTTTATCGCCCGGATTCACGTACGCACGCGCAATCAAATCTAGCCCTTGCTGAGAGCCCGTTGTGATCATAGCCAAATGAGATTCCGGCAGCTGGTAATAATCGGTCAAAAAGTTAAGTAGCGGGGCGTAGCCTGCTGTTGCGCCATATTGAAACACCTCTGGCATATTCGCGAGGCTTTCGAGCGTCGGTTTCATTAAGTCGATCGGGAAGGTTTTTTCGTCCGGCAAGCCACCTGCAAGAGAAATGACGTTCTTATCGCTCGCTGCTGCGAGGATCTCTCGGATGTAGGATGACTTAGTTTGTTGTAATGACTGTGCGATTTCCATGTGCTGTGCTTCTCGTAATTGTCTTTTTTTATGTCAGAAATAGTATAGGTAAATTGCCAAGCTTGGTGTGTCCATTTATGCTGTTAAATGTGTCCATTTATGCTATTTAAGCGAAAGTTTACTCCGTGAGCCATCAACAAGTTTCCAGAATCAATGACGTGCTGTTTTACATTCACCAGGACATTAGCAGAGATTTATCGGCTAAAGAGCTAGCAGATGTAGCAGCCTATTCTGAACAGCACTTCCATCGTATTTTTAAAGATGTGGTAGGGGAGTCTGTCCATCAATATATCCGTCGCACAAGAATGGAATACGCCGCCAATCAACTGATGTTTGATACCAGCTCATCGGTGTTAGACATTGCTAACAAGTGCGGCTTTAGCTCGGTATCTTCTTTTAGCCGAGCGTTTAAAGCAACGTTCGCTATGTCTCCTGGTGCGTGGCGAAAGCATGATTTACAAGTCGCAGAAAAGCCGTATCTAAAAGATCCGGAAGTGGCTGCGGGTTATCATCGGGTTGCGAAACGCGAGTTGCCAGAACCTAAAATTATGGAGGTTCCACAACGCTTTGCGGCTTATGTGCGGCATGAGGGTTATAGCCGTTCCATTCGCAATGCGTGGCTGATTTTGAAGGCGTGGGCAAGCTCTGAGAATCGGGACTTTTCGGTTCAATACGGTTTGCATCACTCCAACCCCGCTTGGGTCGAGCTCGATAAGTGTCGCTATGTGGCTTGTATGGCGATTGATAAGCCGCTTAAAGTACGCGGTGTCGTGAATCAAATGACGATTCCGGGTGGTTTGCATGCTGTTTTTCGCTTAACAGGGGTATATGGAGAGCTTCTTCCTCAATTGAGTATGGTGTTAGAGAAGTGGTTGCCGAATTCAGGCTTTAAGCAGCGTTCTACTCCCGCTTATGTTCACTATCATAAAAACCATTTCCTCAGCCATGATGAGGCGTTTGAGCTGGACTTCTATCTGCCCATCAGCTTTTTCTAACTGGAGTATTTATTTACTATCCGTAAGGAAGAAAATGCTAAGCTCTATATGGTGATTTTTTACAAATAATTGAAAATTAAATGAACATCGATCATGTAAAGCTATTTGTCCGTTTGGCTTCGACACACAACATCAGCATGGCTGGTCAGGAGCTTGGACTTTCTCCTGCTGTCGCTAGCGCACACATCAATAAACTTGAGGACAGCTTAGGAGTTCGTTTAGTTCATCGCACCACACGCAAAGTTTCCTTAACTGAAGAGGGGCAGGCATTTTTACCTCACGCGGAGGAGGTCCTTGCAACAGTGGAGGCAGCAAGGGGAGCTGTTGGCTCAGGGCAGAGCGCGCCAACGGGAGTATTACGTATAACCGCCTCTGCAACTTTTGGTCGCTTGCATATTGTGCCCGCATTAAAAGGTTTTATGGCGCGTTACCCAGGGTTAACCGTGGACTGCCGATTTTCTGATTCCATTATGGATCTGGTTGAGGGAGGTTTTGATGTCGCCATTCGTGTCGCTGAGTTGAAAGATTCTTCATTGGTCGCAAGAAAGCTTGCGCCAGATCGTCGTATTATCGTTGCATCACCAGATTATATTGAACAATTTGGGAGACCCAACAAGCCCCAAGACTTGACGAATCATGAGTGTATTAACTTAGTTGGAATGAATAATTGGTCATTCAATACAAAAGATGGAATGTTCAATGTAAGAACTTCTGGTCGTTTTAAAACCGATAATGGTGATGCGATGAGAGACGCGACGGTAAACGGGTTAGGTATTTCTATCAACTCGGTTTGGAGTGTTTATCAAGAATTACAAAGTGGTCAGCTAGTGGAAGTACTCGAAGATCACCCTTTAGCGATGGATGCTGGGATTTGGGCTGTGTACCCAAGCTCTCGTTTAATTGCGCCTAAGGTGCGTGCCTTTATTGATTACTTTGCTGAATACTATGGCACGCCACCTTATTGGGAGTTTGCGGAAAAGTGATAACAAGCTTCACTTATCGAATACATTGTTTTTAAGGTCCGAATAAAAACGAACCTCAAGATAATTCTTAATTGTTATTAATAGAGTTTGCTTAGGATTAATTCAATACTATCAATTATCTGCTGTGTTTTGCTTTGATCTAATGCATCAGGGTGTGGGGGCGCGAATGCTTCAATGTCATTATCGAAGTACATACCATGCGCTTGAGCAAACTCTTCTGATAGCGCAGCGCGAGTTAGAATATCTGCTCCTAAGCGGATATCACCACCAGCAACCCCATAAGCATCTTTAACCATCTTACTACCTAGGAATGATTTTGGGTTTACTGATACCAACATAGGGCCAGTGTTCTTAAGCTTTAGTCCGATTGCTCGTGACCACATCGTTAATGCCAATTTGCTTTGGGCATATGCTTCGCCATCTGACAATGGTTTGTTACCGAGTAAAGCGCTAGTGTTTACTGTTGTTTGTGCAGCTGAAGACAAATTAACCACACGACCCGTATCACCGAGCAACGGCAATAGCTCTCTAGTGAGTAAGTAGGGAGCAATGGTGTTGACTGCGAAGCGTACATCAAGACCCTCTTTAGTTCTTGGATTTGGTGTTGCGTACACACCAGCATTGTTAATGATGACGTCTAAATGATTGAACCGTTCTGTTATCTCCATCACTATCTGTTTTACCGCATTGGGAGAGGATAGATCAGCAACAAGGCTTTCAACTTTACCACTTTTCATCTCCCTCAAACTTTGCTCAACTTGTTGAACTTTCTCTATATTCCGGCCATGGATTATTACGTGTTGTTCACACTTAATTAACACTTTCGCGGTTTCTAAACCAATACCGTCAGTAGATCCAGTAACTAGAATTGTCTTTCGCATGATCGCTCTCATTGTTGAGGGTTATTATAGAACGATCATAGTGGCATCTTTTGCATTCGACTATTGAGACTAAAAAGAAAACACTTTCTAGGAAAAATTGAAAATAACTTTGTTGTTCTTTTTGTGGACGGTGCGACGAATTAACGTCTCATTAGATGCTACGGTTATACATGTGGTGCTCAAAAATTAGGCACTATTTTGTACTCAAATAATAGCCAAGAGGTCTCTATGTTAGGTGAAAATCACTCATTAACTCATGAATTCCCAGAACATTTGGATACCATTACCCAGCTTACCGAAAACGATGCATCATTTGCTGAAACCGTTAAAAACTACAATGCTTTAGATAAGGAAATCCGCGTACTAGAACTTCAAGGAAGCCCGATTGATGATCACGAAATGAACGTGTTAAAACATAACCGGGCTGAGCTCAAAGACTGGCTCCACTCGCGAATAATGGGTTCTTAGTGACGAAATGATCATCGGCTCGTAAATAGCGGGCCGATTTTAGTTCCAATGGACGATGCCAAGTGTGCAAACATTAGGAGTGCTGAGCAGGAGCTTGGAGCGGCAGGTGACCAGTTTTTACCCAAATGATCGTTTCTTGCTCTACAAAAGGAAAATGCTCGCTCATATGTGGGCTTCGGATCCAAGAGAGAGCGGGATAGGTACCTAGCTCGTCTCTAAACTCTCCTGACAATACGAAAATCTCTTCACCACCAAAGTGACGGTGTGGTTGAAATTTCTCACCTTTTGGCCACTTAACCAACGCGACATGTTCGTGCTCAAAATTATGTAGAGGCATGACTTGCAACCCACCGACACCACTCTGCCAGCTCGCTTGGTTTGTATTAATGCGAACTGTTTCAAGATCCTCAGATTCGAACTGATTTAGTTTAACTAAAATCACACAGCCTTCTTTGCTAAATGGTGCGTGTTGACTTCCTGGAGGGTTACGAAGGTAAGTGCCGGCAGGGTAGTCACCGTATTCGTCAGAGAATACTCCCTCGAGCACCAATATTTCTTCTCCTTGAGGGTGAGGATGAGTCGAAAACTGCGAATTTGGCTCGTATTTAACGACGCTGGTGGTATGCCCTGATTCTTTGGCTTCTCGTTCCAAAGGTTTGCGCCACACACCTTTGGAAGGGCTGGCGATCCACTCCTGTTGAGCAGTATCTATCACGATTCTTTTTGAAAAATCCATATTCAACATATTGAAATTCCGTTACTTATTTAATTACTAATTCTCATTAGTATACGTATAAAAAACATCAATTGATTCATTTGTTGATAGCCCAATTCATGGATTGAGTACGAACATGAAATCGGAGCCTAATTTAAATTTCTGCTTGTGTAATGAGAATTGTTATATTATAACATCGCAAAATTAAATGTTATAACATAACAAAAAGGAAAAAGTAGTGAATAAGAAATTGGTGTCTCTCGTGATCGGTAGCATTTTTGCATCCCCTGTTTTTGCCGACACACTATCGAACCCACAGATTGGTGTTGTTGTTGATGGCTACTACCAAGATGGCCAACGTCATAATTCTGAGCGCGAAGAAGGCTTTGGTCTAGGCCATACGGAATTAAACTTCTCATCAAATATCGACGACAAGTTTTACGGCGCATTGACCGCGGTTCTTGAAAGTCATGGTGATGAGACAGAATTAGAGCTTGAAGAGGCATTCATCGAAACTTTGGCATTGCCATATGGTGTAAACGTGCGCGCTGGCCGATTCCTATCTGACTTTGGTTACCTGAACAACCAACACATGCACACCGATAGCTTTGTTGAGCGTCCAATTGCTTATCGTACTTTCCTTGGCTCGCACTACTACGATGATGGTGTACGTGCAAACATCGTGTTGCCAACCGACCTTTATGTAAAACTTGGTGTAGAAGCGCTCAGTGGTAGCAAAATGTCTTCTGTCGAAGATGGTTCTGAAGTTGGCGTGTACACCACGACGCTGAAGCTTGGTAGTGACTTCTCCGAATCTTCAAGTTGGCAGTTTGGTTTAAGTTACCTGCGTAACGAAAACGGCAAGGTTAAAGAATTCGAAGATCACGACCACGGTCATGAAGAAGCGCATGAGCACGATCACCATCATGGCGCAGCAGTGACAGGTGCGAACCTTTACGGTGCTGATTTTGTTTGGAAATGGGCACCAGACGGTAATTACAAATACAGCAACTTCACGCTATCGGCTGAATACATGCTGTTAGACGGTGTGGTAGATAGCAAATATAAAAACGATGCAGAGTCACCAGACAACTTAAGCGCTTACTATGTTTCGGGTGTTTATCGCTTTAACCCAAGCTGGTCAGCAGGTCTACGTTACGGCGAAGCAGAAAGCTACGATGGTCATGCACATGGCGACCACATGCATTTTACTGAGCTGAATGATAAAGAAATGGATGCGATGATCGCATGGGATTCTTCTCATTTCGGTACTATCCGTGCGCAATACACTCGCATTGATAACCAAGACAGCGAGACAGACAACGTGTTCACTCTGCAATACGTGATGACATTTGGAGCGCACGGTGCTCATGCGTTCTAAGCTGACATTAAATAAATGCAGTTTGGTGATGATGGCGGCAGGAGCTGCCATCATTGCTTCGCCTGCTTCGCCTGCTTCGCCTGCTTCGGCTCTAAACATTTTCGTTTGTGAGCCAGAATGGAAAGCCTTTCTTGAAAGCCACGCGCCAGATGCCAGTATTTATTCAGCGACAACGGCTAAGCAAGACCCACATTACGTACAAGCTCGTCCTTCTTTGATTGCGAAGATGCGCCAAGCGGACATGGCAATGTGTTCGGGCGCAGAGCTAGAGGTGGGGTGGTTACCTATGCTGCAAGTTCGTAGCAGCAATGCGGCGGTGCAAAATGGTGCGCCGAGCATGATCTACGCGACGGACTTCGTGCGCATGTTAGATACTCATGCTCACGTTGACCGTAGCATGGGAGATATACACGCTCACGGTAACCCACATGTTCAATTTGCGGCAAATGACATGATTCCATTATCTCGTAAAGTCACGGAGCGCCTAAAAGCGATTGATCCCGACAACGCACAAAGTTACCAAGTGAATGGTATGAAGTTTCGTGCTCATTGGCGTAAAAAGCTTAAAGAATGGAATGAGAAAGGGGCTGCTTTAAAGGGTAAGCAAGTTGTCGGTTATCACGCGACGTATCGTTATTTGTACGATTGGCTCGGAATGAAGCAGATTGCCGATCTAGAACCTAAACCGGGCATTTCACCGACCATATCTCACCTGCAATCACTTACCAAGTTAGATGCTGACAGTTTTGATGCGATTGTTTACTCCTCTCATCAGGATCAGCGTCCAGCGAACTGGTTGCAAGATCATACTGACAAACCTGTGATTCAACTGCCATTGACCGTTTCTGAGGGTGAAAGCTTGGATGAGATGTACGATCAGGTCATTGATGATTTACTGGATGTGTTAGTGCCGCCCGTTCCTGTGAGGATCTAAGTATGGCGGATTATGCATGGCTTTTACCTGCGGTTTTGTGTGGTTTAATTGCGTTGGTTGGCAACATCGTTCTGGGGCAACAAGTTCTTAATCGTCAGATCATCTTTATAGATTTGGCGGTGGCGCAAGTCGCGGCATTGGGGGCAGCACTAAGCCACTACTGGTTGAGCCAATACGCGCTGTTCTCAGGCACATTCTTTGGCGAAATGATTGGCCCTTGGGTGATGTCTTTGATGCTTTGCGGTTTGATTGCCTTAATGGAGAAACGATACCAGCAACATTTAGAGCCCATGATTGGCAGCTTGTTTGTCGTGTCTGCATCGCTGGCGATCCTGCTGGTGAGTAAAGACCCACACGGCGGAGACTTTATTCAAGGCATTCTTAATGGGCAACTGTTATGGGCGACTTGGGCAGACGTTTGGCCTTTGGCACTCATTACCGCTGCGATGTTGCTATTAGTTTGGTTAAAACCTGCGTTTATGCGCGGTAGTGGTTTTTATCTGATCTTTGCAATCCTGATGCCCATTACGGTCAAGTTAACCGGCATTTATTTAGAATTTGCTTTGTTGGTGATTCCAGCTTTATGTGCGGCTGCATTGAAGGGAACTCGATTCTTTGTCGCCAGTATCAGCATCGGTATTGTTGGGATCTTATCGGGTATTGCCGCGTCGGCTCGCTATGACTTACCGAGTGGTGCGAGTATTGTGATCACCCTGTTTATTGCTGGCATGTTGTTTAATCTCTTGCTTCAGCCTTTTCTGGTGAAAATAACAAAACCAGCTTTTGTAAGAGATTAAGAGACAAGTAATATTGGTCTGATGAAGTAGTATTTGATTAATCAGACCAATACTTTTCTATCCAAGCCCTCCAATCGTGTAACTTTGCGCCTTCCAACACACTTTCTTACGTTGATCTTGCCATAGTCATCAAGTTGCCTTGATTAGTTCACATCCGACTCCCAGACTGTTTCTATAGTTTTTATAAGATATAAAAGACCCTGCGTATGAGAAGCGCAGCTGTAACGCGACTAGGCATAAAAACAAAAACGCTAGGGATACAAGCGAATTTGTAATCTCAACATTTAAGGAAGACCAAGATGAAACCGGAAAAAGTAGCAGTAGTCACTGGTGCGGCTCGTGGTATTGGCCAAGCGATTTGTGAGCAATTACTGGAGGATGGATTCCACGTAATCGGGCTAGACATATCGCCCGTGGAATGGAGTCAGTCGGCGCAGCTAAGCAGTTATCAAGTCAACTTGTGTGATGCCGAAGCCGTCAGTGAAGTAGTAGAAAGTGTTGTAGAGCAGCACGGAAGAATCGATGCTCTGGTTAACAACGCGGGCATCACTCGAGATGCATTGTTGCCAGATATGTTAGAGCAAGACTGGGACAGCGTGATCGACGTGAACCTAAAAGCGGTGTTCTTACTCACCCAACGTGTTGCTCCTGTCATGCTAGAGCAGGGCACAGGCAGTATTGTTAGCATTTCTTCTATAGTGGGAACGGATGGTAATATCGGCCAGAGCAACTACGGCGCAAGTAAAGGCGGCGTCATCTCAATGAGCAAAGGCTGGGCGAAAGAACTTTCAAGAAAGGGTGCACAGATACGCGTCAACTGTGTCGCGCCAGGCTTTATCGCCACCGACATGACCAAGAACCTGCCAGAGAAAGTCATTCAAATGATGGAAGGCAAAACCCCATTAGGGCGCATGGGCTCAGTTCAAGATATTGCCAATGGCGTCTCTTTCCTAACCTCAGACAAGAGCGCTTACATCACAGGCCAAGTGCTCAAGATTGACGGTGGGTTGGTATTATAGCTCGTTAATCAAAAACTAAATTAAAAATGCCTTTTACTTATGTAAAGGGCTTTTTTGTTTGAGGAATGTTATTCGGGCTTTTGACACTTTCACTTTATTCGTTTCGCACTGCCGGACTTGTATGATTAAGTATAGAGTGAGTACACATAATTCACTTTTACATCGTTCTCTGTTATTAACCTAGATATGTAGCTAATCAAAAATTTTAACTTCGAAATAGAATAGCTGTTGAGGTATTAAAGTATGATTTTGTTGCCCATGGTATTAATTTAAATGATAATGCCAAGAAATAATTAACTTTGAATACTCACTATGTACTTAAAAACTGTACTGTTTAGCGCGTCAACTCTTCTTATTTTGGGTTGTAACTCCGAATCAACTAACCCATCTACTGAAGAAAGCGGATGGATAGTTGTAAGCTCTCACTCCGAGCCAAGAAAGCATCAGGTAATTTACGAAAAACATAGCAGGAAAGGTCTAAGTCTTGCCACTAACGTTCCGGATCTTGACCTGCCTTTAACTTACCAACTGGCGAACCAAATTATTGAGGTCAAAGAAGAGCTTACATTTGGTGAAAATATTGACGGGAATCGCCTAACTTGGAAAGCTATTGGCAATTCTAAACTTAGAGAAAATCAAGTCCACTACGGAGTTAATAAAGATTACTCAGCTTCTAATGAAGGTATTGCTATCGGTTATGTTAACTTTGAGTCGAGGTTTGAGGCTGAAGGACAGCTTGGAATCGAAAAGTTAGTAATTGCGATGTATAACGATGTCAAGAGTGTCGAATTTTACTCTGGATGGGATAGTTCTAAAATATCTTGTTACCAAAATACGTTTGATGAAGACTTAGCTTGTTACGGTGAAATTTTAATTAACGACGATATAGTTCATGTTTTTGATAAATATCTGTCGTATGAATATGTAAACATGGTTTACGACACCGTTATGTCCAAAGGTCGAGAAGATATAATTGAGGCAGATTTTCAACATCAAATTAAATACTTACTAGTTGAAGAGAATAACGTTGAGATGCATTAGCTTGATTACTTTTTGGTAATGAGTGGCTTTTCGAAGCCGAAGTGACCATGAGCAAGATTATTAGATTTTACAAAACTCATTTATGTTCAAAAAATGAGTTTTGTAGATATTAAAATGCATGGAGCCAAATGCTCTCACTGATTCTATGAAGTTTTTTGTGCGCTCTAACCACAAGACAATCTATAAAAGACGTTGAGCCAACGTCTTTGCCACAATGCCACCTGTTAATAAGGCTTTCAATGCCTCTTTCTCATTACTATTCAAATGTGCGCTGGTTAATGATTTTTCTGTAAGTAACACAATTGAACGTGATAGAAGTAACAAAATTACCTCTTTGCGGTAACGTTCCCGAAAAGTTTATATATTATCGCCCTCATTGATATAAGTAGTAGAGACGCTCTGAGTACGAGCGCTCTGAAATTCAGGCTTTAGATGGACATTTAAAGTCACCATAAGTTTGCGATTTTTCTTGGGAACGTTTGCAATATGCCTAAGTATAAATTTACGTGAGACTATGGAAATGAAACTACACACTTTGACGATGGCAGTAGCGCTTGGACTGGTTACTGCACCTGTATTCGCAGCAACAGATGTTGACGCTCTTGAAAAGCGAATTAATGAATTAGAACAGAGACTTGAACAGACAGAAAAAGCATCCACAGAAGCAAATGAGAAAGCCTCAAGCTTTGAGTTTCACGGCTACGCTCGTTCCGGGCTACTGATTAATGACGATCTGAATGGTGCAGTGGGTACTGGTCCTTACATGACGGCAGCTGGTGCTATTGGCGCTCCAGTTGGGCGATTAGGGGTAGAGGATGATCACTATGTGGAAGCAAACCTTATTCACAAACGTTTTGCAGATGATGGTTCCAGCGCATTGTTCCGAATCATGTTGGCAGATAGTACGGAAACCAATAACGAATGGACGGCGAGCGAGAGTCAATTAAACGTTCGTCAGGTATATGCTGAGCTAAACAAGTTGAGTATGTTCTCTGAATCAAGAGCTTTTGCTGACGCGACGTTTTGGGCTGGTAAACGATTTGATCGTGATAACTTTGACATTCACTTCTTTGACTCGGATATTGTTTTCTTATCTGGCACTGGTGCTGGTGTGTATGACGTCCAAATGAGCGAATCATGGAAAGCAAACTTCTCGATCTATGGTCGTGATTTTGGTGAGATTGATAGCTCGTCAACGGATGTTGAAAACTATATCGCGACAATGAACAACCGCTTCGGTAATTGGCAATTGATGCTGAGCGGCATGACGTCAGCTGATAACAATGATCGCGTAGAAGGAGCAGCGGACAAAGGTTTACATGCGATGTTTGCTTACCATGGCGATACCTTCTTTGGCATGAGTGAAGGCTTCTCTAAAACCGGTATTTTGATGGGTGATGGACTGGGTGCGGAACTTAAAGGCATCGGTTCAAACGGAGATTTGTTAGAAGACGCAAAAGCCGTACGCTTGTTCAGCTATGGTGTAACACGCATCGGCGACAACTGGCGTGTAGCACCTGCGTTGCTAGCAGAACACAGCCAAGATCGCTTTGCTAAAAATGATGAATTTACGTGGGCATCGTTCAACATCCGCTTAGCGCAAGAGTTTACGCAGAACTTTGAGATGGTTTATGAAGGCTCATACCAATACATGGACCTAGACAATGCGATTGATAAAGCAAGTGGCAGTTTTTACAAAGCGACAATCGCACCAACGCTTAAGATGTCTACCGCTGCAGGTTTCTTTGACCGTCCGGAGCTACGTTTTGCAGTTAGCTACGTTGATTGGAGCGAAGACTTGAATGGCTACTCGATTAGCCAGGATGCGGGTGCTGCAACGATGGGTGATGGTGGTGAAGTTCTGTTTGCACTGCAAATGGAAACTTGGTTCTAAAGGGATCTAACCGACAAAGAGTAATAAGAAAAGCGCCAACTGATTTCAGTTGGCGCTTTTTCATTAACAGGACTGACGCTCAATTGTTTTGAAGGTTAGTACCATCTTACTCATTTCAAAACTTCTGTTGGCAATTCTATCTAGTAGCAGTTTCGCACCATTTTCACCCGCTTTATCAAATGCATAGTTAAATGTTGATAAGGTTGGGGTACACACTGATGCGAGCTCATCATCACCAACTCCTAGCACTAAAACGTCTTTACCCGGTGTTAACCCGAGCTCTTGAATCGCTCTCATCGCACCGATAGCAATACGGTCTGTCGCACAGAACAAGCCATCTAGCTTAGGGTTCTTTGTTAAGTGTTGTTTTGCCAATGAATAGCCAGAATCGATGGTAAAGTCACCACGAGCATGGAAGGCGATCTCAAAACCATGGTGTTGCAGCGCTTGAACAAATCCTTCAGAGCGTTGCTTATCTACCGCGATATCGTCACCTTGCACGCCAATAAAACCCATGGTTTGGCAACCTTTTGCAACCAGTCTATTTCCCGCTTCAAACCCTACTCGTGCGTCATCATGAATGATGCTTGGAATATTAAACATGGAACCATCTTGACCGACGAGCACAACTGGAACGGCTGAGTTTTGAATTGCTTTTACCAGCTTGGAATCGAGGTGGGTGGCGTAAAGAATGATCCCTTCAACCCGTTTTTGGTTAAAGATCTGAATGTATTCCAGTTCTTTTTCGTGGGCTTGGTGAGTGCTAGCAAGTAAGACATGTTTCCCTGCTTTTTCAAGGACATCGGTTAATCCATCGACACCTTGGGATGTGGCATGAGAGGAAACCCGAGGAACAATGACACCAACCAGATTGGTCTTTTGAGATTTTAGATCTTTAGCGACTTGGTTTGGCACATAGCCACACTCCGCTACTGCTTGGCGGACTTTCAGTTTTGTCGCTTCTTTTACGCCATATTCATCGTTTATAACCCGTGACACTGTTGATTTTGATACGCCAGCCAGACGGGCGACATCATGCAGACTCGCCATTGTTCCTATCCATTCTGTTTTTCGTTTTTGGGATTGTTTGCAAAGAGAAGATGAAAAGCTCTTTGATAAGTAGCGATTCTAACCTCCTATACTGCTCTTAGGGAGAGAATTTGACGATCATTCTCACATTCTCTCTGCTTTATCTTTGATCATTTGGTTTTATTGAGCAAAAATCTGTTTTGCAAACGTTCCCGAAGATTTCGCAAGCTCAGATAATAATCCAATGGGGTATGAAATGAATTATCCGGCAGTAGCAAAAGAGTTGTTAACTCTATTAGGTGGTAAAAGCAACATCACCGCACTTGCGCATTGTGCGACACGCTTACGCCTTGCCGTTGCAGATGAGCAAAAAATAGATGAACAAGCGATTGATAGCCTTGAAGGAGTAAAAGGGCAGTTCAAAGTTGCGGGTCAGTACCAAATCATTTTTGGATCTGGCATCGTAAACCAAGTTTATGCAGAAATGGCGAAGTTGACGGGGATGAGTGAAATGTCCACCAACGACGTTGCGTCTGCTGGCGCAGAGAAACAAAACATTGTTCAGCGCGCGGTGAAAGGGCTGTCTGATATTTTCGTTCCAATCATTCCAGCAATCGTCGCTGGTGGTTTGTTGATGGGTATCTATAACCTATTGACTGCTCAAGGCTTGTTCATTGATGGCAAATCTTTGATTGATGCCAACCCAGGACTGACAGACTTGGCGAACATGATCAACACGTTTGCGAACGCGCCGTTTGTTTACCTGCCTATTCTGCTGGCATTTTCAGCCAGTAAGAAGTTTGGCGGTAACCCATATTTAGGGGCGGCGCTAGGTATGTTGATGGTTCACCCTGACTTGCTGAATGGTTGGGGATTCGGCGGCGCATCTGTGTCTGGCAACATTCCGGTTTGGAATATTCTTGGCTTTGAAATCCAAAAAGTGGGCTACCAAGGTTCGGTGTTACCGGTTTTGGTATCGGCATTCATTCTTGCGAAGGTTGAGCTAGGCTTACGTAAAGTCATACCTTCTGTTTTAGACAACCTTTTAACGCCATTACTGGCGATTTTCATAGCGGGTTTGCTGACGTTTACTGTCGTCGGTCCGTTCACGCGTGATATTGGTTTCCTATTGGGTGATGGTCTGAACTGGCTATACAACACTGCTGGCTTTGTTGGTGGTGCGGTATTTGGTCTTATTTATGCTCCGTTTGTTATTACTGGTATGCATCACAGCTTCATTGCGATTGAAACTCAACTTCTTGCGGATATTGCGACGACGGGCGGCACCTTTATCTTTCCTATTGCGGCGATGTCTAACGTTTCTCAAGGAGCGGCAGCGTTGGCGGTGGGCGTGATGAGCAAAGATAAGAAGATGAAAGGTATTGCGATTCCATCTGGTGTTACGGGTTTGCTAGGTATTACAGAACCGGCTATGTTTGGTGTTAACTTAAAACTACGTTACCCATTTATTGCGGCAGTTTGCGCTGCGGCGTTATCAAGTGCGTTCATCACAATGTTTAATGTGAAAGCTCAGGCATTGGGCGCAGCTGGTCTTCCAGGCATCATTTCCATTACGCCAGAGAAGATTGGGTACTCCATCGCGGGTATGGTGATCGCGTTCTTGACCGCATTTGTTCTCACCATTGTTCTTGGTATGCGTGACCGCGCTAAAGTCGGTAGAAAAGCAGCGGCTTAATCTGAACTCCTTAGGGGTGGAGTCCCCCAAAATCCACTTCTTTTCCTAAATGTTTGGGGTGCTAGCCAAGCACTAATGGCTTGGCTAGCCTTTTTCAATTTTTACTTGGTAGTGAAGGTGTTCAACACGTTGGACTATCAGGGCTTTAATTTCAAGGTAAGCAAGATGAATCAAGTGTGGGTAACTGGTGATGCTGTTGTCGATCTAATACCGGAATCTGAGACTTCTTTACTCAAATGTCCCGGTGGTGCACCAGCGAATGTCGCCGTAGCTATTGCTCGTCTATCTGGTAAGAGTGCGTTTTTTGGACGTGTAGGTGATGACCCATTTGGTCGATTCATGCAATCAACGCTCGATCAAGAGGGCGTGAGCACGGAGTTTCTCGTTAAAGATCCTGAGCAAAGAACATCAACAGTGGTGGTGGATTTAGACGAGCAAGGTGAGCGCAGCTTTACGTTTATGGTAAAACCGAGCGCTGATCAGTTTATGTCTGTTGAAGACATCCCTAACTTTAAGCAAGGTGATTGGCTGCATGTCTGCTCGATTTCACTGGCAAATGAGCCAAGTCGAAGCAGCACATTTGAGGCGATCAAAAGAGTAAAAGCCGCTGGTGGTTTCATTAGCTTTGACCCTAACTTGCGTGATGAAGTGTGGCAAGATCAATCAGAAATCCAAGCTGTCGTGATGAAGGCTGTAGCGATGGCCGATGTGGTTAAGTTCTCTGAAGAAGAGCTTTTGTTCTTAACTGACTCAACATCGATGGCGCAAGGTTTACAACAAATAGCCGCTTTGAATATTGCTTTGGTCTTGGTGACACAAGGTGCGAAAGGTGTTTGGCGCGTCTTTGAAAGTCAGAGTGAACTGATCACAGGTCAAGTCGTTAGTCCGATTGATACCACAGGTGCGGGTGATGCTTTTGTCGGAGGGCTACTGGCATGCCTGTCTAGGTATGACGATTGGAAAAATCATCCTGTTGTTAGCTCTGCGATTCAATGGGCAAATGGCTGTGGTGCATTAGCGACGACGCAAAAAGGCGCAATGACCGCGCTTCCGACCCAGACAGAATTGCTGCAATTTATTGGGCAATGATCTCCAGATCCAATTTCAGTTGAGAAAAATTATGAGCTTAAACAACCGTTGGACTGTAGAGCAAAGATATCGCCGACTTGAGCAAATCCCTCAGTGTGATATCGAAGAAATGACACTTTCACGTCAGCAAGATAAAGGCTTTCCTAGTTTTCATATCGCCCCTAGATTTGGGCTGTTAAATGACCCAAATGGGTTGTGCTATTTCAATGGTGAGCACCACATCTTTTACCAGTGGACGCCTGTGGGACCAGTCCATGGAATGAAGTATTGGTACCACCTTTCTACTAAAGACTTCATCCATTTTACTGATCATGGTGTGGGTCTTCATCCCGACCAAGACTACGATTCACATGGTGTCTATTCGGGCGGTGCTTTGGTGGAAAACAACAAGGCTTTGCTGTTTTTTACTGGTAATAAGCGTGACCAAAACTGGAATCGAATTCCAGCACAGTGCTTTGCCACCATGGATTCAGATGGCAACATTGAAAAGCATGGTGTGGTCATTGAGAACGAACATTACACGGAGCACTTTCGTGATCCAAAAGTTTGGAAGAAAGGCGACGACTATTTGATGGTGGTGGGTGCTCAAACCAAAACTGAGCATGGTTCAATGGCGCTCTATCAAAGCAAAGATTTGAAAACGTGGCAGCATAAAGGTCCTATCAAGACCAAGTTTTCTGACCTTGGGTACATGTGGGAGTGTCCTGATTTCTTTGAGATTAATGGTCAATCGGTGATGCTGTTTTCTCCACAGGGCGTGAGCAGTAATAATCCTTATGATTTCAAAAACATCTATTCTGTTGCGTATATCGTGGGTGATCAGTTGAACCTAGAGTCGATGATTTTAGAAAACCACCAAGATATTTTGCAGCCAGATTATGGGTTTGATTTCTACGCCCCACAAACCTATTTAGATGAGAATGGGCGTCGCATTCTTATTGCATGGATAGGGTTGCCAGAAATCGACACACCATCGGTCACACACCAGTGGGCAGGAATGTTGTCTCTTCCTAGAGAACTAACGTTGAAAGATGGTTTTCTTGTTCAAGCTCCGCTCCCTGAGCTGAAGAGTTTAAGAAAAGAAGAGGTGGTCTTTGCACAATCCCATACACTGGAAAGCACAAGTTGTTTGATCCAATTAGACCTTGAGGGCGATGGCTTTGAACTTGAGCTGAGTAACCTCAAAGGTGACAACATCGTCTTTAGTGCGACAGAGCACGAGTTTATGCTGGACCGTCGTCACATGTCTCATTTGTACGCAGAAGAATTTGGTAGCATTCGAAAAGCACCAAGATTGGACGCTAAGCAGACGATTGATATATATATCGACAATTCTGTCATCGAGATTTTCGTTAATGGTGGCAAACACACGATGACCAGTCGTTTCTTTATTGATGACCTGAATACGGTAACGTTGAGAGGGTTGGAGCAAGCAAGGCTTTTCCCTTTGAAAGGTATTTCTGGTTTGTTTGAATCAGCTAAGTAACGGTTTCGAATACATTAAAACGCCCTTCATTGATTTAGTGAAGGGCGTTTTTCTTTCTAACTATCTAACTTAACTGCCTATCACGCACGTAAGTTGTTTGAACTAAGGTATCCAGAACAACTTCATTCTTGGTGACTTTGAAGTTTAGCGGTTGTTCTAAATCCCCAAATAGAGGTGCGCCGCCGAGTGTAGCTTACTCATCGTTGGCATCTCGAACCTAGTTCACATTATCGCGACGTTTTTACTTATAGCGTGAAAGAAAATCCCATAACCAAAGGTTCTAACTAAAAGAGATTGCAGGACTTTTATTTAGCGAATTCGACCTAATATCTTGAGTATGCCTAATCGCAGTTGGCGAAGAGGTGATGTTAATAATGCTTGCTGGCGCGTAAGACCCGTCAGTTTGAAGATGCATTCAAACACAATAAGGGAAAACAATGGCTAACGAATACATTCCACCAAAAGTTTGGACAAACGATAATGAAAACGGCGGTCAGTGGGCGAGCATCAACCGTCCGGATTCTGGCGCACGTCATGAGCAAGAGCTTCCAATTGGTGAGCACCCATTCCAACTTTACTCAATGGGTACCCCAAATGGTCAGAAAGTGACGATCATGTTTGAAGAGCTTTTGGCGGCTGGCGTAACGGCAGCAGAATACGATGCATACCTGATTAAGATTGGCGATGGCGACCAGTTTGGCTCTGGCTTTGTGGCTGTTAACCCAAACTCTAAAATTCCGGCATTGGTTGACCGTTCGGGTTCTGAGCCAGTGAACGTGTTTGAATCTGGCAACATCTTGTTTTATCTAGCAGAGAAGTTTGATCATTTCTTACCAAAAGAAGGCGCTAAGCGTGCTGAGGTAATGAACTGGTTATTCTGGCTGCAAGGTTCTGCGCCATATCTAGGCGGTGGTTTTGGTCACTTCTACGCGTACGCACCAGAGAAGTTCGAGTACCCAATCAACCGCTTTACAATGGAAGCAAAACGTCAGTTAGATGTATTAGACAAGCGTCTTGCGAACAATGAATTCCTAGGTGGCGATGAGTACAGCATCGCTGATATCGCAACATGGCCATGGTACGGCAACCTTGTGTTGGGTCGTGCTTACGATGCGGCTGAATTCTTAGACGTAGAAAGCTACAAAAACGTTGTGCGTTGGGCAAAAGTAATTGATGAGCGTGAAGCGGTAAAACGTGGTCGAATTGTGAACCGTTCATGGGGTGAAGAATGGGAGCAGTTACCTGAGCGCCACAGCGCAGAAGATATTGATAAAGTATTGAAACTTAAACCATAAGCAATCTTGGCCTAGCTACGTCAAATGAGTTTAGTTTTATCTATGCTTATACAGTGACCTTAATCAAATCTATAGCGCACCATATACGGTGCGCTATTTTTATTCTCATTTAGTCTCGAAATGCTAATTTATATCACCTCTTGAAGAGCATTTAGTTCGTAGATGAATCTTTAATGTATTTATATATTATGATGCAAAACAAAGCTCATATTTCCATGTTAAATATGGACTGGTCATACTGCTTTCTAATAATTAAATTATTTAAAAATTATAAACTGATTTTATATCCATTATAAATAAAATTAATGATAATTAATATTTGACATAACCTCTAAATTTATGTGGAATATGCGAGTTGATTTGTTTTGAAGAAATAAAATTAATTTCTAGTACTTTTATTTAAGACAAGCTTAGCTTTTAGCGATGTTTAATTATTAATGCTTATATCATGAAAGAGGATATGTATGATGTCGTCGTTTGAGTCGTACTGGGTTGGGATACGTCAAAGAATAGCCGAACAAACCGAAGGTAACCGCAGTTTAAAGTCTCTAGTCATTAAAAAGCAGCGTGTGAACTTAAATAACAGTGGGTTATCCTTTCGCGCTAAGTCCGGATGCCTTATTCCTCACTGTTATACCAAGTTCTCTGATGAGATAAACCTAAAAACATCGAAAAAATCGTCTCTTAGTTTTAAGAAAGGAAAGCTGTATTTTTCTCCGATTTAATAATAAATGAAATTTACATAAATTATAATATTAGGTTTTTAAATTTATCGATAATTAATTACAATTTTATGATGCGTTTTCAATATGTTCTCTTGGTAAGTAATTAACTGGACTTATTGTTGGTTGTTTTTGTTGTTTCCTATTTAGATATGGATAAAAGCTCAACTACTTTTCCTATACCAACTTACTCCCTGAATTGACTTGCGCGCTTTTTCTCTCCTCTCAAAAAAACATAGCGTTACGGAATTATTTTCGCTCCTGTTTCATTCTTCAAGACGAAAGCTCTACCTACCTCTCATTATTTTCGACAAACATTGAGTAAAAGTAACCAATCGTAACAAGGTGGCTGTAACTGAGCGCCGTTTCAATATACTCGTTTTTTAACTAGGTAATCCCGCGCTTTGAATTCATTCGGGTACCGTTTGTAAGCCTTAAAT
The DNA here is from genome assembly GCF_033339075.1 of Vibrio sp. 970. Classification (NCBI taxonomy): domain Bacteria; kingdom Pseudomonadati; phylum Pseudomonadota; class Gammaproteobacteria; order Vibrionales; family Vibrionaceae; genus Vibrio; species Vibrio sp. 970. The sequence continues at coordinate 268,191 of NZ_JAWOTW010000001.1, forward strand.
GCTACTAAGATAAGATGTCATGATGAGAAAAAGTACTATATTACACACAGTGTTAATTACAGGGTTCGCTGCTGTATCCTCGTTGGCTTATGCTGCGCCTTCAGTTGTGCCAAATGCGCCGGAACTCAGTTCTCGTGGTTATGTTTTGATGGACTTCCATACGGGGAAAGTACTGGTTGAACGTGATGCCCACAAACGTTTAAACCCCGCGAGTTTAACGAAGTTGATGACTGCTTATGTAGCTGGTCAAGAAATTAATACAGGCAATATTACGTTGAATGATGAGGTTGTCATCAGCCGAAATGCTTGGGCAAAAAATTTCCCAGATTCTTCAAAAATGTTTATTGAAGTCAATACTTCCGTTTCTTTGTCTGACTTATACCGTGGTCTGATTGTTCAATCTGGTAACGATGCCAGTGTCGCTATTGCTGAGCATGTTGCGGGAAGTGAATCAGGGTTTGTGAGTTTGATGAATAGTTGGGCCGCCAAGCTTGAATTGTCTAACACGGCATTCACCAACCCTCACGGCCTAGACAGTGACGGTTTATATTCGACACCTTATGATATTGCCAAGTTGGGCCAAGCGATTATTCGTGACTTACCTGATATCTATCCGCTGTATAGCGAAACCTCGTTTACTTACAATGGCATCACTCAATACAACCGTAATGGCTTGCTTCGTGATCGTAGTATGAATGTCGATGGCATGAAAACTGGTTATACAAGCGGCGCGGGTTATAGTCTAGCGACTTCTGCAACACAAGGTGATATGCGTTTGATTGCCGTAGTGATGGGAGCGAAGAGTGAGAATGTTCGTGAATCAGAAAGCAAGCAGCTGTTGAGTTATGGCTTCCGCTTTTACGATACGGTAATGCCGACTGAGGCGGGTGCGGAACTTGCGAAAGCTCGAGTTTGGATGGGCGAAAAAGACGAGCTTACTGTCGGCGTAGCTAACGATGTTTATCTCACTTTGCCAAAAGGAGATGTAAAAAATCTGCAAGCGGAAGTTGAATACAACGGTGATTTAGTTGCGCCAATTTCTGAGCAACAAGTGGTTGGTAAAGTGCTTTACAAAGTCGACGGTAAGGTCGTAAATGAAGCCGAGCTCGTTGCATTGGAGTCCGTGGAGGAAGGCAGTTTATTCAAGCGAATTTTAGACTGGTTTAAGCAATTGGTCGCTAGCTGGTTCTAAACAGTAGCGAACTTCTGTCTATATCACTCTATCTTGTTAATGTTCTATTAAATCAATTTACTAAGGCGACCAACGTGGTCGCCTTACGTTTTTGGAATACTCGTTGCGTTAAAACACAGGCCCTCTTGTAAGGGTGTGTTTTTACCTGACCAAGAGCGTTTTGTGTTTTTGGGTGCGAGAGAAAAGAAACTAGAACAAGAATGGAGTGACACGTGCACAAGATTTTATCTTTGACATTGATTTTATCGCTCATGGGCTGCGCTATGCCTTACCAGCAGGAGGTCGATAGCGGCCAATGTGTTGGAGTCATGACCTCTCAGGATGCATATGGTTATTTAAACCCAAACCATTACACGATGCAGGTACTCGCGCTAAAGCAAGAAAAAGATGTGAAAGATTATATTCGCTATATCGATCCTAAGCATCCGGTTTGGGTTAACTGGAAAAACAGCCGAGGCACGCGTTGGTATACGGTAACTGTTGGTGATTTTAAAACGAAGCAGGATGCCTACAATGCGCTTTCTTCATTACCAAGCCGTGTAAAGCAGTCATCCCCGTTTGTGCTGACTTTTGCGGAAATGCAGCGTAAGCAACAAACGAGTGTTGTGAGAATGCGTTAACCAACAAAAAACGGAAGCGATGGCTTCCGTTTTTGTATTTAGGAGTAAGCTTAAAGCGCCGCTAAAATCGTTTCTGCTTTGCTTGCTTCAAACTCTTTTGGCTCTTCAACGTTTAGCTTAGTCACTGTGCCGTTTTCAATGATCATTGCGTAACGTTGTGAGCGAATACCACCAAAGCCGCCTGTATCCATTTCAAGACCTAATGCTTTAGTAAAGCTAGCGTCGCCATCACCCAACATCAAAATCTCAGAAGCGTTTTGAGCTTCGCCCCACGCTTGCATCACAAATGCATCGTTTACAGAAACGCACGCAATTAAATCAACACCTTTTGCCTTTAGCTCATCAGCTAATACCACATAGCCTGGTAGATGGGCTTCTGAACAGGTAGGGGTGAATGCGCCAGGTACAGCAAAGAGTACGACTTTCTTGTTCGCAAACAGTTCTGTAACGTCGTGGTTCACCATACCATCGGCAGTCAACTCACTTAGAGTTGCAACTGGTAGAGCTTGGCCTTGTTGAATCATGATTCTATTCCTTTTTGTGTGCTAGTTTAGCTTTCTCAGTCTAGCGTTTATAAATGCGGTTAACCACAGAGTTTTTGTAGGGTTTTAATACCTACGCGTTTGACCTAAGGCGTGGCACTATGCCTTTATTGCAACGCTTCGTGCTGGTTTACGTATTGGCTAACAAGGTGACGATATTTCGCCTTTAACTCGTTATCGATAAAGCTGGCATCAATCGCGTTCATTGTAAATTGGGCAAGTTCACTCTTACTCATTGGATGTGCGTTGTTGACGGCCAGAAAGTTATCCGTCATGTAGCCACCAAAGTACACAGGATCGTCTGAGTTAATCGTTACGGCGACACCTTTTCGTAGCAAATCCACAATATTGTGATCTTTCATATCGTCGAATACACATAGCTTAAGATTCGATAACGGACACACTGTCAGTGGCATTTGGCTTTCGATTAAGGATTCAACTAATGCTTCATCATCAACACAGCGAACACCGTGATCCACGCGGCTCACGTAAAGCATTTCAATTGCATCGCTAATATTTTGTGCGGGGCCTTCTTCACCTGCGTGAGCAACGGTAAGTAAGCCTTCTTCTACTGCTTGTTTAAATACGCGCTTGAATTTAGCTGGCGGATGACCTTGTTCTGAAGAATCTAGTCCAACACCAATGATCTTATCACGGTGTTTCAGAATAGCCTGTAGGGTCTCTATGGCGCTCTCTTCTGAAAGGTGACGGAGAAAACACGCAATAATTTGCGAGGTAATGCCAAGTTTTTCGTGACCATCTTTTAGCGCACGAGCGATTCCATTGATAACAGTGTCAAAGTCTATGCCGCGTTCTGTGTGTGTTTGAGGGTCAAAAAAGATTTCGGTATGAACAACGTTGTCTTCTTTACAGTGCAGTAAGTATTCCCAAGTGAGATCGTAAAAATCTTGCTCCGTACGCAGAACTCCCGCTCCTTGGTAATAGAGGTCGAGAAATGATTGTAAGTCTGTGAACTGATATGCGCTGCGTAGTTCACTCGGAGAAGAGTAAGGGATCTCGATGCCGTTTCGTTTTGCTAATTTGAATAAGAGTTCCGGCTCAAGTGAACCTTCGATATGTAAGTGCAGCTCTACTTTTGGAAGACCTTGAATAAATGCGTTCATATTCCACCTTATGTGTATTGTGGATGCAGTTACTCTAAGAATAGGTATAGATAGAAATAAATCGAACGCTATCACAAAGAGTAAGACCCACGATGATCTCAACTCTTCGTAATCAGCACTTTGCGGGAACTGGTAGAGACCCCCAAACCATATCATTGGGGTTATACGAAGCAAACGAGAGGGATTATACGCAAAAATATCGCTTTGGCTATACGCAAATAACCTAACTGTCATTAGTCACGGGTTTTCCTGTGAGCGAAACGACTATTTGCAAGTCACTTGAGTATAGAGGAGCCAGTTGTTTTTGCGTGTGTGAGAGGCACGTGTAATTAGAAGAGTAGTCTAAAAGAGTGGAGATTCGTTTGAGCAAAGGTAGGTGGCGGTACCTTGCACAACGATAAAGGCAGAGAAAGCACTAGAGAGCATTTATAGATCGAATAACTTATCAAATTCTCTTTGTTCCATAATGTCTTCTATGCGGCGTCGAGTTTTCTGCTTTACCGCCGCCGCGTTTTGTTCAGACTCTTTTTTGTCTTTTTCTGACTGCTTCTTACTTTTTCTAGCCATTGGATACCTTCCAAATTAGTTGCATTATCCATTAATGCATGAAAACTGAATCAGTTAACAGTAAAACTTCCTAACTTTGAACCTGAATCACAGAGAATAGTTCCAGATTGCGTTTTCTCACAATATTCAAAATCGATCATGAAGCTATGAGAAAGAAGTTTCGGTAATACGTGCCTTCGTAAAATATCACCATTTAATTGATGTATTTTAGCGTTCCAAGAGGTTTGAGGTTGTTCTAAATTAAATTCAATTTCTAACATTTATTCTCCTGTTTTTTAGTGATTTTCTCTTTGTTAAGTAATTGATACCAATGCCTTTGACGGCCAGTTCTTTTTGAGGACATGATTTTTCCTATAAATAATAAATTAAGCAGTACTATTCAGTTTATTTTAGATAGCACAAAGCAATGCCTAAAATTAGGCTGAGTGATTGATGAAAGAATATTTTTGAAGGAGAGAGGTTTGGTGCAGCATGGGCATGCTACACCAAGAAAAGCAGTCTTATAGAGGAGTTACTTCAGTCGCTTGAGGACCTTTTTTACCTTGCTCTACATTGAAGCTTACTTTCTGACCTTCAGTCAGTGTTTTGAAACCGTCAGAAACGATAGCGTTAAAGTGTACGAATACATCTTGGCCGCCGTTGTCTTGAGATAGAAAACCGAAGCCTTTAGTTTCGTTAAACCATTTTACTGAACCAGTTACTTTAGACATAAAAATACCTTTGAATTAAACATTAAAATTATGATTTGTTTTGTGGATCTTTTCTAAGCTATTGAATGTTCAATCAAGAGGAAGTTGTACGCAGGTGTCTGAATTGGGGATTCAAGATTTTACTGAGAGGAAACTTAAACTAAATGTTGCATTAACAGCTCTCTTCTAAGAGCCAAGGCACACTATACACCTTGTTTAGAAAATAGCTACATTTATTTTAGATAAATTAAATGTGCTCATTATTAACTCGATAAATTGTATTGTTCGAAAAAGTTGAATAAGTAGAACGAATAGTATGGCTCATAATTTTAGCTCATCAACCTAAAATAGAACCTTATAGATAGCCATAGATTAAACATGCGATTTGCAAGCGGTCACAAAGATAAACTAGGAGAACTAGTATGAGTACATTCAGAGAAATTCGTCAGCTTATTCCTGCGCAACCTACTGCTGATGGTGATGGAGTGAAAATTCGCCGAGTAGCGGGTTTCAATCATGCTAGTTTTTCTCCATTTTTGATGATGGATGAACTCAAATCAGAAGACCGCGCTGACTATATCGGCGGTTTCCCTCCGCATCCGCACCGAGGTATTGAGACGCTTACTTATATGTTGAAAGGTCATTTCCAGCATCGTGATCATATGGATAATGTTGGTGAGCTTCGTTCCGGTGGTGCACAGTGGATGGCGGCAGGAAGAGGCGTCATCCATAGCGAAATGCCTATTATGAAGGAAGGCGAATTGCATGGTTTCCAAATTTGGATTAACCAGCCTGCGAAAAATAAGATGCAGCCAGCTCAATATCATGACTTTCAACCTGAAACGATCACTGAGTTTGATACTCCGAATACGGGGGTTGTACGTTTGATTGCGGGTCATATGACTATAAACAACGAACGAATTCAGGGGCCGCTAACAGAGACAGGTGTTGCTGCCACGGTAGCCGATTGGAGAGCGATGGGGGGGCAAGCTTTGAATTTGAACACGGATCAAGACAACAACATGATGCTCTATGTCTATAAAGGTCGTATTCAATTAAAAGGTCGTGAGATCAATCAAGGCGAAATGGCCATTTTCTCGAAAGGTGAATGGGTTGAATTGCAGGCCGAAAAAGAGAGTGGTGCACTGATCTTTATTGGTGAGCCAATTAATGAACCCGTGGTGCATTATGGCCCTTTTGTCATGAATAGCATGGAAGAGATAGAACAAGCCATCCAAGATTACAACTCTGGGTTGTTTGAAACTTACTAGTTTGGACTGCCTACTCGCTTTTTCAGTTAGCGAGCAAATTAAAACAGTTTTGAGCCTGAATATTGGGCTCGACCAGAAGCAAATACGATAATCCACTGCCATCGAATTTGCGTTAGCCACGTTTAATCCACGTGGCTTTTTTCTACTTCTGACTCCATCGTATGATGGCTTCCTTTCCTGCTTCAATTCCTAACTCATAAGCATGACGCAGTGGTGCTGGCGATCGACTCAGCCGTTTCAACTTGAATGTTTCAGGAGGACACACTTGAATGATTTCGATACCAGGTGGTGGGTTGTTGATCAGCGCTAAGGTCTGATTGTAGCGAACTTCACGTGTCAACATAGGTTCAATTAATCCGGGCGTTTCTTTCAACATCCTCCTAGTTAGGGCGCTGAATTTTCCTCTTGGCTTTTGATAGCTTGCGGGCTGACTGCGTAAAACCATAATCTTTTTGGCTCCTCGCTTTATTGCTTCTGCAACAGGAAGTGCGTCTGAGACGCCACCATCAACGTATTGAATTCCGTTCAGTGATACGCCATTTCGGTAAAGTACAGGCAGTGCGCTGCTGGCTTTCATTGTTTCTGCCAAGTCGTCGATATCAGGAAGGTGGTACTCCGCTTGCCCATTGTCTTGACGCGTCACGCCTAAAAAGAAAGGTCGTGAATCAGCTTTGAGCGCAGATTTATCGATGCCAAGTTCTTCGAGGGTGACATTCCACATCCAGTCTAAGTTCATCATATCACCACCACGTAGAAGTTGAGATGGAGAGATAAATTCTTTTCTTAAGCTGTAATCGAGGTAGATTTTTAAGTTACGTCCGGGCATTTTAGCTAAGTAGGCAGCCAAGTTGCTAGCACCCGCAGACACTCCCCAAAAGCTATCAAATGGAGAGAACTCGCTAGCAAGAAAATGATCGAGTATGCCGCATGAAAATACGCCTCGCATGGCTCCACCTTCGACAATCAATGCTCGAGAGCCTACTTTTTCCATCACTTCGCTCCACTCTTTATCAATCGGATAATAGCGTGCAGCTTAACGCATAATGGTTTTATACCCAAGTGGGCCAAAGGTCTAGGTTGCGTTCCTTTGAATAAAAAGGGCATCGATGGATGCCCTTGTCACTTTTAGCCTATGGAATTGCGGGTAATTGAGTCGCTAATTTAGTGAAGGAGAGCCGACTAGCCCCCTTACATAGAGCCATACCTGTAGTCCCATACTGATCGTTGTTGGAATAGTTTGATGATCACTTGTTAAATAGGCATACAAACACTATCCAGAGCGTTGTAAGCAAAAGTAATGGGGTGAATACTTTCTGGATAGAAGCGCCATCCGTTAAATTGTAAATTTTGATGGATTCATTATAAAACGCTCGTTTGAATTCTTTGAAGCTAATGTCGCTCTTCGCATGCGACTGTTCATAGTGCTGGTGCGCTGCGTCCGATAGTCGGTATTCCAAGTCTTGGAGCTCGTACTCCTTGTTAAAAAACGCATCCCAAGCCGAAAGGCGGGCTATCGTTTTAGGAGATGGATCCCCATTTAGTTTCTCTAGACGCTTAGCATAAGCTGCTTGATATTTATCCACGGTATATTCCTGTCTGAATAGACGTTGAGTTAGAACATATGTAAAAAGAAAAATAAGTAATAAAAGGTTTTTTACGTTCTATACCTGTGATAAATGCTAAAAAGTTCAATGCTCTAGCACTCCGATGTCGCAAATGATATTGATGGAATTGCTCTGCGACAAATAAAATAATTACTCTAGATAACAACGAATTTTTGTTGTTTTTTAAAAAAACTGATCATGAGATTGAGTGGGGAGTTTTACCGAGAAGAATTTCGCTACTGTAACTGTCTATATTTACTCAAAAAGAGAAAATCTTAGAAGCTTTCTTTGATTGATGTGAGATATTTTAGGTCGAAAAGCATTAATTTTGGCTATGCTTATAGTTCGTCTTTTTTGTTGTTGAACTCTACTTCGAGGGGGAAAGAACCCATATTTCGAGCATAGGATAGCTCGCTTTTTCGTTACGTCGTTCTTGGAGTTTGAATCAGTGACGACGCTATGAGTCTAGCATCTTGAACTCACTTGGGTGTATTGATTAATTATAAAAGTAAAGCAGTGCTGAGCTAGGATAAACTTCAACGTAAAGGTGACGGTATGAATATACAATCAGCCATTATTGAATATGCGATAGCGATTATAGGCTTACTTTTGACGGGCGTTACCCTCTGAGCATGACTGCCCAGAGGATAGAAAGCGCATTAGCTTTTTGCTAACGATTGATGTTGTATCGAGCCATTGCAGCCTCTTCTGACGATACAACCGTTTTACCAATTGGTGCGAGTGAAATAACCGCTAGCTTGAGGTGTTGGAGCGCAAACGGAATGCCGATTATGGTGACAAAGCATGCTGCGGCAGAAAGTACGTGACCGATAGCTAACCAAAGGCCTGCAAATACAAACCAAAGGACGTTACCAATAACGCCGAGCGGACTCGTGCCAATGTCCATTTCATTGGTCAATTCATCGCGTGAGATGGCCTCTTTACCGAATGGGAAAAAGGAAAAATTACCCATAACGATACACGCACGCCCCCAAGGTATTCCGATGATGCTAATAAAGGCCAAAATACCAAAAAACCACCATAGCAACCCCATAAATACGCCACCAAATACAAACCAAATGATGTTACCAAGTGTTCTCATTCTATTTCCTTTATTCTTGAATGTGATGATTCAGATACCTGAGAGCACCGTAAAACAAATCTAAACCGTCTGTTTTGTCAATGTGTGCTTTTGTGCCCTCATTCACCTGATTGATAGAATAATCGCCGTAGTCTTAACAGAGAATGAATGCCTTCCTTAATGCAAGTCTTTTTAGTATAGAGCGTAATACTCAATCAAGCATATAGCCAAGAATCGCATTATCTAGAGACAACTTTCTCGAGACATTGACAAATTTGCTCTGCCAATCGATGGCTGGCAATGTTGCGTGTTACTACTTCATCAGCAATATTTCCAGACTCAACGACGCCAAACCAATCGAGCAACATCGAATGGAAACCTTTACTCGTCAGCATTGGCGTCCAGTCTTTCAAATTGATTTTTTGCTCTTGGTTAGCTTGCCATAGTTTGCCTTCAACGAAGGAGTCGAACTCAACTGCCTTGTTTGCATAACAAGCTTGAACGCGCTCTGTAGTGATACCGAAGTGGCGATTCATCGAGGCGTGGAGCAAAGTATTTCCATGTTGCCACTGAATATCTAAACGCGCCAACTGACCACCTTCAAGTTGATGAGTTACATAAGCATCTTTTAGATCGGCTTTGGCTGTGACGTTAACGCTGTCTAATGGGTGAATAAAATCATCAAATATAAAGGTACGAACATCCCCCGGTAGTTGGTGACGGTTCTTTTCCCAGCGTAGCGACTTTAAGTCAGATATGTTGCCTTGCTGCACTTGTGGCATATGTTGGTTGTAAAGTGGAATGTGACGACGGTTAAAGCCCACATAGAGTGGCTGTCTCTCTTTTTCGGCAATGTCGTACAGCTTTTCCACGTCATCAGCACTATTCGCTAATGGTTTGTCGACAAAGGTTGGAATTCCATGCTGCAGAAAAAATGCCGCTATTTGAGGGTGTACGCTTGTTGCCGCATGAATCATGACGGCATCGACGCCAAAGTGCAGAAGTTGCTGGTAGTCTTGGCAGATCTCTGAGATTCGATACTGCTTAGCCAGGCTCTCAAGTGTGTTTGGGTTGCGGGTACAAAATACAAGTTCGATATTTGGAAGCTGAGTGATAACAGGAAGGTACGCTTTCTGAGCGATATCCCCTAGACCAATAATACCAATTTTCATCCTAGTCCTTATCTCGATGTATGGATCGCGGACTGTCAGTATAACGCTTGGCGTGGCGATGAGTTTAAATACCTTGTTAGAAAAAGCCTGGTTCACACTTTGAGCCAGGCTTTATTGAATGATTTAGGAAACGGCTCGGCAGGCTTTGAATATATCTAACTTGCTATCGTAGGCTTGAGTTTGTACATCCATAATGCCTAATAAAGAGTGGAACACGTTATCATGTGAGTATTGGCCTGCATTCTGTGCTTGTTTATACAAACAGTCGGTATTGATCTGCTTCGCTTGTTTAAAGCCCGAAGACAGCCACATAATCAAAGGAACACGTTTTTGGAAATCTGGTGCAAGGCCATAAGGCATACCATGTAAGAACAATCCGTTTTCGCCTAGTGACTCACCGTGATCCGATATGTAAATTAGCGCGGTATTATACTCAGACTCTAACGCTTTAAGTTTTTTGATGGTTTCTGCCAATACAAGATCGGTGTAGCGTATTGTATTGTCATATGTGTTCACTATTTGTTCGATGCTACAGTTTTCGATGTCTGCACGTGGACAGTCTGGTTTAAAGAAGGCGTTGTCTCTTGGGTAACGCTGAAAGTAGGTCGGACCGTGGCTTCCTATAAGGTGCATGGCGACCACTCGGTTACCGTGCATATCCGCGACTTCCTGATCAAAATGATCTAATAGCGCCATGTCGTAACAAGTTTGGCCATTACACATAGGGTTTACTTGCTTTCGATCCACTTCAATTTTCTTGATCTTGTGGGCTACTTCTTTATCCCCACCGTCATTTTCTTTCCAAATGAGGTCAACCCCAGCGCGCAGCATTATATCGAGAGCATTGTCCTGGTTATCCGCTTTGGTGCGTTCAAACTCGTTTCGCGTGAGCTGTGAAAACATACAAGGCACAGATACAGCAGTCGCGGTGCCACAAGACGCGACGTCTTGAAATGAGATAACATCCAGTTTACTAGTATAAGGGTTTGTCTCTCGTGTATAGCCATTGAGTTGGTAGTTCTGCGTTCGAGCGGTTTCTCCTACGACAAAAACCAGTAGTGTTGGTTTGCGCTGTGCTTGCTGTACGGCGCTATCTGACTGCTTTGCATCTGTGCCGATTTCTCGATATGGCTCTGGCGTGGTGAAATATTTCTCCTTCACATACCCGGTCGCGCTGTAAACGAACTGGGTGGGTATGATGATTTTTTTTAGGTGGCTATTGTTGCGCCCTACAGATGCGTAGTCTTGATAGTACACGCTGGCAATGACGGCGATGACAGCTAGCGACGACAGCATCGATACTAATTTGGTAACAGAGAAGTACAGTAATTGGTGACGTTGAGATTGCAGCTTGACCTTAAAGATAATTATCGCTGGGATAACTCCCATAATCAGCGTCCAAATTACAGAGTGAGCACTCAGGTAAGAACTCGCCTCGCTCGAATCGGTTTCAACAATATTGGCAATCATTCCAGAATCGAAAAGTGTGCCATAGTTATAGCTTGCGTAGCTCACCATACTTGAAACAATGATTAAAATTATAAAGAACGGCTTGCCGATCCAAGGCCAACTAAATAAATTAAAAAGGAAATTGAGCGCGGCAAGAAAGAAAATTGGTATTGTGATAATAAATCCAATCTTGACATTATCTAAGTGTGTAAAGATGCCGATCAGTTCTTTATAAATAGGGATGTTTACGACGAGAGCGAAATACAGCGCCAACAGGAAAGTAAAGGTAACGTAAGAGATACCTCTCTGTTGTAAATCATGTGTCTTCATAATGAGTGTCTTGAATAAAAATTAGAGCAAGAACGAAGCCCAAATAAAAAGGGCAAGAGTTAACGCAACAAATACTGCTGCTGAACCAATATCTTTGGCTCTACCACTGAGCTCGTGCCAGTCATCGCTAACACGGTCGACAACCGCTTCTACGGCGGAATTAATGAGTTCGACGATCAATACCAAGAACAGGCTACTGATCATCAGCACTCTTTCGTATGTGGTGACAGGAAGGAAAAAAGCACAGACGGAAAGCACCAAGGCGAGAATCAATTCTTGTCTAAAAGCGGCTTCGTGTGTCCATGCGGCTTTCAATCCTTGAAATGAATAGCCGGTCGCATCCATGACACGGCGTATACCTGTTTTACCTGGCTTCAAAATATGACCTTACTATTTAAGCATTGGGATGGAACACATATCCCAGAGAGGTAACGAGATTAATCGTTACAGCGTGAAACATTTGTGAATAGAATCCATCGCGCGATAATTTAAGAAAAGTGCTTATTTAATCAAGATCGTAGACGGTATAGCCTTTGTTCTGGAGACATTTACGCAATACGAGAGATTGGGTTTTGGTTGAATCATTTGTTCCACTCAAAGCACCAGCTCCAGCTCCTACAGCACCGCCGGCAGCAGCACCGACAGCCGCTCCACCTAATCCGTCTTCTAGCGCACCAGCAGCTGCGCCGATCAATGCGCCTGTAACTGCCCCATTAGTGGCTTCAGATTTCGCTGCCTCTGATTTGTCGACATTTTCTGCATAGCCTTGGCAGTAAAGAAAGTCTTGTTCATATGTACTAGGGTCAACATTGGTCATGTCGACGACAGGTTTTTGGTTGTAGGCGCAAGCTGTAAGCGTAGAAGTAAGCGCCATAATCAGGATAAAAGATTTATACATGAGTACTATCCATTTAGTGTGTGAATCTTATGGATTAAATGTACACTGTTTTATTGTTGGGCTCTGTCGCTTGAGTGTATTGAAGTGTCGTCTTCTGTAAACGGGGTAGGAAGGTTAAGTTAACTGTCTGATTTTTTGAGGCTAAGTGTGAAGCAAGCTCCTCCAAGTGGGCTATGGCAAATCGAAACTTCTCCACGTTGAAGCTCCATTATCTGTCTGACAATCGCCAAACCGAGCCCAAACCCGCTCGTCTTTTTGTTGCGAGATTCATCCGCGCTGTAAAATGGTTCGAATAGATGAGGCCAATGCTTTTCTTCAATACCTATGCCATCATCATGAACATTGATGAAGCAGCGGTGCTGATCGTGTTTTATCTCCACTAAAATCTGCTTATCTGCGTACCGCATTGCATTGCGCAGCAAGTTATCTAAGGCTCGCTTTAACAATTTTGGGTCAGCAAACGCGAGAACGTTTTCTGAGTTTACTTCTTGAAGCGAGATAGCGAGCGTAGTCTCTTTTTGCCATCTCTGTCGTAATTCTTTGACTAAGTTGAATAGGACGACTTCTTCTTGAGTTTGTAATGCTGTGTCAGGACGCTCCATCTTTGCGTAGTAAAGCAATTCTTCAACCATTTCTTCCATCTCGTCAATGTCTTCGACGATACTGTAAACATACTTTTTCTGTTGTTCAGTTAAGGTTGAATCCGATAACAAATCTGCTTGCCATTGTAAGCGGAAGATTGGGGTACGCAATTCATGTGCAACGGCGTTAGTTAGCATTTTATTGCTAGTGATCAAGCGAGATACTTTATCGGCCATCGTGTTAAAGCTTTTGTTTAACGTCCCAACAGACTTAGCGCTTGAGGTACTAGCTCGAGCCTTGAAGTTACCTGAGGCAAACTCAACGGTCACTCTCTCTAGCTCTCGAATCCGACGGCTTAAGAACCAGATCAACAATATGCAATACAGAGCAAATCCAGCTAAAAAGAACAACCAAACGATATTGTCATCAAAGTTGGCAGCTTTAACCACAGGACTATTCGGATTATCGCTCATTTTAAAGATAGGCGTGCTCGCATCTAGGCGGAACCAGATATCCCTTTCTTCATCGTAAGCGACGTTAACGGAGGTATCACTTTCAAACGCCTTTTTGATGTCTGTTGGAAGCTCTTCAAGCGTATGAGGCACCAACAAACGATGGCTTGATGTGGCAAATTGTTCCAACTGTTGTTGAGTATATTCTAATCCGTGTTCTTTATAGATAGGGTAGATCAGATCGTGAAAAGCTTGACCCTCATGCTCTTGTAACAGGTAGTCATAATCTGTGTTGATCTCATAAACTAAGAACTCGTATCCCCACAAGCTAGCCATAAACAGAATGATAAGGCCAACAAAGCTTTCCAGATAAATCCGTCTCATTATTCATTCCATGCATCAGGCATAAATAGGTAGCCTTTGCCGCGAACGGTAATGATTTTTTGTGGTGAGCAAGAAGCATCGCCTAGCTTCTTTCTCAGTGTCACTATGCGATTATCAATGGTGCGGTCTGTTCCATCGTATTCAATACCACGCAGTGTTTTGGTCAGCCACTCGCGTGATAGTGTTTTTTCAGCATGCGTTGCAAGAACCCACAACAAATCGAACTCGCCGTCTGTCAGCGCAATTTCTTCTTGGTTCATTACGCACGATTTACGCAATCGGTTTAAACACAGAACACCAATTTGTAGGCCGTTTTCGGACTCGGTAGGCGCCGCCTCTTTTCTTCTTAATAGCATGCGAATACGAGCCAGCAATACGCGAGGTTTGATGGGTTTAGTAACAAAGTCATCTGCGCCTATTTCTAATGCGGCGACATGATCGAAGTCATCATCACTTGCTGTCAGCATCAACACTTTGCCTTTGTAGCATTCTCGGATTTGACGACATACACTCAGACCATCTTGCCCGGGTAGCATCAAATCTAACAGCACCACGTCTGGTTGTGTGTCAATAATCGCATTGGGTGCGTCCGTCCCATTGTCGATACATTTGACCTGAAAACCTTGTTCAACAAAATACTCTCCCAACATAGTTTGTAATTTGGGATCGTCTTCCACAATGATTAGAGATGGTTTGATTTGTTGTGCGTTCATTTAAGTGATGTATACAATATTTAATATCAATGGAACTTAAACAAATTTACGAATTATTTCAAATAAAGCTTTCTCAGAATAAGGTTATCGGATGAGTTAATTGGATAAAATTGCCAATTAATGATTTAAATCTAATCACCAATCACATTTCGGGAGATGTAAAAAGGCGCAACGTTTGCGCCTAGGTATGGAATCTTAAAGCGAAATTACCGCTTATTCGGTGGTACACACGACGCTGTTGTCGCTGCCAAAAACATTTGGAACGTAAGCATCAGCTTGTGGGTCATTTTCCCACTTCGCGTCATCGAGCAAGTAACGGAACTGAACATTCCGCGCTTTAGGTAAGCGGGTTTTAAATTTAAACTGACGACTTTTCTTCACTAATTTCATCGGTTCTGGCTGCCAGTTGTTGAAGTCTCCAGCAATTTGGACAGAGTCCCACTGATCTTTATCTAGCTCGAACGTGACTTCGACTTCATCTTTTGTCTTAAAGAATCTTTTTTTAAGCATTGATCTTTCCTTGTTCGTACAAAAACTGTTCTAACTATTACTCGTGTTTCATAATGATTTCAAGTTTTATCGAATTGTTGCTGGTATCTGATGAGGGGAGTATCCGAACGGTGAATAGCTCGTTGTGCTGGTTTCGTGTACTGAGGGAGCGTTAGAGAGAAAATTCACTAGCCTAAAATAGTCAAAGAACAGAGTTTGTTAGCGAGCCGAGAGTCCGTATCTTGAAGTCAAACCGTTATCATGTATTATCTTAAATCACCATTTTCCTTGATGTAGCTATGTTGAAGTTTAACCGTACATTGTTGACTGCGATAGTTTGCTTAGTTGCTATGCTTTTGAGTAGTGTCGCTCCTGTGGCGCAGGCTTCCGCTCCGATGAAAACAATTGAAGTACGCGATCTTATTGTTCAACAGGCTGCTCTACACAAACAACTTGGCGTCAATGACGACTGCGTAGAATCACATCACGATGAGTCAGCCATCAATAAGGCACAACAATCTCACACGAGTTGTAGCTCTTCCTGCATGGTCAAAATTCCCGCCAACTTATCTCAAAACGACTTACTGCTTCTTCCTTATAGCCTTGCTTTGATTGATAGGCCTCTAGTCGAAAAAGTAGTGACAGTGATCACCAAGCTTTATCGTCCTCCGATTGTTTAATTCCTCATCTCAAATTACTTGGGGTTTACCCCTTTTTACCAAATGAAATGATTTGGCATTTGAATGCCACAAGGAAATAAACAATGAAAAAACTACTTGCCTTATGTAGTGCACTTTTACTGACTTTTACCGCTCATGCAGCGCAATTTGAAGAAGGGAAGCACTACAAAGTTCTGGATGTAAAGAAAGCATCGAAACCTGTTGTGACGGAATTCTTTTCTTTTTATTGCCCACATTGCTACAAGTTTGAGTCGCTTATTGAGCGTTTAAAACCTGCTCTGCCAAAAGAGGCAAAGTTTGAAAAGGTGCATGTGGGGTTCATGGGCGGAGATATGGCGATTCCGATGGCCAAGTCCTACGCGACGATGGTGTCGCTTGGGGTTGAAGATACAATGATTCCTGCCATGTTTGCCCAAATTCATCAAAAGCGACAAGCGCCAAAAGACGAAGCTGAGCTGAAACAACTCTTCGTTGATAATGGCGTAGAAGGTAAGAAGTTTGATGCGGCGTACAACAGTTTCGCCGTAAACTCAATGCAGAAAGGTTTTGATAAGCAATTCTCTGCTAGCACGTTAAGAGGGGTTCCGGGTGTGGTTGTGAACAATAAATACATTGTTTTGGCCAACGAAATTCGTACTTACGACGAGTACAATCAATTAGTTAATTACTTATTGACGCTGTAACTGTAAATAGCATTGATGCTTAAAAATGGCGACGGTAGAGTCGCCATTTTTTATGCTTATCACACTCGTATTATCTAAGAACGCTTGTACATGCTTGAGTCGGAACACTAGTCATAAATATGGCATGCGGATAAAACAAGCTAGCAGCAGTGATTGCAACATTACATGGCTGAGCAATCGTGGTTTTAATCACATTGGTAAGCACGGCACCTGTATTATTTACTGTTTGAGCGGCGGCTTGTTGTGCCTGGTAAGACACGCAACCTGTCGTTGCATTGATCATCGCAGTGCTAAACAAAAGTTTGCGAAAAAACATATTCATATCCTTTGTGAATGCTTTGAATTACTTATATGTGGATTGATTCATAAATGAAACAAAACAGTGTTCAAAATATGTGTGCATTCACGAAATGAACATTGTTTTATAAAAAGACGTTTTTTTGTGATCTTAGTACTGGACAGACCAGGTTATGAAACTAAAGCCAATCCGTGCATTACGATTACGCCGAAGGTCAGTTTGCTCCTCATTCCTTGATATCCCTTGGGCTCGGCGTCTTGTTCGACTTTCCTCACGAGCTTTTCTGCATACCAAACAGCAAGATACCCAATTGCTAAGAGTAGGGTAGCGACCGCGTAATGTTTGTGGCCCTGCAGTAATGCGCCCCAAGCCAGTAAGACAAAAAGGTTGCTGAGAATTAATACATTTCGGCTAAGGCGGTGGTAGTAATGCTCAATGCCATTACCCCAAAGGATGCCAGATAAAAAACTTAATATAACGGCGCTATATGCGATGAAAAATTTCTGACCACTTAAATTGAAGAGTGAGATGTCAGTGAAAATCAGCCCTAAACTAAACACAAATGGAACCAGGCCTAAGTAACCGAGTTGTAGCATGGTTGAGCGTGTTGTCATGGTCGTCACCTTACAATTGTTGCTCTATCATATTGGTAAGCGTAGTACTTGTCGGTGATGTGGAGCTTGGAAAAGTAGCAATAACTTTACCTTCAGAGCTAATCAGAAACTTGTAGAAGTTCCATTTTGGTTTTATGCCTGCTTGGTTAGTAATTTGGTTGAAGACTGGGTTCGCATCTACACCTAATACTGAAGAGCGAGCCATCATTGGAAAGGTTACCCCGTAATCGAGATAACAGACTTTCGCAGTGTTTGTTTCGCTTCCTCTATCTTGTCGAAAGTCATTGCTCGGGAAACCGATAACGGTGAAGTTTTGGTCTTTGTAAGTTTGATAGAGGGTTTCTAACTGTTCGAACTGAGGAGTGAAGCCGCACTGGCTTGCTGTATTGACGACTAGTAGTGTCTTTCCCTTAAAGCTTTCGCATAGATCGACTTCTTCCGTTGAGTTTAACAACCTTTGCTTACCTTGAAGAATATCAGGGCACTCAGATGCAAGAGCAAGCGAATTCATGGAGAGAAAGCTAACGAGAGCGGCGAGTTTCAGTAATCCTTTCATGGTGTTGTTCCCCTTGTTTTCAATAAGTATAACTACTCAAGTGCAAAGAGGATCGATCAAAAAAGCCGCACAAATGCGCGGCTTTTTTCAAGAGCTGAGATCTGACTATGCCAGTTTCAACTCGAACTGGTTCAGGTACATTACCATGTCTTCAATCGTCAGTACCGGCATGTTGTGCAGGCGACCGAATGCTACGATCTCCGGTGCCTTTGCCATCGTGCCATCTGGATTGGTCACTTCACACAGTACGCCAGCGGGTTGAAGCCCTGCCATTTGCATCAGATCAATCGTACCTTCTGTGTGACCACGGCGAGTCATTACACCACCTGGACGTGCGCGCAGAGGGAATACGTGACCCGGGCGAGCAAGATCTTCCGGTTTTGCGTGCGGGTTTGCCGCCGTTTTAATGGTCGTTACGCGGTCTGCTGCTGAAACACCCGTTGTTACACCAACTTTCGCTTCAATAGAAACCGTAAATGCGGTTTGGTTTGCGCTGTTGTTGTTTACCACCATTGGAGGCAGTTCCAGTTTGTCTGCTTGAGCATCTGTTAAGCACAAACAAACGATGCCGCTACATTCGCGGATCATCAATGCCATTTGCTCGTTAGTGAGGTGCTCGACTGAATAAATGATATCGCCTTCGTTTTCGCGATCTTCATCATCAAGAAGCAGTACGCCACGGCCTTCTTTTAAAGCGATAAGTGCGTTTTCAACGCGAGTAATTGGGTCGCCGAATTCGGCAAGTAGTGATGACTGATTCATGGTTAACTCCTAAATTTCACCAGAATCAGGGCGGTATGAGAGATCGCCGTAAAATACGATCAAAAAGAAGTGCACCAGCATTCTTAGCGATCTGACTCGCTATGCTGGTGTATTCTTATTCTCTTTCATCCGGACTATAACCGTCGGCTCTGGCATCTCACCAGATCTGCTGACCTCGACGAATCGAGCGCTCGCGGGCTCACTTGAAAAAGTATACCGCCGGTGGGGAATTTCGCCCCGCCCTGAGAACAATTAAAAATGTACCACTTCATCCAAGTTGTGAAGAAGTGGAGCTAGGATAGTACTGCGAACTGAATAGCTTGGAAAGTCGATTCCATCTGTATGATGGAAAAGTGTGCTATCGACGGAAATAATCTGTGCGAATAAAGTGATCAATCTGCTGCGGCACGAAGGTGTTGTAAATCAGGCTCGTATGCGTTTGCTTCACTTCGATATGATCTTGCATACCGTCCAGTCTTGTCTCTTCTACGGTAACGGTACCGTCCGACATGGTGTTGTCATTACGGATCAACAATGGGCGAGCGCCAATCGGCATCGTTCCTGCGATACTGCCGAGTTTTTGAGGGAAATCCCAAGCGTCATCATGTTTGTTTAATCCGTGGTGTGGCGAATTGCCTAAAATTGCACCCAATCCGAGATCTTGAATTCGACCTACAATGGACGCGCCTTTAAGAGGCGAACCGATAGCGACAACATGAGAGATTAAGTTAGTGCTCGGTTTTCTGTTGGCGAGATAGCGCTTAATCATCAAGCCTCCCAAGCTGTGTCCCACGAGCACGTTTGTGGTCAGTGGATTAAGCGAATGATCAATAGAATCAAACAGTGAAGACTCATCGATAGCAACAGTGTTATAGCTGAGTACTTGCGTTTCGTATCCGAGTTTTCTCAGCTTTTGGCTAAGAGGCTGCATGACCAGCCCATGCATATAAAGACCATGTAAGATGATGATTTTCATAATACCTCCTAGATTTATGACGTCGTAGGTATCCTACTCTAATTGACAAGAAACTACTTGTGCTTTGTGGTGCATATTTACGTTTTGCTGCAAAGTTTGACTGCTGTAGCAAGCGACTCAGCCCAGTAAATCCTGTACTTGTTGTTGCAATTGATGACGATTTAAAGACGCAGGACTTAACACTTCACCGATAACAACATCCACTTTTGACCAAAAACGAGTCGGTCGTTTTGTGAGAGCATGTCCGCCTTTGTGGCTGAAAAAAGAACCCCAAAGCCCTTTTAACGCCATAGGGATGACAGGAACAGGGTTACGTTCAAGGATTTTCTCTACACCAGGGCGAAACTCACCCAATTGACCGTTAGACGTTAAACGACCCTCAGGGAAGATACAGACAACCTCACCGTCGTAAAGTGCTTGTTCAATCTCCTCAAATGCTCGTCGGTAAGTGTCGGCACACTTACGTGGAGAACAGATCGGGATAACACCGGCATGACGGAATACATATTTAAGAACAGGTAGCTCGCTGATGGACTTGTCCATCACAAAACGAACCGGGCGAGTAGAGGTTCCCATCAAAATCAACGCATCGACATAGCTAACATGGTTAGCCACGATTAACACAGCACCTTGTTCAGGAATATGTTGACGCCCCTTTACAGACACACGATACATACAATGGCTGAGTAAATAACTGATAAAGCGTTGTGTGAATTCCGGTACTTGACGATAGACATAGACTGCCACGAAGAAGTTACCTATTGCCATCATGGCAAACAGTTCCACAATAGAAAGCTCTAGTACGCTGAGTACAACGATCGAAACCAAAGCAGACACCACCATAAACAATGCATTCATGATGTTGTTAGCAGCAATGGCACGTGCACATTCCCCTTTGTTTGAACGCGATTGGATGAACGCATAAAGAGGAACAATAAAGACACCGCCGCTTACACCAACAAGGAACAGGTCAATCATGACGCGCAGATGTTTGGATTCAGCAACGAAGCTTTGCACATCATAAAAGTGCACCGGAAGCGATGGATAACTCGGGACTGCCCATAGCAAGTCGACGCCAAACACTGTCAGTCCAAGGATACCGAATGGCAAAATACCAAGCTCAACGTGGTTGAAAGAGAGCTTTTCACACAACCAAGAGCCTGTCGCGATACCAATGGAAAACAATGCCAACAGTAAAGAAACGACAGTACTGTCTGCAAACAAATGTTCGCGTGCGAAGTTAGGGAATTGAGTTAGGTAAGTCGCACCCATGAACCAGAACCAACTGATGGCAAGAATAGACATCCAGATGCCTCTCTGCTTTTTTGCCACTTTTAACGTGTTCTTTAAACCAGAAATCGGTTCAAACTTCGCTTTGTCATTTGATTGGCTAGGCATCGCTGGAATATTCACGCTGCTCATGAACCCAAGCAAAGACAAGGTAATCACGACACAAGAAGCAATCAAGGTACCATTAGGAGTGGCTAGCAGCAGACCTGCGCTAAGCGTACCTATAAGAATCGAAAGAAACGTGCCCATTTCAACCCAAGCATTTCCTTTAACAAGCTCATTTGGTTTGAGCGCTTGTGGTAGTAAGGCGTATTTCACGGGGCCAAAATAGGCCGATTGAGTGCCTGTCATAAACAGCAGAACCAGCATAAGCATGGCACTTTGGGTGGCAATAGCGGTTGCTGCGCAAGACATGATAGCTAGTTCGATGAGCTTTAGACGTCGGATTAATTTGGCTTTGTCCATGCTGTCAGCGACGGCACCAGCATGCGCTGAGAATAGAAAGAAAGGTAGGATGAATAAGCCTGCCGCCAAATTAACGAATAGATTGACGGATATTGGTAGGTTATCAATTTGGCTGTATGTCACCATCAATAACAGAACGTTTTTGTAGATGTTGTCATTGAGTGCGCCAAGGCATTGCGTCACAAAGTAAGGAAAAAAGCGTTTTGAGAAAAACATACGGGCCCCGATTAAACAAAGTCGAATGAGATGGGAGCACTTTATGCTCAATGAACGATTAAACCAGCTTTCTCTTTCAAGTGACGTTGTATGCCACCAAAAGTAACGAAATTCGTTACTTTTATTTCCATTTGTTTATTGAGTTACTAATTGCGAGACTTATTGGTGAGTTTTCTTTCCCATGGTTCAAACAAAGGGAACGTCCAGCGACGCATCGCAATAATCAGAGAGGTGCCGTGTTTTTCGTCCATATCGAGAGAGCTATCACTTTGGCAAGCCTGATAAAACTCATCGATGACCTTTTGCAGTTTCTGTTGTAGCTTCTTGTTGCTTGGTACACTCATCAGTCCTGTTGCCATGGAGAACTTTTCATCTTCACCAGAAAAGTAGCTTTGGAAAAAGGCGTCTTGAACTTGCTGTTGGAAGAACCGTTGAATAGGGCCGCCCATCTGCCACTTAAATGTCGGAGATATACGCAAACGAATTTTGTTATTTGGCTGCAAGTCGATGATGTTCAGCCGATCCAAATGAGCAAGCTTTTGCACCAGTTCCAACTCATTGAAGGTATATTGCTGAACGATTTGTTCAAACTGATAGCCATTTACAACACAGATCGCCACGAGCAGCAGGGCTTTATCGTTAACCAGCTGCTTTTCTTGCTCTAACGTTAGCGACTCCAGACCTTTATTGTGCGCAGCCGCGAGCTTAAATAGTTCCGCCATTTCTAAACCAATCAATTGGCAAATTCGTTCTAAGCGCTCAAGGCTAATGTGCTGACCTTCAGCGAGTAAACGTTTGACGCTTCCTTCACTTAAATCAAGGTGTTGTGCAACATCGGCATAATGCAGCCCAGTTAACTTTAGTTGGCGTTTAAGCTCTTTAATTAACGTATAGCTTTCTGACATTTACGCTGTTACCTCGTCGTGTAACTGCTCTAGGTACGTTTGCATAAAGGTTTTGCGTTTTTGCGCTTCGCGTCTTGCTGACTCTGTGTTCATGGTTTCAGCGATTTTGAATAACTTGGTCTGAAAGTGATCCAGAGTGAATTGTTTATCGTTAAGTTCACGTTCTTCGGCAAATATATCGCTGTCGTTGTAAAGTTGCGCGTTAAATTGAGTGCTGACTTGAATGCATCGCGTCACGCCAATTGCGCCTAAAGCGTCCAGACGGTCGGCATCTTGGACGATTTTGGCTTCCAACGTATTTGGCCTGATGTTTGCGCTAAAGCTGTGTGCCTCTATCGCATGAGCAATGGCATCATGATATTGCTGCGGATAATCGATACTCTCTAAAAATGCGACCGCTTTTTTGGCTGCGATGATTGAGCTCTCTTTGCGATTTGGGTGATCTTTCGGGTAAGTAAAGCAATCATGCAAATAGGCAGCCGGTAATACAATCGCGATGTCTGCATTTTCTTCTTTGCAGAGCTGTTTCGCTGTTTTGACCACGCGTTTTACGTGTTTAAGATCATGAGCTGCATCTACTTGCATCTCTTGCTGCATAAATTCCAAAAATTGCGGTTCTATCTGGCTTAATGACGTCATGGTTCATATCTACAACTAAAATGAAGTCAGAAGTATGCCCAACGCTTAGAATAATTTCCAAGTGCGATGGTGTAATTGAGATTCAGCCACCAGAACCTTGTGCAACGTTTGGTACTCAGCCGTTTTATATGGCCTTTCAATGTGTTCAGTGGTTTATGAGACAAGAATAGACAGAGCGAGCAGTGATGTTTACCAGTAGAAAAAAGGCCTGACGATGTCGTCAGGCCTTTTTCGTTTCGCCGATCTTTTTAGCGTTTGAACGTTACTTGCTCTGCTTGTTCAAGATGAATATGAGTTGTCGCAGGCTGTGTTTCTGCAATCACTTTACCGTGACGAACAGAGTAACGAACCGGCACTTGGCGACGTACTGCGTCAAAACCATTTTCTGCGGGAAGAATCAGTAAACTACCAGGTTTGCCTTCTTCAATGCCGTGCTTATCTTGAATGTTCAGTGTACGTGCTGAATTGGTGCTGATCAGATCCAGTGAGTTGTTGATTTGGTCGTAACCCATCACCTGGCACACGTGCAGACCCATATGCAGCACTTGCAGCATGTTTGCAGTGCCTAGTGGGTACCAAGGGTCAAATACATCATCGTGTCCAAAGCAGACGTTGATGTTGGCATTCAGCATCTCTTTCACTCGTGTTACGCCGCGACGTTTTGGGTAATCATCAAAACGGCCTTGTAAGTGAATGTTCACCAATGGATTTGCCACGAAGTTGATACCGGACATGCGTAATAAACGGAACAGGCGAGATGCGTATGCACCGTTGTAGGAACCCATCGCTGTGGTGTGACTGGCCGTGACTTTATTCCCCATATCAAACTTGTGCGCTAATGCTGCCAGTGTTTCAACGAAGCGAGATTGTTCGTCATCGATTTCATCACAATGCACGTCGATCAGACGGTCGTATTTTTGCGCTAATTCGAACACGTAGTGCAGCGATTCAATGCCATATTCGCGTGTGAATTCAAAGTGTGGAATCGCGCCAATCACGTCCGCACCTAATTTGACGGCTTCTTCTAGCAGCTCTTTGCCATTTGGGTAAGAGAGAATTCCTTCCTGCGGGAAGGCGACGATTTGGATATCTACCCACTCTTTCATCTCTTCACGCACTTCTACCATCGCTTTTAGGGCAATTAGGGTAGGGTCTGAAACATCGACGTGGGTACGAACGTGTTGTACGCCGTTTGCTATCTGCCATTTTAAGGTTTGTTTTGCGCGCGCTTTCACGTCTTCAATCGACAGCATTTCTTTGCGCTCAGCCCAACGTTCAATACCCTCAAACAATGTGCCAGAGATGTTCCAGCTAGGCTCGCCTGCGGTTTGAGTTGTATCTAAGTGAATGTGTGGCTCGCAGAAAGGCGCAACCGCCATACCGCCTTCAGCATCGATGATGTCACCGTTATGACTAAGCTCCACATCGTTGCTTTCAATGCGCTTGAATTGACCATCTTCAATCAAAATTTGCTGCAGACCTTCTTGTCCTTTTAGCGTTACGTTTTTGATCAGTAGTGTTGTCATGATGGTTCCTTACGCTGGCTGTGTAGCCAGTGCTTTTTTGTTAAGAATAGGATTAAGAATCAGGAAGCTAATTGCGCCGCCAAGTACAGCGTTAATCGGCACTACGCCAGGCAGGAAGTGTCCCGCACCAACGCCAATCACGACAGCTATAATGCCAGCCCAGTTAACGTTTTGGAATTGGGCGGCTTCAAAGTTTGCGTAGCGTTTACGGTTCGTGAAGAAGTCAGCGATGATCACACCGCCAATCGGTGGAATTGCCAAAGATAAGAAGGTCAGCCAGCCAACAAAGTTATTGTAGAGCCAGAGAGCGCAAAGTGTGCCAACAAGACCGTTCGCCATTGAGATGTATTTACTTGGTAAGCCTGTGATGTTGGAAAATCCAAGACCCGATGCGTAGAGCGCGTTGTCGTTGGTCGTCCAGATGTTCAAGCCAAGAACGATGATAGCTGGAATAAGAAGACCTTGCGCGATCATCACTTCAGAAATGTCTGATTGACCCGTCACCGACGCACCTGCCGCGCCAAAGATAAACATTAACGAGTTACCGATGAAAAATGCCACCATGGTGATCATCACGGCGCTGCGCGGCTTTTTACCAAAGCGTACGAAATCCGCCGTTAATGTACCAGCACTGACAAAAGAGCCGACAACCATCGCGAGAGCTATTGAAAAATCGAGTGGCTCGGTTGGTTGAACTTGTTGTAGTTCGCCAATACCACCAACGCTATTTACTGCCTCGATGACAGAGTAGCCGCCAAGTAGTGCAATGGCAGGAACGGCGATTGCTGACAGCACCATTAGTGCTGAGATGCCAAAGTAAACGGTCACGGTCATGAGCAAACCGGAGACAAGGATCAAAGTAGTGGTATCGATGCCCGTTGCTTTATGCACCGGAATCGCAAACATCGCGACACCAACTCCAAACCACCCAACTTGAGTGCCGCCAAGAAGAGCAGAAGGAAGCCAAGAGCCTTTAGAACCAAAAGAGAAACGAGCAAGAAGGTGAGTAGAGAGACCAGTAGAAGCGCCAATGTAACCGAGGAAAGAAGTGTAAATACCGAGGATTAGGTTACCGATGAGAACAGCGAGGAAAAAATCATTAAAGGAGAGCCCAGTACCGAGAGAACCCCCAGTCCACATACTTGCGGAGAAAAAAGTGAGTCCTAACATCACCATTGTAAGTGACGCCACGCCTTTTCTGGCCGTGTTAGGAACTGGTCCAAGACTGTAGTTATTGTCTCCAGCCATTATTACCTCCGCACATTGAAATATTAAATTATAGCACCTGATTTTCAGGCAAACGGCGCGTATTATCGTGATGTAAATTTAATAGTCAATGATAAAATTGCAATTTAAACGTTTGCTTTGTTTTTGATATGTATTTTTTCTTTTAATAACAATGGTTTGATTTTTAAATTCTAAAGGTGGAAATTTTGATTTTACGTATTTTCTATGATTTATAGACAGGTTTTCTATGTGAAATGAATGTTTTGAATTGCTATTTGTTTTTATGGGTTAAATTCATCTATAACTCTGGATTGTTCAGTCGATTTCTATGAAAAGAAAACGATTTCATGATGAGGTTTTTGGTTTGGACGTTATTTGTTCTTTTCTTGTGTGTGTTTTCTTGGTTTTATTTTATGTAGGTGATTTATTTTTGTTGAAGCTGGCATTTCTAATGGTTTAGTGGGCGAATGTTTGAGTTTTATAAACAGTAAACAATCTGTTGTGGGCAAGAAAAGTACAACCGAGCTCGGTCAGAGGATAAGAGGGCAATAGCCACATAAAAAAATAGCCAACCGCAAAGAGTGCGATTGGCTTATATACATGTGAACAAAATCAAGTTCACTAACAACGTCAGTTGGCTAGGTGACCCTCGGCTTAAGAAGGGTCGATTTATATGATGCAGTTACTGTGCCAACTTTAATATGCCCTAAAATACGTAGTTTCTGTGACATGCGTTGCTTAAAGTCTGAGTTTGTTTGCAATTTGCAACTGCGTTATGCAATTTGACTCTATTATGCTAATGATTGATTAATAAACAATGAACCTTTTAAAGCATGACTAAACTCGCCGTTCCTAAAAAGGCGAAAAAACCAACTACATCTGTCACTGTTGTTAGAATCACCGAGCCAGCCAAAGCGGGGTCCAATTTAAACTTATCCAGAATAATGGGAATCAGCACACCAAATAAAGCTGCGGTAATAATATTGACGATAATGGCCAGCGCGATGGTTCCCCCAAGAACCGGAGATTGAAACCACAATCCGGCGAGCCCGCCGATGATTAACGCCCAAGCAATGCCGTTCAGAGAGCCAATACCCAACTCATTTTTCAAAAGCTTGAAGCGGTTACCTGGGGTGATCTGATTAAGCGCCATCGCACGAATCATTAGAGTGAGCGTTTGGCTGCCAGCAATGCCCCCCATGGATGCAACAATTGGCATGAGCACCGCCAAAGCCACTACCTGAGCAATTACATCTTCAAACAGTCCGATAGTGACAGACGCCAAAATAGCAGTAAGCAAATTGATGCCTAACCAAACACCGCGCTTTTGCGAGCTTTTTAATACTGGCGCAAACAAGTCATCGCCTTCATCCATACCTGTACCGGCCATCAAACGTGCTTCGTAGATTTCACGCTGTGTACTCAATGCAAACTGCCAATCGACTTCACCGATCAGTGTTTGGTCTGCATCAGTTACAGGGAGAGCGGGCAGTGTGCTGTGTTCTAATGCCTCTACCGCTTCAGGAAGCATCATTTTACTGTCTAGAACCGTCACTGCCTCAATAACGAGTGTTTTTAAGCGAATATCGGGGTCACCACGTAAGATATCGAAGTAATTGACCGTTCCACGATACTGTTTATTACGATTAATCAGATATACCTGTTGAGGCGTGTCGTAGCTATAGCGCTCCATTAACTGCTTAGCTGTCCCAATCGTAATGTTGAAGGGAAGGGTGATGATCTTACGTTCAGCCCAGTGGCCGAGTTCTTCATCAGCATACTCGTTTGCTTGATCGTAAAGTTCCAACTCATCTTTTTCTATCAACGAGAGCGCTTCGTTTATGATCGACTCTGGTAACGAATCGGCCCATTCGATGAGCGATAAGTTGTCGAGTTTAGCGAGAGTGAGTTTTAGCTCGACTTCAGATAACGCGTTGATGATAGAGAAACGTACGTCCGCACGCATTTCCGTTAACACGTCGATATGTAGCTCTAGTGGTAAAGCTCGCCATAAGCGAACACGATCGTCGATTGGAAAGGCTTCTAGAATCAGGGCAACCGCGCCGGGCTCGAGGCCCGCTTCAATAGATTCATTGAGCGTTGCGACTTGATCCACTTCTTCGGCTTGGCCAATTTGCTGGATTAGAGTGGAGAGATCTTGAAACTTGCTCACCGAGTACCCCGATAGTTAATTCGTTTTATGGAAGTATGGCATGTTATTGAGATGCACAACTATGCATCTTAACCTTGCTCAAGGTACTTGAAAGTAACAGAAAAACAATAGGCTATTTGCTGTTGATGGTGAGATATGGCTGTACCAATTGGCGAATGTTCACTTTTGCGCCAATACGGGCTGCCAGCAAGTACATTCCGCCTACTTTTCTGTGCAAAAATAGGGCATCTGCTGGTGGAGTATGCCAGTATTCTTGTTCCATGCTCAAAATAGTGCCA
Organism: Vibrio sp. 970; assembly: GCF_033339075.1. Taxonomy (NCBI): domain Bacteria; kingdom Pseudomonadati; phylum Pseudomonadota; class Gammaproteobacteria; order Vibrionales; family Vibrionaceae; genus Vibrio; species Vibrio sp. 970. The sequence goes on from NZ_JAWOTW010000001.1 coordinate 296,638, forward strand.
GCTTCGCGAAGCTTTTGTGCTAAGCCACTGGCTTTAAAGTCATAAGGCTCATCAACTAACATCGGTTCACATGCCATTTTCACTAGATCGAGAATCGCTTGGCGTTGGTCTGGAAGGATGGTTTGGCTGAAGAAGCCTATTTGTTCAAGCGCATCATTCAAGCCTTGTTCGTCATTGTTAACGACAGATGCGAAAGCTTGGCGATAACCAGTGCTGAACCGCTCGCTGTACTCGCGAGTGGCCCCGAAATCTAGCAAGCCGATTTGACGAGTGTTTTCGATATATAAGTAGTTGGCGAAATTTGGGTCGGTTTGTACCATCTTAAATTCGAACAGCTCTCGAAACAGTAATTCGAGTAGGCTGTGCATGACAAAATCTCGCGTACTCTGATCATAATGTTCGATTTGCTCAATCGGACTGCCATCAATGAATTCCATCGCGAGAACGGAGTCTGAGCAACTTTCAGTATGAATCTTGGGCACCACAAAATGAGGGTGCTCCTTCAAAGCGTCATGATAACGAATGGCAAATTGTGCCTCTCGTGCGTAATCGGCCTCGTCATGTAGCTGCTTTTTCGCTTCTTCGAGTAATCCTTTGTAGTCGACAGACTCGGGAATCAACCCAACGACCTTGAGCATTGTACCGACATTATCGACGTCGCTATCGATACTTTTCCGTATGCCCGGATATTGCACTTTGACGGCTAGGTTATCGCCCGCATCGCTGTAGGCTTGGTGCACTTGTCCTATTGATGCACTGGCGATTGGTTTGAAGTTAAATGACAGAAACTCAGCTTTCCAATTCGTTCCCAGCGAACTTTCCATTACTGCGTTGAGTTGTTTTGCAGGCATTGGGTCTGCGTTGGAACGAAGACGGGAAAGAATATCGGCAAGTTCAGGTTCTAAAACATCACCAGCATCCATTGATAGCATTTGACCAAGCTTCATTGCAGCGCCACGCAGGTGAGCAAGTTGGTCAGTTAAGCGCGCGATGTTCTGTGGCGTCAGCAAGAGGTCTTTCGCTTTTGGTTTGTTGCCTTTGGCTATCTGCTTCGTGCCTTCTGCAATCACATTGCCTGCGACACGGGTAGCAAGTGAAGCGAACTTGCTGAATCTTGAGATGCGATGGGTAGGTAGGCTTCTTTCCTTTGCCGACATGAATCTTCTCCGCTATTTACTAACTAATTGTTATACGGGAAAAGGATATGTTTGGATACAAATGAAAAGAAAACCGCCAGCGTAACTGGCGGTTTGCGAGTTTAGATAGAGTAGAAGAAGTACAGTTGAGACTTCATTCGGATGATGATCCCGCGAATCACATCTAAGAAGGCCATAAAGCCTATCGGTTTTTCACCGCTGACCCATGCGAGGCCAACAGAGCCAACAGGGATGTCGTAGCCTTCTGGCTCATCAATCTTAAGACGAACAAAGTGGTGTTTGTTCTGTAAGTTCTTTCCAGTGGTGACACGTACGGAATCATCGAAACCCAGTAGATTACCTTGTGACTCACCTGTTGCTTCAACAATGCCTTCGACGGTCGCTGAGAAGATCTTACCTGGGTAAACGGACGAAGAGAATTCCGCTGGCTGACCCGGTTTGATGTTACGAATCGCCTGGTGGTTCACTCGCATTAGTACGTACTTTTCGTTGGTGTACATGTTGATACGCGGCATCATTGATACACGCTGACCTTCACGCAGGATAAAGTTGGTGACAAAGCCATCTGTTGGGGCATGAACTTTTGTGCTATTCAAATCCCATTGCGCTTTTGCAATTTGCTCTTTCGCTTGGCGCAGTTCGGCTTGTTTGGTTTCAACTGCAAGTTCCGCTTTATGAATCGCCAGTTTTGCACGGGAAATATCGACTTGTTTCTTCTTGATTTGAGACTCAAGGGTCAACACGTTGTGACGTGCCATATCAACCGCACTCGATTGTTTGTCGATATCGCTTTCCGTGATGGTGTTGTGCACCACTCGGTTTTGCTCAACATAACGATCTAGCATTTTTTTCTGCAATTTGTAGTCAACTTTCGCCGCTTCCAACTGGCTCTTTGATGTTTCTAGATCTTGCACTAGCGCTTCGTGGTTAGCTTCTTCAATCTCGATGTCGCCTTTTGCTGTAGCTAATGCAACGCGAGCAGAATCAGCGGATACGTTCGCTTGATTTAATGCGATTTTGTATTGCGTTGGGTCAAGTTCATAAATGAGCTGACCTTCTTTAACTTGCTGATTCGGCTCAATGTAAATGTGGTCAACTTTACCTTTTACATTGGTTGAATCTGGACGCAATTGGATGTGTGGTGACTGCACGACAGAACCGCCGGATAAATCCATCGGGGTGAAGTTAATCAAACCTACCCAGACGAACATTAGCCAACCCAAGCCGCCAAGATAAGCGAACGATTTGGTTGCTTTGTTCCAAGGCATGCCAACCAAACGCAACAGATAGATGAAGAGTGCCCATACCGCTAAACCTTCTAACATTATGCTTCCTCTTTTGGCTGTGTTTCTGTTTGCGGTTTACTTTTCCATGTATCACGCAGATTGATGATGGCTTTTTCCATATCAACGAATGCAAAGATCACGGCTAGCACCCAAACCCAGTGCCAGACAAACCCTATCCAGGTCAGCGCAGTGATGAGCCCTATCTGATGATGGTCTTTGCTGTGTGCTTTATTGATAGGTAATTCATGGATTTTCCAAAAGCCGTAACACGCGCCCGCGACACTCGCGATTAAAACGACAGCAGCGACAACATGTAACGCCGTATCTGCGCCTGTACCGACAAATGGGACACTCAGTAAACTCATTAAACACTCCTCTATCAAACTGTTGGCGTATTGTGATCTGAATTTGATTTGCGGCTTTCTTTGTGACAGATTCAATCACTATAGGATTAAATTTGATGTGATTGGTTATGAAAACGGTTCGGTTTATTCGTGCGATGGGCATTCTAAACATGCATAACCTCGCGTTATCTAAATACAATTTGGACTCGGATGAGTTAGGGATCCCAGCATCGGTGTTTCGCAACCCAATGACACTGATCCCGCTAAAAGCCGTTGCGGAATGGTACCGTTGTGTTGAACAAGCCAGTGGTGACCCGGATGTGGTGTTGAGTCTCAGCCGAGGTATTGAACTGCAAAAGCTAGGGCCAGTGGGACGCTGGTTATTCTCCGGCAATGATTTAGCCAGTACCATTCGGCGAGTGAATTATGGTGTGAGCAACCTACAATCAGGGGCGTTTTTTGCTGGCGAACAGTCGGGTAAAATCATCAAATGGACTTACCACAACCCGTTTATAGAAACGTCAGTAAAGGTGCACGATAGTATCCGCTGTGCGGTATTTATGATTAAGGTGTTACGCGAATTTCTTGGCAAAGATTACCAGCCTTTACGTGTCAAGGTTTCAGGCTCGAGAAAAAATACTGAGCGATACCGGGAATATTTCGGCTGCGAGGTGGAATGGAGTCAGCCAAAAACAGAGATATGGATCCCGGGAGATGACCGACTAGCTTCTCGCCAAGTGAGCCATCGAGAAGACAGCCGTCTAGCGATGAGTTTTTCCGATTTGGATGATTTGCTTAATATGCCCGACCCAGAAGATGAGTTGAAAGTGATTTATGAAGTGGTGAATTACAGCAGCCATTATGGATTGCCAACGTTAGAGCGCGTGTCTTCTCTGCTTGATTTATCTGAACAGCAGTTTCAACGTCGTTTGCATAAATTAGGGCTCAATTTTTCGACGGTTTCTGGCTATGTATTGAGTAATATTGCAGCTGGTTTGTTGAGTAAGCGCGTGAGTATTGATGACATTGCCACGCGCCTTGGTTACACCAATGTGGCGAGCTTCAATCGTATGTTTAAGAAACATCGTGGATTAACGCCCAAGCAGTATATGGGAAGATTAGAGAAGTAGTGCTCCACTTATCTCTATGAGTACAAGCAATAAAAGCCCTCAAAAAAGTAGAGGGCTTTGTTTTTTTGTGTGTTGTTGTTTTATGTAATGGCTATTTTTTAGGGCGCCAACTTAGTGCACTTGCAACAGCGCCGATGGCAATTACATCCTTTTTTTGTTCGCTAAGTTCAGGGAGCATCTGTACCGCAATGGTACCGTTCGTCTGCACAGCGGCAATTTCTTGTGTGCCTTCCTTAAAGCTATAACCCAATGGAATGTCTACCGCCATCATGGCGTCAGGACTAGTATGTACAGTTTCTACATTAAAGTGGGTGCTACCAATACGCACTACGCCTGTCTCTTTTTTCTCAAAGCTGATGTCGATGAGAGCGGATTTTGGCTCCATCGCAAACTCACCGACTTTTTTACCATCTTGAGTAATGTCACAGGTGTAAGGATCATTCCCACCAAAATCGACGCCCATGTAGTTAACCGACATACCGCCTCCAGTGCAGTTCAAAAGCCAAGTTTCCCCGCTGTCGATACGAGTCACTTCTGCGCCCATTGAACCTTCTTTGAAAGAGATACGGTTAAACCAACTTGAGTTAGAAGCACTGCGTGAATACTTGCCTTTGTACTTACCAGCAAAATCAAAATGGCCATCCGCACCGAATCCCCAAAAATCACCGTCGGTTTTGATCAGCATTTCTGGTTGTGCTTTTACGGCATCAGTACGATCCATGACGGCTAGGCCACCACAACCAACAAGGAGCAAGGGAGCGAATAGAATAAGTTTCTTCATGTTTTTCATTGTTTATAGCTTGGTTACATCTAGGGTTTGGTCGGTGAATTGGATGTTCTGAATGTCGTACAACTCGTCAGTGCCTGTATTTGGGCACTCAACAGAAACACTCTTTGCTTTGATAACAGTACATTCCGCCAGTTTGTGTGGCACGATATAGGTGTTGATACCGCCTTCACCATAAATGCTGTTGTCTTTGCTGTTGCCTTCAAAAGTATTGTTTTGATCATTACCGATCACATTCATCGCGTCGTCGCCAATGATCTTCACTTTTGTTAACCACTGAGATTTGTAGGTGTACGCTTCTATCAAACCGTCTTTGTTGGGAGCCATACGGAAGGTAGGTACTGTGTCTGGATTTGTCTTTTCTGTGTAGAGCTTGACGCCCGCAGAGTCGATATTCGCGGTATATTGCAAGTATCCGTGGAATAAGCCACTGATCCAATCAACGGCTTGTGGATCTTGGGTTTGCATTTCTTCACGCGTTAACGCTTGGTAGCCATCTAAACCATGCCCGTTTGCTTTTGCTACACCCATGTAAGCTTCAAAAGCGGCAGCAAAATATTCGTGAGAATATGAAGGGCCCGTTTGTTTAACACTTTCAGGATCGAAGTCGTCTGATTTCCAATCGTCCCAGTCATACTGAGTAGGGCGCCACACCGTCGGTTTGCCCGATTGAATATCGTTATAGATGCTTAACGCATGAGCTTGAATGTCATTTTGCAGTGCCGCAGTCGCCGTGTTAGGTGCAATACCTTGCGCTTGGACCAAGTGTAAAATTTCTTCAAAAGCGGCGTCTCGTTCGGCTTTTTTGCCAAGATTGGCGCAGTAATCGGCAAAATTACTAATGTAATGGCAATCGCCTTCAACTGTCAGTTCTCGATACATTAAAGATTGGCTATTCTTTAGCCAGTTTGGTGTTTCTTTACTAGTTACTAATGTTGACGCGATAGATGTGACAAGTGTATCCATATCATCTTCGTTAAGTACCATCATGCTTACAACAAACTTTTCTAGAGAACTCGTATCAAAAGAGTGTGCTAAGCCCGAGCTTGTAACTGCATCGTTCAATTTGCCTTGGCGAATCAGTTCGTTGATAAAGATTTTGGTTAGCATCTCATCATTCTGTTCGTCGTTTTCGGTCAGCATTAGTGTGGCATCACGCTCGGCTAATGTCTTAGCGATACGAGACTTGTCAGCACCGTACTTAGAGTCTGGTTGGTTTGTGAGAAGGTGTTGGATGATTTTTGCGGCACGAAAGATTTTTTCATTATTCGCACCGTCATCAACAGCCACAATGTGAAATGTATCGTTGTTGTTTGCTTCGGAAAGGGAGATTTTCACATAGTGGGTGAAGCCAGCATCAGCAGCCACTTTTAACTTGGCTGGAAACTCTGTAGAAACGACAGTTGGGATTGTGACAGTGCTCAATGTTGGCATTGGTGGTGGTGGAGGTGTTGTTTTCGATGGTTTCGGATTAGATTCACTGCCGCCACAAGCAGTTAGACTTATCGCGCAAAATATGGCTAAAGGTGTTAATTTGGAATATCTCATTTCATGTTACTCGTAGACTTTATTAGAGCAAGAAACTTAGAAGCAACATAAAGTCCTGTCTATATAAGCAAACTAAGTCATATATGTTGGTATTGTTTTTTGGTAAGACCTATTATTCGATACATTTGAAAATATAGTGGATTTTTATTCCGAATTTTATTTTCTATGTGAAGCTATATTCTGATAATGAATAAAACCTCAGGTTATTGCATGGCTTTAGGGGTATAGAATGATTAGGATTATCGTATATGTATGGTTTGTAAGCGTATGTAAGCCTGCGTTTTATTAAAATTATCATTTAAGTAGGTTGCGCAGTATAGGACGAGCGATATACTCCCTCCATCATATTGGTGGAGTAAATGATTCATGGTGGGTAATACAATCTTACTGGTAGAAGACGACTCAGAGATTGCTCGATTAACCAAAATGTACCTCGAAGCCGAAGGATATACGGTAACTGTCATCGATAACGGTCAAAATGCATTAGAAACGATTAAGGGGCTCAAGCCGGACCTAGTGCTGTTAGATTTGATGTTACCAGGAAAAAATGGCGCAGAAATATGTCAAGAGGCGCGTAAGTTTTATCATGGTATTATCATTGTTTTGACTGCGACCGATGATGAAATGAGCGAGGTGAGCTTATTTAAGTTTGGTGCTGATGATTACCTTACCAAACCGATAAAAGGCAATATCCTTCTCGCCCGTATTGAAGCAGCGTTGCGTCGCTATTGTCGTCAAGTTGATATCGTTGAAGAAGAAAAGCTGAGCCGATATGGCATTAGTCTTTGTCTTCGTCGCTCCCAAGCATTTTATTTGCAAAAAGATATTGGTTTAACGAGTTCTGAGTTTGAAATTTTAGAGCTCCTGATGCTGAATGTCGATAAGCCAGTATCTCGTGAATCATGTTGCCGTCTTGCCCGAGGCATTGAATACTGTATTACTGATCGTTCGATTGATATGCGTATATCCTCACTAAGGAAGAAATTCTCTAAGGCTCATATCCATACGGCTACCATTAAAACCATACGTCACCACGGCTACATGCTGACAGGTAAATGACGCATGTTTTCCCTGTTTACTCGTCTATATGTGGGGTTAGTAACTGGCCTTGCGCTGACTGTTGCTTTGTTTCTCTTTATGGGGGAAGAGTACATGCGCAAAACAGAAGTCGGTGTTTTTTTGAGTGACGGTGCTTATTTTGTCGATCAATACATTGAGCAACGAGGCACTCCGGATTCTCTCTACAAGAAGTTAACCGAAAACGGCAAGCAAGATTTCTTTATCTTTGATTTAACATTGGTTGAAAACTGGGACGGATCACCGCCTTGTCGAGATTGTAATCTGCTGTACCGTATGCAAGGGATACCTGTTTATCTTATTGATGGCAGTACCTATGCTGCGGTATTCCCTTTGCCTAACACTTCGAAGAGTTTAGTTTTCAAAGAAAAAACGGATTTCTTTAGCCCACACGTTGATTGGAATGAAGATTCTGAGATTGTATTTATACTTACTCTGCTTTTGGTTGTTGTATGCAGTTTAGGCATTATGGTTTACATACCTGTACGACGTCTTGACCGCCAAATTCGGCAACTAACGGCTGCGCAACAACAATTTGGTTCTGGTGAGTTGAATACGCGAGTCGATCTAAAGCAATTTTCGCAACCCGTGAAAGAGCTCGCCCAAGGCTTCAACTGCATGTCTGAAGAGATTGAGAGACGAGTACGTCAAACACACATCTTTACTCAAGCTATTCCTCATGAAGTGCGCACACCGCTGAGTCGTATTCAGCTAGCGACGGATTTAGCTAGGCGCACGAGTGGTGAAATGCAGGCAGAGTTACATGACGATATTGAACGATACGTTGATGTCGTGACGGATTTAACGTCCGACATTGTCATGCTGTCTCGCTTGAGTGTGAAAAACCATTCTTTGAGCGATTCTGTTGAAACCATGGAACTGCCTCTTTGGTGTAAAAGCCGCATGAATTACCTAGGCTTAGAGTCCGCCATGTTGAGAGCAGAAAATGAACTCGCGAACCAATTGATTCACTTTCAGCCTACTTTGGGTAACCTCGTCCTCGATAATTTATTGCAAAACGCCAAGCGTTACGGTGAATCCTGCGTTGAGGTGACGATTCGAATGGTAGCGGATTGCTGGAGCATCGATATTGAGGACGATGGTCCGGGCATACCTGAAGCGATGCGAGAAGAAGTATTTATGCCATTTTCACGTTTAGATAAAAGCCGCAACGCCGACGTGAAAGGCTTTGGTTTAGGGCTTGCTATCGCTACCAGTGCAGCGCGGCAACTGGGTTGGGAGCTTTCCGTCGGCGAGAGTCACTTAGGCGGCGCACGTTTTACGGTGCTTATTCCTGCCAACGATTAGAGTAGGCACTGCGGTAGTCTGGTTCAGCGATACCTTCATACAAATCTCCACAAGCTTGCAGCGGACCTACGACGGTTCGGTAGGGTAGGACACCTGCCCAAACAGGAATGTCCATGTCTTCTGCGTCGTCGTTGACGCCAAAATTGCTGATTTTCACTGATGCCTCCGTGAGCGGGATACGCAGTAGCATGGTGGCTTTGAGTTCTTTTTCATTACTCAAACGGACTTGTTCTGTTCTCCCCGGAGCGATCTGTTCAATAAAGTGATTCAGCAACCTGTCTTTCTCTTGGTTATCTTCCACCACCTCAAACTGGCCAAAGACCACAGCACTGCGATAATGCGCACTGTGGTGAAACGCACTTCGAGCCAATACCCAACCATCAAACAAAGTAAAGGTTAAGCACGTTTGCACTCCTTGTTTGAGTGAGCGTAACAGTCGACTGTTGTTGGCACCATGGATATACACGTAATCATCGACACGCCATGCCAGCATAGGGATGACCACAGGGCCTGACTCGTTGGTTATCGCAATATGAGCGATTAGGCTGTCATCTATGATGGCGTGCAGTTTGCTAACATCAGAGACGGCTTTATGTGCGCCTTTCTTAATTTCCGTTCTATTGGTGTTGGATAGCATTTTCTCTCCTTATTTGCTCACGATTACGAGCGATTGATCCTCATTCTTTGATTGCAATGTAGCGTTTAACTGGTAGCTTAAAGAGAGCCAGTTTTAACTAATGGATGGATCCAGTTTGTCTTTGATTGATATCGGTGACCTACATTTAAAAGACAGTGAAGGAACGCGTCAGCAAGCGTTGTTTTTGGCTATTCGCAAGAAAATTGTTCAAGGACTGTGGGTGAAGAATGGGAAGCTGCCTTCTACGCGGAAGCTTTCACAAGAGCTTAATCTAAGTAGGAATACCGTGATTTCTGCCTACGAACAGTTAGTGGCGGAAGGGTACTTGAACAGCCAAAAAGGTTCTGGCTTTTATGTTGCCGTAGAACTGCCAGAGCAGTACTTGCCTGAACCTAGTTCAGTTCAGAGAGACTCATCACCGAAAGCTCACTTTGATATCAACCGCGCATTTGCACCGGGTGTGCCGGATTTGGACGCATTTCCGATGGCGCAATGGCAAAAGTTACTCACTCGCCATATGTCTCGTACTTGCTTGTTGGGGAATCAAGATATTCAGGGTAGTTGGGCATTGCGCTGTGCTTTAGCTGACTACCTCGCATCAAGCCGTTCAGTGAATTGTTCTCCAGAGCGCATTATTATTACCTCTGGGGCGCAGCAAGCGTTGTCGATTGCGACGATGGTAGTGCTCAAACAAGGTGATAAGGTTCTGATGGAGCAACCAGGTTACGCGCAAATGCGGAAGTTGATTCAGTTCCAAAACTATCAATTTGAGCCTTTGTTCGTAACAGAGAAATTAGGTTTTGATGTGGAAGCGGTGACCTCAAGCGATGCCGATGCGCTGTATATTACACCAAGTAATCAATATCCGATGGGTACCACACTCAATACCGAGCAAAGAGGAAAGATCATCAACTGGGCGGTCGAACAATCAAGTTGGATCATCGAGGATGATTATGACAGCGAATTTCAGTTTGCTCATCGTCCCTATACCAGCTTACAGGGGCTAGCAGCTCAAATGGGTCGAGATGATCGCGTGTTGTATGTGGGTTCCTTCAGTAAAGTGATGTTTAACGGATTGCGGCTTGGCTACCTTGTAGTTCCTGAACGTTTAGTAGAGCAATGCTTAGTGGTTAAGGATGCGTTAAGTGGTGATTCGCCGACGCATACACAAGAAGCATTGGCAGACTTTATTACTGAAGGTGGGTTATTACGTCATATTCGAAAAATGCGTCGACTGTACAAAACTAAGCATGAACAGATGCATGTATCCATTCAACAGCATTTTGGCGACCGTGTTTGCGTCGTTAGCCAAGCGGCGGGGCTTCATGTTACGTTGAAATGGCAAGACGGTATGGATGAGCAGCGTTTTATAAAACTAGCAGAGCATGAAGGGATCATCTTGCGACCTTTGAGCTATTATGAACACCCAGATTTTCAAGCACGTCACTGGCATGGTGCCGTGCTTGGTTACGGCAATATCGCGTTAGAGAACATAGACGCTGGTATCCAACGTTTAGCTCACATATTTCGAAATGGGAAGCGATGACTATTCAACTACACGTGTTTGTCGCTTATGTCGCCACTGTTTCCAAGGCAGTAAAAGTAGAGTAAAAATGCCAAGTGCATAAAACATTGACCAGCCTAAACATATAAAAACACCGGTACAAAGCAGTAGGGACAGTCCCGCAAGTGTTTTACCAAATCCTCGAAGCAATTTAAAAGCGGCTAACATCGCCAACATGTAAACCAGAACGAATACACTGTTTGCGAGTTTTAGGAAAAACTCCAGATCGAGCTGTGATAGGGTTCCTATCACACAAGATATCAATAATATACCGCCAACTAATATGGTGGCTGAGAAAGGGACACCACGACGCGAAATCTTGGCTAGTGGACTAGAAGGACGATGTTCACGAGCTTGAGCCCAGACCATTCGCGCTAGGCTCTGTGTGTATAAGTTAACGCTCGCGAAACAAGCGGAGAAACCTATCAAGCTGATTATCCATTTGGCTCCATCGCCTAGTAGTTGGGCACTAAGCCAGGGGATGGATGCGTTATCAAATTGAGCGTTACCATACGCGCCAAATTTTAAAATAACGACAGAGCATGCCCAATAGGTAGCCCCTGCTACAAAACAACCGACCACAATGGCAATAGGGAAATCTCTTTGAGGGTTTTTGAACTCTTCCCCCATATGGGCAAAAGCCTCTATGCCAACAAAACACCAGAACATCACGCCTAACGCTGCGGTAATAGGCCAAATTGACTCTTGTGTGATGGCGGGCATCACAAGATCGGCGCTGTTAACGTCGCCTTTCCATAAAAATGCGCCAACAAGTGCGAAGACACTCAAAGCAATAAGAGTTTGTAAATGACCTGATGATTTTGTGCCCATCAAGTTGACGAACACAAGAAGTACTACCGTGAGAACTTGTGCAAACAGATTGTTGCTAATAGGCTCTGGCAATATTTGTTGTAGAAAGCCTGCGGCGAGTGCAATCGCGGCCGGAACCCCTACCGGAATGACACTAACAAATAGCCAAGCGACACTACTTTCCAGCTTGGCGTTAAAGGCTTTGCGTACAAAAAAGGCTGTTCCGCCCGCGTTGGGGTATCGTTTACCCAGTTGAGCAAAAGTCAGCGCAATAGGACAAATCGCGATGAACAATAAAATCCAAGCCCATAGTGAAAAATGGCCAGCTATACCTGCTGCGATAGCCGGGATCATAAACAGCCCCGTTCCCATTAATGTGGTGGATAACTGTGCGATACCTGATGTGAGTGAAATGTCTTTTTTGAGCTCTTCCATGCGAATTGATTCATCCAATGTTATGAGGGTTATTGCGAAAAAGCTTGTGGCTTCTGGTTATTTCGTTTTATGTGTTTAAGCGATGCTATTTATGTGCTGAGTACTTAAGGTGGGAATTTGATTTCAATGTGTTATCTATTTTCTGTTGAAATGGATAACAGCACTCATCTCATGCCCGCCAAATAGCATATCCAAAATGTTAATAACAAAATGATTTACTAAACCGTCAATATGACGGTTGTTTTAAATAATTCCAACAAAATGTTGGTTTCTTATGCAGTTAGAATCGGTATAGAATGAGAAAAATAAGGAAAGCTTGGTAACGGTATGGACAAGTTTGATCATAAGATTGTGGATCTGCTCAGGCACAACGCTCGGCTGTCGGTGACTGAAATTGCGGATAAAGTAAACCTTTCTCGTTCTGCGGTAACGGCCCGTATTCGTAAGCTAGAGCATGACAAAGTGATTCTAGGGTATCACGCTGAAATTGCGCCTTCGGGTGGGGATTCGATTTGCGCCTATTTTGCCTTAAAGTTCGATAAATCAACCTCTACGTATTATTGCGAATCATACGCGGACGAGTTATACAAAATTGATGGCGTAAAATGGTGTCATGCGATCAGCGGTGAGACGGACATGATGGTTTTTGTCGAAGTGCCTACGATGGCTCGCTTGAACGAAATCAGAGATCAAATTCAACGATATCCAGAGCTTCGAAACCTGATGACTCATACCGTCTTAGCTGAATTCTTTAACACGACTGGGAACCTGTTTGTGAAGTGACCATGAATGGATGCTATGTTGAAAACCCTTCTGAGCGAATATGTTAAACAACATTAATTTGAATCTACTTAGATCCTTGCATGTACTTTTAGAGGAGTGTCATGTCAGCCGGACCGCAGACCGTTTGCACATTACGCAGTCTGCCGTCAGTCGACAGCTTGCACAATTGCGCGATCTGTGTGGTGACCCACTGCTTATTCGTCAAGGTAATCAACTGATACCAACGCCACGAGCAATAGCGTTAAAATCAAAGCTTGATGCATTACTGGCTGAGTTTGACCATTTACTCGATGACCAACCTTTTGAGCCGCGGCAGTGGCAAGGTGAGCTTGTTATTGCTTCTAGTGACTACGTGGCGCAATACGTATTGCCCGATATTGCCTCTCACTTGGGTGAACAAGCGCCACAGCTAGATATGGCGTACCGACTGTGGCAACCCAACTTTCTTGATAAACTTCATGAGACGGGCATCCATATCGCGTCTTCTATGTATCCAGAAAAACCACAGAGTGTGTCGAGCGTTAAAATTGGTGAGGATTCATCAGTTTGTTTGATGAAATCTTCTCATCCGTTAGCAAAGCAGGACCAGATCAGTATTGAAGACTTGATTTCATATTCACACATCAAAGTGACTGGCGGCGGAGACAAAGATTCCTACACTGATTTAGCATTGAAAGAGCTAGGGCACACCCGCCACGTTACCTTTAAGGTTCCATTCTTCTCTGCTGCGATCAATCGCTTAGTTGCAAGTGAGCACCTGATGGTAGCTCCTGAACATATTGCCGTTAACCTCGCTAAACATTGGGACTTAACCCATAAAGCATTACCACTCGAAACACCTATTCATCAATATTGGTTAATGTGGCACCCCAAATACGACACGGATCCTGCGCATAAATGGGTGCGAGAAGAGATTCGCTCAGTAATGCAAATCTCTGAATATTCCATTCGCTAATACGTACACCGTTTAGTTATGACTTGAAGTCATGATTAGTATGAATAACTTTGATTTCTAATTATACCTCTTCCGTTGATAGAGTGAGCTTCAAAGAGGGGAGATTCTTATGACACTAACAGTTTGGTTATCACTTTTTACCGTGTGTTTATTAGGGGCTATGTCACCAGGTCCCAGCTTAGCTATTGTCGCTAAGCACTCGTTGGCTGGTGGACGTATCAATGGATTAGCTACGGCTTGGGCTCATGCGTTTGGCATTGGTATATATGCGTTTATTACCTTGATTGGGCTCGCTGTTGTTTTGCAGCAAAGCCCGATGCTGTTCAAGACGATTAGCCTTGTGGGTGCGGCATATCTTGCGTATTTAGGGTTTAATGCTTTGCGTTCAAAAGGTGGTGTGGCTGCGAAGTTGGAGTCAGGTGAGGAAACAACGGTAATCCAGTCTGCGCGAGAAGGCTTTTTTATCTCGATTTTAAGTCCCAAAATTGCTTTGTTTTTTATCGCATTATTCAGTCAGTTTGTCGCGCTCGGTAATGATTTGAGTAATCAGATGATCATTGTTGCCACGCCGTTTGTTGTGGATGGGCTTTGGTACACCTTTATTACCCTAGTGCTATCGAGCTCTAAAGTCGTTGACAGAATTCGCTCTAAGGCAGTGTTGATTGATCGTTTGTCAGGGGTAGTACTCATGCTGCTGGCTCTTAGAGTGGTCGTAACGGTATAGACAAGCTCGCAAGACAGAAATACTAAAAGCAGCCCGTGTGGCTGCTTTTTTGTCTACTCTCAGTAACCCTTACACAATTTACGTAATTCTGACGCTAAACGTTGCTAAAATTAATATTATCAATAGTGTTACTTTGGTTCATATTCTCATTTGCTGTGAAAGCTACTTTCCAACGCATTGTTATAATGAGAACGATAGCCACTTAACGTTAATACTAACAGTGTCGCATATTAAGTCGAGAGTGCTTTATTGGATAAAAACGGACTTTCCTCTTACTTACCCTATGAAAGGGGTAGAGACTTCATGACCGTTTAGAAGGTGAGAGCAATATGCAAAGAATAGTAGATTTAGCTCCAGTAGTAATTTTGACCAGTGTTTGCAGCGTTGCTTGGATATTCTTTTCAACAAAGAGCATTTGGGTGTTTTTTGAACTGTTTGTATTTACGATGCTTGGCTTTGGCCTTTTGTACGGGTTACTACAAAAGGCTGATCCTAAACACTTTGACTTTGTTTTAAATCACATCGATGAAATTAAGAAGGAAGGCAAAGATGCTTGCCTAAGCGGCGCTCCGAAAGAATCCAACCCATACTCTGGTGTCGATGGTGATTTATGGGAGGCTGGTTACACAGCCTCCTACAACAAAAAGATAAAGCAATAAACCGCTAGGTGCTTATTCAACATTGTGCATTTCAAAAAAGCACCCTGCCATTTTAAGGACAGGGTGAAAGCAAGAAGTTTCTCAGGAGCGGTCGGGGGAGAGAAACTCATCTAAATCTTATTTACTTACCGGCGAACCTCTTCAAATTCACCTTCAATCGCATCTGCTTTACCTGTATTAAACTCATACTCTTCGTGCATTTCTCTCTGCATTTTCTTGACGCGCTTTTCAATACGCTTGCCGGTAATTAATGCTGCGATGGTCAACGGAATCGCAATGATCAAGCTAAATACTAACGTAAAAAAGCCGGTAATCAGTGCTAGTGCAGTTACAATAATCCGATTCATAATCATGACCTCTCTGTAATTTATGTGCTCAGATTAATGCTGTGAACATGAACAAAACATGAATGCTGACGTTCACTTTGTCCGGAGAGTGTCAAATGAATGAAACGAAAAAACGCCTGAGGGTGATCAGGCGTATAAACGGGGAAAAATATTAGTAATGCGCATGGCGCTTATTATTTAGAACAAATATGAGATATTGTCCGCTACGCTATGTGGTTAACGTTGTGGAGCAAAGTTCACCTATCGAGGGAATGTTTGGTAACGAACACCCATCATTTGTTCCATACAGTGCACAACTTGGCAGCTGTAACCGAATTCGTTGTCGTACCAGATGTAAAGTACACAACGCTTGTCTTGTGCGATAGTCGCTTGACCATCTACGACGCCTGCATGGCGAGAGCCAACTAAGTCAGTTGATACAATTTCTGTTGAATCGGTGTAGTCAATCTGTGCCGAAAGCTCAGAGTTCAACGCCATTTCACGCAAGTAATCGTTCAGTGAATCACGGTCTACGTCTTCACCTAAGTTTAGATTAGCGACTGCCATAGAAACGTTTGGTGTCGGTACGCGTATCGCGTTGCCTGTTAGCTTGCCTGCAAGCTCTGGCAATGCTTTAGCAACTGCTTTTGCCGCACCTGTTGAAGTCAGAACCATGTTTAGTGAAGCACTACGTCCGCGACGGTCACCAGAGTGGAAGTTGTCGATCAAATTTTGGTCGTTTGTGTATGAGTGCACGGTTTCAATATGGCCAGAAAGAACACCATATTTATCGTTCAGAGCCTTAAGGACTGGCGTGATTGCATTTGTTGTACAGCTTGCCGCAGAGATGATGGTGTCATCTTCTTTAATTACCGACTCATTTACACCGAAGACAACGTTTTTGATGTCACCTTTACCTGGTGCTGTTAGCAGTACTTTCTCTGCGCCTTTACACGCTAAGTGTTGGCTCAGGCCTTCAGAATCACGCCAAACACCTGTGTTATCAACAACTAGCGCGTTATTGATACCGAAAGCTGAATAGTCTACTTCGCTTGGGTTATTTGCGTAGATGATTTGGATGTAGTTGCCGTTAACGATCAGTGCTTTACGCTCTTCATCGATAACAATGCTACCGTTGAACTGACCGTGAACTGAGTCACGACGCAGCAAGCTAGCACGCTTCTCCAAATCGCCTTTTTTACCGCCACGAACCACAATCGCACGTAGTCTTAGTGGGTAACCTGGACCACTTTTCTCAATGAGAAGGCGAGTAAGTAGTCGACCAATGCGACCGAACCCGTAAAGAACCACATCACGCGCTTTCAATGAAGAATCTGCGTCGCGAGCGCCATCAAGTGCAGTGATAAGGAAATCGTTTAGAGAGCTTGTATCGTCATGTTCATTCCAGTACATAGTTGCCAATTGGCCAACATCGACACGGCATGAAGAAATGCTCATTTCACAAAGCGCTTGAATAATAGGCATCGTGTGCTCAAGCGAAAGTGGGTTACCGGTATAACGTCTTGCAACGCGATGAGTTTTGAGAATGTCTATAGTAGTAGCATTAATAAGCGTTTTACCAAACAGAACCACTTCGATTCCTTTTTGACGATATAGCTTACCAATTAGAGGGGAAATAGATTCAGCAATCGTTTGGCTAGTTTGCCAGTCTTGGAGATATTTCTCTGGACTCATTGTTGTATTAGACCTTTCACGTTTTGGGGGCTAACCATACTCTCTGCTGTTGCCTCTTCGGCAGCGTGCAAGAGTGTGGTGGGTTATGTAATCGGGTTGTAATAGTTATGTGTGCGGATTCTAAGGTCGGAGTCCTTATTCTGCTAGGAAAATTAAATCCAGTGTAAAACACTACTTAAGGGGACGTTAGTGGTGGATTAATGTGACTAAAGCAGTGGTTTTCACGTATTGACATTTAGAAAGTAACTTACTTTTTTTGCGATGATAACGTTTGCTTTCAAATTAGTTTTGTTGACAAAAATGGATATTTTGCATTTTTTTGTGATTTAACTCGATAAGGCAACTCAATAGGTAAACATACAATAGATGATTTCCTGAAAAGTGAGGCGACTCTTAGTTGTGAGTGAAACTTTATTGTTTGCATCCAACTTTAAGATCAAAAAATATGACTTGAATCACAATTGCCACTTCATTAGCCGATGATAAAACACTCACAATAACCATAATCTAGGTAGGTGAATGTTGTTTGAAAGTAACAATGCCGTATATGCCTTTCAATGCAGGAAACTAGTCTAATATTAAATAAACGGATGAAATCAACCATTAGGCTGATGGATGTTGAGATTATCAATAAAAACACGCTTAGCACTCCTCGCACTATTACCCGCTGTGGTAATAGTGGTGTTTGCAGTTCAGCAGTTTTCTGATAATGCGTTGCGCGTGAGCCGTCTCAATCAAACGGTTAGCAATATTCAAGGTTTCCAATTGATATCCAAGGCCTCCCACTTTATTTACTCCATAGAGAAAGTACGCCGACAGCCTGATCTTCAAGTCTCTGCAGCCATTAATATTGAAGAACAAGGTGAAGTTATTTCTTCTTTGCATCAAAAGTTTGTGAGTAACCCTAATACTGCTGAGTATGCTGATGACCTGAAAGAAGCCATGCTGGGGGTATTGTCAGGTAGATTGAGTGAGATGGACGACCTGGGTGATTGGGCATTTCAACAGCTCCAAAATATGTCGCGCTCTTTGTTGCAAAATCATCAATGGTATGGCAGTGACGACGGCATTCGCATGCAAAATTTTATTGCCTACCTTGCTCAGCTCTCTTTTTGGACACAGAAAGAAGCTTGGCTGACGAACCGTTTAGTCCAAGACCCTAAGAGTCGGCTAAGTCAAAGTATGTTTTATCAGGCGATTGACCGACAGCAGCAAAATTTGGATGCGTTTTTAAACTTAGGTGGGTCATACGAGCAAGTGGATAAATTGCTTGGCTTGTTTACTTCGCCGAGATATCAGAGAAACTTGGCGTCTCGCGGACAATTAATGTCAGGAGACATGTCACAAAGTGACTACGCCGCGTATTTAAAAGAACTCGATTTTCGTGTGCAGCGCTTACAAGTGCTCATTGATGGGTTCACCAAACAAACTGAGCAGTCGCTTCTCACGCAGGTTCATGAACAAAAGGCCAATATAGCGATGATCAGTTTTGGCGTCGCCTTAGTGGTTATCCTGCTTTGTTGGCTCGGATTTAGTACTTGGTTCCGAGTTAACAGCAAACTCGATGCGATCATTCATACTTTAAACGCGTTGATCAACTCCGAAGAGAAGCAAACAAAAGTCAAAGTTGATGGAAGTGATGAACTGACCATTTTTGCTCAGCAAGTGAATCGAGTGGTTGAAGAAATGCAGAGACAAACTGAAGAAATACTGCATGCAAAAGAGTCAGCAGTATCGGCTAATCGTGCAAAATCTGTGTTTCTTGCCAACATGTCACATGAAATACGCACGCCCCTTAACGGGATCATGGGCATGACAGAAATACTCTCTCAAAGTGAGTTGTCTTCGCATCAACAAGAAGTTGTTGATGACATTGACTCCTCATCTCAAACACTGCTTACTTTACTTAACGATATATTGGATCTCTCTAAAATCGAGTCTGGACGATTGGAGCTGTCACTAATAGAAGCGGATATCCGAGAAGTCGTGTATCAGTCGATGATTTTATTCCAATCCAAAGCAACATCTAAACAGCTAAAGTTAGGTATTAATTTAGCTGAAAATATCCCCATTCGCGTGATGGTCGATGATCATCGTGTCAAACAGGTAGTTACGAATCTGGTATCGAATGCGGTTAAGTTTACCGAAAGTGGGCATGTATGCGTTGATGTTAGTTATGAAGAGTTACTTGAGAAAGAACGTGGAGTGCTGACGTTTAAAGTAGAAGATACCGGAATAGGCATTGATCAAGATAAGTTAACCACGATTTTTGAACCCTTTACTCAGGAAGATGAAGGAGTGTCGAGGCAATTTGGCGGTACAGGGTTGGGTTTGGCAATTTGTTGTCAGCTTGTGTCGATGATGGGGGGCAAGCTCGTAGCAACATCTACAAAAGGAGTGGGCACATGCTTTGAATTCTCGATTGAGGTTGAAGCAATTCCGGTGTTTGGCTGGCGTTCGGAGGTGATTAATAAAGGGCTTTTGATCTGCTCAAATTACGACTACGCCGACCAAATATTAAAAGAGTGTCGCTTAGCGAAAATCAATCTCTTTGGCGTTAATAATGTGAATGAAGTGCAAGCGATAAATGATGACTTTGATGTCATATTTCTGTGCCACAGTAATGACGCTAATACCGATGAAGTCTTGGATAATCTATCATTTAATTACGATCTTCGCCGTGTGATTATTTGCCAGCATCATTTATCCACTCCCTACGAAAATGCAGAAAAAGTACATGCCGTACTCACATTACCTTTCCTTGGCAATCGATTTAAGCATGTCATTGATGATTTAGCTAAGGTTGAAAAGACTATATCAAGTGACAATGTCACCAATAATGTTGTCAGCTCTGAATATCGAGCGTCGCGCTCTCATCGGAGGATCTTAATTGCGGAGGATAATTTGATGAACCAGAAAATAGCGAGTTTTTTTCTGGATAAAGCAGGTTATGACTATTTGATAACAAGCAACGGCCAAGAAGCGTTAGAAGCCATCACAAAGGGAGAAGAATTCGATGCAATTTTAATGGACTGCATGATGCCCGTGATGGATGGACTGACCGCGACGAAAGAAATTCGTCGTTGGGAAAAGAAAGCAGGACGTGAAAAAACGATGATTATCGCACTCACTGCGAGTGTTTTGGAAGAAGACATCCACAACTGTTTTGCGGCAGGCATGGATGCTTATTTACCTAAGCCGTATAAATCGAACCAGTTATTTGAGCTCTTTAGTGAATTAAAACTCGCCTAGCTAACATTTCAACTTAGACAAGGCGTCAAAACGATAAAGCCCCACTTCAGGGGCTTAGTTCTGATTATTCATTGTTGTGCGTTGGCTTGAGCGCCTGCGAGTTTGCGTATGGTTTGGCGATAGGTTAGGTATGCGGAAACACCAGCTAACAGGTTGCCGATACAAGCGCCTAAGAGTAAACCTCGGATTCCATCCATTTGAGCGCCAACCCACAAGCACGGTAGGAAAAAGACAAACAAGCGCAGCGCTGAAATGGTGAGCGCGGTGTAAGATTTGCCTAATGCATTACAAAGAGAAACCATTAGCATACAAACCCCTAATGAACCCAAACTGATCGGCACTATCAGTAAATGCATTTCCAAGACTTGCTCCACTTGCACATCACTTGTCATCAATAATGCGAGTGGGTTTGCGACGGCAAATGTAATGGCAGCAATCAAAAGTTGGAAACCTAGAATGAATTTTACGGCAATACTGACGAGCCTTTGGATATCTTCATAGTTCTTTGCCCCAAGTAAGCGTCCAACCATTGGAGGCATAGACATTGTCAGCGCCAAGACCGAAACGATAGCAAAGAACTCATAGCGTGAACCAAGCGCCCAAGCGGCGACTGCTGCGGTTCCAAAGCTTGCCAATAATTTTGTTGCTAGCATGGAAGACAACGGTGGCAGCAGTTGGCTAATCATCGCAGGGCCCATAATGTTACCGATAGATGCAACACTTTTGGCTACGTTAAGATCTTGCCATTGTGTCGTTGCCCAGTGATTCTTTTTCACGCGAGGAGCGACGACTAAAATACCAAACCCAAAAGCGACGATGGTTGCTATTGCCGCTCCGTTAATACCCAAGTCAAACGTGAAAATAAATAGCGGATCGAGCACAAGGTTCACGCCGCTGGTTATCATCATCATTGTGCCAGGTAACATTGTATTGCCATTAGCTCGGCAGATACTGTAGTAAAAATACAAAACTGCACCAGTCCATGAGCTTAATAACCACCAAGGCCAGTAACTGTCGATTATCGGCATAACAGATTCTGGAGCGCTTAATAGAGCTAAAATGGGGTAGCGCAAAAGCCAAATTAGCCCGCCAAAAATAGCGACACCAATTGAGCCGATCATCAATACCAATCCGCCAAGTTGTTTGGCATACCGACTTTCATTCGCCCCAAGAGCTTTAGAAATGACCGCTGTCGTTGCGATCCCTAGACCGACTTGAATACCGATAATGACCATTTGCAAAGGCAGAGTGAAACCTTGAGCGGCTAACGGTAAAACGCCGAGCTGACCGATAAACGCACTATCCACAAGCTGAAAGCTCATTAAAGACAGAACGCCAAATAGCATTGGCCAGGTCATCGTAAATAATTGTTTTGCAAGCGTTGGTTGTGTACTTGTCGTAGTTGAAGACATAGAAAGCTGAATGCGTTAGGAATAAGAGTTAGATTGATTGTACACGGCGGTTAGTTTAGAGACAAAAATAAACCCCGAGGAAGATATTCTTGCTCGGGGTTCGAAAATCTAGCTTACGCGTTTATTTTTTGCCGCTAGTTTGCTTGTCTTCTTCAGTCAGCTCACGAATGCGACGGCTGATGTCACGACGTGCTTTAGAGATCTCAGCGCTTTTAATGATGTGGTCATCAACACGATCTTCATAGTCTGCTTTCATATTTTTGATGATTGCGACGATTTCATCGTGAGTCATTTCTGGTTTGATGTAGTCTAGAAGGTTTTCTAGAAGATCAACACGTTTACGGTTATCACGAACTTTCTTCTCGTTATCAAGAAGCTCACGTTTTAGTTTGTTTTTACGACGAGCTTGGTTAACGATTTCAAATACGCTACTCATAGTTCTCTTTCCTAATTTTATGAATATCTTCCTCGATTAAAGCACAACATCCAGTGGCATAACAGTCTTTAGATCAATAGCAATGCAGAGTTGAACATTTCTCAACCAATTGCGCTGTGTCCATATAATCGTGCTGCTTTCTTCGAGTTTTGGCCAACATCGTAGAATCCATCGATTCATTGTCATAACGTGGCCTTCACTATATTATCAACACCATTGAATGCAAAATGATGAACTTGATATGGACTCTGGTAACACTGCGGAGCAAGTAAATAGTCAAGATAATGAGCAAGTCACTCGCTCTGTGGCTGAAAAGTTAAAAACGGCGTATATCAACGCCCGTGAGCAACTCGAAATCATCGAAGTTGAGCTTAATCGTTCAAAAATAATGATGGTCGACCAAGATGGCAATTTGACGAGAGTGCCGATTCTCTCGGAGCATTGATACCTGACCCTATTCGTAAGGGGTGTCAGGTCTTACGCTATGCTTTAGCCTGACACCAACACCTGAACCGCTAACGCTTCTTGCACTGCTGTGTGAATTTATGGAGTATGATTTCGAAGCGATTTAGGTACAAAGTCAAATGCAAAAATAATAAGGAAATGCATTATGAAAGTTGAGCTAACGGCAATTGAAGCACGAGTTATTGGTTGCTTGATCGAAAAAGAAGTCACTACCCCAGATCTTTACCCCCTCAGCCTAAACGCATTAACCAACGCGTGTAATCAAAAAAGCAACCGTGATCCCGTGATGTCACTCTCTGAGTCAGACGTTCTCGATGCCGTTGATGCTCTTATTGAGCGCAGGCTCGTCAGTGACGAAAGTGCGTTCAACAGCCGCGTCAGCAAGTATCAACACCGTTTCTGTAATACGGAATTTGGTGATTTAAAGCTGACAGAGCAGGAGAAAGGCATTGTATGCTGTATGCTTTTGCGCGGTGCTCAAACACCTGGGGAAATTCGTACTCGTACTAATCGTCTCGCGACATTTCATGATGTAAAAGAAGTGGAAACGGTCCTTGAGCATTTAGCAAGCGAAGAGAAAGGACCATTAGTGGTCAAATTACCACGTGAGGCTGGTAAGCGGGAGTCGCGTTATATGCATTTGTTCTGTGGTGATGTTGATGCGTCCGAACTTGCAGCGCCTGTGTCTGCTGCAAGATCGAGCTCCGATCGAGTAAGTCAGCTAGAGCTCGAAGTCGCTCAGCTGAAAGAAGAGCTGGATGAATTAAAAGCTAAGGTTGAGTCACTGCTTTCATGATGGAAAATACAACGCAGCGTTGGAGTGTCTACCTGATACGAAATAACCGCAACGCGTTGTATTGTGGTGTTACCAATGATGTTGAACGAAGATTCAATCAGCACCAAACCGGAAAAGGAGCGAAAGCTTTGAAGGGAAAAGGCCCTTTGGTATTGGAATGGTCATCGGATTTTGAGTCAAAGACGCTTGCCATGCGAGCAGAGTACTATATTAAGCAACTAACTAAAGCGAAAAAAGAGCTGCTCGTTATGTCAAAAGCAAATATTGTCGTCGACGAACATCAACAAATGATGTTAGAGATAGTGGCACTCTGATAAGCCCTTGCTACGCAAAGATACACGGAAACCGCCTATGTCACATTGGCGGTTTCTTTTTGTTTTTGGAGTACCATGTAGGAATAAACTGACGCATAATGGGCTGGTGTTCTGTTTAAAGGGCCTGAATATGAAAAGCGCGAAATGTCTCTACGTCATCGAGACAAAGGAAGCGACTCAATGTACTTTATTTGCATCCACTCAGACCAAGAACCAATTTACTATTGAAACAGGCACTAAGAGGAAGGTAGATTACAAGAGTATAGGATGACTCGGCTAGGTAATGAATAGAGCTGAATTAGGCTCATAAAAAAGCTAAAAGAGCAGTAGATGAAAAAAGCGTTAGTATTCTCCCTGATTTCAATGGCCGCTTTTGCGCCGAATGTGCAGGCCACCCAAGTTCTTAATGGGTATTGGGCATATCAAGAGTTTTTAGACCAGTTTCCACAACAGAAGCAGCTAACTAGTGCGTTGGCTGAAGTGGTAAGAGAAACCCCTGTACCCGTAGCAAAAGACAAGAAGCGTCCACTGAAAATTTCTGTTGTTTATCCAGGGCAGCAGATCTCTGATTATTGGATTCGAAACATCGATGCGTTTGAAAAACGCCTAGATAAGCTTGATATCGACTATCAACTAAATCAGGTGTTTACTCGTCCTAATGCAGATATAAAGCAGCAAAGTTTGTCTTTAATGGAGGCGCTGAAAAGCAACTCCGATTACTTGATCTTTACTCTAGATACCACAAGACATCGTAAGTTTGTTGAGCATGTCTTAGATTCAAAGAAAACCAAGTTAATTTTACAAAATATCACCACACCTGTTAGGGATTGGGAACATCATCAGCCGTTTCTTTATGTTGGTTTCGACCACGCAGAAGGAAGTCGTGAATTGGCCGTTGAGTTTGGCAAGCGTTTCCCTAAACATAGCCACTATAGTGTTCTCTACTTCTCAGAGGGCTACATTAGTGACATCAGAGGCAACACTTTTATCAACCAAGTGAACCGCGATAATCAATTTGAACTACAATCTGCTTACTACACCAAAGCAACAAAGCAATCTGGGTATGAAGCTGCAAAAGCCAGTTTGGAGAAGTATCCGGACGTTGACTTCATTTACGCGTGTTCTACCGATGTAGCATTAGGTGCTGTTGACGCTCTTAAAGAGTTAGGTCGTGATGATGTCATGATCAATGGTTGGGGCGGCGGTTCAGCAGAGTTAGAGGCGCTTTCTAAAGGGGAGTTAGACGTTACCGTTATGCGTATGAACGATGATACAGGTATTGCAATGGCTGAGGCCATTAAGTGGGATTTAGAAGGAAAGCCAGTTCCCACCGTTTACTCTGGTGATTTTGAAGTCGTTACCAAATCGGACTCTCCAGAAAGAATTGAAGCATTAAGAAAACGTGCATTTAGATACTCAGATAATTGATGACAACTACATCAAAAACAAGAAAGCGTCGCTCACTGTCGACGCTTATTACCAAAATAATTATTCTCGTACTTGCTCCGATCATTCTAGGCATCTTTGTTCAGAGTTATTACTTCTCGAAGCAGATTATTTGGCAGGAAGTCGACCGAACCAAGCAGCAGACCTCTGCCCTGATCCTGAACATTTTTGATAGCCATTTTGCAGCGATTCAGATTCATCACAACAGCAATTCGAAAAGTGATGTTGTATTGGATTTTTATACAGAACGTGATGAAGAGGCACTCAATTACTTTTTCATGAGTATTGACCAGAGTGATCCTTCCCATACACCGGAGTTTCGTTTCCTAACCGATCATCAAGGTATTATTTGGGACGATGGCAACGCGCATTTCTATGGCATCAACAACCTGATACTTAGCCGACTTGCCAGTCAAGTGACCTTTAGCAACAACTGGTATTATCTACCCTCACAGACCCCGATGGGAACTCGCCATCTGTTACTTCGTCGCGTACCCGTTTTACAACCTAAAACCGGTGAAGTGATGGGGTACTCTTACAATGTTGTTGTTTTAGATAATAACTTTGGGTTGATGGAAAGGCTAAAAAATGAAGGCAACGTCGACAATGTTGTGTTGGTCGCTAACAACACACCATTGGCAAGCTCATTAGTAGGAGATGAGGCTTATCAAATATTTGACGTACTCAAACGACGAGAGTCCCAGCACAAGCTTGACCAATTATTGATCATCAAAACCCCTATTGAGGTAAATGCCGCCGAGACTGACTTGTGCTTGCTTACTGTGCAAGACAATCAGAGCGTGGTGACATTGCAAATCCAACACCTGCTAGCAATGCTAGCCTCAGTTATCGGTATGGTCATGATTGCGCTAATGACTAAAGAATGGATCGAGAATCGAGTAGTTGAAGAGTTAGGATCCCTGATGGCATATACCCGCTCGGCTCGTGAAGAAAAAGGATTTGAGCGTTTTGAGGGGTCAGATATTGAGGAATTCGATCATATTGGTTCGACACTAGAAAACACTTTTGAAGAGCTTGAAGCACAAAAGCGGTCTTTCCGCGACCTGTTTAACTTTGCGTTATCACCTATTATGGTGTGGTCTGAATCGGGTGTGCTTGTCCAAATCAATCCGGCAGCACGCAAAGAGTTAGTCATGGAAAACGATGTTGAAACCATGCACCCAGTGTTCAAAGGTTTCAAAGAAAAGTTGATGCCACACCTTCGCATGGCGGCTCAGGGAGCTACGTTGACAGGCGTTAATGTGCCAATTGGAGACAAAGTATATCGCTGGAACTTATCGCCGATTCGAGTTGATGGAGATATTAGCGGTATTATTGTTCAAGGTCAGGATATAACCACGCTTATTGAGGCGGAAAAACAGAGTAACTTGGCGCGCAAAGAAGCAGAAAAATCTGCTCAAGCCCGTGCCGACTTTCTGGCTAAAATGAGCCATGAGATCCGAACGCCAATCAATGGAATTTTAGGGGTTGCTCAATTGCTAAAAGACTCTGTGGAAACAGAAGAGCAGAATAACCAAATTGACGTACTTCGACATAGTGGTGAGCACTTACTTGCTGTTTTGAATGATATTTTGGACTTTTCGAAGATTGAGCAGGGTAAGTTTAATATCCAAAAGCACCCGTTTTCTTTCACTGATACAATTCGAACGTTAGAAAACATTTATCGTCCTATTTGTGAAAGTAAAGGCGTCAACCTTGTCATTGAAAACAAAATAGATCCCAATGTTGAAATCTTTACTGACCAAGTTCGTCTGAACCAAATTTTATTCAACCTAGTCAGTAATTCTGTGAAGTTTACGCCCTCGGGTAGCGTGCGCTTGCATGCGGAACTGGAGCAGTTCTATGGCGCTGACAATAGCGTGCTGGTCGTGGAAATTACGGATACAGGTATCGGCATCGAGTCTGACAAACTCGACCAAATGTTCGAACCTTTTGTTCAAGAAGAAGCAACAACGACTCGAGAATACGGTGGTAGTGGCTTAGGGCTGACCATTGTGAAGAGCCTTGTCGACATGCTGGAAGGTGATGTTCAAGTCCGCAGTCAGAAAGGTTTAGGAACGACTTTTGTCATTACAATGCCAGTGAAAGATCGTGAGCGAGTACTCACCCCTCTTGATTCGAGTTTGCGAGTTAAGCCAGGTGAACTATTTGCAGAGAGTCTCAAAGTGTTGTTGGTAGAGGATAACCATACTAACGCATTCATTCTAAAAGCGTTTTGTAACAAGTACAAAATGCAGGTTGATTGGGCGAAAGATGGGTTAGAAGCAATGGAATTCTTAAAAGATCATACTTACGATTTGATACTGATGGACAACCAACTTCCGCATCTTGGTGGAATTGAAACGACCAAAGAGATCCGACAAAAGCTGAAACTAGGCACGCCAATTTATGCGTGTACTGCTGACACCGCGAAAGAAACCAGTGACGCCTTTATGGAATCGGGTGCGAACTACGTGCTTCTCAAGCCGATTAAAGAAAATGCGCTCCATGAAGCATTTGTGGATTTTAAACAGCGGTTCTTAGTTGAGCGAACATAAGGAATTGGCTCACTACGGGATAATCCAATTATTCATTATCTGAAAAGCACAACACCATGACTGTGGGTTGTGCTTTTTTGTATCTGACCCTTTTACTCTTATACAAATCAGACTTTATTGGTCTCGACGTTTGTTGTGTACATCGCTGCATTTCAAATTCAAACATCGTGTTGTGTTACTTAGATTTCTGCCCCTTCACTGACGCACCCAACGTGATTTCAATCACAAAAAGATATTTACTTAGCGTGCTAACTATTTTATATTACTTAGCACGCTAAGTAATTGAGTAGATCTTATGATTCAAGACATCAACAGTTTGCGAGACCTTTCTCTGGCTGAGAAATTATCTCGTGTTGCTCGTTTGTGGAAAATGGTTGCAGATCGCGAGTTAGAGCCTTTAAACCTAACGTATCCGCGTTGGACTGCGTTATGGAAGCTTTATCGAATGGGTGACAACATCAGTCAGAAGCATTTGGCTGAAGCGCTTGAGATCGAGTTAGCGTCGTTGATGCGAACATTAAAATTATTAGAAGAGCAATCTCTGATCGTTCGCCATTGCTGTGAACACGATAAGCGAGCACGTATTGTTAGCCTCACAGAAGAGGGGAAAACCCTACTAAAGCAAATGGAGGCTCGGATTCTTCAAGTTCGAAGCAAGCTCCTAACGGACATCAACGACCAGGAACTTCAGCAGCTTTCATTGATTCTTGATCAGATTGCTCACAATGCGCTTGATTCACTTAGCGAATAAGTCAGAAAACCGAATAAAAAGAGAAGTAAACGCCTATGACTCCAGATCAAAAATTCGCACGTTGGATCAAATATTCTTGCGTCGCGTTTGTCCTTGTCTTTGCCTATTTTCTAGTTGCAGATCTCGCCATGCCGTTGACGCCTCAGGCAATGGCAACGCGTGTGGTAACTAAAGTGGCCCCCCGTGTGAGTGGGCAGATTACGCATCTTTATGTTGCCAACAACCAAGAAATAAGCCAAGGCGATCTACTATTTCAGATTGATCCCCAGCCTTATCAGCTCGCCGTAGAAAAGGCTCAACTTAACCTTGAGCGTGTGATTCAAAACAACGAACAACTTGATGCTTCTATTGCTGCGGCAAAAGCAGACGTTGAAGCGAGCAAAATCGTGGCGGAACAAAAAGTTCGCGAAGCAAAACGTCTTAATACTCTGTTTCACCGTAATGGTACTTCGCAACAGCAGCGCGATGACGCACAGAGCAGTGCAACGGCAGCTAAAGCGAACTTACTGGCCGCACGTGCTCGTTTAAAAGAGTTGGAAGTAAACCGCGGTGATTTAGGCGCGACGAATGTGAATATCCGCGTAGCGCAAAACCAGCTAAAACAAGCGGAACTTAATCTGTCTTACACTCAAGTCTCGGCGGAACATGATGGCGTTGTCGCTAACTTGCAGCTGGAGACGGGGGCCTATGCGGCAGCTGGTACACCTCTTGTCGCTTTAGTCTCCGATGACGTGGATATCATTGCCGACTTTCGTGAAAAGAGTTTACGACACTTTAATCAGAACAGCCGTGCGTTAGTGGCTTTTGATAGCTTGCCTGGTGATGTATTTGAAGCTCGTATTACGAGTGTGGATGCCGGGGTCAGCTCGGGTCAATTCGATGCGGATGGTCGCTTAGCAACACCAACTGACTCAAACCGTTGGGTGAGAGACGCGCAGCGCTTACGTTTACATTTAGCTATCGATGAGCCTCAGCAGCGTGCATTTCCAGCAGGGGCTCGAGCAACCGTGCAGTTGCTGCCAGAAAACGCATTATCTGGCTGGTTAGCGAGATGCCAGATCCAATTCTTGAGTCTTCTTCATTATATTTATTAACGAGGAGGCGATATGAAGTTATGGGACCACCCCATGTCGGAAAACGACTTCCGTCAGTGTTTGCGCATTGCAACTGGTGCGACTATTGGTTTCACTTTATGTAAAGTATTTGGTTGGAACTATGGCGTATTCTTTACTGTAACCCCGATGTTGTTACTTGGAATGGTGCCAGTCATGAGTCTACATGCCGCACGACAACTGATTTTTTCAGCGGTTGTGTGTGGATTAGAAGTTGGTGTGCTTGGTGGGTTATTTGGTGGGCACCCAGGCATGATGACAATCATTGCATTCGGGTTGTTCCTATATAAATTCGCCTGTATGTCAAAAGGGAGCTTGTTCTTATTTGGAGCGAACAGCGTACTTAGCTTAAGCATCATGCTGCATTTTGCTAGTTATCCAACCACGGACTTAAATGACCTAATATTTAGCAACCTGCAAGCGAATGTTATTTCAGTGATCGTTGCTTATGTGGTGACATTTTTGATTCCCGATGCGGAACCTCGTCAGCCACCAGCGAAACCGTCGCAGCCTAAACAGAGTCATCGAATGCGTCATGAAGCCCTTATGGGGGCGAGTATCGCTACAATGTCTTTCCTTGTATTCCAGCTATTTGACCTGAGTGACTCTATGTCTGCTCAGGCGACAACCTTACTTTTATTGTTTCCTATGCATTGGAACGGTGCTTTAGGGTATGCGCGAAAAAGAGCAATGGGGACCTTGATGGGGGTGACCTTTGGTGTTGTCGGACAACTTGTATTATACGATTGGTCGGATACCTTATTGTTTATCGTCCCATTGCTTTGGATTGGTGCGATGATGTTCAGTTATATGCACGTGAAAGAGTCTAGCGGTTCGGGAGCCGGATTTGGCGGTTTAACCACATTAGGCATTTTGTTCGGCCAATATCTTACTCCGGATGGTGACTTAATGTTCAGTGCGCTGTATCGCGTGAGCAGTATTTTGTTTGCTATTGTTGCGACGCTGCTTGTGACCTATACGGTTCACAGAATACTCAACAGCTTTGAGGCGACGCGCTTTAGCGAGCAGTAAGTTCAGACGTTACTGGTTAGAAAGGATTGCTCCAGTAACTCTGTTTTTAGTTCGTGAGTCATCTCAATGGAACTAGCAAACTTAATTCCAACTACCCATCCCTTCACCAATTTCTTAATGTTGGCAATGACACATCGATTTTCTTCTCCGATATAGTGGCTTAACGGGCATTCGATGGTAACACTCTCACCCACGTTGAATTCGGGCTCAATCAAGGTTGATATACCAACACCTGCTAGAGAGAAATCGATAAGGCTACCGTCGTAGACATTCCCTGCATGAATAACGTTACAGTCCATTTGCAACTTGTAACGCTCATGTTCCCGAACTGGTTTGGTTGCAAATGTTCCTGGAATGCGGATAAACAAAAGGGGGGATGGTCGAACGGTCGTCGTCAGCACGCTAGACTTAAACGCAATGACATGGCCTAACTCCGTATCTGATACACCACGCACGATGACATCGGCGTTGGGGAGTTTTCTCATCACTTGCTCTTCAAGCAAACGCATTGGTATATCAAGAATCAAATAAGCATTTTCTTTCATCCCCAGATAGGTGGTGGAATACGTATATTGATCCTTAGGCCCAAATTCGAAATTAGTAGAAAGCTTCATTCCCGGTTTGAGAAACCTATGCAGTTCATCTTTAGTATGAGTGGCTGGCATCACATTGGCGTTTTAATTTTTTAGTTAAGCTGAGGCTATCAAAACGCCATTTTGTTATTCAAGATAGTAAGGCATAAGTTTTTGTAAAATCATCGCTATCTGTGAAGTGATGGGCGATAAGTTTGGTTCATTCCATCTTTCATAAAGATTTGGCTTGCCACAATACTGCCGCATGTGACCAACATCAGCGCTAACCAAGTGAGAGAATCTGGTTGTTCACCAAAAATTGGAACGGCAAGAAGTGTCGCGACGACTGGAGTTAATGAACCAAAAGCAGCGCTGGCTTCGGCACCGATGATCCTAATTGCATAAATGAAAGTGAAAGAAGCGATTAAACCTGCGCCAACACCTTGTAGCATCGCGTGGCCAAATAACTCCTCCCATGGCCACTGGCTGAACGGTGTTACCACCAAATAACTGTCTACCCACCCGAAACCAACGGCGATGATGAGCAGAGCCAAAGACGCGATTGCAACGAATCCTGCACAGACGTGTGCATTAAGATTGGCGACACGAGCGCTGATGGTGAAAGCAGCCCACATGATGCTGCCAGTTAGAAACAGGATATGCCCTTGTAATTGAGACCAGTTGTACTCTGCGCCGCTATTAGAAAGAAGGAATACGAAAATCCCTAACAACACCGTAGAAAGCCCGATTAAGCGGTGAGCACTCAGCGACTGTTGATAACAAAGTACCGCGATAGCAGAAACAAACAATGGCAAAGTGCCAGGTACTAATGCACTGCCGTGCGCCACGGGAGCGAAATGCATAGCCGTTCCGACGACCAGAAGATAGGGAAGGCCGCTTCCAACCACAACACCAACCAGGTAGCGTTTAGGCACTACGCGCAGCGACTGTTTATGCTTAATCACAAATGGTAATAAAATTATACTTGGGATTAGAAAGCGAACTAACGCGATATCGGCTGGCTGCAAGGCAGAAATTGCGCCCCCTTTTAAAGAAATAAAGAAACCAGACCAAAGCAGTAAGGTCGTTAATATAGCTGCGTATCCCAAGATCATTATCGACATGTCCATTTGTAAATGATGTGTTAATTGTTGAATAAAACTCTTGCCAAAGGGAGGCAAAGTTTGACGTAATTAGGCTTGATGTTGGTGATAAATTGCGTATAAGTGTTAATTGTTGGTGATTAAAGGCACGGAAGAATAAATGGATAAAATTGACAGGCAACTTATCAACCTAATGCAGAAGGATGCCACTCTGACAACGGCAGAACTTGCTGACCAAGTAGGGCTATCGGCATCACCTTGTGCAAGACGCATTAAGCGTTTGGAGCAGGAAGGTGTAATAAGTGGTTATCGAGCTATTGTGTCCAGAGACACTGTAGGCATCGCGATGACTGTATTTGTTGAAGTGAGTTTAAATAACCACCAAGCTTCTTCGATTGATGAGTTTGAACATGCCGTTGTTGAGATGGATGAAGTGATCTCATGCCATGTCGTATCAGGGGCCTATGATTACCTGTTAGAGGTGGTCAGTAAAGATCTCGCTGGTTATGAAACATTTACTAGAAAGTTACAGCGATTAGAAAATGTGAAAGATATTCATACCCACCTGGCGATTAGACAAGTGAAAGGAAATGGCAGTTTGCCGATTTATGCATAAGAAAGATGAAATTTTTCGATAGACTTAAGATTGCCCACTATCATCGAAAGCGATATAGACAGTTTGGTAAAGACAGAGCCCGAACTCTGGGATGGGCAGATAAGTATAGTCAGATCAGCCGTTTTGAGGCGTTGTGCCGAGGGTTAACGTTAGACGGTTCAAGTATTTTAGATATTGGGTGCGGCTACGGAGACTTGTTAGCGTTTATCGAACTTACGGGGGGGCTTCCTCAAAGCTATATTGGCATTGATCAGCAAAAACAGTTTATCTCTGAAGCCAGAAAACGAGATTTTCGTACGCAAAGTAAGTTTATATGTGGCGACTTTTCAACGTTGGTATTGCCTCGTTGCGACTTTGTTTTTGCTTCCGGATCATTGAACTATCAATCCACCAACCCAAATCATACCATTGAAATGATTGATAAAATGTACCGAGCGACAGAGAAAGGTTGTGTGTTTAACTTGTTGGATGAATCCAAACTACCCAGCATGAAAATGTTAGCGTCGCACAATAAAGAAGGTGTCTTTCGCTATTGTCGGTTGCTGTGTCCGAATACACGATTGATTGAGGGATACTCCGAGCACGACTTTACGATTGCCATGATCAAAAAAGCGGAGTCCGTTTCCTGACTCCGCTTAATAAATTCTTAAGCCTTATTGGTTTTTGTATTGTGAGATTTCACAGTTACCTGTGTATCTATCAACCTTGAATGAGAACGCGGCTGAATGGTATTCCCTCCCATCACTCCATATTGTTTCTCCGAAGATTTTACACAGATCCAAATCACTGATTGAACCGAACTCTTTTACGTGCCTAACTACTGACAAAAACTTGGCTTTGGTAGCATTAGGACATTCCCTGTTACTTAATCGATTGATAACCATGTTTGTAGCATCATCTCCAGCCAAATGTGACTTTTTATTAAATTTTATTAATGGCTAAACTAACCAAAAAATGTCCATAAGTAAAGCATTAATGTGACGTATGTCTCTATAAATTGATTGTCTTGGTCATGGTTTAGTCAAGTTTGTCAAAGAGAACAATCCCATTATTTACATTTGATATCATTCACGACTAAGGAAAGAAAAAAGCACGAATAACGTCCAATATTGGAGTGAAAAACCAACATCGTCTATTCAAAACTGGCTCTGTTTTTACTTCGAAACATCTTGAGCGTATTGAAGCGCTCGAGCTTCTTTATCATAGACTTGTGACAGAGTTTGATATTGTGAAGAGAGGCGCTTGTAATCTTCAGCAAGTTCCAAAGCGTTGGTGTTATACCATTCCGCAGTTATTTGATTGACGGTTTTGTTTGACTCGCGGCACTTTTGGGCCAGGATCTCCCACCCATTAGCTGACCATTGGGATTGTGTGCTCAATTTAAGCAGTTGATCCGCTTTAGTTGTGAGCTCTTCTTTGTATTGAATCGATGCTTTTAATTGCGCTTTGAACACATTTTGGTTCGACTTGGCACGCCAAAGTAGCACGAGCTCATGCAGTGAAAAGGTGTCGGACAATAACTGACGCTGTTTATGTTCCGTTAAAAGTGTATTGAATACCTCAACATGCTGATTGTAATTGGACTCTAAACGATTGAATTGGGTAAGATTGTCATTCCACGACGATGGGTTACATTGAATATTGGCGTGCCCCGTTATCGGGAACAGAAGAAATAGTAGTATCCAATTGAGTCTGTTGATCATTATTGCTCGCGTTAGTTGACCTGCTCTTTTGAGTATATACCCAAATTTCTACGACATACGTGCTGCTGGTGGGATAAGAATAAAGAATGAAAAGGAAAAGGGCATGAAGAAAATTCTCGTCGCATTGATTGTCATGCTGTTGCTCGGCGGAGCGGGGGCTGGA
The DNA here is from genome assembly GCF_033339075.1 of Vibrio sp. 970. Taxonomy (NCBI): domain Bacteria; kingdom Pseudomonadati; phylum Pseudomonadota; class Gammaproteobacteria; order Vibrionales; family Vibrionaceae; genus Vibrio; species Vibrio sp. 970. The sequence goes on from NZ_JAWOTW010000001.1 coordinate 331,594, forward strand.
TACTATTTCTTCGTTATGCAGAAAGATGAACCTGAAGCACCAAAGGCTACGCAAGTCGAGCAATCTTCACTGCAAAAAGAAACATCCAAACCGATTCTGGATTTAGAAGCCGCTCCCCCGGAAGTTACCGAGTACTACGTCATTGAGCGTCGTGTCAATGTTTACAACAAGCCTGACCTTAATGCTTTAGTTGTCGATACGCTCTATAAGGGAGAAAAAGTATCGGTGTTAGAAAAAGTAGATGGGTGGTACCGAATCTCCGGCTATCTTGTCTATGAAGAGGGTGGTGAAGAAAAAGCCGAATGGTTGAATGCTGAAGGGTTATCGGATGCAGAGCCAGTTATTAAAGAGCAAGAGCGCTTAGAGATATTGGATGAATACCTACAGAAGTCGGATGATTTAAAAGTTCACTTGGATATTTTCCGTAAGAAAACACAGCAATTGTTAGACGATGAAACCTGTGATCCGAGTGATTTTGAGGAGCTCGGAGGCTGGGTTCGTTCTGTGACGTTCAAAAAGCGCAACGTTTACTTCATCTATTGTGGCGGTTTGGAGCAAGAGAACAAGATCTACTTAGATGTTGATAAGGGCGATATTTTTTATCGATAACTCACGACCAATTACACTAGTTCTCTAAAGACGTTTTGATAAATGCAATAACGATGCAAACCTGAAATCAGAGATTTATAACTTTTTAGTTGTGAACCATAATCAATAGGAATACTATCAACGAGTCAAGTGACCTAACTTGGCTCTTTGTGTTTTTAGTGAGTTCCTATGTCTTGGATTTACCTTAGAAAGTTGATTTTGCTGCTATTTGCAATGGTATTGCTACCAGTGCATGTATCTGCTGCGCAAATCGACCACAAGGCTCACGTACCGCACTTTTCTAAGCTACAACCTTTTGTAGCCGCAAGTGTATCGCCAAACTCTTCCGTCGATTTTTCTGAAGTCTCAGAAGAAAGCTCTCAATCTCCAGTATCTGAAGGCCATGCAAGTCTCGATTCCGTTGCTTTGTTTAACTCTCAGCGCTGGACGTCTTACTTACGGGAAGGGCTTGATGACGAGCACGTAGATTTTGTCGGCGATCTCACGACTCCGTTTTACGCTGATGCGGGTTACGCATACAGCTTGATGGACATTAACTGGCGTCACAACCAGTCCACATTTTATCATTTCACAAGCGATCATCGCATTTCTGGTTGGAAAGAGACCAATGCCATGTACGTCGCACTCAATAGTCAGTTTTCTGCCTAAACACCATTTATTTGCACCATTGTGCACTCTTAACACGACGATTGTATTCGACAGGACGTGAGCGTTCTGAGCATTTCATACCCTGAATTTATTCTGGGAGCATCTGTCGTGTGTTAAGCCTTGTTATTAAAAGCTTCACTTCATCGTGAAGGGATGATGTTTACATGAAAAAAACACCAAAGCAGCAAAAGAACAGAAAGCTGATGAATCACTACTCAGCTTGGAAATATGTAGTATTAATCACGACGGTCATTATTTTAACCCTAAGTGCTATACCAACTTGGTTTGGCGAACAGCCTTCTATCCAGTTGACGTTTTCGGAGCAAAACAACAGTGAAATGTCGGTTGTTCATCTGAATCAACTGCTAAAAACCAACCATATTTCAGCCGACAAAATCATCGAAAAAGACGGCAAAACAACCATTGTATTCGATGGTGAAGATGCGCAAAGTAAAGCTCGTGCGTTGTTAAACAAAGAGCTAAATAAAGACGACAGCATCACTTTCTCATACGTATCGGTTGCGCCAGAATGGTTGAATGAGATGGGCTTTAGCCCAATTAAGCTCGGTCTTGACCTTCGTGGTGGCGTTCAGTTCTTGTTGAATGTTGATGTGAATAAAGCGTTTGAAGAACAACGTGATGCGTTGATTGATGAAATCAAAGCGAACCTACGTGATCAACGTGTTCGTGGTGTGCAAGTTCGAGCAGAGAGCGGCAACCGAATTACGGTAAACAGTGACAGCGAGCAAGCATTGTCGGAAGTGAACAAGTTCTTGCGTCAAAACTACCCGGGCTGGATTTCAAAAAGTTCATCTCGTGGCTTTGTGCTTGAACCGAGTGAACAAAATATCCAAGAATTTCAATCGTCGACTCTTCAACAAAACCTGAAGATCATGCGTGGTCGTATTGAAGAACTTGGTATCACAGAAGCACTAGTGCAACGCCAAGGTAAAGAGAGCATTCGAATTGAACTCCCTGGTGTACAAGATCCTGCTCAAGCGAAAAACGTTATTGGTGCAACAGCAAGCTTGGCGTTTTATGAAGTGAAAGATGCGAGCCAAGCACACAGCAGCCAAGATCTTGTTCTTCAAGATAATGATGGTCGTACTGTGATTTTGTCAAAACGACCAGTTCTAACGGGCGAGCACATCGTGAACGCTCGTGCTGGTGTCGACAAAATGGGCATGTCAGAAGTCAATATTTCTCTTGACCACGCTGGTGGTAAGAAAATGAGTGACTTCTCAGCAACTCACATCGGCAAGCCAATGGCGACCGTTTACCGTGAATACAAAACAAACGATCGCGGTGTAACTGAGCGTAGTGAGCGCGTTATCAGCGTCGCGACTATTCAATCTCAGCTTGGTAGCCAGTTCCGTATTACTGGGGCAGGTAGCATGGACGATGCGCAGCAGTTGGCGCTATTGCTTCGCGCGGGGTCACTGACCGCGCCGGTTACTATTGTGGAAGAGCGAACAATCGGTGCTTCTCTGGGTGCAGAAAACATTGAAAACGGTTTTGCAGCACTGGCTTTAGGTATGGGACTAACACTGACCTTTATGGCACTTTGGTACCGCCGCTTAGGTTGGGTAGCAAACGTGGCGCTTTGTGCCAACATGCTTTGTTTGCTTGGCTTAATCGCCTTGTTACCAGGAGCGGTTCTAACGCTTCCGGGTATTGCCGGTTTAGTGTTAACCGTCGGTATGGCAGTAGACACCAACGTTATTATCTTTGAACGTATTAAGGACAAAATGCGTGAAGGCCGCAGCTTCGCTCAAGCGATTGATCTTGGCTTTGACAGCGCATTCTCGACCATCCTTGATGCCAACATTACTACCATGATCACCGCCGTGATTTTGTACGCCATCGGTAATGGCCCAATCCAAGGCTTTGCCTTAACACTCGGATTAGGTTTGTTAACCAGTATGTTTACAGGCGTATTTGCCTCTCGAGCAATGATCAATTTAATTTGGGGCCGCGATGCCCGTCGTGATGTGAGGGTTTAATCATGGTCGAAATGCTAAAACAAAATATTCGTAAAATTCGCTATTTTACTACGCTAGTTTCCATCATTTTAACGGTGATCGCGATCGTCGCTCTAGGCTTTAAAGGGTTGAACCTAGGTTTGGACTTCACTGGCGGTATGGTGACAGAAGTAAAGGTAGATAAGCAGCTAACTAACCATGATCTGCTTGACGTTCTGCAACCAAAGCTTGGTGAATCTGCGTCAGTGACACGCTCTGGTGAAGATGGCCGTTGGGTGATTCGTTACTCTGCGCCGGAAGATGGACAAACGTTGCCAAGTGTAGAAGAGGTGTTGAAGCCAATCTCTCACCAAGTTGATGTTGTCAGCAACAGTATAGTTGGCGCTCAAGTTGGCCAAGACTTGTTTGAACAAGGTGGCTTAGCATTGTTGATTTGTGTGTTGAGTATTCTCGGTTACTTGTGTTTCCGTTTTGAGTGGCGTTTGGCCAGTGGTTCACTGTTTGCTTTGGCCCATGATGTGATCTTAGTGCTTGGTTTTTTTGCAGTTACTCAAATGGAGTTCAACTTAACCGTTTTTGCAGCGGTGTTAGCAATTTTAGGTTACTCATTGAATGACTCTATCATCATTGCAGACCGAATCCGTGAGCTGTTGATTGCGAAACAGAGTTGGAAAACAGAAGACATCAATGACCAAGCTGTTATCGCGACGTTTTCACGCACTATGGTGACATCTGGTACGACATTGATCACTGTTGGTGCATTATGGATTATGGGAGGAGCGCCTTTGGCTGGTTTCTCAACCGCCATGTTTATTGGCGTTCTGTCGGGGACATGGTCTTCGATTTCGATTGGTACTGTGCTGCCTGAGTGGTTGAAACTGGAGCCGAAACATTATCTTCCAGTTGAGATCGACGCTGCGCCGTAGCATTATTTTTAAGGTAAAAGTGCTTGCGCCACTCATCTTGAGTGGCGCTTTTTTGTGCTTATTTCACGCGCATCAAGCGATGTTTCACAAGTCCCAAATCGAACTCTAAGACTTGTGAGCGCTTCATTGCTTCGACTTTATTCAACATTGGCTCTTGGTAGCCTTTCTTCTTCATCCACTGAAGAGGTACAGAGAAAGCATCTTCATTAACGACATAAGACTCGCCTTTATGCTCACCGCTATAGACGTTCACAACCCAAACTCGGGCTTGAAAGTCCAATACTTCACCCATGACTTTAGCGATTTTATTCAGAATATTTTTCATTGTTTCCAGTTTGCCTTAGCTTAGTAGCAACCAGACACCAACTCCCATCATTAAAGTGCCTGCGATACGGTTCATTAGACGTACATTCTTAGACTGACCTAATACGTGTTTCAACCCTTTACCACCAGTAGCGTACAGAGACATGCAAATGAACTCAAACAGTAAAATAATGGAGACAAGTATGATCAGTTGCGGTGCAAGCGCTGCGTTTTGGTCTATAAAAGGCGGTAAAAGAGAAATCATAAATGCCCAGCCTTTTGGGTTTGCGATTGCGGTAACGAAGCCTTGCATGATCAGTGCGATATTGTCACTCTTTGGTGTTTCTAAGTTGTCGACATTAATCGCAAGTTTCCCTCGCGATCGCCACATTTCAACACCAAGATAGAGTAAATAACCGCCACCAATGAACTTTAACGCGATAAACATCCAAGGATAATTGAGCATAATCGCAGCGATACCTAACACCGCAGAGACTGACACCAGCGCAACACCGAGAAGTTCTCCTATCATCATCCATAACGTGCGACGATAACCGATACTCATACCTAACGTTAGGGCGAGAGTCATGCACATACCAGGCGTGATTGAGACAAAAAAGAAAGTAGGGATGAACATACTGAGCAATGCAAGATTCATATCTGTTGATGATTTAGTGATTAAAGAGAAGCCACAAAGATAGTGCAAAGTGGAAAAGGATGCTACTACAAAGCGAACGATTACTTTCACTAGTAGCTAGTTGATGTTCTTCGAATATATAAATTTAAAATGAAATTATATTTTAATCTATGCGTCATAATAGTGCGTATTGCACCAGTATGAGACAAGCTCTTATATCATTTTTAGATTAAATATATTTAATTTATTATATTTTATCGGTATTAATCATCACTGTATTAAAATAATCGAATTGATAACTAAATTATCATTAAATACAGTAATTAAATGATATGTTTGATAATTATTTTTACTGATAATTGAATTATTATTCTAATCTCAAGTTTGTTGTAATCATATAGGCTTAAAATTCAGATCTTAAATCATGACATAATGTAACGTCTACCATTCTGTATGTAAGTACATGATATTTAATAATTATGTTTCTATTTCTGTTGGTGTGGCTTTTGTGGAAGTGTGATTTAAAACAATGACTTATGTAAAATTAACCATTTTATAACATTTCACGGGTAATGAGATCTAAATCAATCTTATGCAATTGGGTGAGTTTTTTATTTGAAATGTAATATTTCTAGGTTAACTTAAAATAAAGGCAGCACGGGATTGGTTGTCAAAAGAATAAATAAACACGTCAGTTGGTGAACTATTTCATCAGTGTATTAAGTTTGCTTTTTAAATGCCGTTAAGAATGGAGTCTTCAATGAAGAAAGTCGCTTTGATCACTGGATCAAAAGGCGGAATTGGTTCTGCTATTTCCTCTCAATTAGTCAATGACGGTTACCGTGTAATCGCTACTTATTTCACAGGTAACTACGAATGTGCGCTGGAGTGGTTCAACAGCAAAGGGTTTACCAAAGATCAGGTTCGCCTTTTTGAGTTGGATGTAACAAACACGACAGAGTGTGCAGAGAAATTGGCGCAATTGCTTGGGGAGGAAGGAACCATTGATGTTGTTGTCAACAACGCAGGAATCACACGTGATGGCGTGTTTAAAAAGATGACTGCGCAAGCTTGGAATGATGTCATCAATACCAACCTCAATAGTTTATTCAACGTTACGCAACCCCTCTTTGCTGCAATGTGCGAAAAAGGCGGTGGTCGTGTCATCAATATCTCTTCAGTCAATGGTCTTAAAGGGCAGTTTGGTCAAGCAAACTACTCGGCGGCGAAAGCTGGGATGATCGGTTTCTCTAAAGCCTTAGCATACGAAGGTGCTCGCTCGGGTGTGACAGTTAATGTTATCGCTCCGGGTTACACGGGTACGCCAATGGTTGAGCAAATGAAGCCAGAAGTGCTGGAATCCATCACGAACCAAATTCCAATGAAACGTCTTGCGACACCAGAAGAAATTGCAGCATCAGTGAGCTTCTTGGTCAGCGATGCGGGCGCCTACATCACCGGAGAGACTTTGTCGGTGAACGGCGGCCTATACATGCACTAAGGAGAGAAGATGATGGAAAAAGTATTTATCGTAGCGGCGAAGCGTACTCCAATTGGTGCTTTTGGTGGCAGCCTGAAAAATACTTCTGCTGGCGATCTGGCAGCAGTAGCGATTAAAGGCGCGTTGGAAGCGGCAAAGTTGCCTGGCGACAAGGTTGACGAAGTGATTGTTGGCAACGTTGTTGGTGCAGGTCAAGGAATGGGTGTTGGCCGCCAAGCGGCACTGTTTGCGGGGATTCCTGAATCTGTTCCTGCATATGGCGTAAACATGGTTTGCGGTAGTGGCATGAAAACGGTCATGGATGCCGTGTCCCATATCCGTAGTGGCGATGCTGAGATCGTTGTTGCAGCGGGTGTTGAAGTCATGTCTCAGATTCCATTTGCTGCACCAAGCAGCATTCGTGATGGCAACAAAATGGGCAATCTGGAACTGAAAGATCTGCTCGTAGCGGACGGTTTAACCGATGTTTACAACCAATATCACATGGGTGTGACGGCAGAAAACGTAGCAAAACAAATCGGCTTAACTCGCCAGCAGCAAGACGAATACGCGCTGTCTAGCCAACAGAAAGCGGTAGCCGCTATCGAAGCTGGCAAATTTCAAGACGAAATTGTGCCAGTGGAAGTAAAGCAACGCCGTGAAACCGTGATGTTTGATACGGATGAATACCCAAAAGCGAACGCGACAATGGAAGCCTTAAGCAAGCTACGTCCTGCTTTTGACCGCGAAGGCACTGTGACTGCGGGTAATGCATCAGGCATTAACGATGGCGCGAGTGCGATTATCGTGGCGTCTGAAAGCGCAGTTAAAGCGCATGGATTAACGCCGCTTGCTGAGATCGTAAGCTATGCGCAATCGGGTCTTGATCCGAAGATCATGGGCCTAGGTCCTGTTGAGTCGGTCAATAAAGCACTCGAAAAAGCAGAACTCAGTGTACACGACATCGACGTTTACGAGTTAAACGAAGCATTTGCAGCGCAAGCACTTGGCGTGATTCATCAGTTGGCGGAAACAAACCAAGTTCCAGTTAACGCGATTCAAGATAAAGCGAACTTTAACGGTGGTGCTATCGCGCTAGGACACCCGCTTGGTGCATCTGGAAACCGAATCTTAGTCACGCTGGTTCACGAGCTTCATAAACAAAATGGTCAATATGGCGTTGCTTCACTTTGTGTGGGCGGCGGCATGGGCACGGCTGTGGTTGTAAAGACAGTTAAGTAATTATTTAAACGGACACTTTTAATTCTTTCTCTAGGAGACAAACCATGTACACAGATTTCTTCAAAACATTTAGCGATCAAACTGAAAAAAATCTAGAACCTTACTTGAAGTTCAACAAGCTAGTGACAAAAAACGTAGAAGTGTTGACCGAGCTTCAATTGAACGCCATTCGCACATACAGTGAAGTGGGTCTAAACCAGATGAAAGCAGCGACAGAAATCAAAGACGTAACGTCATTGACTGCTTTCAACAGTCAGCAACTAAGCGTACTTACTAAACTTTCTCAACAAATGATGGATGACAGCAACAAGCTTCAAGCGATTGCAAAAGAGTTCAAAGAAGACGTTGAGAAAATGACTTCGGAAAATCTAAAGACTGTTACTCCAGCGTAATTTGTCCGATTCTCGCCGCCCCTAGATTTGGGCGGCGTTGTTTTTTCCGAATATAGGAGTAAGACTATGTTTCAACACTTCTTTTCGGACTATCTTGTGAAGCTTCAGGAAACCAATCATCAGTGGTGGCATGATTTCGAAGTGAACAAGGCAGTCGTGAACTCTCCTTTAAACAAGGCCATGCAAGAAGTGAACTTTGAGGATACTACTAAACTGTTCGAACAAGCTGCGAATCAGCCTGCTGCGATTTTAAAGCTGCAAGCACAGTGGTGGGAACAGCAGCTGCAAATTTGGCAGAATGTTGCATTGGCAGGGAACCAAGCACAAATCGTCGAAGCTGAAAAAGGGGATAAGCGTTTCTCAAACGAAGCGTGGCAAAATGAAGCCATGTATAGCTTCATCAAACAATCCTACCTTTTATTTAGTAAGACCTATCTGGACACCATCGAGTCTTTGGAAGGCTTAGATGAAAAGACGAAAGAACGTATTATTTTTTTCTCTCGCCAAGCCATTAACGCCCTTTCTCCTTCCAACTTCATCGCCACTAACCCAGAGCTTTTGAAGCTGACACTTGAGCAAAACGGTCAAAACTTACTGGCAGGCTTAGAGCAGTTGAAAGAAGACGTTGAGTCGAGCGCAGACATTTTAAAAATTCGTATGACGAATAACAATGCATTCCGCGTGGGCGATGACGTTGCGACGACACAGGGCAATGTGGTTTTTCAAAACGAATTGTTTGAGTTGATTCAATATCGACCTCTAACAGAGAAAGTGAATGCGACGCCGCTGCTCATCGTCCCGCCTTTCATCAATAAATACTACATCCTTGATTTAACGGCAAAGAACTCAATGGTTCGATGGTTGTTAGAGCAGGGGCATAGTGTATTTATGATGTCTTGGCGCAATCCAGGCAAGGCACAAGCGCACATAGAGTTTGGTGACTACGTGACAGAAGGCGTAGTGAAAGCCGTCGCTGCAATTGAAGATATAACAGGACAAGAGCAAATCAATGCTGCTGGTTATTGTATCGGTGGTACTGTTTTAGCAAGCACGGTTGCCTACTACGCTGCAAAACGTATGAAGAAGCGCATTAAGTCTGCCACTTTCTTCACCACGTTGCTCGACTTCTCTCAACCAGGTGAAGTCGGCGCGTATATCAATGACACCATTGTTAGTGCAATTGAAGCGCAAAATAACGCAAAAGGGTATATGGACGGCCGTTCCTTAAGCGTGACGTTTAGTTTACTGCGTGAAAACAGCTTGTACTGGAACTACTACGTCGACAATTACTTGAAGGGTAACAGTCCGGTTGATTTCGACTTGTTGTACTGGAATAGCGATAGCACCAACGTCAGCGCTGCATCTCACAATTTCTTGCTTCGCGAGCTCTATTTAGAGAACAAGCTGGTGCAAGATAAAGGCGTCAAAATTGGTGGAGTATGGATTGATCTAAATAAGATCAAAATTCCTAGCTATTTTGTGTCAACGAAAGAAGACCACATTGCGTTATGGCAGGGAACTTACCGTGGTGCGCTGAACACGGGTGGTAACAAAACGTTTGTCCTCGGTGAGTCTGGTCATATTGCGGGCATCGTGAACCCGCCAGCTAAAAATAAGTATGGTTATTGGTTGAACGATAATTTGGATGACTCTGCTGATGAGTGGTTGAATAACGCGGAACACAAAGAGGGATCGTGGTGGACACACTGGAACGAGTGGTTACTCCAATTCAACCCTAAAGAGCAAGTTGAGCCTTTCCCTATTGGCTCAGAAAACCATCCGGTTATTGATGAGGCGCCAGGACAATACGTCAAACAGGTTCTGCCAGTAAAAGAATCTTAAACGACTCCCTATAGCAGTAAATCTTAGCGGCCTTTATGGTCGCTTTTTTTATGTATGATTGCTTGTTTATTGTTGGCAAGTACCATTGATTAATAAATAAAAAGCGCCGAGCATTTGCTCGGCGCTCAGTGTCAACAAATAGGCTAGTTGACGAGTAGAGATGCGTTACGTTATACCTCTTTATCCTTACCAAATGACAGCAGCCAGAGAGAGATTGCTGCTACCGCCACAAAGCCGGAAAGAATAATCACTGGCATAGCACTGTAGCCAAGGATATGCCAAATTACAGATTCTAATGTACTCATGGTAAGTCTCCTTAGTGCCAGCCTTCAACGCCGCTCATGTCTGGTAGTTTGTGCGCAATACCTTTGTGACAGTCTACACATGTTTTCTCGCCTGAAGCTAGAGCGGTGGAGTGCTGTTCTGCCGCACGTGATCCTTGCTGAGAGTAATCCATGAAATCAAACTCATGACAGTTACGACATTCAAGAGAGTCATTCTTTTTCATACGTGCCCACTCTCGTTCTGCGAGGTGTCCACGACGCTCTTGGAACTTCTCTGGCGTATCGATAGTCTTCGTTACGAAGTGTGCAAATAGCTCTTTAGATGCCTGTACTTTACGAACGATCTTATCCGTCCATTCATGAGGAACGTGACAGTCTGAACAAATCGCACGAACACCAGAACGGTTGGAGTAGTGAATTGTTTCTTGAATTTCAGCAACGATCGGCGCGTGACAGCCAGAACAGAATTCTTCTGTGTTGGTTGCTTCCATACCTGTGTTGAATGCGCCCCAAAATAGAAGGCCACCAGCGAAGCCTAGAAATAAAACCACACCAGCGGCAGCTTTACTCGGGCTCGACAGTCTCTTCCAAAACGCTTTAAGTATTTTCATAAGTAACCTCTTAGTACTCGCGTTTCAATTACTGAAGCGAATCGACTGCCTTAAACTCGTTTTCCACTAGTGGTTTTGCATCCGTTTGTGGAACGTGACATTGCAAACAGAAGTAACGACGAGGAGACATATCTGCCAGTACCGCATCTTCTCTGTTTACATAGTGCGTTACGCTAATTTTAGTCGCACCTGACTCTTTTGCATTTTTCCAGCTATGGCATGCAAGACACTTGTTAGCATTTAACGAAATTTCGTAGTGACGAATGCTGTGTGGGATCAACGGTGGTTGATAAACATAGCTGTCTTCAACGATTTGATCTTTAGGGAAGTCTTTGAACTCGTCTGCTGGACGCGTATCTTCCAATTGAGACATTCCACGTAAAGATTCTAGACCACCAATACCACCAGGATTATCCAACTCAGCTTGCGCAATGCCTGTCACTAACGCACCTACAGATAAAACTGCGACAAGTAATTTTTTCATCATTTCATCTCCGCCTTTATGGCTTAAATTCTTTATTAGGCCGCCATAATGACGGCCGTAGCATTCAGTATCTGAAGGTTAAGCAATCTTAGTGATTTTGACTGGGCACTTCTTAAAGTCTGTCTGTTTAGACAGTGGATCAGTCGCATCTAGGATAAGCTTGTTAATCAAAATACGTGCATCAAAGAACGGTACGAATACCAAACCTTTTGGCGGACGGTTACGACCGCGAGTTTCAACACGAACGCGTACTTCACCGCGTTTGTTTGCCATGAGTACTTCTTCACCACGACGAACATTGCGTGCTTTTGCGTCTTCTGGGTGCATGTAACACACTGCGTCTGGTACTGCTTTGTATAATTCAGGTACACGACGAGTCATGGTGCCTGTGTGCCAATGCTCAAGAACACGACCAGTACATAACCACATATCAAATTCATCGTTCGGTACTTCTGGTGGCGCTTCGTATGGCGCGGAAATGATCTTCGCTTTGCCATCAGCATTGCCGTAGAAGTCCCAACCAGAACCTTCTTTTGCGTATGGGTCTGAACCTTCTTTAAAGCGCCACTGTGTTTCTTTACCATCAACAACAGGCCAACGTAGACCACGTACTTGATGGTAGCGGTCGTATGGAGCCAAATCATGCCCGTGACCACGGCCAAATGTTGCGTATTCCTCAAACAGACCCTTTTGGACATAGAAACCGAAGTGGTGAGCATCGTCATTCAGTTCACGAGCTTCTTCGATAGGGAATTTGTCGACGTTACCATTGCGGTAAAGTACGTCGTACATTGTTTTACCACGGTATTGAGGCGCTTTCGCTAGAAGCTCTTCAGGCCACACTTCTTCCATTTTGAAGCGTTTCGAGAACTCCATTAGTTGCCAAAGGTCCGATTTTGCTTGACCGACTGTGCCCACTTGTTGGTACCAAGCTTGGGTACGACGCTCTGCGTTACCGTAAGCACCTTCTTTTTCAATCCACATTGCGGTAGGAAGAATAAGGTCTGCTGCTTGTGCTGTTGCTGTCGGGTATGGGTCAGACACAACGATGAAGTTTTCTGGGTTGCGGTAACCTGGAAGACGTTCTGTGTTGATGTTTGGACCGGCTTGCATGTTGTTGTTACATTGAACCCAGTAACAGTTCAGAACGCCGTCATTCAGCATACGGTCTTGCAATACGGCGTGGAAGCCAGGTTTTGGTGGAATCGTACCTTCTGGCAGTTTCCAGATGTCTTCTGCAATCTTACGGTGTTTAGGGTTAGCAACCACCATGTCCGCTGGCAGGCGGTGAGCAAACGTACCAACCTCACGAGCGGTACCACATGCTGATGGTTGGCCCGTTAGTGAGAATGGGCTGTTCCCCGGGGTCGAGATCTTACCGGTTAGTAGGTGGATGTTGTAAACCAAGTTATTCATCCATACACCACGAGTATGTTGGTTCATACCCATCGTCCATAGAGACATCACTTTCGTGTTTGGATCCGCGTATTGCTTCGCAAGCTCGATAAGCTTCTCTTTCTCAACACCAGAGATTTCAGATGCTTTTTCTACTGTGTATGGCGCTACTGATTTCTTGTACTCTTCGAATGAGATAGAAGTGAGTTTGCCAGAGTTCGGGTTCTTCGCTGCTTTTTGTAGCGGATCATCGTCACGTAGACCGTAGCCGATGTCAGTGTCTGCTTGAGTGAAGTTCGTGTGTTTGTTCACGAAGTCCCAGTTTACTGCATCGTTTTCGATGATGTAGTTTGCGATGAAGTTAGCAATTGCAAGGTCAGACTGAGGATTGAAAATGTAGCCGTGGTCTGCCAACTCAAATGAACGATGGTAGTAAGTAGAAAGCACGTTCACTTTAACGTGAGGGTGGCTTAGGCGGCGGTCAGTAATGCGAGTCCATAGAACCGGGTGCATCTCTGCCATGTTTGAGCCCCAAAGAACGAAAGCGTCTGCGTTCTCAAAGTCATCGTAACAACCCATTGGCTCATCGATACCGAATGCGCGCATGAAACCTACAACGGCAGAAGCCATACAGTGACGAGCGTTTGGATCAATGTTGTTTGATCGGAAGCCTGCTTTCATTAACTTTGACGCAGCGTAGCCTTCCATTACTGTCCATTGGCCTGAGCCAAACATACCTACGCTTGTTGGGCCTTTTTTCTCGAGGGAAGCTTTCCATTTCTCAGCCATGATGTCGAAAGCGTCATCCCAAGAGATAGGTGTAAATTCACCATCTTTGTGGAATTTGCCATCTTTCATTCGTAGCATCGGTTGAGTTAGACGGTCTTGACCGTACATGATCTTAGAAAGGAAGTAACCTTTGATACAGTTCAGACCTTTGTTTACTGGTGCTTCTGGGTCACCCTGTGTTGCTACCACTTTGCCGTTTTGAGTGCCAACAAGAACAGAACAGCCTGTACCACAGAAACGACAAGGTGCTTTGTCCCATGTGATTTTGGTTTGATCAGAGCTTGCAATCAGGTTGGCTGCAGATGCTGGTAGTGTCACACCTGCGACAGCAGCAGCTGATGCAGCCGCGTTTGCTTTCACAAACGCACGTCTTGTCATTTTCATACTTCACCCTCGATTTGGGAATGTTGTGTTCCAGTGTCTTCTTCATCCGTTTCTTCAAGCCCAGTTTCGATTTGGTGATAAACCAATACCGTGCTTAAGACGTTCGGTAAATTGTTAATGGCATCGATAGTGTCTGTGATGAAACCTTGGTTCTCAGTTTCAAGTACGACGATAATCTTGCCTTCAGGACTGTCACCATAGATTTCCGCATTTTCGTGTGCTTCTATCTTTTGTTTGATTTCGTCCAAATGTTCCGGCAGCACATGTACTACCAAACTTGAAATATGCACTTCATTTAGTGACATATAGCTCTCTCATTTATTTTTATTGCCTTTGGCCGACGACATTCGGCTTAGGCTGTTGTATTGCTCACATTGATGGATGAAGTCGGGCACACTGAAACACAGGCGCCGCAGCCGTTACACTCATCAAGGTCTAAATTGGGTTGTGCTACTTTCCCCAGTTCTAATTTGAACTGAATTGCCATCGGGTCGCACATATCCCCACAACTTCGGCATTCGACATTTTGTTTTGCTAAGCAGTTATCGTTGATACTTGCTTTTGCTTGCCAAGGTTGTTCTGTTTCTGGCAAGAAAAGGGGCTCAGGACAGGCGTTTGCACATTGATAGCAAAATGTGCATTCATCGATGGAAAAATCGACCGAGGGGAATCCGCCATCACTTTTGGTTATAATCTTTGTTTCACAGGCCTCAATGCATTTACCGCAGCGAGTGCAATCGTCCGTAAACTGTTGCGGTTTAGTTAACCAAGGCAAACGTACGGCGTTGTCGGGGTGCGCTTTTCTTGCAAAGAGTCTTCTTCTGGAAAGGTCTACCACTTAGTCACCTCGAAACTTGGAACCCAAACTAAGCATAGTCCACAATTTTCATTAATAAACTGTCATTTAAACTAACGAAATTGTAGTTTTTGACATATTTGTATAAATACCTCTTAGGGGGTAAATGGTATGCAATATTGTTTTGGATCAATAAATTCCGTCGCAGGTGATCACATATTGATAAAGTTGAAAGGTAATGGGTTCATTGCACGTAAAAATAGGATTGTTAATGGGCGAGGAACTCAGATTGTTTAAAAATGTGAAAAAGTCGGTGACGCGCACGATTGCGTCCGCGATGCTTCTTATTTTGCTGCTCTCAGTCGCTACGACTGGTTTTGCGATTTTTACGTTAGCGTCCAGTTTGAACGATGCTGAAGCCGTCAATGTTGCTGGCTCGATGCGAATGCAAAGCTACCGTCTGGCGAATGATATTCAGGTTAAATCTGTTGACTATTCTTCACATATTGACGCATTTGAATATTCGATATATTCACCTTCAATGAAAGCGCTTCAGCATTGGTCTGTGCCAGAAGACATCACTCACGATTACTACCGTCTTATTATCAGATGGCATGAACTCAAGGCGGTGCTTAGAGGAGACAACCCGGCAGAATATCAACTCCTAGTAGCCGGTTTTGTTGAACAAATCGATGAGTTTGTATTTAAGCTACAAAGCTTTTCGGAGCAAAAACTGATTAACTTAGCCTGGATCGGCGGGTTAGGGTTGGGTGGCATTCTTTGTGTCAGTATGTTTGTCGTTCATTTTGTGCGCCTCGAAGTTGTTCGGCCTCTGCGTGCTTTAGTTTTTGCTAGCGAGCAAATTAAAAATCGCTCATTTAATATATCGCTCAATGTATCCAGCGATAATGAAATGGGAATACTGACTCGAACCTTTAATCGGATGGCGACAGACCTTGGTAAGTTGTACCGAGGATTAGAACAAGCGGTTGATGAGAAAACACGTAAATTGCAGCATGCCAACCAGTCTTTAGAGGTGCTGTATGACTCGTCAAAAGAACTCACGGCGTCGCGTATTAATCAAGACAATTTCCAGGCGATTTTGCAGCATATCGTCAGTCTTGAGGGCATTAAAGCGGTCAAACTTGAAATCGAGCAGTTGGGAGAACCGAGCTGGATATTGATGGAAGGAGAAGAATGCTGCCAAGATTGTGATGAAGATTGCCACGGTAAAGCCCTGATGCTAGATGGTGAGCACTTGGGCTATTTATATTGGAAAGCAGGGTTACCTTGTCCGAACGAGGCTCTTATTGACAACTTCGTGCAGATTTTATCACGCGCCGTGTATTACAATCGGGCGCAGCGCCAAGCAGAACAAATTCTGCTGATGGAAGAGCGAGCCACTATTGCTCGGGAGTTGCATGATTCATTGGCTCAAGCACTCTCTTACTTAAAAATTCAGGTCGCTTTGTTGAAGAGAAGCGTAAAGAACTTGCCTGACGAAAAGGCGATCGCGCAGGCTAATCAAGTTATTGCCGAGCTAGATACGGGCTTATCTGCCGCTTATACGCAGTTACGCGAGTTACTGACGACGTTTCGTCTTACGATTAAAGAGGGCAGTTTTGGCCAAGCATTGCAAGACATGGTTGAAACGCTCAGTGAACAAACTGCTGCGGACATTACGCTAAAAAATAGACTTTCATCAACTGAACTGGATGCACATCAGCAGGTTCATTTACTACAGTTGATAAGAGAAGCGGCAATTAATGCTATCAAACATGCGCAAGCAGATAATATTCACATTCAATGTCTCGATAATGATGGAAAAGTCACAGTAACCGTTAGCGACGATGGAATAGGCTTTGAACATCAAGACGAAAAATTAAATCATTACGGTATGAGTATCATGCAAGAGCGGGCCGCTAGACTGCATGCCGATCTTCACATCGAAGCATCGATAAACAAAGGTTGTACCGTAAAATTAGAATTCCAACATAGTAAGGAAGTAAACAGTGACAGTGTGTAAAGTAATGCTGGTGGATGATCATCCACTCATGCGAAGAGGTATCCACCAGCTTTTAAGCTTTGAGCCTGAGTTTGAGGTCATTGCAGAAGCAAGTAATGGCGCGGATGCAGTAGCGAAAGCGCATGAGCTGGAACTGGATCTTGTACTTCTTGATCTTAATATGAAAGGCATGTCTGGCCTTGATACTTTGCAAGCACTGCGTGCAGATGGCTGTGAAGCCAGAATTGTCATTCTAACCGTTTCGGATAGCCCAGCAGATATCGAAGCAATAGTTCGAAGTGGTGCCGATGGCTATTTATTGAAAGACACTGAGCCTGATGAGTTGGTTGAGTTGCTAAAACAAGCGCATCAAGGGGACAAGGCATACAGCCAAGAAGTTTCTAAGTATTTGAGTGAACGTTCAGAGCAAGAGGACGTGTTTGATACACTGACCGATCGTGAATCGCAGATCTTAAGAGAGGTGGCAAGAGGTTTCCGCAACAAGCAAATTGCCGATCGTCTTTTTATCTCTGAGTCTACGGTTAAAGTACATATGAAGAGTTTACTTAAAAAGCTTCAAGTTCCTTCTCGTACTGCAGCAACCGTCCTTTATCTTGAGCGCTTTGGCGACATCAAATAACATTGTTGGATTTGAATCTGTAATAATAAATAAAATCAAACAGTTATATTGATTCTGACGAATAAAAAAACCGCCTGTTAGGCGGTTTTTTTACTTGTCTGGGCGAATAGAGTACAAGTCACTGTTGTGCTTACCACACTCCAAATAGTACTGATAAGCCACTTTTTTGCTTTCAGCAATGACTCTCATGCAGTGCATTTTCCCCTGTTCAAAATATCGAATCTCATATTCTACACTGGTATCAAGTTGCTCAGCGGCTGCCATACTTCGCCTCCATAAACCATCCAAAAAACATCCATGCAAATTATATGCCGTTATAGGGAGCGTCGTTCGGTACGTTTTTTAGCCGATAATTGCGCTCTAACTCACTTTTTTGCGGATAGCTGTGATCAAAAAGTTAATTTCAAACTCTATATATTATTAAGGTGGCAATCAATATTTGTCACACTGGTGTAAGTTTGCCGCAATACTAAGTGATACAGGTTGAGTATAGAACTTAATCAACAGAAAAGGGAATACGAATAAGTGACTAAATTAAAGGATGTATCTAATAAGGCGCTTCGTTATGGCCTTCTATTTTGTTTCGTATTTCTGCTTGCCGGTTGTGCGAAAAAGTTTTTATACAGCAATATCGATTGGTTCGTGCTCGATTACTTAGAGGACTATGTCTCGTTGCAAGGGGAACAAGAAGTCCTGGTGGAAGAGCGTTTATTATTGTTGGCAGACTGGCACAAGAAAGAGGAGTTACCATTATATATCGAACATTTAAAAGACCTTGAGAGATTAAAAGCGAGCGATATCACCTTAAATTACTTGCAACAAAATCGAGATAGAATGCGAGCGCATTACGATAGAGTGGTAAGCAAAGCAGCACCAGATCTTTTTGCGTTAAGTTTGCAATTAACGAAAGAGCAAGAACGCGAGTTTTTGAGTAATGTACAAGAACATTATCAAGAGCGAAACGCAAAATATGCCGATAAGACAGAAGACGAAGTGCGTGAAATTATTCTGGATAACACTGAAGAGTGGATGGAAGAATGGCTAGGGAATCTATCAGGAAATCAGCGTCAATTAGCTCAAACATTTTCTCAGCAAGTTATTTTAAACAGCCCTTTATGGAGAGATTATCGAGCCACGGTATATCAAGAGCTCGAATACTTGTTCGACAACAAATCTAATGTTGTGACTTATCAAGATATATTTACGCGACTCTTGTTCGAGCCAGAGAGTTATTATAGTGAGCAGCTTTCTCTGAATATTGACTCTAACTTTGCATTGGTTGATCAACTGACATTAGATGTTTCTCGTTCGATGACCGATAAGCAATGGCGTCATTTTCGTGAAAAGGTTAAAGAGTGGCGAGTACTGGCTGAGGAACTTTTAGATTAAATTCATGCTTCAATGAGCGAAAGCAAAGCGCAAAAGCCTTTCTTATCAAAAAATGATTCAAAGCAAATTCTTATTGAGCTAAGAGCGTAACATAGCGTGAGGTTTGATGAGGCAACGTCAGCTTATCAATGCGTGATAAGGCCTCATCGTACAAAACAATGAGAATAAATATGAAACATTTAGTTGAAAGATTTCTTCGATACGTCACGTTTGATACCCAATCCAATCCACATGTGACGCTTTGCCCAAGTTCACCTGGCCAGCTTGTGTTTGCTGAGTTACTTAAAAAAGAGATGCTCGAACTTGGCTTAAGTGACGTGACTTTGGATAAAAATGGCTACTTGATGGCTAAACTGCCAGCCAATGTTGATTATGCGGTTCCTCCTATCGGCTTCATTGCCCATATGGATACCGCGCCGGATGCATCTGGCAAAAACGTAAAGCCGCAATTCATCGAAGATTACCAGGGTGGCGATATTGCATTAGGGTTGGGGGATGAAGTGTTATCTCCCGTGCAATACCCAGATTTACATCACCTACATGGCCACAATCTTATTACTACCGATGGCACTACATTACTTGGCGCGGATAACAAAGCCGGTATCGCAGAGATTCTTTCCGCGGTAGCTCTGCTACTGGAAAACCCAGACATTCCACACGGCGACATTTGTATCGGCTTTACTCCGGATGAAGAAATCGGTCGTGGTGCAGATTTGTTTGATGTTAAAAAATTTGGCGCGAAATGGGCATACACTATAGATGGTGGCCCGCAAGGTGAATTGGAATACGAAAACTTTAATGCAGCAAACGCTGATGTAATTTTTCATGGTGTTAGCGTTCATCCAGGTACTGCAAAAGGCAAAATGGTCAATGCGATGAACTTGGCTGCGAAATTTCAAGTTCAAATGCCCCAAGATCAAACTCCGGAAACAACCGAAGGTTACGAAGGGTTCTTCCATCTAAAATCGGCAGAAATGGGCGTTGCACGAAGCGAGCTAGGTTACATTATTAGAGACTTTGACCGTCAAAGACTTGAGGATCGAAAAGCCTTTATGCAGAAACTCGTCGATGAAATGAACACGGGTTTACGCCATGGTTCTGTAGAGCTAAAAATAAAAGACAGCTATTACAATATGAGAGAAATGGTTGAGCCTTACCCTCATATCATTGAGCTGGCAAAGCAAGCGATGGAAGCGTGTGATGTGGAACCGATTATAAAACCTATTCGTGGTGGTACAGATGGTGCTCGTTTATCTTTTATGGGTTTGCCGTGCCCGAATATCTTCACCGGTGGTTTTAACTTCCACGGAATTCATGAGTTTATTTCTGTTGAAATGATGGAAAAATCAGTACTCGTTATTGTCAAAATTGCTGAGCTCACAGCGAAAAAACACAGTTAAAAGACTACGTCGAGACCTCTTGCAGATTTAATAACAAAATAGCCCAGATCTCTCTGGGCTATTTAACTATTAAGATGGGATACTAGCGCACGTCTTTGTCTTCAATTTCAATGTCTTCTAGCGGTAACCAGTCGACTTTCACACCCGCTTGATCGAACATATCTTGACTGACTTGGATTTTATCTCCCCAGCGAGATAAAAAGTCTTCAGACTGCTCAGGGCAGTGTACGTGTGAGATCCCTGTTTGAATGATCTTTGCCGCGCAGTTAGGGCAAGGAAAATGCGTTACCCAAATATCACATCCGTCTAAGTCACGTTTTGAGAACAAAATTGCGTTCTCTTCCGCGTGCAGTGTTTTAAGGTATTTCAACTCGCGCTCATCGGTGTCGACACTGTCAGAAACACCATGCGGATAGCCATTAAATCCAACAGATACAATGCGATTCTGTTTAGTAATAACGGCACCGACTTGTGTTGATGGGTCCTTACTCCAAGACGCCACTAGTTCTGCCATCTGGTAAAAGCGTTTCGCCCATTTAGAAATCATAGTCATCCTCTCTGTCGAAGGCGTTGAATTAATTGAATGATAACCCATTTATATTAAAAAAATAGTCAAAATCGGGGTCTTGAGTATGAAGGCGTCACTTTTTACCTTTTTAGCCACAAAACGTTCTTATCTTGAGCACTGAATCTCACTTTACGCCCGAATACAATACTCCCGTTAGTGTTTCCAAGCACACGCTAAAATTCGCGATCTCCTAAGGCGTATATTAAATAGTTATGATTGAGTTGTATGTATATTGCTCATTGAATACCACTGTTAACTAAATTACTTTATTTTCCTTTTGTTTCTCATGTTTACATTTAGAAACACCTTGGGCGCTTTTCAGTGAAGTTTTCAGTGGCAGCAAGGAGTAAGGTTGATAGGAATTCAACAATATCCTGTTCTATAAAGACGGTAAATACATGCAAAAGAAACCACTTGTCGCACTAATGGCGGCTACAGCAATCCTCGCTGGATGCGGGGAAGCTAATAATGCCCAAACGAAAGGTCAAGCGCCTCTCGTAGTGACTCAGGATGTCACGGTTATCGACTACCAACCGAGCAAGTCTTATATCGGTCGCATTGAAGCAGTAGAAGATACCAATATTACCGCGCAGATTTCTGGCTACTTAAAAGCTCGTCACTTTGAAGAGGGGCAAATGGTAGAAAAAGGGCAGCTCCTTTACTCTATCGAGCCATCTTCTTTTGAAGCCCAAGTCGCGAGTGCTAAAGCCGCACTTGCACAAGCTAAAGCGGCGCTAAAAAAAGCCGAATTAGATCATACTCGAGGTAAAAACTTGTTGCCTCGCGGTAGTATCTCTCAATCTGAGTTTGATGCTTTAACTGCGGCACTTCTTGGTGCGAGAGCAGAGCTAGAAGCGGCAAATGCTCAACTTAAACTTGCTGAAGTTAACCTTTCCTATACTCAAATCCGAGCACCTTTTAGCGGACGTATTAGTGATACCAAAGTGAGTACGGGTGATCTGGTTTCTCCATCATCTGGCGTGCTGACAACTCTGGTGAGTTTAGATCCAGTTCATACCTCATTTAGTGTGAGTGAGCGTGAGCGTTTAGCTATGGGTATGGATCAAGTAAAAGGTGATGGCTCGGCTGAATCAAACCGCGTTGAAGTTCAGCTTGAACTGGAAAATGGACAGTTTTTTGAGCATCTTGGTAAGCTTGATTTCTTAGGTAATCGTATTGACACCAAAACGGGTACGATTGCTATGCGCGCGCTAGTGCCAAACCCAGAGCAGAAGTTACTTCCGGGTCAACACATCAAAGTGAACTTGAGAGATAAGAACACGAAAGACGTTATTGTTATCCCACGACGTGCCGTACAGACTGACTTAGAAGGTGACTTTGTGATGGTGATGGCTGAGGGAAGTGTGGCAGAGCGTCGTAACGTCGAGCTTGGCCCTCAGGTTGAACAAGGCATTATCATTCGAGAAGGGCTCGATCAGGAAGATACGGTTATTACACAAGGCCTACAACGTGTGCGTAATGGTGTAGAAGTGCGCCTTCAAGCACCTGCTGAAGATAAGCAGTAGGGGGCACTATGTTAAGTCGTTTCTTTATTCAGAGACCTAAATTCGCGCTGGTTATTTCGATCATATTAACGCTAGCCGGCGCGATCTCACTGGCGATTTTGCCAGTGGCTGAGTACCCACAGATAAGCCCACCATCAGTAAGCGTTTCGGCTTACTACACTGGCGCGAGTGCGGAAGTTGTCGAGCAGGCCATTGCGGACCCCATAGAGACCTCAGTCAACGGCGTTGAGGATATGATATACATGTCTTCAAAGAGCGCGAACGATGGCTCTTACAGCCTAAACGTCACGTTCGATGTTGGCACCGATCCAGATATGGCGCAAGTTAACGTGCAAAACCGCGTGTCACAGATTGAGTCAAAACTGCCTCAAGAAGTTCGCATGGTTGGTGTGACGGTGAAAAAGCGTTCACCTGACTTGCTGATGGTGCTTAACTTCTATTCACCTGATGGCAAATACGATGATCAGTTCTTGATTAACTACATTAACTTGAATGTAAAAGATCAGTTGGCTCGTGCGAAAGGTATCAGTGAAGTTAACGTGATTGGTGGTGGCGAATACGCAATGCGTGTTTGGTTAGATCCTGAAAAAATGGCCAACCTTAAGCTAACCACGTCAGACGTATACGCCGCTTTGGCTGAACAGAACGTTCAAGTTGCGGCAGGGCGTGTAGGTGCAGCACCATACAACAATCCGCAAGAAGTTCAGTTTAACCTTGTGACCAAAGGTCGCTTGGAAAGCGTGAGTGAGTTTGAGAACGTAGTCCTTCGAGCTAATCCCAATGGCTCTACGGTTTATCTGAAAGATGTTGCTCGCGTTGAACTAGGCAAAAAGTTCTACGATGGTAACGGTAAGTTCCGTGGCCAGGACGCGTCAATCGTTGCGTTGTCTCTTCAATCGGATGCGAATGCGTTAGAAAGTGGTCAGGCCGTCATGGAGCTCCTTGAAGGCTTGAGCAAAAACTTCCCAGAGGGAATGGAGTACGAGACCAGCTACGATACAACCGTGTTCGTATCTGAATCGATCAAAGGGGTAGTAAAAACACTGATTGAAGCGATTCTATTGGTGATTGCTGTAACTTACTTGTTCTTGGGTAGTGCGCGTGCAACGTTGATTCCTGTTGTCGCGATCCCCGTTTCTCTGATTGGTACGTTTGCCATCATGCAGGCAACGGGCTTCACCATTAATACGGTTACTTTGTTTGGCTTGATCCTTGCGATTGGTATCGTGGTGGACGATGCGATTCTGGTTATCGAAAACGTCGATACTACCATGGCGAAAGACCCAACCATTTCACCGCGTAAAGCGACGTTGCTAGCGATGAAAGAAGTAACGGGACCAATCATCACGTCGACCTTGGTTCTACTTGCGGTATTCATACCCGTCGCCATGCTGCCAGGTATCACCGGTATCATGTATCGCCAGTTCGCTTTGACCATCTGTATTTCGGTTGTTATTTCATCCATCAATGCATTGACGCTGTCTCCAGCACTTTGTTCTCTGGTATTGAAGCAGGGTGGGGGCAATACCGCTAACTGGTTCCAGGCTTTCAACCGAGGCTTAGAGCGCATCACTACGCGTTATGGCCAGATCGCTGGTTTCTTGGTGAAGAAGTCTTTACTGCTCGTGACGTTCTTTATAGTTGCTATCGCAGCGGTCACTTTCTTTGCGAAAACCACCTCTACAGCGTTTGTTCCTCAAGAAGATAAAGGCATTTTGCTGGTTAACGTACAGCTACCAGATTCAGCCTCTTTATCACGTACTGAAGAAGTCACCAATGATTTAATGAAAATGATCGGTGAAGAACCTGGTGTGGATGGTGTGACGGTTGCGAACGGTTACTCGTTTATGACAGGCGCAGCAGCATCAAACGGTGCTTCTGTATTTATCAAATTGCATGACTGGGATACTCGTAACTCGCTGCAAGGAGAGCACGCTGCTAATGCTATCGCGGCACGTATTAACGGGCGAGCGGCGACAGAGTTACCTCAAGCGGTTGTTTTTGCGATGGGACCACCGGCGGTTCCAGGTATGGGCGCTGCGTCTGGTTTTGAGTTTGTGCTTGAAGACACGCTAGGGCGAAGTCGTACCGACTTGTCGATGGTCATGGGAGAAATGATCCAAGCGGCTAACCAAGCGCCTGAAATTGCCTACACGTTTAGCACGTTCCGCGCGAATGTTCCGCACTACTACGTTGATATCGATCGTGAGAAAGCGCAGCAATTAGGTATTTCGCTGTCGTCTATTTTCCAAACCTTGCAAGGCAACTTAGGTTCGCTTTATGTGAATGACTTCACCATGTTTGGTAAGAACTTCCGCGTAACCATGCAAGCTGATAGCCAGCACCGTAGCAGCATGGAAGATCTAGAGCGTTTCCATGTTCGTTCTTCGAACGGTGATATGGTTCCGTTAAGTACGCTAGTGAGCTACGAGCAAGTGTTTGAGCCTGATGTGGCATGGCGTTACAACATGTACCGCAGTGCTATCATTCAAGGCCAACCAGCTCCGGGTTACTCTAGTGGTGATGCGATTGCCGCAATGGAACGCGTTGCTGCTGAAGTTCTTCCGCAAGGGTACACGTATGAATGGACAGGTATGGCTTATCAGGAAGTGCTTGCGGGCAACCAAGCCATTTATGCGTTTGCGCTGGCTTTGATATTCATTTACTTGTTTATGGTGGCTCAGTATGAGAGTTGGAGTATTCCACTGGCTATTATTTTGGTGGTCCCAGTAGCAACGTTAGGTTCCTTCCTTGCGTTGAATCTAACTGGCACGCCGCTTAACTTGTATGCCCAAATTGGTCTTGTCTTGCTCATAGCCTTGGCGGCGAAAAACGCAATTTTGATTGTGGAGTTCGCCAAGCAAGAGCGTGAAGAAAAAGATGCTGATATCGATAGTGCAGCGGTTAAAGGAGGCACGTTACGTTTCCGCGCTGTGAATATGACATCTTGGTCATTTATCCTGGGTATCTTCCCGCTTATCTTTGCCGCTGGTGCGGGGCACGTGAGTCAAAACTCACTCGGCGTGTCGCTGATTGGTGGTCTATTGTGTGTGCTTCTAGCAGGTACATTCTTGATCCCAGGCTTCTACGCCCTGGTGCAAAGGCAGCGTGAGAAAGTTCATGGCGGCAACACCAAGCTGGTTCCTCTTGATGATGAATAATCACATCCGAAGTGCGCAGTAAGCACGAAGTGACAATTGAAAAAAAGCCCGAAGCGATGATTGCCTCGGGCTTTCTATTTTGAAAAGGGTTATTTTAGCGCAGTTTTGAATTGTGCAACGGCTTCATCCATATCATGAGCTTGAGCAGAGACAGAGTTCACTTCGTGCAAGCATTCCTGAGCGGATTGCATGTTATTCTCAGATATTGCGTTTAGCTCGGTGATTGAACCGCTAACTTGGTTCATAACGATACCTTGTTCTTCAATTGCTGAAGCTATGCGCTCCGAATTACCTTGAATTGAATGCATGTCAGTGATGATCTGCTGTAGGCTAGAATCCAGTTTTTCAGAAGCATTAAGTGTTTGTTGCCCTTGATCGTTACATTGATCAATATCAGCAACAACTGTAGACATTTGAGTTTGAATGTCTGCAACGACCCGCGTGATTTCCTCTGTGGATTGATGAGTTCGGCTAGCTAGGGCGCGTACTTCATCGGCGACAACTGCAAACCCGCGGCCTTGTTCGCCTGCTCGCGCGGCTTCAATTGCTGCGTTGAGAGCTAGTAGGTTGGTTTGCTCTGCTATTTCTTGGATGATGTTCACGGCACCACCAATTTTATCTACATGCTGATTCAGCGAGCCAATCGACTGCTGGCTGTTTGATAAAATCGTGGTTAGTTGACCGATGTTGGTTACCGTCGCCTCAACAACTCCTCGACCTTGTTCGGCATTATTCGCTGCCTGATGTACGCCTTCTACCGCAACTGATGTGCTTTCAGAGATTTCACCTATTGTGGCAACCATTTGCTGAACTGCCGTCGCCATTGATGCAGTGTGGTCAGTTTGAGTGTGGAATTGCTCCATAACGCCTTCTAACTCACGATGCATATTATCGGTACTTGCAGTGAGTTGCGCCGATTTTTCTTGGGTACTACTAATTAGATGCTCAAGCTTATCCAATAGGTCATTGAGGTGATGACTGATATCAAATAGCTCGTCTTGACCTTTCAAATCAGATCGAAGTCCCATGTTGTTCGTTTCGCTGATACTTCGAATGGTGCCAAGTAAGCTATTCACTCGCGTATTGATTGAACGTGAAATTTGCCAAATCAATGCGAAAATAACGACTAAGATCAGAGCTGTAATGACCTGCTTTATGGTCGACATTTGTTCATCACGTTGTGCGGCAGCAGAGCTAAGGGCTGTGGAAAAGGTTTCAAATTGCTCTTCTACGGCATGAGATAATGCGCGAGTTTCACCGAGTAGGCCTTTGTCATAAGCAACCCCAACAACTTGCTTTTGGGCCGCCAATTGCTTACCTGTTTTGATAAGCTCAGGAGCATATTGCCCCTCAAGCAAGTCACTATTGAATAGTCCTGCTTTTACCGCAGAGTCAAAACGGACTAATGCCAATAACTGCTGGTGGTCTGAACGTTGTTTTGCTTCTAATAGTGCTTGTTCGTAACCAGCGAGAAGCCCACTCTTTGAATCAAGCCCGTATCGTTGGTAAGCGCTGACCAGATTCTGAAAGCCCCTTTGGTATGCGAGCAAGTCTTGCTTAAATTGTTGACTGGAAGGTAATTCATTACTCTTGAGTATATTCGCAAGCTCTTTTTCTGTGTCTATAAACTTGTCAACATTGGCGTCAAACTTATTTAGATATTTGTCATTACTACGTAGTAGGAAATCTTTTTCATTTCTGCGTAAGTTGAGTAAGCGTATTTCTAGATCACCAACGAGTTTGATGGCGTGATTAAGGTCATTGCTCTTATTTTCAAAATGGGATGACGTACCCAAAAGGGCCACGATGCCTAAAATGGCGATAACTCCGAGGAAGTAGAGTTTTTGCCTAATAGTCATATTGTTGTTTCCTGAATAAGTAACTAAAAAGAGAAATCCAATGAGATTTCCAAGGGCTAGCAAACGTTGTTCAACTAACATGTCGAGAAAACGACATGCACTAATACAGCACTTTTTTACGTTGCTGTTTTTTCGCTCCGTGCTTGTTTTTTGTATCAAGTCGTCGGCGTTGAGAAGCGCGGGTTGGTTTCGTTTTAATACGCTTCTTCTCCTGTAAAGCGGCAGCTTTTATTAATGCTTGAAGCCGATTTAGGGCGTCTTCCTTATTTTGTTCTTGTGTCCGAAATTGTTGCGCTTTGATGATGATCACGCCATCTTTACTTATACGACTATCAGAAAGTGCAAGTAATCGCTCTTTGTAAAAGTCAGGTAAGCTGGAATGCCGGATATCAAAGCGCAGGTGTATAGCGGACGCTACCTTGTTAACGTTCTGGCCACCATTTCCTTGAGCTCTAATTGGGGATAATTGAATTTCCCACTCTTGAATTGTGACGGAGTTCGAAATTTTGAGCATGATAAGTAAATGCCGGTAAGGACGATTGAAAGAGCTGATAAATTAACATTACAGATGCACAAATAGAAGAAAAGACATGAGCACGATTGATTTTAGACCCTATGAGGGATTCATATTTGATATGGATGGTACTCTAATCGATACCATGCCAGCCCACTTGGCTGCTTGGCAAGCAACTGCTGAGCGTTTTGATTTTCCGTTTTGCCAGGAATGGTTTCACAGTTTGGGAGGGATGCCGAGCTTTAAAATTGTTGAGGAACTAAATCGTGTGCATGAGCTTTTATTAGATCCTAAAACTGTCGCGACATTTAAAATGGAAACATTCGCTGCTATGGAGCTTCATGGTGACGTTATTCCTTGCACGAACATCGTGTTAGAGGAATATTTAGGCCATAAGAAAATTGCAGTCGGTACTGGCAGCCAACGAGAAAGTGCCATGCGCTTATTAAGTCATGCAGGTTTATTAGACAAGTTGGATGTTGTAGTAACCGCAAGTGATGTAGAGAACCATAAACCCTTTCCAGATACCTTTTTGATGGCCGCGGAACAACTCGACTTGGAGGCGTCACAGTGTCTTGTGTTCGAGGATACTGAGTTGGGGAAGCGAGCGGCGCATGCAGCTGGTATGGATTGCGTTATGGTGCAAGATAATGAGTTGATCTTTTTCCCAAAACCATAGTGGCAATATCCCTTAATATGAGATCAAAATGGGGTGCAAATGCACCCCATTAATTTTTACCACATCATCGATCATGAATCATAGATGCTTATTCTGGTTGAACTAGCTCTTGGTATTCAAATGAAGGTACCACAACTTCTACGCGACGGTTTTTCTCACGACCTTCGCGAGTGCTGTTGTCAGCAACTGGGTTTTCTTCACCCATACCTTTAACTGTCAAACGATCTGAACCAATGCCAGCTGCGGTTAGGTAATCAGCAACAGATTGAGCACGACGCTCAGACAGTTTTTGGTTGTATGCCGCAGGGCCTGAGCTATCCGTGTAACCAGTAATCTCTACTTGAGCTTGAGGATATTCGTTCAAGAATGAAACAAAGTTGTCCAGACGTTCAGAAACGGAATCTGTTAACTTAGCACTATCGAATTCAAACGTACCTGTACCGTACTCTTCTTTGTGCACCTTGCTCATCATCACTGGTTCTGGATCTGGCTCGATCACTTCTTCCGTTACAACTGCTGCAACAACTGGAGCTGCTGCAAATTTGTAGTTAACACCGATACCAAAGAAGTTAGCATCCATGTCGTCCCACACGTCGTCAGACATGTCTTGGTAGCGTTGGTATTCAGCGCGAACACTCCAGTTTCTATCGATCGAGTATTCAGCCCCCAAAGAACCTGTTGGGACAAAGTCTGTTTCGTCATCAGACATCATGTAAGCACCACCGATCTTAGCAAACAGATTCCAAGAGTCGTTTAAGTGCCAGTTGAATTTAGGTGCAAGTGTTAAAGCCGTTAGATTGCCGTCAATCGTATTAACCGTGTTAGCCCCTGACATCGAGTTAGCTTTGTAGTCGCCTAAGAAGTCTACGCCGTACTCTAGCCCAATGATATCGGTAAAGTCATAACCGATATGTAGTCCTGCACCGAACGCTTCATCATCACAAGGGCTATTTAGATAGCAAGCGTCGTCAAGTGTAGTCATGCCCACTTTGCCCCCGATGTACATTTCAGCTTGAGCAGAGTTTAAAAGCGCGCTACTACCAGCTACCACTGCTGCTACTGCAATTGCTACTTTGTTCATAATGTTTCCTTGTATTGATTGCATATTAACTTCTACTTCGTTTTATCAAAAAATTAGAAAAAACCAGCGTTTATAAGAAATTAGTTTAATATTCTAATCATTTCATATCAAGCAACAATATATTTGAACTTGATCAACATTTACTACCCAAAAATACCTCACAAACTTCTGATATTTCTTACATTGTAGTAAAGATTTTTTGGTGCATAAGAAAATTGATGATTATTTTGAACTTTTTTTCGTAAACTTTACTTTACATTGTGCGTGGTGGTTAACAGGTGGTTTTTATTTGCATTTATTTGCAAAAACTGATTGCAAGTCTACGCCTAAGCCGATAAGTTACTTAAACGCTAGACAGAAAATGACCACAGCCCTTGATGCTGCTCGCTTTGTGAACAATGTTGCAATGAGTTCAGTTGGTAAAAATGGGGTCGGAAATAAAACCAGGAAGTAGAAGTAATGTTTCAAACTGATGATGTAAGAATAAATAGAGTAAAAGAGTTATTGCCACCTGTTGCAGTATTAGAGAAGTTCCCAGCGACTGAAACCGCTTCTTCGACCACTTTTGATTGCCGTAACGCCATTCACAATATTCTTGAAGGAAAAGACGATCGATTACTCGTGATCGTTGGCCCGTGTTCTATTCACGATCCGGCTGCCGCGGTTGAGTACGGTAAAAAGCTAAAAGTACTACGTGATGAACTGGGCGAGCAGCTTGAGGTTGTTATGCGAGTTTATTTTGAAAAGCCGCGTACAACCGTTGGTTGGAAAGGCCTTATCAATGACCCTTACTTAAATGACACCTATAAGCTAAATGATGGTCTACGTATCGGACGTAAACTTCTTCTTGATCTAACCGATATGGGCTTGCCAACGGCAAGTGAATTCTTAGATATGATCACACCTCAGTACGTGGCGGATTTGATCAGTTGGGGCGCTATCGGTGCTCGTACGACAGAATCTCAGGTTCACCGCGAGCTAGCTTCTGGTCTTTCTTGTCCTGTAGGTTTCAAAAACGGTACAGACGGGAATATTAAAATAGCGAGCGACGCGATTCGTTCTGCAAGCGCTTCCCATCACTTCCTTTCAGTAACAAAATACGGTCATTCCGCGATCGTAGAAACCGCTGGTAATCCAGACTGCCATATTATTCTACGTGGCGGTAAAGAACCAAACTACAGTGCAGCACATGTAGCTCAAATTAAAGATGAGCTGGACACTGCAGGTCTGCCGAAAAAAGTGATGATTGATTTTAGCCATGCTAACAGCTCGAAGCAGTTCAAGCGTCAAATGCTGGTGTCTGATGATGTATCCGAGCAAATCTCTGCTGGCGAAGAAGCCATTTTTGGTGTGATGATCGAGTCTCATTTAGTTGAAGGTCGCCAAGACTTAGTGGATGGCAAAGCAGCCACTTATGGTCAGTCGATTACTGATGCATGTATTGGTTGGGAAGATACGGAAACGGTACTTCGTCAGCTTTCTGATGCAGTAAAAGCGCGCCGCAACAAGTAAGCTCAACAGAAAAACTTTTTAAAAGCGAAAAGTGAATAGTGAAGAGCCAGAGGTACTATGCCTCTGGCTCTTTTTGTTGAGAATTACTCTCATATCTTTCTATTGTTTCTGCTTTCCTATATGTTATCTGTATACGTTGTAACCAAAAGGAATTTGGAATTGAATCGTAATGTATGGCTTCTATCTCTCTGCCAAGCCTTATTAATGACAGGGAATATTTTACTCATATCTGTTATTGCCCTTATTGGCAAAACACTTGCGCCGTCATCAAGTTTTATCACATTACCAGTTGCACTGCAGTTTTTGGGACTGATGGCCGCGACAATTCCCGCGTCGCTAATTATGGGCAAGTTAGGGCGTCGCCTTGGTTTTAGCCTTGGTAATGTCATTGGCATTTTGGGTGCTAGTCTAGCGACGTATGCATTAAGTCAACAAAACTTCTATCTGTTCTGCATGTCTACGTTTTTGCTTGGTGTTGGTATAGGTTTCGGTACTCTATACAGGTTTGCTGCCATTGAAGTGTGTGAAGAGTCGGCAAGGCATAGGGCGATTTCGATATCTATGGCGGGTGGGGTGTTAGCGGCGATCCTTGGACCTAATTTGGCGGTGTACTCACAGCAGTGGTCAGGTGATGGCTTATACATTAGTGCATTTGCTGTGCTTGTCGTGCTTTATATAACCGCGTTGGTTGTGCTACAAACCATTCGTTTTCCACCTGCACACACGCAGGCGCTACACGCTAAGGCGGATAAGCTGAGACTGATTATTCGTCGACCTAATTTCATGCTGGCAGTTATCGCGGCAATGGTTGCGTACGCGGTGATGAACATTTTAATGACAGCAACTCCTTTAGCGATGATTGGTTGTGGCTTTGATTTTGATAAAGCGGCGGGAGTGATCGAATGGCACGTGTTGGGTATGTTTGCACCTGCGTTTGTCACGGGCCGTCTGATAGAGCGGTTTGGCGCTAAGAATATGATTTTAGGGGGTGGATTGCTATTTGTTGCTTGTATTGGAATTAACATACATGGAGTGTCTATCTGGCATTTTAGCCTTGCTTTAATCTTGTTAGGAATAGGGTGGAACTTTATGTTTATCGCAGCCACCGGGCTGTTTAGTCAAAGTTATGAAGCGAAAAACAGAAGTAAGGCTCAAGCGTTTAATGAATTCTTCGTGTTCAGTTGTGTCACCATTACCGCATTACTATCTGGTTGGCTTGAGTCTACCGTAGGTTGGCAGAATCTTAATTTGTATGTTCTTCCATTTGTGTTACTCGTTATCGCGATGTTTGCGTTAAAAACGAATAAAAAGCCAGAATCACAAACCGCTTAATTAAGTCTTAATATATAACCCGGCCGATCGTGTCGGGTTTGTTTATTAGCTCAAATCAACAATCTCTTCTTTATGTTTTTATCGATAATGTGAATTCCCACAATAAAAATGTCGGTTTGATAAGACTTTTTATCTAACTTTTTGTAATAAAAATAAAAATCCTGTATATATCTTGCCGAAAATCAATAAAAACTAAAGAAGTTTCGTCTATGTCAGCCAATATTTCTCATAAAGCTCAAGAAACTCTCGTGAGGGAGTCTGAGGAACTCGTCTCAACAACGAACTTACAAGGTGTTATTACATATTGTAATGAAGCCTTTTGCCGCGTTGCTGAATACACTCACGAAGAACTTGTCGGTCAGAACCACAATATAGTTCGTCATAATGATATGCCTAAAGCCGCTTTCGGTGATATGTGGGCACGCCTTAAACAAGGTAAAGCCTGGCGTGGAATGGTTAAGAATTCCACTAAGTCTGGCGGTTACTATTGGGTTGATGCTTATGTCACCCCTATCTACGAAGACAACCATGTTGTTGGGTATCAATCAGTGCGCGTGAAGCCAAAGCGAGAGTGGGTTGATATTGCGACAAAAGCCTACAAAAGCATGCGTGCTGCAGAGAAGTCTGGCCGAACTTGGTCGTTGAAAATCAATGAAACCATTCGCTATGCGATTCTACTTGGTGCACTAACCGCACCTGCAACCGCATATGCGTTGTCTGTTGAAGGGCCGTTGGCTTGGCTTGCAAGTGCGTTACCTGCAAGTGTTCTGGCTCTGTTATTCCGCCAAGAGTTAATTGATACACCTCAGCAACTTAAAAAGTTACAAAAGCAATATGACAGCGTAAGTCGCTTGATCTATTCCGGTAACACGGCATTTTCGATTGCCGATTTCCATATCAAAATGCTATCCGCAAGAATTCGAACCGTGTTAGGAAGAATGACTGACTCCGCATTGCCTTTGCAGCATTGCGCCGAAGAGCTTAGTCAAACAACGGCAGAAGTCTCGGCTGCATTAAATCAGCAAAATACCGATATTCATCGTGTGCGAGATGCTACCCAAGAGGTGGAGTCGTCGGCAAATTCGGTTTCTTCGAGTACCAATGATGCCCATATGTTGATTGATGATACATTGAAGTCATGCTTGATGGCGAAGGAGACCATCGATCAAACGCACACCAATCTAGCGAAGTTAAGCCTTCAAGCTGAAAAAGCGACGGAAACGACGTATCAACTGAGTGATCAGGCACAGAAGGTGAACCATTTGATGGAAGAGATTGGTGGGATCGCAGAGCAAACCAATTTACTGGCACTCAACGCGGCGATTGAAGCGGCAAGAGCAGGGGAGCAAGGTCGTGGTTTTGCTGTTGTAGCTGATGAGGTCCGCGCGCTTTCTGGGCGTACATCCAATGCAACTGAACAAATCCAAGCTTCTATCTCCACTATGTTGGCAACGATTCAAAGTTGGCAGAAAGATATTCTGGCAAACAAAGAGCAAACCGATGCCTGTTCTCAAGTAGCAGAACAAAGCGCGTTGCGTTTGTCTGAAGTTGAACAGATGATGCAAACCATGAGTGGGCTGATGGTTGATGTAGCAGAAGCGGCGAATAACCAGTTAAAGCTATCTAGTGATGTAAACCAGCACATTCATTCTATTGCTTCGACCGCAGAACAAAACTTGGCAGCAACACATTCAGTTGAGCAAAATAGCCGACAGTTGAAAGACCAAGTACAAGATTTCTATCAGCTCGCACTTCGATTTGAAGACAAATAGTCGTAACGAAAGTTGTGATGTTTATGTCCTGGCTGCGTTTATGCGAATAGGAGCCAGATAAAAGAAAGCCCCGCCATTGCTGGTGGGGCTTTTCAGTTTTCACATTCGCAATAGAGAAAACTGACTATCTTTTTACTGCAATTACGCGAGTAGCTCTTTTGCTGTGTTCACTACGTTTTCAGTCGTGAAACCAAACATTTTGAATAGTTCGCCAGCTGGTGCAGATTCACCGAATGAAGTCATACCGATGATGCGACCGTCGAAGCCTACGTACTTGTACCAGAAGTCAGCAATACCTGCTTCAATTGCGATACGTGCTGTTACGTCTGATGGCAGTACAGCTTCACGGTAAGCGGCGTCTTGTTTGTCGAATGCGTCTGTTGATGGCATTGAAACAACGCGTACTTTCTTACCTTCAGCAGTTAGCTGTGCTGCTGCTTCTACTGCTAGTTCAACTTCAGAACCTGTTGCGATAAGGATTAGCTCTGGCTTGCCTTCGCAATCTTTCAGAATGTAAGCACCTTTCGCGATGTCTGCTACTTGTTCTGCTGTGCGCTCTTGTTGCGCAAGGTTTTGACGAGAGAAGATAAGTGCTGTCGGTGCATCTTTACGTTCAATCGCTAGTTTCCAAGCTACAGCGGACTCAACTTGGTCACATGGACGCCATGTGCTCATGTTTGGTGTTAGGCGTAGCGATGCCATTTGCTCAACTGGTTGGTGAGTTGGACCATCTTCGCCAAGACCGATAGAGTCGTGAGTGTACACTTGGATGTTCTGAATTTTCATTAGAGCAGCCATACGCATTGCGTTACGAGCGTATTCCATGAACATTAGGAATGTTGCGCCGTAAGGAACGAAACCGCCGTGTAGTGCGATACCGTTCATAATAGCAGTCATACCAAATTCACGTACACCATAGTGGATGTAGTTACCAGAGAAGTCGTTCGCTTCTAGAGACTTAGAACCAGACCACATTGTTAGGTTAGAAGGTGCTAGGTCAGCAGAGCCACCCATGAACTCTGGTAGTAGAGCACCAAATGCTTCTAGAGCATTTTGAGACGCTTTACGTGATGCAATGTTTGCTGGGTTAGCTTGAAGATCAGCAATGATTTGGCTTGCTTTTTCTTCCCACTGTGCAGGAAGCTCACCGTTTACGCGGCGTTTAAATTCAGCTGCCAGCTCAGGGTACGCTGCTTCATAAGCTGCAAATTTCTCGTTCCACGCTGCTTCCTTAGCTGCGCCTGTTTCTTTCGCTGACCATTCTGCGTAGACTTCTTGCGGAATTTCAAAAGGACCGTGCTCCCAACCTAGTTCTTTGCGTGTTGCTGCGATTTCTTCTGCACCTAGTGGCGCACCGTGACAATCGTGTGAACCAGATTTGTTTGGTGAACCAAAACCGATGATAGTCTTAGTACAGATAAGTGTAGGACGTGGATCCGCTTTCGCTGCTTCAATTGCTGCGTTGATTGCGTCAGCATCGTGACCATCGACTGCAGGGATTACGTGCCAACCGTAAGCTTCGAAACGCTTAGGTGTGTCGTCAGAGAACCAACCTTCAACGTGACCGTCGATAGAGATGCCGTTGTCATCCCAGAACGCGATCAGCTTGCCTAGACCTAGAGTACCTGCAAGAGAGCATGCCTCGTGCGAAATACCTTCCATCAGACAGCCGTCGCCCATGAACACGTAAGTGAAGTGGTCAACGATGTCGTGGCCTTCTTTGTTGAATTGCGCTGCTAGCGCTTTTTCAGCTAGAGCCATACCAACCGCGTTAGTGATGCCTTGACCTAGCGGACCCGTTGTGGTCTCGATACCTGGCGCGTAACCATACTCTGGGTGACCAGGAGTTTTAGAGTGAAGCTGACGGAAGTTTTTCAGATCGTCGATAGACAACTCGTAACCTGCAAGGTGCAGTAGAGAGTAAATCAGCATTGAGCCGTGGCCGTTAGACAGTACGAAACGGTCGCGGTCTGCCCACTCAGGGTTTGATGGGTTGTGGTTTAGATGAGAGCGCCAAAGAACTTCAGCGATGTCAGCCATACCCATAGGTGCACCTGGGTGACCAGAGTTAGCTTGTTGAACACCATCCATGCTTAGCGCACGGATTGCATTTGCTAGATGTTTACGATCCATAGTGATTACTTCTCGATATTTGATTTAAATAGAGGGAACTCGCCGAAACAAGTTCAAATAGAATTTTTTGAAAATAGTGCTGATGGTAAAAGCGAGTAGACGGGCTACTCGCTTTTGGTAAGCAATTAAAGCTTAGCTTCGATCATCGCTTCTAGTTTGCCTTGGTCAACGGCGAAGTTGCGGATACCTTCAGCCAGCTTCTCAACAGCCATTGGGTCTTGGTTATGTTCCCATAGGAATTCAGCGTGAGTCATTGGTGCTGGACGCTCAGCTGCGCCTTTAGAATCAACTAGTTTCTCAACTACTTCACCTTCAGCTGCTTCTAGTTCTGCAAGTAGAGCAGGAGCGATAGTTAGACGGTCACAACCAGCTAGTTCTAAGATCTCACCGATATTACGGAAGCTTGCGCCCATAACTACAGTTTTGTAGCCGTATTCTTTGTAGTAGTTGTAGATCTTAGTTACAGATAGTACGCCTGGATCTTCTTGAGCTTCGAAGTCACGGCCTTCTTTCGCTTTGTACCAGTCCATGATACGACCAACGAATGGCGAGATTAGGAATACACCCGCTTCTGCACAAGCACGTGCTTGAGCGAACGAGAATAGAAGCGTTAGGTTACAGTTGATGCCTTCTTTTTCTAGGATCTCAGCTGCGCGAATGCCTTCCCAAGTTGAAGCCAGTTTGATAAGGATACGGTCGTTAGTGATGCCAGCATCGTTGTACATTTTCACTAGTTGACGAGCTTTCGCTACGCTGCCTTCCATATCGTAAGATAGACGAGCGTCTACTTCTGTAGAGATACGACCTGGGATAGTTTTTAGGATTTCTTTACCGATGTTTACTGCAAGCATGTCACAAGTGTCTTGAACTTGTTGAGCTTTGTCATTGCTCTGTGCTTTAGCGTATTCGATTGAAGCATCGATTAGAGGTGCGTACTCTGCGATTTGAGCGGCTTTAAGGATAAGAGAAGGGTTAGTTGTTGCGTCTTCTGGCTGATACTTTTTAATTGCATCAATCTCGCCAGTGTCTGCTACTACAGTCGTTAGTTTACGAAGTTGCTCTAACTTGTTGCTCATAATCGATCATCCTATTTAAATGGGCTTAAGCGTGATTTTTGTTATCACAGCTTGTGCATTTGCAAGCGAGTTAGCTAACCGTCTCATCGCATTTAATGAGACATCTGCTCAGCCAACTACGGAAAATTTCGTTACCGAACAAATGCTATGAACATTTGATCGATAGCTGAGTAAATGATGTGTCCATATTTATCCTATCTATGCTGAAAGTCAATCGCTGAAATGGACTTATAGTGAGCTTCATCAACGTTTTTTTACTGTGTGTTTAGTGGTTAACCCAAATAAACGTTTGCCCTTATTGTTCAAAGCTTGAGCGTTGTCCAAGAGGGTAAAAAATTGTAGTGAGAAAATGTTATTGCGATGAGCAAATGTAGCGTTTAAATTGATAAAGAACATATGCTAAGTCAATGAGCATATGTTCACTTATTGCATACAATATCGATCCTCTTAAAGGGCGAGAGAAACCATGAGCAGTTCTAATCAAGATATTTCCATTGAAAACACGGATTTGTTGACAGAGATTTCCGTCGCGTATTATCAAGACGGTGCGACTCAGGAAGAGATATCGAGAAAATTTGCCATATCACGCGCAAAGGTTGGGCGAATGCTCAAGCAGGCGCGTGATGAAGGCATTGTTGAAATTACCGTTAAATATCATCCGGTGTTCAGCGCCAAGATCGAACAACGTTTGATCGAGCGATTCGGCGTTAAGCGCGCGCTTGTTGCTCTTGATCAACCGAATGAAGAAGCGCAACGACTACAGGTATCGGGATTGGTGTCCAATTATCTCACTAGCACGCTCAAAAACGGCATGGTGGTGACGGTCGGACAAGGGCGCAACGTGTCGTCTGTCGCTCACCATATTGGTGTTATTACGCCGCGTGATTGTAAATTTGTGTGTGGCATTGGTGGTATTCATCCGCGTGGCGGTATGTATAACGCCGACCATATTTGTCGTCAGTTGGCGAAGAAATATGGGGGAACCTCTGAAACACTTTATGCGCCGGCTTACGCAGAAAACAGAGAACAGAAGTTGGCCTTTATGCAAAATGCAACCGTGAAACAAACGCTCGACCTAGCACGTAAAGCCGATGTCGCTTTGGTTGGTATTGGTGACATGAGCGAAAACAGTTACATGGTCGACTTAGGTTGGTTTACGCCTGATGAAGTGGTTCAGTCGAGACTTCAACAAGGTGTGGTAGGGGATTTTGCAGGTTATGACTTCTTTGATATTCACGGTAATGTAGCGAACACGGTAATGAGTGACCGAGTAATTGGACTTGGTATTGAAGAGTTTCGGCCGATCTCGGAAGTCATTGCGATCGCAGCTGAGAACAGCAAGCCACTCGCTCTACTCGGAGCATTAAGAACTGGAGCGATAGACGTGATCGCCACGAGCGTTAGCAACGCATTAACCGTGCTCAACTTAGATGAGCAAATGCACGGCAACGCGACATCTGAACGCTAACGGAAATAGTCGGCTTTTGATGTAGTCAGGCTATGAGGGGTGACAAATCACTCATAGCCAGTTTCTATTTCGAAATGACAAGTTTGGTTTAGAAGCTGCGTTTAGTATATTGGAACACATCATCTTTAGATAAACGTAAGATACTTTGTTAAACAGACACTTGTCTTAACGCTCGATAGGTAGAGAGTGGTCTGCACCCCATTCGGTCCAAGAACCGTCGTACACCGACAGATTGCCTAGACCAATTTGATACGCCGCGAGTAATAAAATGCATGCGGTTACACCGGAACCGCAACTAAAAATAATCGAATTGTCACTATCTATCGTTAGTGCGCTAAATATCTGTTGCAACTCTGAATTTGGTTTAATGTGACCGTTGGCCAAGAGTTCTTGAAACGGTAAGCAAACCGAATTTGGAATGTGCCCACTACGTAGACCTTCTCGTGGCTCAGGCACTTCACCAAGGAAGCGAGCTTTGGCTCTAGCATCGATGATATTGGCACTTTTATTGGTTGAATGAGCAAGAACATCTTGTGCACTCAAAAAGGCATTTTGGTTGAGCTTGCCCGCAAAGTTGCCTTCTTCGCTTGGTTGCGATAGGGCACTTTCGGCAGGGAGTCCTGCTTCAATCCAAGCTGGAAGACCGCCATTTAAGACTCGGACATTGTCATGCCCCATGGCTTTGAACATCCACCAAGCTCTTGGTGCCGCTAAAGTGCCTGAGTTGTCATAAACCACAATCAAGTCTTCGTTGTTCAAACCGAGTTGTTGCGCACTTTGGTTGAAGCCTTCTTCTGTTGGCATCATATGCGGTAGGGAGGAGCCGGGTAAGCAAAAGTCATTGTCGTAATCAAAGCGTAAAGTATTTGGAATCCACTTATCTTGAATCTTTTTACCTTCAGAAGGGATTTGAAACGCAATACTAGCGTCGAGGAGCTTGACGTTAGGTTGGCCGAGAAGGCTATTGAGTTCATCAGTACTAATCAGTGCTTGCATTGTCTTTAGTTTGCTAGGTGGATAATCTTACTGTTTTACAACAAAAAAATCGCATGTTCAAAAGAACGATGCGATTTTTAAGTTAAAGATTGAAGATTTGTTCTGAAAGACAGCTTTCGATTTACCCAGTTACATGGTCCAAGTGTTGTCTCCAGAAGTAATCACTTTCTGAATTGGGTCACTACCGTCATAGAACCAAATTTCAACAAGTAGGCTACCTTGGCTATCAGAAACATTAAAGTCGACATTTGCTGTACCATTGTTGAGTGGAACCGATGCGACTTTGCTTGGGTATTTTGCATCGTAGTTACCTGAACTGTTCTCGACAAACTCTTTGTACACGCTTAGGTGTGCTCGTTGTGAAGAGAAACCACTGATGTCTACATTGAGCGTACCTTCCGTCACTGGGTTGTAGCTAAAGCCATCTGGTACTACTAGATCCTGCATGGTTGCATCTTCCACTGTTACCGTTGTCTCTTCTTCAGTAGTTTCTTCCTGCTGGGTAGTATCTTCCTCTGGCACGGTGGTTTGGGTTGGTGGAGGTGGTGTACTGTTACCACCTCCGCCGCCACCGCCTCCGCCACAAGCTGTTAGTGCTAATCCCATGATGATTGTGATAAGTGCTTTCATAATGTTATCTCCCTATGGAATGTAGCATTTGTTAGGTGTTGGAGTGGTGTGCCAATCTGTGCTTAGTTCGCCACCAGACTCAGCCCAAGTTTGGAATTGAGGGTATGCATCGACCATGTCTACACGCTCTAGCGGCCAATCCCAATCCTCTACTATCAACAGTGCCCAAGGTAAGTTGTTTGCTGTTTTGAAGTACACACCTTGTGCAGGGTCACTTGCATCGACGCCGACACCGAAGAGGTTTTGGTCATCAAACTGTTCTGTTGGTGCTTGGTCTGCTAAGTGAACTTCCCATTTACGACCTGGTTGGAAGGTAATCCCGTCACCATGGTAAGTCCCCGGCGTTGCGAAGATGAACGGGTCGTATGGCATGGCTTGAATGGCTGAACGGTCAGAGCCTTCGGTGAAGTACACATTCAAGGTAAAGGTGAGTGAAACGTTATCATCACAGCCAGACTCGGTACGGAAGTAGCTACAGCTGCTAGCCGCGTGTGTGCTTAAGTCTTCACTGATGATGAAAATTGCTTCATCAGAAATACTTTCCAAACCATTAGATGCTTGTTCTACACCATTGAAGGATAGCGTTGTTAATCCGTTTTCAATCGAGCTTCTCAATACACCCGGTAGTCGGATTGCGAAGCCATTTTTGTAACTTGCGCCGTAGGCCGCTAGGTCACCTGTAATCTGGATATTCTCAACATGACCAGCAAGACTGGTTTCAGTGATGCGGAATTTCACGACCACATCGTTCATGTCGTAGTCTGCGGTGTATGGCCAGTTATCTTCGTAAGCCACGGTGGCGTAATCTTCTGCACTCGGGAAATACTCCACTGAGTAACCATTACCAGTGATGGTAATTGGGTAATCTTCCACCTCACCAGACGTCGAACCACCATCGTAGTTTAATCCGGTTTGTTGGCTAAAGCGGAATCGGCTCCAGCTAGACCCTTCCGTTGCAGCGGTTGAAACTACAAACGGTAGGGGATTATTACCCGCAGACAGTAATTGGTCGGTAAAGACTTGCTCACCTTCATCATCAAAGTCACCATCGCGGTTCCAGTCAAACCATGCTGATAGGTAGCCAGAAGTAGAAGCTGTCACATTCACAATTGAGCTTAAGCCTGGATCAAGTGCGGATACAAAACCAACACCATCTTCATCGGCTGTGCCCACAGAGTTATCGTTTGCCTGTCCGTCGGCATCACCATCTGGAGCAACAGAGCCAAGCCAAGTTGCACCGTCCACTTCGTGGCGAGGACCGTTTGACGCAAGCGTGGTGTGGTAGCTGTCTGGAGCATCACCAAAATCAATTGGCTCGTCTTCGTTAATCACCGGAGCATTTGCACAACGTGCACCGTCATTTTGGCTTGAGCTTGGACCGTTGGATACAAACTCAACCGCAGGAACGATACCTGCTGCGATATTGGCTGCGTTACCTTCCGAAAGGTCAACGCGATAGATTTTGCCATCTTGGTTACGTGACACGTAGTAGTTGCCGTTTACATCGAAGTAGCCAGCACCAAATGTGCCTTTCTCACCTGTGTCACCTATCGCAGTTGCGCTACCATTTGATGGGTTGAACTGATATAGCACACCAGAGTTGTTGTCGATGCCGTAAAGGGAGCCATCACCTGGATGGAATGCAAAGTCGGTTAGGTTCACAGTCGCTGTTGAGCTGATTTTCACGATGCTCAATGTCGCATTTGGATCAGAATCGAGCGGAGAAAGGTCAATGGAGAAAAGTCCTTTGCCTTTGCGGTACAAGTAGTAGACGTGGTTGTAAACGTCACCTACGTAAAACGTGTGGTCGGTAGGAAGACCCGAAACATCAAGTGTCTCTGCTTGGAAGTCTTGACCAAGACGAACAATCTTTTTGTTTGTGGTGTCGTAGCCGTAGATATAACGGTCAGTGAAGTTAAAGCCTACACCGTTGATGCCCGAAGCCAAACCTGTGTCGTCCTCTAAAAGAGTCGTAGAGCCTGTAACCAAATTGACGCCATAGATTTGAACCGGGGTTGATTGGAACAGGTATGCTTGGCTTGGGCACGTATCAAATGGCGCCGCTTGTGCGTAAGCGCTCGCTATTAGAGACCCAAGTAGTAGTGATGTCCTTTTCATAATTCGCCCTCTCATTGGTTCGTGATATATGCAATGAAAGGAATGTGCCAACTTTTAAGTTGTTGAATTTTATTGATTTAATATTTGTAAGAAGAGGGGTTTTAAATCTGATTGTCAAAATGAGAAAAAAGCCCAACATCGAGTTGGGCTTTTTGGGAATGATTAGAGGTTTAGAACTAACTACAAACCGGACAGGTTGGCATTTTCATCAGATTCATTTCTCGCCAAGACATGCTGAGCGCGTCCAAAATCAGAATTTTGCCTTTCTTTGGTTGGCCGTAATCAGCAATCACTTTGATCGCTTCCATAGCTTGTACTGCGCCAACAATACCCACAACAGGCGCCATGACTCCGGCTTCGACACAACTTAACGCACCGCTGCCGAAGAGGGCACTTAAGCACTGGTAACATGGTTGTGCTGGATCATCGTAAGTAAACACACTCACTTGGCCCTCCATACGAATGGCCGCGCCTGAAATTAGCGGTGTTTTAGTCGCAAAACATAGGCGGTTAAGTTGATTGCGCGTATCGACGTTATCTGATGCATCGACAACAATAGTGTGTTGCTTAATCAGGCTCTCTAACGCGGTATCATCAAGACGTTTTGCGATGGTATCTACGACAATGTGCGGATTAAGTTCACGTAGTGCATTGGCCGCCGAGTCTACCTTCTTACGACCAATATCCGCATCGTGGTGCAGCACTTGGCGCTGAAGGTTAGACAACTCGACGATATCATCATCAATCAGCGTGATTTTACCGACACCAGCAGTCGCCAAATATTGGCTTGATGCGCAGCCTAAACCGCCAGCACCAAGCATCAATACCGATGCTTGTTTGAGTGCTTCTTGTCCTTCAAAGTCAAACTGACGAAGAATGATCTGGCGGTTGTAACGCAACATTTCCTGATCGGAAAGAATATCCACAACGTCTTCCTAGTAAAGGGTTGAGTTGAATAGTTGAATCTGAACCGTTTCGCCCACTTCAACTCGGCCGCGTTCACGTTCCAATACAACAAAACAGTTCGCTAGGCTCATTGAGCGGAATGCACCAGAGCTTTGGTTACCGGTTGTTTCAACGACAAACTTGCCATCTTCCAATGTATAGATACCACGTTGGTAATCGGTACGACCTGGCGCTTTCTTAAAGGCGGTTTTGGTTGTTGCTGGAATAGATTCGGGTGCTTTCCATTCTGTATGGCCTGCAAGTTTTGCCAGCATTGGTTGAACAAGCACGTACGTAGTAAGAACTGCAGAAACAGGGTTACCCGGCAGCCCACAGAACCAAGCTGTACTTAGCTTACCAAATGCGAAAGGTTTACCCGGCTTGATTGCTAACTTCCAGAAACCGATTTCACCAAGCTCTTCAAGAATGTCTTTGGTGTAATCCGCTTCGCCCACACTAACACCGCCTGAGGTCACAACCACATCTGCCAATGTTTGTGCTTGTTCAAAGGTTGCTTTCAGAGTCTCTGGGCAATCTGGAATGATGCCTAGATCAACGGCTTCGCAACCGAAGTTCTCGATAAGCGGTTTAATACCGTAACGGTTGCTGTCGTAGATCTGACCTTCGTCTAGCGGCTCACCCAGTGGTTTAAGCTCATCGCCAGTAGAGAAGAAAGCAACTTTTGGTTTACGTACTACTGTCACGTGGCTAACACCTAGAGACGCAATCATCGGAATATCGCGAGGTGTT
Organism: Vibrio sp. 970; assembly: GCF_033339075.1. Classification (NCBI taxonomy): domain Bacteria; kingdom Pseudomonadati; phylum Pseudomonadota; class Gammaproteobacteria; order Vibrionales; family Vibrionaceae; genus Vibrio; species Vibrio sp. 970. Next base: position 375,952 of record NZ_JAWOTW010000001.1, read on the forward strand.
AAACGTGCACCTTTTGCCAGTACGATGTCGCCTTGTTTGATGTCGTCACCTGTTGGGCGGATGTTGTTTTGTGGCTTCACGTCGGTTTGGTTGAACTGAATGCCAGCATCTGTTACTTCAGTGTTTTCTTGCATGATAACGGCATCACAACCCTGTGGGATTTTTGCGCCAGTCATGATGCGAACACAGGTACCTTGAGGCCATTCACCTTCAAAAGGTTGTCCTGCAAATGATTTACCTGCCAGAGGCAATACAGAAGATGACTCAAGATCTTGAATGCGAATAGCGTAGCCATCCATTGCTGAGTTATCGAACGGCGGTACGTGGATAGGAGACAAGATATCTTCTGCCAGTACAAAACCGAGTGCTTCAGCAAGTGGAAGAGAAAGCGTTGTTTGGATAGGTTTGATTCGCGATAACATTTTGTCCATCGCTTCTTCAATTGGCATCAAGCCAGGTGCGTCGCAGCAGCCCATTGAGAAAATCCTGTGTTCTTTTGTTTTGTGGCAACTTTACCATAAAAGGGGACTGAGTAAGAATGTCCACCTATAAAATATGGGTGTAATTATTCAAAAATCCGAGTATCCTTGTCAGCCATCCAAAAGGGGTAAAAAACCTGCGGAGCTCAAGAAAATCAGCTCAGTACCTTCATCTGATGTGACTTGGTGTAAAGACACGAACTGAGCAACTCAAAGCGAAAAGTATGAATGCAATTTTGATTGGGTTTGTACGAAGGCTGAAGTAAAACAAAAGAGGAAGTGGAATGTCAGGTCTTAGCGAGTCAGCGAAGTTAGTAAAAGAAGCGCTAGAGCAACGCGGTTTGGAAACGCCAATGCGTCCAAACAACGTAAGTCGTGAAGAGAAGAAAGAGAAGATCGAACACCACATGCGTGAGATCTTAGGTCTACTTCAACTTGACCTTACCGACGATAGCCTAGAAGAAACCCCTCACCGCATTGCTAAGATGTACGTTGACGAAATCTTCTCTGGTCTGGATTACTCCAACTTTCCTAAAATCACGGTGATTGAGAACAAGATGAACGTGAGCGAGATGGTTCGCGTGAAGGACATCACAGTGACCAGTACTTGTGAACACCACCTTGTGACCATCGATGGCAAGGCTGCTGTGGCTTACATTCCACGTGGCAAGATCATTGGCCTGTCAAAGATCAACCGTATCGTTCGCTTCTTTGCCCAGCGTCCACAAGTTCAAGAGCGTATGACTCAGCAAATTCTTGTTGCACTTCAAACGTTGCTTGAGTCCGATGATGTGGCAGTGACGATTGACGCAACACACTATTGCGTGAAATCTCGCGGTGTGATGGATGCAACCAGCGAAACCACGACAACAGCATTGGGCGGTATCTTCAAAAGCAACCCAGCAACGCGTGCCGAGTTTCTGCACGGTTTACGTTAGGTAACCAAGCACTATTCTAAGAGGATGGCAAACGCCATCCTTTTTTTATGCTTGTTTAGAAAATGACTTCATGATTTCTGGCCAATACATTTTGACGTAACCTGCCGATACCCAAACAACCAATACAGTCGCGATACTGAGCTCTAGAAAACCAAAGTCGTGCAGCCAGTGCCAGTGAGGGTGCGATTCGGCAAAAAAAGAGGTTAAGCGATGCATTGCGATAGCGCTGATCACGGAAGGAAAGGTTACTGCCGCGATAGAAGGTTGAAACTTCAAGCGAAGTAAGCGGAAGTAACATAAGTAGATCAATAAAGTCATAGTGATGGCGATCCCTGCCAATGCGCCTGTCAGTATCGGATCAGGTAAGGGAAAGTTCACCAAGTATGCTGCTAATGACAAGTTTACCGGCGCGGCCATAATCGCGAGGGTCGGTCTTGCTCGCCTTGGTAGAGAGCCGAAAAACACTAAACGATACAACACGAGTGGCAGCATGAAGAAATAAATGCCGATGCACATCATCGCTAATGTTTCGGAGAATAAGTTGTGACCTAGTTGAGAACCGGCTAGTGAACTACTGATTAGCCCCACCGGATAAAGAAACCAACTCGGTACGATATTGGACATTTTGAAGTTCATTAGCTGAAAGCTAAAAAACAGCACCATCATAGTAAAATGCAGCAAAAGCGCCATAAACCAAAGTGGATAAGCGATGATAGGTGCTACAGCGGCAAGATAATCTGCAAGGATCAGTAACGCCATACTCATTGGTGCCATTAAACTACCACTCAGCGGGTGACGAATGTCGACCATGAATAATCGTGGATTCGCGGCATATTTTATGAGTACAGGGGCGAGTAAAAGTGCGCCGAGTGACGCCAAAAATGGGCGTATCGGTTCACCAATCTCAGGAACATAGAGTGCCCAAGCTTGCCCTAAACCTATCATACCTAGTGCCAACGCGGCTTGAGACGGCGGGACACTATAAAACTGCACAAGTCTTCTCCAGTTCAAATCTACTCCATTTGATTTTTGCCTGAATGAAACAAAACATGACGATTTGGATGAAACAAAACATGACGATTTGGATGAAATGCTCTATTTAAGTAGCGAATACTAACAAGTATGGAGAGGGGTTTCTCATGAAAGGTGGTGAGCAAATATCAGAGAATGATAATTTTGTGAGTTTGGTATCGAATATTTGGAAAAAGATGCAAAAATGCAGAGTTTATCGCTCCAAACCCTTCGATAGTCCGGAGCGAAGTGATAACAAAGAGAATGTTATGTTGATTGATTCTCCGGTAGATCCTGTTGGCGTAACTTTTCGTTTTTGATTGTGCGATGCAGCAGCTGGCTGTAAATAGGTTGTCCACCCAACAATTGAGCAATAATCACAGCGCCCAAACAAGTAATGATCAATGGCAGGATTAAGTAGTAGTTATTCGTCATTTCAATCACTAACAAAATACCAGTAATCGGTGCACGTACCGTTGCAGCAAACAGTGCACCCATGCCCGCAATCGCAAATACACCAGGCTCGATATCAAGCACAGGGAGCAAGACATCAGCACTTGCTCCGAACGCATAACCAAATAAGGTTCCCAGAGCAAGCATAGGTGCAAAGATGCCTCCCGGCGCACCAGAACCAAAACAGAGCAGGGTTGTAATTACGCGACCAAAGAAAAGCAAAACTAAAATAGATACCGAGTAGTTACCGTTAGTAATGTCAGGAATAAGGCCGATACCACCACCAGTTAGTTGGGGTACGTACAAAAGAAGCAAACCAAACACGCCTCCCAGTAGCGAACCCACAATCAAGTAGCGCTTACGATCGTTTTTGTGAATTGCGACAAAACTGTCTTGTGCCACGGTAATCAGTTTATTGAAGATCACGCCAAACACGCCAAACAATGCGCCAAGCAATAAAAACAGCCATAGGGTTTGAAGCTCTGGCGACTGGTATTGCGGCATAGTGATAACGGCGTCTTGCCCGTTGATGGCGCGAAACACTATGTTCGCCATAATGGCAGAAATGATCACTGCGCGAATTGAGATCAAAGAGTAGCGAAACTGAGGTCGCATTTCCTCCACAACGAACATAATGCCTGCGAGTGGGGCATTAAAAGCCGCAGCCAAACCGCCAGCAGCACCAGAAGCGAGCAGGGAGTGGCGGGTATCGTCATCCTTTACCCGGAATATATCGGTCACCATTCGACCAACAGCGCCCCCCATTTGAACGGTTGGGCCTTCACGACCCAGCACCATACCTGAGCCAAGTGCGCCCATGCCGCCGAAGAATTTTACTGGTAGAACTCGCCACCAGCGCACTGGACGAATATTATCCATTGCCCCTTCGATTTCAGGAATACCAGAACCTGCCGCTTCTGGCGCAAAGCGGTGCACAAGAAAATAGCCAATAAAAGCTAAAAGTGCGCTAATGAGAACCGCTGCCAGCCACAACGGTAGAACATTACCAATTTCGCTTCTTAACCATTCTGTTCGTGTTTCAGAAACGAAATGAACGGCAAGCTCGAAATACGTACCGACAAAACCAGCCAACGTACCCACAATGGCGGCCATAATGAGAACAGAAAATGGTGTTGACCCTCGAGAGACAAACTGGTTAATCGCATCTTTCGGTACGTGCGCCAACACAGATTTCACAATTCTCTCGCGTTTGGTCATTAAAAAGCTCTCCTGTTGCTGGGGGGAAGGGACGAAAGAAAGTATACGCTTCGCAGAGTCTAGACCTAATCAATAAAGATGCAATTTAGCTTTTCACTATTGAGTGTTCGAAGTGTCGCGATATTATTCATTCACTCAGATTGTGCTATTGCTCTCATAATTTAGGATAAAAAACTTGTTTTTTGAGAAAAATGAACCATGCTTTAAATGTAAAGCAACATGACTGCTTCAGAAGGAGGGATGTGAGGTTTTACACACAATTTGGATGGATTCAAACCCTACGGTAAGTCCTCGTTTTATGTTCGGGATGCATCAATAGACATCACCGATTCGCACACTCACGATTGAGTAACGAGGTAGAGGCGCACGCACATGTGCGCCTTCTTAATTTCTGCGTTATAACTTTCATCACCATAACTTTCATCGCCACCTGCCACTATTTTTCTCTTGAACATTTTCTTGCAGTTAGTAATGTCTTGGTTCGATGTCAACCAACTAGAGCAGTGCATGCGCTTTTATCTTCGACTCTTACTTTCTTTATGTTGTTGTTCGGTAACGTTTCCGGCACTTTCAACGCCGAGCTGGTGGCAAGACACGTTGTCAGCTGTGCCATATTCCAATCTAAAAGAACGTATAGAAAAAAGTGGGAGCTGGTATAGTTGCGAAGTGCAGCTGCTAGACAATTCAACGTTTATCAGCGCATTTTGTTTGGATGATTTTTCGTACTACCAGCAGCACTTGTATGGTGAAGTGGTTTTGAGAAGAGAAAGTGCTCAGTTCTCGTTTCTCACTGAATACGAGTGGCAGCGTCTGAATGACTTACTTCTCAACTTAAGAAAGGATGGGTTAGTTTTACGCAGAGTCACTATCGGAAAAGAACACTATGATGTCGTTGAAGCTCTGGAAAAGAAATCTTCCGAGCTTGTCGATAAAGAAGTTATTTTGTTGATGAACCGCTATCCACAAGAAACGATTCGAAGTTTGCTTTGGGTAAAACCGGACGAGTTTCTGACGCCATCACCGTCCTTAAATGTGCAATTGCGCAGTGATGGCGAAATTATCGAGGTCAAAGTGACTCGTTTTTAGATTCTTTATGGAGAGATAGGAAGGTCGCCATTGCTGATTCATCCAAAAAACCATCCGATTTTTTGTGAGCGCGCAGGTATTGATAGCCTGCGATTAGCTTGCGGTGTAGCTCTTCTGCATCGTCTGACAACGGCTGATTCATAACGTGTTGAAAGGCAAGTTTGTACGCATCCATATCCACGACTTCAGCACGGCGATATAAATAACCACATCCCGTTGCTAACCATTCGAGAGAGCAATTGGCGCGCATTGCAATTTGATTTGCTTTGGTTAGGCTAGGTTCACTGCCTTTAAGGTATTTGCGTATTAAAGCTTCAGACACATCGACGCGTCGAGCGAACCCGCTGATGCTTTCTTCTCCGATCAGGGTGGCTAGGCGTTGGGCAAAAGACATATTTCGTACTCCAGTTCGAATTGCGAAAGTTTACCCGTTGAGCCGGTACGAAAACAAGACTACGATGAATGCAGATCAATTGAAGGAGAAAACCCATGGTTGCAAAAGTAGTAACTGCACCAAAAGGCCCAGAGTTCTCAGAGCTGGTTCAAGGATATTGGCGTGCAGTTGAGTGGGGAATGACGGCTCAAGAGCGTTTGTCATTTCTTAAGCAACACATTGAGTTAGGCATTACGACGGTCGATCACGCCGACATCTACGGCAATTACGAGTGTGAGGCGTTGTTTGGTGAAGCGCTAGCTTTAGACAAGAGTGTTCGTGAGCAAATTCAGATCGTGACGAAATGCGACATCAATTTGTGTGGCGATAAAACGCCAGAGCGTAAGATCAATCACTACGACACGAGCTCAGCACATATCTACCAATCGGTGAATAACTCGCTAGAACGTTTGAATGTGGATGAAATCGACGTACTTTTAATTCACCGTCCTGACGTGTTAATGGATGCAGACGAGGTTGCAGAAGCATTTTCTGAGCTTCATAAAGTCGGCAAAGTGAAGCACTTTGGCGTGTCTAACTTCACTCCACGCCAGTTTGAACTGCTGCAATCTCGCTTAGGTAAGCCGTTGGTTACTAACCAAGTGGAAATCAACCCACTTAACTTTGAGGTTGCTCACGATGGAACGCTTGATCAAATGCAAATGTTGCGCACGCGACCAATGGCTTGGTCTTGCCTCGGTGGTGGTTCAATTTTTAGTGGTGACAGTGAGCAAGCTGTTCGTGTCCGTAACGAATTAGAAGCAATTCGTGAAGAAGTTGGCGCAGCGAGTATTGACCAAGTAATTTATGCTTGGGTACGTCGTTTGCCATCTAACCCTATTCCAATCATTGGCTCTGGTAAAATCGAGCGTGTGAAAACTGCAGTTAATGCATTGAACATCGAACTTACTCGAGAGCAATGGTATCGCGTATGGGTGGCTTCTAAAGGTCATGGTGTGCCATAGAATTGATATCTTATCGATGAAATTGTTATTAAAGGCATCCTCTAGCAGGGTGCCTTTTTAGTTTTAGCGCGTTACTGTTTACCCATTATGGAAATGGAAAGAATGAAATTCGAGCAAAAATGGGCTTTGGATGTTAGCTGCAACTTTTTGCTTACTTTTGGTGGAGGAGTTTTACCCATGTTTGTTTTATGTCACTAAACAGCGAATGTGATGCTTGCTTTTTAGTCATTTTGTTCACTCATTCATTCATATTGCGTATGCTTATTGAATAATAAAGAAATAAAAAACTCGTCAGTTTTCTCGTATTACATGCTGTAACAATCTGTTAGACTCCGGCGCAGATTGTGGAATATAAAAAGGTGATTGAATGTCTTTTCCCGTACTCATCTGTGATGATTCAGCGTTAGCACGCAAACAGATGGCGAGATCACTACCAGCCACATTGAATGCCGATATTACGTTTGCTATCCACGGAGAAAACGCGCTAGAAGAACTCGAAAAAAACGAGTTTAAATTGATGTTTCTTGATTTGACCATGCCAGAAATGGATGGCTTTGAAACACTAGAGCACATGCAACGGTTAGGGGATAAAACTCCGGTGGTTGTGGTGTCGGGGGATATCCAACCTAAAGCGAAAGAGCGCGTGTTCGCACTGGGTGCAAAAGCGTTTATTCAAAAACCGATCGCCAAAGATGAACTCAAGAAGGCGCTTAAAGAGTTGGTCGAGCCAGAACCTCGTCCTCAAATTATCACGCCTGTCTCTATTGAGTTACCGATTTTACGTCGTCGCGATATTTACATGGAAGTGGCTAACGTTTCAATTGGTCGAGCAGCCGATGCGTTGGCGCGTCACTTTGATGTGTTTGTGCAACTACCTCTGCCGAACGTCAATATCTTTGAAGTGAGCGAACTTCACATGGCCCTACGCGACTTGGCGTCGCATGACAACGTATCGGGTGTTTGTCAGGGATTTTGTGGCGAAGGTATTGCTGGCGAAGCGCTAGTGATTTTGAGTGATTCAAGCGTATCTGATCTCAAAAAGTTGATGAAAGTACCAGCAGACAGCGAAGAGCTAGAAGAGCTTGAGCTGCTAATGGATATTTCTAATATTTTGGTGGGGTCGTTCTTAAATGGTTTAGGCGAGCAGTCTGAAGTCCGATTCTTCCAAAGTCCACCAGTACTCCTTGGTCAGCATATCTCAATTGACTCGATCATTGAATCTACAACTGGAGCATTCAGCCGCACGATGACATTCGAAGTGAGCTACAACATTGAAGGAACGTCGATTCGTTGTGACTTGTTGTTTATGTTTGTGGATGAATCCTTGCCGCTGCTTGATAACAAACTGTCTTATCTAATGGAGGAGTTCTAATGTTGAATATGCCAGCAGAGTTTGAACAATTCCATTGGATGGTGGATATGGTACAAAACGTCGACATGGGCTTAGTGGTCATTGATCGAGATTACAATGTACAGGTCTGGAATGGGTTTATGACTCATCACAGTGGTTTGCAGTCTCATGATGCGATAGGTCGTTCTATATTTGATATCTTCCCTGAAATCCCACAGGAGTGGTTTAAATTAAAAACAAAACCAGTGTATGACCTAGGCTGTCGCAGCTTCATCACATGGCGACAACGACCTTACTTATTCTGCTGTCGCAATGTTCGACCAGTTACGCAGCAAGCGGAGTTTATGTACCAGAATGTTACGTTGAACCCAATGCGCACACCGACTGGAAAAATCAACTCGTTGTTTTTGTCTATACAAGACGCGACGGCTGAAGCTCTGATGTCTCAGAATCAATAGCGATAAAAAACTTTCTCAAAAGCCAAGGTCCGCCTTGGCTTTTTTGTATACTTATAATTGTGTTTCCCAATGCGTAGAACGTGAATATGGACTTTAATCTCGCTCTAAAACTCTACACCGCAGAGCAAGTAAAAAACGGTGAAACGCTGGCTGCGCAAATGGCTGGTGTTTCTATGTATAGCTTAATGCAACGCGCTGGTATGGCCGTGTATGAGCGCTTTTTACATCTGTATCCTAAATCAAAAAATATCTTAGTGATTTGCGGTAAAGGGAATAACGGTGGCGATGGTTACGTATTTGCATCTCTTGCGAAACAAGCTCAACTCAATGTACATGTTTTCCAAATTGGTGATGTATCTGTGCTAAAAGGTGATGCTTTGCGCGCATACCAAGACTGGCAGTCAATCGACGGTGTTAACAATGATTGGGATGAATGGAATACCGCATTGCTAGAAGCAGATGTGATCATCGATGCCATGTTAGGCACTGGTTTAAGCGGTGAGGTTCGTTCGGAGTATCGTCGCTATATTGACCAAATTAATCAAATTCATACCCCTGTGATTGCAGTCGACGTTCCTTCTGGTCTGTGTGCTAATACAGGTGCAGTTTTAGGTGATGCTATTCGTGCCGAGCATACTGTAACCTTCATTGGGGTTAAGCAAGGCTTATGCACTGGACAAGCGAGAGATCGAGTTGGCGAGCTCTACTTTTGTGGTTTAGGCGTCAATACTAAGTTTGATACTATCGAAGTAGAAAGTGCATTAGGTATTGATCATCAGGTTGTTTCAAGATTAATGCCCAAGCCAAATCCAACGGTCCATAAAGGTGACAACGGGAAGTTGCTTTGTGTTGGTGGCAACCAAGGGATGTCTGGAGCGATTCGTTTATGTTCCTCCGCTGCGATTAGAGCCGGAGCGGGTTTAACTGCCGCAATTACTCACACGAGTAGCCTTATTCCACTGCAGGTTGGTTGCCCAGAAGTAATGAGCCAGAGCATCACCGCTGACTTACTCAGGGATACTGAGAACGACTTAACTAAACGCATTCGCTGGGCTGACGTATTCGTGTTTGGTCCTGGCTTTGGAGATGATGAGTGGGCTTATCAAGCCTATCAATATCTGGCTCAAGAGCAGAAACCTAAAGTTGTTGATGCTGATGGCCTCAATATTCTAGCGATGCTGAGCCAGCGATGCGATGGCACTCTGGTGTACGACAACCATCGAGTGATCACGCCGCATCCTGGAGAGGCTGCTCGACTACTAAATGTAACCATTCAACAAATAGAAAGTGACCGATACTCTGCTGCAAGACAACTGCAAGAGCGTTATGGCGGTGTAGTGGTTTTAAAAGGCGCGGGGACACTTATTTACGATGGAACGAGAATGTACGTCTGTCTAGCGGGTAACGCCGGAATGGCGACGGGGGGAATGGGAGATGTGTTATCTGGAGTCATTGGTGCATTACTAGCCAAAGGTTTACCAATTTCTGTTGCCGCACGTTTAGGTGTGGTACTTCACAGTCATGCTGCTGATATAAACGTGAGTCAGAATGGTCAAATTGGTCTTTTGGCAAGTGATGTCGTTAGCACTCTTCGTACCGCTATCACCCAAGAGCTCTATCGAAATTAATTAGATTTCATGCATTGCTGAGAAAATTGGTCGATTTTTTTGAGTACTGTTTTACGAATTAGCAGGGCATCTTAGTATTAGGTGATTGAGTTTTAGGCAGGTTTGAGAGGTGATGCGTTTTAATTTTTAAGATATGACGCAAAGGTTTGCGCAATAGGTTAACTCAAGTGCTTTCTCAAGTTGTTGATAGTTATAAATAATAAGAGGTTTTGGTGACTTGGGGAGCGTTTTTGATATGCGATTTTCAAGATGGTATCACAAAAAAAATTCAAATATCAGACTTGTAGGAAATAAATCACAGCCTATAATGCTGAAAACCGGAGCGTCTGCCAACGCTCCGGTTTTTTTGTGTCCGAAGAACAGTGAACTCGTCTGCCAACGAAATCACTACGCACTCTGGAATGACACATATACATATGAATCAAGGAATTACACAATGCGTATCGAACAAGAACTTAAGTTAGGTTTTAAAGATGTACTGTTTCGCCCGAAACGTTCTACCCTTAAGAGCCGTTCTCAAGTAAATTTAACCCGCGATTTTACATTCAAGCATAGTGGTCGTCAATGGTCTGGTGTGCCAGTAATCGCAGCAAACATGGATTCGGTTGGTAGCTTTGCAATGGCTAAAGCGCTGGCTGAGCATGGTGTAATGACCGCTGTTCACAAACATTACACGGTAGAAGATTGGGCTGAGTTTGCTAAATCAGCAGATAAAGTAACCATGAATAACGTTATGGTGTCTACGGGAACATCTGACGCAGACTTCCAAAAAACCAAAGACATCATGGCGCTTTCAGATGAATTTATTTTCATTTGTATCGACATTGCTAATGGTTACTCAGAGCATTTGGTCGAGTATGTTGAACGCGTGCGAGCTGAGTTCCCAGACAAGGTCATTTCTGCAGGCAACGTGGTTACTGGTGATATGTGTGAAGAGCTAATCCTAGCTGGTGCAGACATCGTTAAAGTGGGTATCGGCCCAGGCTCTGTATGTACAACTCGTGTAAAAACGGGTGTTGGTTACCCGCAGCTTTCTGCAATCATCGAGTGTGGTGATGCAGCGCACGGCCTTGGTGGCATGATCGTCGGTGACGGTGGCTGTTCTTGTGCGGGTGACGTAGCGAAAGCATTCGGTGGTGGCGCGGATTTCGTAATGCTAGGCGGGATGCTAGCGGGTCACGAAGAGTCAGGCGGCGAAGTGATCGAGAAAGACGGCGAGAAGTTCATGAAATTCTATGGCATGTCGTCGAAGAGCGCGATGGATAAGCACTCAGGTGGTGTCGCTGGCTACCGTGCGGCCGAAGGTAAAACCGTATTATTGCCATACCGCGGTAGCGTTCACGGCACTATTCAAGACATCCTTGGCGGCGTTCGCTCAACTTGTACATACGTGGGTGCAGCAAAGCTTAAAGAGCTAACCAAGCGTACTACATTCATCCGCGTTCAAGAACAAGAGAACAACGTGTTCGGTAAAGAGTAAATCGACTGAATGTAACAAGTGTAAAAGCAACCATACGTTATATCTATAGCAGATAAAACTATACTATATGCAGCTATGAGCCAGAGTGAGATTGATTTCTTACTCTGGCTTTTTGCTTCTCATTTGTTTGCGCTTCAAAATTAACTCTAAGCGATTTTAATAGTTGGTCGAGATTCGACTTGTTCAAACGGTAATGATGTTGTAACTGGCATGAGCTGTAAAACGCTTGAAATCTGACAGTCTCTATTTAACCCAATATAGTCTTTGACATTAGCGACTCGCCAAGTCATGTCTCCGTAAGTACGCAGATAGAACGCGGGTGATTGATGACTGTTATGTCTAATAACGCTCCATTGGGTAATATCACTAAAAAAGACTTCAGGGTTATCGGATGTCTCAAACTCATTCGCCATGATGCCCAAAGGTATATCAACGCGATTAAGTAGCTTTTGTCCGAGTGAGAAGGCTTCGTCGAAGTTAGTTGGTTGTTCGCTTAACTGCTTAATTGCATAGGTTTGTACAAATCGAGACGGCGGTGTTGGGTCGGCGGGTAGACCCATCAAGCCAGCGCCATTGATTGATTGAAGTGGGCCAGGCACTTGGACATGACGTTGCATGGTTGCTTCATTGTTCGGTTCTGGGTTGTAGTTGCGCAAATTGGAAAAATAAGAGAGGTGATTGACATGCCAATGGTAATTTGGGCAGTTAGTCATTACTCCAACATAGGAGTGGTCCACAACCACTTTATAATCATCAAAGTCGTATTCGGTACATTGATAGCGTGCTTGCTGATTTTCCTCTTTGCTGAACATATCGCTTTCTTTGAATGCTCGATAGATATGCATATTACCGTTAAGAAACTCAATGACGGCACTGTCATTATTTGCATCGTGAATCACGAAATGCTGGTCCAAAGCCATGTTGTCACTCTCTGTTTCACCAGTTGAAATAGTCGAGTTAAACACGTAAACGGGGTGGGTGGTGAAGTAGGTCACCATCTCGTCCACAGTATTAAACGTAGACAAGATAAAAGTACCAAACAGGCCGCTGCCTAATGCAAAGGCATCATCAGGGATGTGAGAGGTCGATACATTTTGATTGAGAATGGGCAAGTACAGTGACCCAACAGAAAGGCCAGATTCATTAATGCCATCAGCTGTTAAAAGAGGGTTATTATACCGGGTAATGGCATTGCAGTGTATGAAGCTCAACTCTCCCTGCCAATTTGCTCGAAACTCACATTCTTTACTGTGAAGTTTTGGCGGCTGACCATTGAAAACACGGTCGGCTTTTCCGTCGGAAGTAAAGGTCGTAATTTGGTAAGTTTGTTGGGCTCTAAACCAAATCTCGGTCTGAAGGTTAACTGCAAACTCCATGGTTCTAGCGGATAAGGTTTGGTTATTGCAACCATAATTGATATTAACATCTGTACACATAGCCATGCTTTCCGTTGTTTATCTTGAATGATGAATATCCAAGAAACCCTCTGAATCAAATGCTTAGAGATTACGTGGATATAGATGAATTGCGCTTTAATAATGGTTTTAGCCATTGAGATAAGCGCATGCTATTAAGTTAAGCATTCAATCAAAAAACGTCAGTAGCAGTTTAGTATCAGTTAAAATTGATATAAAAGAGATGAACTAAAGATATTACTTTACCTTATAATCACATGATACATATTGTTAATATCATTTTGTCTGATTTTATATTGAAATTATTATATATCTTGATGATTTAACGTGAAGGAATAAAAATTACAATATTTAGAATATGATTGAAAATGAAGGTAATTTGCAATTTAAATGCTGAGAAGTGAAACTGCCCGAGAAGTTGTGCAACTGTCTCGGGCGAAGTGATGAATCAGGTGAGCAGCTATAAAGTTTTCTCACAAGAACCGCTAAGTGGTGGAGATATTTTTAAATTATCATTAAAGATTTCTACAACGACGGGGCCTTTATTTTCATCTTTTGCATAGTATGCACAGGACTTGTCCCCAGTATAGGTTTTACCTGCCTTTTTGAAACTGTAATACCAGGAGTCATGGGTAGCGGCACCGGATTCAAAACTAGCAGATTCAGATTGTTCGCCAATATTCAAGTCGAAATGAACCTCCATTTCCGGAGAGTCTTTAAATCTCACATATCCGGTGATTTTATCGTTGGAGTTATTTTTAACGTAAAATGAACCCTTAGTTGTCATAATTTTTCCTCTTTTTTAATTTCTATACGTGATAGAACGGCCAAATGACGTTCTGTTAATATATGCTTTTTAAGATGCATATTGATGTTAAATGATGGTCTTATTAGTTCTAAGGTGATTAAACTTATCCTTAGCGTATTTTTCTTTTATACCGATTAAGTCGCGGTAGCTTCGATCAAAATAAACGCTTGTCGGAATTGCCGGATCTTTAAAGCTGATGAAGGCACCATAGGTTCCCGGTATATCAGCTTCTCTGGCTTTATCAATCCAGTCCATGGCTCTGTTTACATCAACAAGTACTGGGTTATTTTGTAGTTCTAGTTTTTGCTTTATCTCTTCATTCCACCAGGTTTGGTATTGGACTGTATATTGACACTGGCGGTAGGGGAAAGATATGTCTTCAAGGTCGTCTGAGTGATGATAAAAACCGCCAGTGATCGCCCCTAAGGTTACGTAACTAAATAGCCCTTGATCGCGGTTTTCTGGCTTTATCAAAGGTGAAGTTAAGCTTTGCAAAAGTGCAGTATAGCCTTCTGGTTTAAGACCTCGCTCTGACACCAATCGCGAAGTGATTTTGTGAGGTGCTGGGGCGTCATAATCGGGAGGGAAAGGAGAACCGTTTTGACACAAAGAATCGCGCCCCCATGTGCTCATCAGGGAGTGATCGTATTTCTTCCCGTCAAAGTCAGTGCCATGTGCTTCATAGACTTGAACTAAATCAGGGAAGCAAGCGCCAAATTGAACGGCTATAAATTGGTGAAGATCTTGTTCTGTTCCTTCCCAGTAGCCATACATGGTGCAGTGATGGCTGATGGTTTCAATATCACAGTGGTTAGATGATTCAGGCAGAGCATCAATTTGCAAGTTGGTGCCAAGAAGTTTAGGCGTATCGAGGCTTTTTATAGCCTGCTCCCAATTTTTTAGCACATCTATGGTAGGGTGCGTTGGTATTGGCTGAAGCATACCGTTGATTTTTGGATAGAGGTTCCACTGAAGCTCGAAGCGGTGGATCTCTTTGGGTAAAGGGAATGTTTTTACGCGTAGCTCGGTAACAATGCCATAGCTCATGCCTCCGCCGCCTCTTAGTGCCCAAAATAGGTGAGGGTTGGACTCTGCTGAGACTTCTGTGATCGTACCATCACCCAATACCACGGTTGCACTCACTAGGTGCTCACAACACATGCCGTATTTTCGCGTCCAAGGGCCCCATCCTCCGCCTTGAATATAGCCAGTCAACCCAACTGTGGCACAGGTTCCATGTGCAATCATTCGATCATGCTCTGCAAGTTTTGGTGTCAGTTGATAGAAGCGATAGCCAGCACCAATGGTGGCAATATTGTCACACAATTGGAAGGTCTTAATTCTGCTCACGTCAATCAAAATGACGTTGTCACCACTGCATTCACCTGCGTGATCATGCCCTCCTGAGCGAACACGAATCGGGAGATTGAATTGAGTTGCTGTTAGATAGGCTTGCTGAACTTCTTGCGTACTTTCGCACATGACAATGACAAAGGGTTGGTGTTGATAGCGAGTATTGAAGATGAGTGACTCGACTTGATATTGGTTCAAACCGGGAACCGGTGAAACCGTGTTTTCAAGAGGTGTCAGTAATCGTTCTTTAGGAAAACCGCACTTATCCATTTTCTGAATAAACAGTTTGGCATTATTGACTGAGATTGAGTACGCGCTAAGTACAGCGAGGCGTTGTATTTGAGGGTTAGGGTGCTGTTCTACCACTTGGTTTTCTTTAGTTCCCTGCATCCATTCATGTTCCATTATTTTTTCCATTTGGCTTATGTATTGAATAGTTGTTCAAATATTAAACCAAATGCATAAATTCACCATATCAGTTTGGTATCAGTTGTTCTGTACAAATCGCCAAAAGCATCAGCGAGAGAGCAACAATATCTGGTTGATGAAAAGAACGATCGGCATCTGCGTGACCGTGGATAATTTATGTAGTCAAGTAGATCTGAGCCTAAATTGATACTGAACCAGAATGACGTGTTATCTACATTGAATGGGTCACTAACGACAATAAATTCAGTTGGAGAACACAATGAAAATGGACTCAAAAGAATCACAAGCAATTTTTACTGCTCATTATCAAATTGGTAACGGCTTACCTGGAGGAGTGAGCTTCGATGTTAATCTACTCGTGGCCAGCGAAGACAAATCAATAGTGGGTAAAGGACATATCTTTCAGGCCGTTAACCCACCGTTAAATGTGGTGTCTGATCTCAATGGTAGTTTCAACTATCAATGCACGATGCGTGATTGTCATATCATGGTGACGTTGCAGGGCTACCAGCCTTATCTAGGCATTGCTCCTTTAGGAGCTGATCTTCATAACGTAACGCTCAACCTCCTACTTAATGATGATTGGAAATCAGGCGTGGCATTCTATCGATATAAAAATAGTTCAGGTAAATGGATTGAAGCAGCAAATCAACGCGTTACTCTACTTTTGCCTGAGCATGTTCCTAGCATCGAGAACTTTAAGGTGGAGCAAAATGATCTTGCGCCAGCATAAATCTCATCAGCGATGACACTGTGCCAAAACACAGATATTCGATGGTTTCGAATATCTGTGTTTGACGAGGTAAATCGAGTAAACACGATGACTTGACGGTGCAATTAATCGACTTTCTTCGTTTATTGAATATTTCATGGTTGAGTAGATGTGGAGAGCCAATGGTCGAGCTCATCAACACTTATTTGAGCCTGATTCAGTTGATGCTTACGCGCGGCCTGATTGAAGTTTAACAACTCAGAGACGGAGCTGGACTGGTCGAGTAAGGCAAGCATCAGATTCGCTTGTTCAATATAAAAATCACCCCATGGATGCGGATCTTCTTGGGTGAAGTTAGACAGCTTATCGCGATATTTTCGAAGTAGCGTAGGCTGCTTATACTGCCACGCTACTTGGATTCCTTGTTGGTAAAAGCGTAAATAGTTATGACCAACACAGGTAGATTCTAGCCAAGCCTCACCAGTGCGCAAAGCGGAGAGGGCCGTTGATTCATCGCCACAAATAAGTGCCTTGGTAGATACGAGCCAAGGACCAATAAAATTGTGTAGCTTATTGATATGAACAAGATCTAGAGCCGTGTCGATGTCCGAAAGGGCTTTCTCCTCTTTTCCCTGATACCAGTGCAATCTTGCACTGGACTCCAAAAGAAAAGCGACAAATCGATGAGCATTAAGCTGTTTTGAAAGTTGTAGAGCGGTCGAGATTTCGTTTTCAGCTTGCACCAAGACATTACGGTCGAGAAAGATCCATGCAGCCGTAAGCCTAGAAACAATTTCTGCTCGGCGGTTTGCCGTGAGATAGGCAAGATTCGAGGCATGCTGAGCCTGTTTTAGTGCTTCGTCAGATTGCAGTTGATAGATCATCACTGTTGCCAGCATGTAGCGATTGGCAGTTTCAATCGAAAGCAACTGATGCTCTTCACACAGTTGCAAACACTCGGTTAAGTGCTCGTATGAGCGAGCCATTTTTCCTTGTGCGTAGGCACAATCACCGAGGCCGCCAAGCGATTTTGCTTTCGCGCGAAAACAGTTTGCTCGTTGACTGTAATCTAATGCAAGTAAATGTTCTTTCTCACATTCGTCTAGCTGCCCAGTGGGGAACAGCATATTACCTCTCATCGAGTGAATTTCACACAAAGATTTATTTAACGTCAGCTTTTCGCACAGGGCTTGGGCTTGGTCTAAAATCGACATCGCTTGTACAAAGTTGTCGGTTAAACGGTAGGGGTTAATGAGGTCTAAATAGTATTGAACACGTTCAGAATCATTTTCTGTGTGATGAATCGCTTGCTCAAGAACCTCAATACTCTCTTTGATGCGTCCCATCGAATACAGGCAGTTTCCTTTCATATTTAGTGCATACGCCATCTGTGCTTTAGGTGACTCTTTAATAGCGTATTCAATAAGAGTCAGTGCTTTTTCAAATTGATAATTGCTCAGGTAATGTTTGGCGGTCTGGTCAAGAACAGTAAATACACCTTCGCCCTTGGCATGATTGATATGGACTGCATATAAGAACCGATCTCGGTTCTCATACCATTTTGCGCAGGCCATGTGTATTTTTGAACACTGTGACTTGTCTATTTGACGGAAAACAGCATTACAAATCAAATCATGATGGAAAAGGTATTGATCGCCATTGAGTTTTACTAAGCCAGCGTCGACTAACTTATCTGGTACGTAGCCGGGAATTCGAGTGATTTCACGCAGTTGCTCCAGTTGAAAGTACTGCCCCAACACAGATGCAGTACAGAGTGCTTGGCGATCTTGGGCTGGAAGTTGAGCTAATTGTATCGAAACTAAATGTTCCAATGACTCCGGAACGTCTTTATCAAACTGAGAACAAAGTAGTGTTTGGCGTAAGTATAGAGGATGGCCTTTCGCAAGCTTTATACAGTCATTGATATGTTTATTCTGTTGGCATGTGATTGAGCAAGCTAACTCGTAAGACTCTTCAGATGATAACTCCCTAAGTTCGATTAGATTCACGTTGGCAAACCAAGATTGTTTGGAACTAAGTCGTTTTTGCTGCCTAAACGTCAGAAAGAGTAAAATATTGGTGTTTGTAATATAAGGTAGCAGTGTCTCAAGAAATGCCAACATTACCTCGTCGGCCCAATGGACATCTTCAACAATAATCAAATGCGGTTTGCTGCTCTGCCGTTGTTGAATTAAGAAAGGGATAGATTGCTCTATCGTTTGTTTCAGCGTTTGGAACTCCATTAAGTTCAGCAGCTGTTTTTCTGATTCGTTGAGTGTTACCCCCATTAACCAATAAAGGCAGAGATGGAAAGAAGAGGGAATTGATGACTCGACAGTCTGCTGACGAATAGAATCATCGGTATCTTCACGAGTAAATGAACAAATTGCCCGAGTGAATATATTTTGAGGGGACAAGAGATCAGCACTGCCATGATTCAGGATTTGAATCTCTGTGGTTAAACACGAAGAACGACTCAAAGACGAAATGACCTGGTTGAGTAGGCTGGTCTTTCCTATCCCTGCGGTACCAGTAATACAATACGTTTGGCCTGCTTCTTGTTTTTGCCATCGCTTGATTCCGCTATTCAATGTTTCTAGTTCAAGTTTACGCCCTACGAAACAGTCAGTATGGTTTTGGTGTAAGGATACAAAATGCCAGTTGTTGAAGTCTGGCTCTCCTGTTAGAAAAGGTTTTATTGGTCTGGCACAATTGGACGAGATAAAGCAAGGACAAGCAGCTATTTCTCCCCAAGGGATTTTAACTAGGATTTCATTGATTGGGGTTATCGCATTCGGATGTTCCGATAGCTCAGTGATTCGATGCATGTATTTCACATTGATAAAAGACCGAATCGAAGCCGAAAGAGCAACCTTTAATTGAAGGGCTAGTTGTCGAATTCGCTCAAAAATATATTCGTCCGATTCCTGTAAAGACCAAGTAAGAACAAACGTTCGGTTTTGTATTATGGGTGTAGTGTTTTGGCTGAGAAGTAAGGTTTGCAGAGCCTTTGCGGTCAAATCACACTTTGCTTCGATTGCAAAAATAAAAAAATATGGTGGTGATGAAGATACATTTGTAAATAATGGTTCTGAGGCCCGATCTATTAAAAGGTCCTCTACGGGGACAGAAAAGTATTCCGCGAGATTGGATGCGGTACGATACAGCACATTCGCCCCAGACTCTGCTCGCTTTATAGAAGCAATAGATACGACAAAACCCTGTTGAAAGCATTCTTCCGCCAGTTTTTCTTGGCTCAGTCCTAATTTCTTTCTCAGTTCTTTGAGTCGTAATACGTTGAGTTGAATTCTTCCATCCCTATTTGCCATATTTCACTCCGTTGTAACGTATAGCTTTTCCCAGTAAACCTGAATCGATTGGATATGTTGAGTGAATAAATTTATCTTATTTCACCACATATATAATACTAGTAGTTAAAATGTTATATACGAAAATGAAATGGGCATTTTAATCTTCAAACCACCTTAATTCATTGTTATATTAGTGGTGTTTTTTTATTAATAATTTTGATATTTATTTTTGTGAGTTCATGTTTTTCTTAATAAGTTTTTTGAAATATCTTTAAACTTATATCTTTTAAAAGATTGCACACCTTAAACTTATATTGGACGGCATTAAGCTTTAAAAATTAAATCCTTTAATTTTAGAGATATAAATTGACAATCTTATTTTTAGTGTTTTTTTTGATCTCTATTCTGGCTAACTAATTTTTTCTAGTCTATAAATCAAATATCGGCAATTTCAAAATAACTGCCGACAAAATTATTTTAATTTCAATATTATAAATAGTTGGCTTTATACAATGGATATTGGCTTTTTCTGCCTGTTAAATGGCTCTCATATTACACCACACTTGAGTGCCGCGCTTACCTCTATTAAGGAGACTGCGTGGCTGCCATATGTCAAACGATCTTGTCATCGAGGGGATTGGCAAGCGCTTGCCTTAGAAGAATCATATCGAAAGGCCTATTACCCTAACTATTTACTACTCTCTGAATTTACAGGATTGGAACTGTTTTTATCTCAATTTTTCTGCCCAATTTTGTCAGTACGGTTTATGAAATTAGATCCGTGAGCTCAGATATTATAACGCCGAGCTTATGGCGTATGTTTTTCTCAAGTACAGGCTTGTTTACATCATTCACTACTGCTAAAGCGGCAATTGAGGTTCATGAATTATGCAAAAGGGCTCACCTATAGAATTCTACCAGCAACGTCCTCAATCTCGTGAGACGATCGGTGTTGAAGAAGTGCAGCAACAAACTCAACAGTTTGGTTTTGCTGAACCCGAAATGGATGAGCTGCTTAAGTACTCATTACGGACTCAACTTGAGGCTATGCTCCAAACCCAACTCAGCACGGCTGAACGCCGACGACAACTGAAAGAGAGTTTCGCTGCGGCAGTTGAGCTCGTATTGAAGGAGACGAAAGTTGAGCTCGTATTGAAGGAGACGAAAGTTGAGCACCGAACACTGGTGCAAGCCTTTCAGAGCATGTATGGCAACGCTTGCCAATCTCTTTCTCTGGCTAAACTCACTCAAGAGGAACTGACCCGACAGTACATTTCCACGTCTGGGCTGGTGATGTCCCCACTTAACTGTAAACACACCATCAAAGATGTGTACCGAATTAAAGGCTTTGCGTGTGGTATAAACAAAGCTATCCAACATATGCTTGCCAACAAGTCACAGGTTAAAGTGCTTTATCCAGCTTGCGGCCCCTTTGCACCATTGCTGCTGCCTTTACTTGCTCACTACAAACAAAGTGATCGAATTAGCGCAGAGCAGCTTCAGGTGACACTAGTAGATATTCACCCCGGAGCCATTAAAGCACTCAATCAATTGATCGCGGATCTCGATATCGCAGACTACATTGAAGCCTTAGTGGAAGAAGATGCTACCCAATTTTCGCCAACTCAAACGTTTGATCTCCTGATACTTGAAGCGATGCAGCATGGCTTTAGTCGGGAAGGGTTCCTCAGCATCGCGAAACATTTGGTTCAATATTTACATATTCAAGGCGAAATGATCCCCAATCAGGTATCTGTGCGCGCCATGATGGTCATCGGGGAGACGGAATTTAATCAACAATGGGAAAAAGCAGAGTATGCACATTCCAACCATTGCCAGCCGGAAGCGATCGATGATCGAATTGATCTGGGAGAAATTCTTAACGTCAATAAAGCCATGTTGCTCAGAAGCGAGATTTTTGAGCTAGATGGTGGAATAAAAATGCTGCAAGGCAACACCATTGAGCTGCCGAAAGATGTGCCAGATATGGCAAAACGTATCCTCGCCATTTACAGCCATATCGATACTTACGGAGATGCGGTGGTCGGACAATACGACTCTGGTATTACCCATCCTAAACCCGACATGACTTTTTATGTGGATGCCAAGCCCAAAGCTGTTGAACACCATTACTTTGAAGCGAAGGGAGGGGATAAGGTCAGTTTCTATTATCAGTTAACCGGATTGCCAGGTTTTGTCGCCACCCATGGATGATTTCGATATGCAGCAAAAATACGTCGTTTTTACAGGAAGTTGTTACGCCTTGCCCATCATTCAGTTGTTGGCACAACAGCATAAATTGGCGGGCGTGGTAGTACCGGAAGGAGAACTAAATCCTGACTTACAGCAGCTACAGAGCTATCTGAGCGCTCAATCGATTCATATTGCTCAGTATACCGCCAATGACAGCAGTGCTTTGATAGCGCAACTCGATGTTTGGCGAGTCACGGATGGCGTTATCTATTTGTTCAGGCACATAGTTCATTCCTCGCTGTGTCAGTTTTTCAACGGAAACTTGTACAACATTCATCCGGGAAAGCTGCCCGAGTATCGAGGCCCGATGCCTCTCTATTGGCAATTAAGAGAGGGTTTAGACACCTTTAGCCTCACCCTGCATCGTCTTGAGGCATCGGCTGATTCCGGCGCTATAGGAATGGAGTTAGAGGTACCATTTCACCCGTTTGAGACCTTAACCAGTGCTCAGCAAAAAGCGTCACAAATGACGGCTAAGCTGATGTATGACTTCCTCATCGCGCAACAAAAGCAAGGGCTGGTTTGGCGTGAACAAGTATCAAACCCCAACGAAGTGGCACGAGCAGTAAACCAACATGATCTGCACCTTCGTTGGAACGTGCAAACGAGTCGCGAAATCGTCAACTTAGTGCGAGCAGGCAATCATGACTTCGGTGGTGCGATGTTGAGCTTGCCAAGTGGTGTCGCCAATGTTTTGCAAGCAAGCGCAATGGAGACTTCTTTAGTCGGTGTTGAGGCGGGGAGAATTCTCGAGATCAGCCCACAACATGGGTTACAAGTGAAAACGTTAGATAGCGCCATATCAATAGATGTTATTGCTACACCGCAAGGCGTGTTTTCGGGTTATCGCTATGCGCAAATGGCTGGGCTAGATGCTGGGATGTCATTGCTCCAGCACGCTTCTGCTTGTGAGTAAATAAATATCTCAATACGGCTCTTTGCGGCAGTGATGAAGCCCGTAACGGTATTTAGTAATGCGAGATTGGAAAGTTTTAACCAACCACACCAATTTCGTTATGGGCTGGTTTTAACTTAAGTGTATACGTTGAAAGGAAGAACAGTATGGCTACAGAACCGTATCTTGGGACACTAACCGCATTTGGTGGCAATTTTGCAATTAGAAATTGGGCAATGTGCTCGGGGCAAATGCAGGCAATTGAAGATAATCCAGCGCTCTTCTCTCTAGTTAGCACTCTATACGGAGGTGACGCCCGAACTACCTTTGGTTTACCTGATTTGCGTGGCCGCAGTCCAGTTGGTGTAGGCACACGACCTGGGGGGATGGATTATCATCAGGGAGAAAGATTGGGTACTGAACTGGTAACTATTGATATAACTCAAATGCCAGCACACTTACATACGGCAATTTTTACCCCTCTTGGCACTTCTGCACCTGTAACAGGCAGGATGAAGGTTGCTACCAATGCTGCAAATACACAGGTACCCGATAGTAATTCGTATATAGCGCAAAACTCTACCCCCGGGTTCTATAAACCGACGTTTCAGCAACCAGATTTGACCGAGATCGAAGGCTTAAGTGTGTCTGGTGGTGGCTCGGGCGGAGGTACTGTAGCTGTGACTGAAACAGGCGGTTCAATGCCACTTAATATTTTGAGCCCGGTATTGCCGATTAATTGGTTAATTGCCACTGCGGGAGTATACCCACCACGCAGCTAATCAACCAAGAAAGAATTGGCTGAAACTATCGCTAATCCTTTCCTATAAAAAAATTAAACATTTAAGTTGATTATGATAACCCGGCTATGTTGATAAGGCCGTCATCTTCAGGAGAGGAAAATGAGATTACGTCGTCAGGTAGCGATCGCAATTACAACAGCATGGGTGTCCTCAGCGTTTTTTTCCGGTGAAGCCTGGGCTGCACAGCAAACGATTAACTACTCTAATGGTTCAGGTTCCAGTTTTAGTGAGGTGGAGACCGGCGTCACTGGGGGTATGCCCTCGGTCACTCTTACCAATGCAGGTGCTGTGTCTATGGTATTAGATGCCGGCAATAGCACTGATAGCACTCCGTTTACTGGCCTAAATGACCTCGGATTTGTAGCTGGTGTTCTTTACTCAAATACCATGATTAATGAGTTCAACAATCGTGGCTTCCGCTTTTTTGAGAAATCAAGTACTAACTTCAGTTTCGACGAAATTACCTTTATGCAGGGGTCGGCGCGAGACTCAGATAAAACGTATCAACTTGTGTTAACTGGCTTCTCTAATGATACTCAAACAGTGACCGAAACTGTCACCTTGCCAAAAGGTGGTGAAGCAAACTCAGGGTTACAGGACTTGTTTACCCTGACCCGTGGTACAGATTTTAATGATTCGGCATGGCAGGACGTTGATACAGTGACTATGGCGTTTACCCGAAGTCCGGGTGCTGACTCTCGTTATCTTATCAGAAGTATCAAGATTGATGAAGCTGCGGTTTCAGACTCTACCGCGCCTACTTTTGTCAGTGCGAGCTCAACCCCCACTGATGATGCAACCAATGTTTCTGTTAGCAACAACATCGAGATTGCCTTCGATGAAAATATTGAGCTGAAGAGCGGCAATATTACCATTCGTAATGTTACCGACAGTCGCGACTTTGAAGTATTTAATGTTGCCACCGAAAGCGATGGCAAAACAACATCACCAGGCGCTGGTCGCATCAGTGTTACCAACAATAAAGTTTACTTAAACCCAACCAGTGATCTGGCAGGGAACCGGACCTACGCCATTCATATTGAATCCAGTGCCGTGGCTGACAGCGCAAATAATAGCTTCGCTGGGATCAGCGATGATGCCACATTTAACTTTACGACAGTCGATACTACGCCAAATGCGCCATCTACACCCGATTTAGATGCTAGTTCGGATACCGGGTCATTAAATACTGATAATATTACCAGTGACACTACACCAACGTTTAGTGGGACTTCTGAGAGTGGATCGATCGTTACTTTATACAGTGATCAAGTCGGTGGAGGTGCAACGGTTATTGGCACAGGCACTGCTACTGGAGGAAACTGGCAGATAACAACCAATGAGTTGGCGTCTGGTATTACACATGCAATAAGTGCTAAAGCGTCTGATAGCGATGATAATGTTAGCTCGGCATCCAACGCGTTAAGTGTCACCATTGATACAATAGCACCATCCGTAGTGAGCATTACCACGCCGATTGAGGCTGACAGTATCGTCAACGCTGCAGAAGACAACGATGTGTTGATCGCTGGCTCCGGCGCGGAAGCAGGCAACAGCGTGACCGTGACTATCACAGACAATAACAGCTCTGTCAGTCGTACGGTGACGGCCGACAACTCAGGCAACTGGACGCTGAGCGGCAGCGAGCTGGATGTCAGTGGCCTGAACAATGGCACCCTGACGGTGTCTGCAACCCAAGCAGATATAGCAGGTAATATCTCCACCGCAGCTAGCCAGAGTGTTACCCTAGACAATGCAGCCCCATCAGCAGTGACCATCACCACGCCGATTGAAACCGATGGTATTGTCAATGCGGCAGAAGACAACGACGTACTGATTGCTGGCTCCGGCGCGGAAGTAGGCAACAGCGTGACCGTGACTATCACGGACAATAACAGTTCTGTCAGTCGTACGGTGACGGCCGATAACTCAGGCAACTGGACGTTGAGCGGCAGTGAGCTTGATGTAAGTGCGTTTAACAACGGCACCCTGACTGTGTCTGCAGCCCAAGCAGATATAGCAGGTAATACTTCTACCGCAGCCACCCAGAGTATTACTCTGGATAATGCAGACCCATCTGCTGTAATCATCAATACGCCGATTGAAACTGATGGGATCGTCAATGCGGCAGAAGACAACGACGTACTGATCGCTGGCTTCAGTGCGGAAGCAGGCAATAGCGTGACCGTGACTATCACGGACAATAACAGCTCTGTCAGCCGTACGGTGACGGCCGACAACTCAGGCAACTGGACGTTGAGCGGCAGTGAGCTTGATGTCAGTGGCCTGAACAACGGCACACTCATAGTTGCTGTGACGCAATCGGATACGGCGGGTAATACCTCCAGAGTGACCACCCAGAGCATTACCTTAGATAACGCCGCACCATCAGCTGTGACCATCACTACACCGATTGAAACCGATGGTATTGTCAATGCAGTAGAAGATAACGATGTGTTGATTGCTGGCTCCGGCGCGGAAGCAGGCAACAGCGTGACCGTGACTATCACGGACAATAACAGCTCTGTCAGTCGTACGGTGACGACCGACAACTCAGGCAACTGGACGTTGAGCGGCAGCGAGCTGGATATCAGTGGCTTGAGCAATGGCACCCTGACTGTGTCTGCAACCCAAGCTGATATAGCAGGTAATATCTCCACCGTAGCCACCCAGAGCGTAACCCTAGATAACGCAGCGCCATCCGCTGTTACCATTTCCACGCCGATTGCAATCGACGGTATCGTCAATGCGGCAGAAGACAATGATGTGCTGATTGCTGGCTCCGGCGCGGAGGCTGGCAATAGTGTGACCGTGACCATCACGGACAATAACAACTCAGTCAGTCGTACGGTGACGGCCGACAATACCGGGGCTTGGACGACTATTGGCAGTGAGTTTGATGTAAGTGCGTTTAACAACGGCACCCTGACGGTCGCGGCGAGCCAGAGCGATGCGGCGGGCAACACCTCCAGTATAGATAGCACAACAATTACGTTAGATAACGTGAGGCCAACTGTTTCTTTGAGCAGCTCAGACCTTGATTTGATCTCTGGCGAAACGGCGAGTATCACGTTCACCTTAAGTGAGTCCTCAAGTGACTTTACTGAGTCAGATGTCACCGTCACTGGCGGCAGTTTGTCTAACTTTGCGGGCAGCGGTGACAATTACACGGCCACCTTTACGCCGGATAGAGACAGTACAAGTACAGCGACGATTAACGTGGCGGCAGATTTCTTTACCGATGCTGCCGGGAATAGCAACACTGCTGCGCCTCAACTGTCTATAACCGTTGATAGTTTAGTGCCGAGTGTGACTATCTCCAGTGATAAATTGGCGCTGAAAGCGGACGAAACGGCGACCATTACCTTTACCTTAAGTGAAGCGTCGAGCGATTTTACCGAGGCGGATATCACGGTTAGTGGCGGTACTTTGTCTGGTTTTGCTGGCAGTGGTAGCAGCTACACTGCGACCTTTACACCAACGGAAGAGAGTGCGACGAGCGGTACTATTGAAGTTGCCACAGGCACATTTACCGATGCCTCTGGTAACACCAATAGTGCAGCTACACCACTTTCCATCAGCGTCGATACTGTGCTTCCAACCGTTAGTATCACTAGCTCCAGCGCTGCGTTGAAAGCGGGTGAAACGGCAACACTCACGTTTACCTTGAGTGAAGCCGCAACTGATTTTTCCGAAGCCGATGTGACCGTGGCTGGAGGAACTCTTTCTAACTTTGCGGGCAGTAGCGCCAGTTACACGGCCACCTTTACACCTGCAGAAGAAAGCACTGAGGATGCAACTATTGATGTTGCAGCCGAGAAATTTAGCGACGCAGCTGGCAACCTCAATACAGTAGCGACTCAGTTGTTGATCTCAGTGGATACGGGGATCCCGACTGGACATAGCATCAGCATTGATCAGGAGAGCATTAACAAAACCAACGAACAGGCGATGAGCTTTACCTTCGCAGCAGCTGAAGTGAACGCGATGTTCACTTATAGCGTGACCGACGGTACCACGACCATTGACGGCGCTAGTCAAACAATTTCTTCGGAGACCATGCAAGTAACGGACATTGACGTCACTATTTTGCAAGAGGGGACGTTGACAGTAAGCGTGGTGGTAACCGATGCCGCAGGCAACGCATCTGATGCAGTGACGGATACTGTGACCAAACGCTACGATGTCGCGCCAACGGTAGTTGATGATAGCTTCTCGACTGAGGAAGATACGGCGAAACAATTTAATCTGTTAGCCAACGATTCCGATGTTAATGATGACATGGTCGCTTCTTCTACAACGATTAAAACGCAACCAATTAAAGGTCAGGTGTCGATCAACAACGGCGTTGTTACCTATACGCCAAATAATAATGAGACAGGCACAGATAGCTTTACCTATACCGTGAAAGATGCCCTGCTGCAGGAGTCGCAAGAGGCGACAGTGACCGTCACTATCATGGCTATAAATGATGCGCCAGTCGCTAAAGCGCTGACCATCAACACCGACGAAGATACCGCAAGCGCAGCAGTCAGCGCGCGTAGTCAAGCGGAGGATGTTGAAGATGGCATCCCAACGGGTGATTTATCGTTAGTTAGTTTGCCTCAAAAAGGACAAGTAGCCATTGATCAAACTGTAGGCACTTTTGTATATACGCCGAATCCGAATGAAAATGGTAGCGATAGCTTTACTTACACGATCGCAGACAGTGAAGGCGGCGTTTCTCTTGCGGCCACGGTCAGCGTCAATATCGGTTCCGTCAATGACTCACCAGTAGCGGAGGAAGACAGTTTTACTTTTGATGAAGATGTCACATCGACACTCGATATTTTAAGTAACGACAGTGATATTGAAGATGGGTCATTTACCCCGAGTAGTATTACCCTACAAGATCTTGGTCAAGGAGAGGGGGTATACAGTTTTGCCATGGTCAGTGTCAATGTCGATGGGACCTTAAAGATTGTGCCTACAGCGAACGTTAATGGTCAACATAGCTTTACCTACATGCTAACCGATAGTGGCCAAGCAGTCTCAGTGCCTGCAACCGTCACGCTCAATATTACGCCAGTGAATGATGCCCCCGTTGCTGTTGATAACAGTGCACAACTACTAGAGGGAGGCTCCTTCGAGGTCAATGTATTAGGCAATGATAGTGATGCCGATGTTGGAGACAGTTTTGAACTCACTAGTGTCACAGTCGTCGATACGCCAGCACATGGCAGTGTGAACGTGACGGCGTCAGGAGCGATTGTTTACAACCCCAATGAGAACTACTTCGGTGAAGATAGCTTCACCTATACGGTGGCAGACTTAGCAGGTGCTGTATCTAACGCCGCAACAGTGACCATGACAGTAACACCAGTCAACGACGCACCAATGGCGCAAGCACAGTCACAAACGCTTGATGAAGACAATAGTTTGGTGATCACGCTGGTTGGTTCAGATATTGATAACGATGATGACACTCTGCAGTATCTTATCACTGAGCAAGTCAGTCATGGCGTGCTAGAGCAGTTGACCAATAATAGTTGGCGCTATACACCAGAAGCGGACTTCAATGGCTCCGACTTCTTCTTGTTCAAGGTCAACGACGGTGATCTCGACTCGACAGAGGTTCGTGTCGATTTGACGGTTAATGCAGTCAACGATACACCAACCGCGACCGATATCAGTGCTACGGGAGAGGAAGAAATACCGCTGACCATTACTTTAAATGGTAACGATGCAGAAGGCTCATCTTTGAGCTATCAAATTGTAAAATCGCCAGTCAACGGTAATGTTACCGTCACAGGCAATCACGCGGTTTATACGGGTAACAGTAACTTCTTTGGTCAGGACAGTTTCACTTACAGCGTAAGTGACGGAGAACTTACCTCTGGAGTGGCGTTAGTGACCATCACGGTGAATAACGTTAATGACGCGCCAGTGATTACGGGTACCCCATCGGCGCAAGTTGATGAAGATAGTGTGTATCAGTTTGTGCCCGCGGCATTGGACAATGACCCAGCGGATACTCTGACCTACTTGATAGCTAACAAGCCACCTTGGGCTACATTTGACAAGACAACAGGAGCGCTTTCTGGCACGCCAAGTAACCGTTATGTGGGGACTTATCCAGGTATCGTGATTAGCGTATCCGATGGCACTATTTCTTCCTCATTGTCAGCGTTTTCGATTACTGTGAATAACGTTAACGATGCACCCGTTATCTCTGGTTCACCAGCAACACAAGTGAATGAAGACAGCACCTATCTGTTCACGCCACAAGTGTCAGATGTTGACAGCCAAGCCTTCACCTTCAGTATCGTGAACAAGCCATCTTGGGCTAGCTTTGATGCATCAACAGGCACGCTTAGTGGTACACCAGATAATGGTGATGTTGGCAAATATCAGGGCATTGTTATCTCGGTTTCTGATGGTCTCACGACCACAATGCTCAATAGATTCAGTATTGTGGTTAACAATGTCAATGACGCGCCAGTGATCAGTGGCACTCCTGCTCTTACCGTCAACGAAGGCAATACGTACCGCTTTGCGCTGCAGGCATCGGATGTTGATAGTAGTAGCTTGAGCTTTTCAATCCGCAATAAACCATCATGGGCAACCTTTGATAGAGCAACTGGGTTGCTAAGTGGTACGCCGGAAAATGAGCATGTTGGCAGCACCAATAATATTGTTATTAGTGTCTCAGACGGTGAGCTAAGCACATCTTTAGCAGCGTTTAGCATCACGGTAATCAACGTTAATGATGAGCCAGTGGCGGTTAATGATACCTATGTCTTTACCGAGAGTAACGATGGTAGCTACTTATTGGATGTACTCAGCAACGACAGCGATGTTGATCTAGATACATTACAACTGGAATGGGTTAAACCTACATCTGGAACGGCAACGATTGTGGGCAGTCAAATCCAATTGGTAACGACCTCAATTGGTACAGTGGCAGTGCAATACAGTGTGAAAGATGGTAACGGTGGAAAGGCCACCGCGAAAGCAATCGTGACAATTAAAAGTGCGCAATTGGACGCACCAACAATAGTCGCACCTTCAGATATCGAAGTGAACGCAACTTCGCTCTTTACTAAAGTTGCATTAGGCTCTGCTGTGGCACGAGATAGTACAGGCAAGCTATTACCTGTTTCATTGGTCGACAGCACGACCTTTTTCCGACCTGGAACTAATACGGTCTATTGGCGCACTCAAGACTCTGATGGAAACGTCGCTGAGGCTAGTCAAACGGTAACAGTGTATCCACTGATAAGTATCTCCAAAGATGCGCAAACCACGGAAGGCACCAACCATAGCGTATCGATACACCTTAACGGTCCTTCGCCGAGCTACCCAGTAATCATACCTTATTCGGTTTCAGGAAGCGCGGACAGTGATGACCACACGCTCACCTCTGGTGAAGTGGTGATACCTAGTGGTACCGAAGGCAAACTTTCGTTCGAACTACTTAATGATGGACAAAATGAAGGCGTTGAAACCTTAGTGATTGATCTGGACAGCACCCTTAATCTAGGTAGTAAGCGTCGTTACACCTTGACAATCTTTGAAGAGAATGTGGCTCCGAAGGTCACGGTAAGTGTATCTCAGGCGGGGGAGCAGCGGAGCCAAATTGAAAATGGTGTTGAACCGGTCACAATCACGAGCAGTGTTAGTGATGCAAATATGTCCGATATACACAGTTTCAGATGGAGTAGTGATAGCGATGTACTTAACCAAGCGATTGCGGGGCAGATGTACAGCGAAACATTGACTTTCTCTCCGCAATTACTGAGTTCAGCGATTTACAATTTGCAATTGACAGTTACTGACAATGGCACTCCACCATTATCAGTGACACGGAATGTCTATTTAGAAGTGGTACAAACATTGGCGGAGCTCGGGAGTGAAGACAGTGATGGCGACTTAATCCCGGATGATCAAGAAGGTCATAATGATAGTGATGGTGATGGTATCCCTGATTATCTTGATGCAATTTCTGACTGTAACGTAATTCAACAGGTTGTGTCAGAAAAAGATCGCTTCCTCATTGAGGGGCAGCCTGGTGTCTGTTTACGCAAAGGAATAACCATTCTGACTAACACAACAGGAGGAGCTTTATTGCTGGATGAGGAGCTTCCTAAAGATATCAATATGAAGAGCATAGGGGGAATCTTTGATTTTGTAGTAACTAATTTGCCGCTTCCCGGTCAAAGCTATCAATTAGTTATGCCTCAGCGTTTACCTGTTCCAGCAAATGCAGTGTACCGAAAGTATAATGCTGAACAGGGGTGGGTAGACTTTATTGAGGATGCTCAAAACACAGTTTCTTCTAGTGCTGGCGAGGCTGGTTATTGTCCGTCACCAGGGCACAGTTCATGGTCACAGGGTCTGACTGAAGGTGACTGGTGTGTACAACTTACCATTGAAGACGGTGGCCCGAACGATGATGACGGATTGGCTAATGGCAGTGTCGTTGACCCTGGCGTCGTTGCCGCTCGTGTAAGCAATAATACACTCCCTCAAGCGATTGACGACAATGCGTTTGTTAGTCTCAATGGTACGGTGACGATCGATGTATTGAGCAATGATACCGATGCTGATGGTGATGGGCTGAAGGTAAGTCGCGCTTCTGTAGATATTGGTAGTGTTAGTGTGGTTGATAACAAACTAAGTTATGTCACTCAACCACAGTACTACGGGGAGGCTTTGATCACTTATAGCGTAACGGATGGTAATGGTGGAACGGGATCGGCGAAGGTGACGGTAAATGTGGTAAACAGTCAGAATCCGAATGCGGTGGACGATAATATTACCACCGATGATCGTACCCCTGTCACGGTTTATGTCCTTGCTAACGATACCGATCCGGATAACGACACATTGAAGTTGGTTTCAGTCCAAGCGCAGTATGGGCAGTCGGTCATGAATGCAGATCAGAGCGTGACCTATACCCCTACCTCAGGGTTTGAAGGCAATGATGTGTTGACATATATCATTCAGGATAGCCAAGGCCTGCAAGACGCGGGGAAAGTTATAGTGACCGTTAAGTTGGTAAGAGATGTAAAGGTTGAAAATACTTCAGCAGGATCATTGGGTGGCATAGTGTTGATGCTTTTGATTTTGTTAGGAGCCATGCAACGTTATGGAAGAAACAGTGCTTTAGCACTAATTGCTGTGTTTAGTTTTAGTAGTCAAGCGGGTTGGTATGTTGATGTTCAAATGGGGTCAAGCCATGCAGATGAGCGTGATGCTGTTAAAGGTGATAACGTAATCTCTACTGACAACACCGGGCTCTATCGCTCTGTCGGGTTTGGATATACTTTTTCTGAGCAATGGTCTGGAACTATTCGTTATATTGATATGGGTGAAGGTAGTGCTACATTGCGTAGTGCTACTACTTCACCAGAAGACTATCACGCCAATGTCGCATCGATAGCACCACTCCTTGTTAAGGGCATGGGCTTCGACATCGGTTATAAGTTCTGGCAATACAATTCATGGTCCGCAAAACTGAGTTTGGGGGGCTTGTTCTGGGAAACCGATATTGAAAGTACGTATCAAGGCAGCAAGATAACGACGGAAGTGGATGGTTTTGATGGATATATTGGTGCAGAAGTTGGCTACAACCTCTCAGATAATTGGGAGATCGGTGTCCAAGGCGCTCGTTATTTTTTACATGAAAATGATGTTGATATAATTGCGCTACAACTTCGTTATTTTTTTGAGCCGTTAGCAGCGTATTAACTTATGGTTTGGTATTTTTCGATAATTTATATCCCAATTGCTCATGAAGCGGTATGGTAAATCACTGGAGATTAATGTCGTGATTGTGCTCTTTATTATGTAGGTCAATAGTCTATAACAAATCCTTAATTACCTTGAAGTCTTTTCTTCTTTAACATCTAGCGAAAGATAGTGTTTTGATAGAGTGTTAAACAGAACTTACGGTTCGATATTAGAAAAATAAGGTTCATTGAATGCTCGATGTGAACTTAACTTAAAAGAAGATGATTTACGCAATAGGGTTGTTGGTAGTGCTGCAAATGTCAGCGTGATACGTCGCTTTACTTTGAACCTAGTACGTTTACAGTCGAAGAAATATAGTGTTGGGGCTGAAGCCAAACCAAGCGTGTCAGAGCGACACAGTTCGTATTGAACCCTTATTGGGTTGAAAAGCGTTCCACGCTGGCTGTCGCCCTGATGCTGATAACTGCGACGATAAATTGATACCGAGCAAAACGATAATTTTATATCTGTTTTAATCCAATATTGATTGAATAATATCAAATGCTTTTTCTATTTTTTGGGTAGGAATAATGCCAAATCCAAATAAGAGGGCATTAGAATGATTGTTGATAGAAAAATGCGATGATGGGTAAACCGCTACATTTGATGAAGCAAATTTATTCATCATTTGTGTCGCGCATCCCGATACTTCAGCTGCTATATGCAATCCACCTTGGCTTGGAATACGTTGTAAGCAATCTATGTTGTCAATTAATTGAGTTAGCTTATTATACCTTTCGCTGTAGATTTTATTCATATTGAGTAAATGGTGAGAGAAATGACCGTCACGCATGAATTCGTCAAGTAGGATTTGAGACACTACAGATGTACTTCTTCCCAAGTGCCATAACATATTTGAAATTGGCTCTATTAAAGACTTTGGCGGAATCATATAGCCAATGCGTATGCCGGGAAATAGTATTTTAGAGAAACTGCCTATCATAACGACGCAGTCATTTTTGTCTTGTGACTTGAGAGCTTTCTTACTGGTATTGAGATAGTGATATTCCGAATCATAATCATCTTCGATAATGATTGCGTTATTAACTTCTGCCCATCTCAGCAGTTCTAACTTCCTGTCAGCTGAGTAGCTAAAGCCTAAAGGGAACTGATGACTAGGCGTTGTATAAATAATTTTGGCATTAGAAGGGATTGATTCAACGACAACACCTTGGTCGTCCATCGGCACGG
This sequence comes from Vibrio sp. 970, assembly GCF_033339075.1. Lineage (NCBI taxonomy): Bacteria > Pseudomonadati > Pseudomonadota > Gammaproteobacteria > Vibrionales > Vibrionaceae > Vibrio > Vibrio sp. 970. The sequence continues at coordinate 410,396 of NZ_JAWOTW010000001.1, forward strand.
AGCCTATTTGCGCGCCAAGTAATCGAGCTTGATTTCGAAAAACAGGATATCCTGGATCTTCCGTCGACACGAGATCCCCGGGAGAGAGTAATGTAAGGAGAGTCGTCATTATTGCCTGCTGGCACCCTTGAGTAATGATGATGTCTTCAGGGTCACAGATTACGCCTCTCGAGTGTCTCACATACTCGCAGATAGACTCTCGTAAACAAGCTAACCCTTGCAAATCACCGCCATGTGCAAACTCTGGAGTTAATGCATTGAGCCTACTCAGTCTTGAGTGTCGCCAAATATGCTTTGCTATTCTCTGATGATCAGGAACGCCTAAAGTGAAGTCATAGTCTAGATTCTTTGGTGCGATGATCTCTGGCTTCTTCGCTGCGTTAGTGCCAAACACCCCTAGTTGGTAGTGTTTTATTGGTCTCTTATCTTGATTCACCGTTTGTTCTAGAGCATTACTTACGTACGTGCCAGACCCTGCCTTTTTTACTATCCACCCCTCGAACTGAAGTCGCTCATACACCGAAATGACAGTGTTTCTTGCTATGCCTAACTTTTTCGACAGCATGCGGGTTGACGGTAATCTCTCATTTGATCGTAATCTGCCTTCTAATATCCCTTGGTATATCTCGGAATAAAGCTGTTGGCTGGTGACTTTTCCAGTTTCGAAGTGTAGTGAAAATGGCATCGTTTTCTCTGTAGACGTTGAAAAGTGGTTCTAAAGCGTTGTGAGGATGTGGATCTGTATATACCAAGTATATCTACCTAGTATACCGTTATCGTGATATGGAGAAAGCGTAATGAGTACACTATTTCCCCATTTTGGAAACGGATGTTACTTACATTCGTATCTAACCGGCCTACCTATCAACGGTGATCAGGTTTAGACCTGTTTATATCGCACTAAAAATTTGAAGACACAGTGTTATTCATCGAGGGTTAACGATTGGAGTTCTTCAAGTCAGGATTACTTTTATATAAAAAGTTAAAAGCCTTGGAATAAACTAGAAATTAATTATAAGTTAAAATTAAAAAATTGAGGGTTCAATGAAGTTAAACAATGCCTTGCTGGCCATTTTATCGCTCACTTCTTTCGTCACGTTTGCGAAAACGGAGTTAACGGTTAGCAGTCAATTAAAGAGCGTAGTTGATGATTGCGCTAAAGGATTAATAAACGAATACGACATTCCGGGGTTGGCTGTTGCAGTAACGATTGATGGCAAGCGTTATTTTTACAATTACGGTTTTGCTGACGAAAGTAAGGGGAGTTTAGTCACCAACGACACAATTTTTGAACTCGGTTCTATCAGTAAAACTTTTGCCGCTACTTTGACTGGGTATGCCCAAGAAAAAGGTAAGCTAGACATAGATGACAAGGTCAAAGATTATATTCCAGAATTAGAGAATAGTGCTCTGGGTAATACCAAGCTAGTTCATGTCGCCACCTACACTGCGGGTGGTCTACCATTGCAATTTCCTAGCGAAGTAACGAACGACGCTGAAATGATGCAGTACTACAAAACGTGGAAACCGGAGTACGAAGCCGGTACTAAGAGGAAGTACTCAAACCCTAGTATTGGTCTATTTGGCTACATCGGTGCCTTGAGTATGAAGTCAGACTATACGGAAATGATGGAAACCGTCATCCTGCCTGAGCTCGGTATGACCAATACCTTTGTCGATGTACCAAAGGATAAGCTTAATAACTATGCTTTTGGTTATAGTTCTGAGGGAAACCCCGTTAGAGTTAATCCAGGTATTCTTGATGCGCAAGCCTATGGTATTAAATCAACGAGCTCAGATATGCTTCAATATATCGAAGCAAATATGGGGCAAGCGCAACTGAATAATGATATGGAGAATGCGCTAGAGCAAACTCACATTAAGTATTTTAATACCGATACATTTACGCAAGCAGTAGGGTGGGAAGGTTATGATTATCCCGTCTCACTTTCACAATTATTGAAAGGTAACTCCAGCGACGTAATTCTCAACGCTAAACCGGTTCAAGCAAGTGAATCCGGTACTCTCGGTCGAGACATTTGGTATAACAAAACGGGCTCAACAGGTGGCTTTGGGGCATATGTCGCGTATGTACCCTCTGAAAAAATAGGCATAGTGATTCTAGCGAATAAAAACTACCCTAATGCCGAAAGAGTAGAGGCTGCTTACCATATTATTAGCTCAGTGGTGAAGTGAATTTTAGTGGTAATAGGCACTACGTAATTATTAGAGCTTATTTAGATACATACTATCTGCAGTGTTTTATTCGATAGTATTTATAGGAGTATTCATGAAAACTAAGCATTGGTCTAAGGTGACTTTGCTACATGAAGTTGTTACGAACCCAAATATAACGATTAAAGGTAAACATAGTTATTACAGTGATTGTTGGGACGCCGGTTTTGAAGAGTCTGTTGTAAGATATCTACAAGGCGATGAGTTCAGCCGAGATTGGGAACCAAAATGGAAGATTGATAAGTTACATATAGGTGATTTTGTCTGTATTGCAGCGGAAGTTGTGATTGTTATGGGGGGAAACAGTACACATAGAGCTGATTGGTTCTCCTTGTACCCATTTATGGACTTTATTGAAGAAGCGTACGTCGGGAAAGGAGATACTCATATTGGCGATGGCGCCTGGCTCGGTATGCGATCCATGATAATGCCGGGTGTGACTATCGGAGAAGGAGCAATCGTTGCGGCAAACAGTGTGGTGACGAAAGATGTTGAGCCTTACAGCATGGTTGCGGGTTCACCAGCTAAGCATGTCAAATATCGCTTTTCTCGAGAGACGATAGACGAACTGCTTGCTCTTAGGATATATGATTGGCCTGATAAGAAAATCGACAGCCTGAAGAGATTTTTATGTTCAGACGATTTAGAAGGGCTGAGAAAGGCAAGCGCTGAATATGATAGAAACCATTCAGTATCATGACAACGTCACCATTTAAAAAATCAGAAAGAGGCCATTGTTGGGCCTCTTTGTATTAAATATCTAACCAATACAATGAGTAATCATTTTATTCTTTTATTGATTTTTTATGTGAATATGATAATGGCGCGTACCACTTGCGTTCAAGAACAAGAGGACAACGTGTTTGGTAAAGGGGAAACCGATGGAATATCGGGAAACTATAATTATAAAGAGCCGCATGTAGCGGCTCTTTTTGATCATGAAATTGGTTAGTGGCGACAGACTACGAAGCGCTCAGAGGGTTACGAGGACTCGCTTCAGATAAATGAAGAAAGAGCGAATCGAAGTGGCTGTTGTTACCTATTTGACTGCTCATACCGTTGCCATTCCGCTGTTAACTCTGCTTTTTCTTTTCTCGCTGCAATCAGCATTTCTATATTTACGTCAGTGTTTGGGTGCCTTTGAATGTATCGTTCGTAATCAACCGGAACACCATTGATGTGCAGTTCAAGATGTAAATGCGGCCCTGTTGTTCTTCCTGTGTTACCCGTTTTCCCTATCACTTGTCCTCGGCTGATCTTCTCACCAACATGGACGTTGCGCTGAGATAAGTGTAGGTAGCGTGATACAGAGCCATTTGTGTGGCGGATATTAATGTAGTTGCCTGCAAAACGGTTGTAGCGGGACTTTAAAACGATGCCATCAGCAATACTACGAATCGGTGTACCTACAGGTGTGGCATAATCAGTGCCTAAGTGCGGAGTCGTTATATTGGTCACTGGGTGTGTTCGCTTTAAGTCATAGTCAGAGCTCACTCTGTAGTTTTTATCAAAGGGTGAAGAAAACATGAACTGATTATTTATCGACACACCATGCTCATCAAATACGTTACCGTGACCATCATTGATAATAAATAAACCAGTTTTACTGCCTAAATAGTAAAAAGAACTAATGTAAGTTTCATTTTTACTATTTAATTTAGTTCTTAAGATAAAGTTATCACCTCTTTTAATAGAGTCAATAATATTAAACTTGCTTTTGATAAGTGCTAATAGCAAGTTGATCTCTTTTTGACTCACTCCTGATTTTAATAATGAAGCGACAAAAGAGTATTCAACAACACCGATAGTGATTTTTTGCCTACGAGTATTCTTTTTAATTGGTGGCTGCACATTCTCACTTTCGAATTCTAAAGGCTTGATGGTAGGTAGCCTATCCACAGGAGTGAGGAAGTAGTGAGAAAGCGATACGCTAATCAATATGATTAACGCAGTAGTGATAAGGGCTACGGTAGGAGCTTGCACACTCCTTTTTATTATTAAAATAGTCATTAGTTTTGTTGGTTTATCAATACTGACAGTTGTGCGTAGAGTATAATATTTTAAATAAAAACTAGCATTAAAGCATGAGTAATTCCTCTGTTTTAACTAAGTTAATAATTATAGGATGTAAAAATAATTTTAATAATTCAGTCAAAGTGACGGTTGGCTTGGTGTTTATGCCTATTTTGTTGGTGTTAATGTCACGTTGAGAAAATATTTTTCAATAATATAATCTCGGGAAAATATATTTTGCCAAATTACTATGTTCGCTAAAAATACGCTGAAATTAACATTAGGTCTTACGCTTACATCTCTTTTATTGAGTGCATGTGGTGGTGGTGATGGAGGAGACAACACACCTCCAGCTAGAAGCAAAGGAAGCATTTCCGGTATGGTGTTTGACGCCCCAGTCAATGGCGCCAAGATTGAGGTTTTCGAGTTCAAAAATGGAAACTTAGGTCGGAAGTTGGCTAACACTACGTCTGATGCCTTCGGAAACTATCTGCTAGAGTTTGAATCGTCGTCAATGCCTCTTTTTGTTGTTGCAAAAGAGGGGAGTTATACCGATCCGTTTACAAATGAAACGGTATCTGTGAGTAATGCGAAGACACTTAAATTTGAAGGTGTTGTGAACTTTAAAGAGGGGAGTGAGCAAAAGTTAATGCTTACTCCGCTGTCGAACTTGGCAGCAGGCTTGGCAAAGTACAAAATTTCTCAGGGGGCCACAGATAAGAGTGCCTTTTCAACCGCTTTGGATAGTATCAATAGCATGTATGGGTTTGACGTAAATGAGACCAAACCTATTGATATAACCAAAGGTGGGCAAAGCAGTTTTGCTAGTGCTGGGCATCAATACGGCGCTTTATTAACTGCATACTCGTCTTACTCTTACGATCTTATAAAAAAATACGGCAACAGCGATAACGTCTACACTTCAATGCATTTCGCCGACATCCAATATCGGGATGTTATTGCAGATGGTGTTCTTGATGGTCTTGAAGTGAGCAAGACTTCAGGAGCAGTGACTCCCCTCAGCTTTGGACAGAAAAAGATAAACAGCGACGTTTACACACGTGACTTATCTCAGCACGTTTTGATCGTGGTAAACGACCCAAGTATCAATATTTCAGGTACTGATGCTGCCGACTATGTCGACTTTAGTAAGAAGCTTAATGACTTAGGTACATATGGCAGTACAGATGGCGTCATTCCTCCGCGAGATGGGACGGAGATTGATACCACAGCGCCTATCGTGACACGCATTGACCGTGATGTACTTGCTGGCACCGATAAAGTTGATCTAAAAATTGTTGATGATATCGGTGTAGAAGACGTATCCGCCTTTATTCAGTATCAGATTAATGGCTCTTGGTCTGGTGAATTTCAATGTAACGACATACAAGATTTTGGAAGCACATTCTGTTCGGTTGAATTTGATGATTTTGAAGTTGGCCTTCGAGAGACCAACGTTAAAGTTAACATTAATACCAAAGAGATCGATAGTGTAGATATGAACCCTGCCACAGGGCTCTCAAACGTAACAGCAGCACGGTTAGTCTTATATACAGCGGATGTACTGGGTAATGAGTTAACTCCAGGCAGCCATTCGGGTCTTCATATCAACTTTGAATGGGATAACGATGCGCCTGTTATCGATATTACATCGGCGAGTGCAATTAATAACCAACTTAAAGAATACGTTCTGAAAGGGGTTGTAAAAGAAAGCTCGCAAGAGATTAGTTCTGTCAGTATTTCATTTAAAGATGGCTTACATGAGGGCGTCACATGTTCTCCTGTCACTGTAGAGTCTGGAAATGCTTGTGAGTTTAGTAAGGCTTACCCAACTGATGAATTCCTATCTACGACGGTCTTTGAGGTTCGAGCGAAGGATAGCAAAGGCAATACGGGCTCTGCGCAGCATGCAGTAAGTCGTGACGATCAAGCGCCAGCACAGACGATAACCTATCCTGAAGGTACGTCAATGACGTACGTAAATGTGGGTTTAGATGGTGAACGAACCACTTACGATGGTATCTACTCTCAAGATACGTACACCCCAGACAATGTTCAAGCAAGCCGCGATTTCCTGAAGATTGACTATGCGTACGCAAGTTTAGGGATTCAGAGCTCATTAAAAGGGATAGATTTTAGTAACTTCAACGCTAATTTATTGAAAGAGAATAAAATCCCTTATGTTCGTGTGAAAGTATCAGACGTAAATACCGATACGGTTTTAGGCTCCAACGCTAATAAGCTAAAGCTCGTCGTCAAGTACTACGTAAGCCAAAACAACGATAACAACTACTCACTTCAGCAAGTTATTGACACAACCGCATCAGATGACGATTACATCGCAAAAATTCCGCACGAAACGCTGTTAGATAGCAATGGGCGAGTAGAGGATGTCATCTATTACATTCCTTTTGTAAGAGATATTTTGGGTGACAGCTTTAAATCGGTATCAGAAAACAGTAGTCAAAAGTTAGTCATTCAAACCGTCGATGAGTCTGATAACGAAAGCACTCCAAGAGAAGTATATTTTAGAAGTAGCTTTGACCTACCAACCATAAAAGTGGTGACACCATTTATTGGTGCGCGAGCTCAACTTGAAGGGTTGAGCCCAAGTGGTGAATTCACTTCACTTGCAAGTTGTACCACTATCCAGCAACTGGAAAGTGACCAGTCTATGGCTCTTGACGTAGCGAGCTGTGAAACCACAACTGACGTAGTGAATTATGATTTCATGCGTGTTCGTTTAATTGGTATCGAAGGTAGTGAGCCATACTATTACCAATGGAAAAGAGATCCAGGGACCAAGAAAGTAACGGTTGACTTAAACAAGGCCAATATTGGTGTGTATTTTAAGCTCAAAGGTTCTCAAACTTACTATATTACTGAACTATCGACATATCAGACTGGTTTGTTTGATTTCCAGTGGGATCAAGTGACAGCGGGAGAGAAAACTTCAGAACGTGCGATTCAAATTCTTGATGAGGTGCGCTACGCGTTATCAGGTACGAATAACAACTCATTCTTTGGGTTTGACCCAACGGTTGTGTCTTATGCAACCAATGAAATGCTTACGACTAAAGCGATTCCAGACAAGCCATCAAATGACTATCTACACCGATTCCTTGTTGAAGCAATTGATAGTATTGCCGAGAGAATGCCAAGAAATAACTCATTAGATTTTGCATCTGCTATTTACGATGATTTTAGCTACGATGGAAAAGCAAATGGTATAGGGGCCGGAGGAAGTCAAGTTACGCTCGATTCTTACACGTTTGGCGCTGAAACTTACCGAAAAGATCTGGCGCAATCCTATTATGAAATCATGGCGAGCAAATACGGTATTGAGACCAATATCGCGCAGCTCTATGCTGATGATATTTCGATGGCTAATCCTGACTTAAATGGTAAGAACATTTTTGATACAGAGGGTAGCAGTATCGATACCTTGCCTCCGCAGCCAAAATTAACCATTGAAAGCGGTAGAGAGACGATGGTTGGTAATAGGCTTTATATCGCTGGCGAGGTTGTTTCTAAAATTGTCCTAGACGATCCTTCTGGTATTGTAGGAACCGACGCTTACGGTCCGAAGTTTAGCACGATGTGGTATCAAGCCAATGAGCCAAATATTGAAATACCACTGGACATCAACATCGTAGAAAACTCAGGCAACAGCAATGCTTATCGAAAAGAGTACTTCTTCACCCTTAACTCCCAGTCTAGTGAACTAAAAGACATTATAGAGTTTGCCGTGGAGACCAGTGCTATGGACCCACATGGCAATGCGTATGGTTATAATGGTAAATCTCCGTTTATAGAATCGGTGTTTATTGATAACGATTTCCCTAAGGCCAGTTACCTTCCACCCAATGATGTCGATGGTAAACCTGTAGAAAACGGTATTTATTTAAATGCGAACAATACTCATGAATTAACCTTCAAGGTTGAGGATATTGTTGGTGATAAGCTTGCCTCGAGGGGCCTTGTTTTCTACCAGCAAACCGGTGAAAAAGTAACATACACACCAGAAAACTTTGCAAGTAACTCGAAAGACGCGTTTAAAGTCAAACTATGTACGGGAGAGATTTGTTCAAATCAAGGCTCTACGATTTATCCTGGTGATGGAGATTGGTTAGTTGTTGCCGCAGCAGAGGACAACTTAGGTAACTCCGTTTCAGAGTTAACTAGCACCGCTCCGAGATTCAATATTCGTATCGACTCTGAAGCTCCTATTGTAAAAAGTGAGCAGGTTCAAAGCCGTTTAGGTGGTAATAACCAATGGACACCTGTCATTGATTGGGGGACGTTAAGCTCTGGCAATAACGTAAAAATAGATTTGCGCCGCGGATCTGGTCAGGCTCTGACATTAGAAAGCTGTGACCCTCTAACAGAGGAGTGTGACGTACCATACCTAGTTGGTGAACAGCCTGACGTCAAAGTCCAACTGGTTTCAAAAGCATTTGATTACGATGAATGGAATGAGTTTTACGTCACTGCGACGGACAACGCTTACCCTGCCAATGTTAGTACAACAGGGAAATTTACCTTCCAAGTCGATAACAAAGGCCCTGAAATCATCCTAAACACGCCTTGGGTTGAAGACACATTGTCCAAAGAGAACTATGTCATAGGGCGTGAGTTCAACGTGCGATTTAAATCCGTAATAGACGATTCAGACCTTGAGCAAGTCTCGCTGTATCAAAGTGGTAAAGATTCGCCAATTAAGACAATTGTGCCAACGGATTCATCTAAAGAGTTTGTCATGTCTCTTATCAAGAGTGACACAGATAAAATAGACATTTCTGAAGATGAAAAAACAACGTCATTGTATGTAAAAGCAACCGATATTTATGGTTTTGAGTCTAGTTCTAACACGCACAAGGTTATTCTTGATCGTGATGGGCCAACATTAGGCTTAAGTGGTTTCAATGCGAATGACTACTACTTAGGTAACTATGTCTTTGACCTAACGGCGCTAGACCTAAATGCAAACGGTGATGTTTCAATTAATGGCGTAAATCGAGAAAGCCTAGAGTATTGGACGTTTAGCGATCTGGAACCATTACCTGGCTCTCCCGGTACAAAAATCAATGAGGATCTCAAAGTGAGCCTTGGTGATTTAGGTACGGGTACACACAAGGTTCGTTTAAAAGGGTCTGATGTTCGTGGCAACACAACCTTAACCAGTGATGAGCAAGATTTTACCGTCAAAGTGTACAACTCAATCCCGCAGGTGACGCTGGCGATGAGTTACACGGATGGAACGCCAATTACAAACAACACCATCTATCAAGATGGAAATATCGTACTGACGCTTGATATTGTTGATGATAGTGGCGTTGATCGAATTGACTCAACTTATAGATTCTCTGGAGAGCAAAACGGGACTAACTTTACGTTCTCAGAAACCGCAGATGGCACTTGGACTGCAACGTTGCTTTCTACACAAATTGCCAAAGATGGTAATTATGAACTTGATATCAAAGTTTATAACAAAGTTCGTTACCTTGATGAAAAAGACCGAAAGGTTGGAAAAGTAAACCAAACCTTTAGCGTACAGCGTGAAGGCGTGGTTCTAACAGTTGAAAGCCCGCTGGACTTCCAAAATTATTTATCTGATGGTGTTCTTGATGTCACCTTTACTACATTGAGTGCGGTCAAAGCCAAAACGTTAGAGTGTTGGGTTCGTGAAGAATACAACTCTCTAGATGCGCCACCAACTAATGAGCAACCAACTTCTGGTGTTATCAACGTATCGCAAGAACCTTACAGTTGTAGTGTCAATGTTGGGCAAAACATGACCAAAGCACCTGTTACTTTGATCACTAAAACCTTGGGTACAAATGGGCGTGAAACGATCAACAAGTTCAATTTCTCGATGGTGGATATTGATGCACCGACAGTCGTAGATGGTAACTCATACAGTTTTAAAGGAAGTGATGTTTGGTTTGATGAAGCTTTGAAGAAGAAGATGCTCACATTTGAGCTCTCTTTCAATGATGCTTTATCAGGCGTGAATACCGAAAGTTCAGATGAATATCCAAAGTTGGTTCGTAATCTTGGCAACAAAGCTTATACACCAACGACTTGTGCCAAAGGTGTTGGAAATATCAAGTGTACGTATTCTGAATCCTATGCCGATATTATTGATGGCCTGAGTACAACTCAAGAATACAAAATCAAGAACTTATCTGATTTAGCAGGAAACTTGACGCCAGAGCACGATCTACTGCTTGAATTACCTAAAGGTTCGGTAGTCGTTGAAATTACTGATCCGGTTGGAAACACAACCATTAATGGTCAGCAGCTTGTCGCCAAATTCAGAATTAAGCTGTATGAAAACTCTAGACTAGACAATGTGATGGCCAGGTTTGGAACGGAATCCTACAACTATAAAGATAATCCGGAGAAGTTTGCACAATTAGAGGTGTGTGCAGATGACCCAACCTACAAGTGTTCAACATTTACAAGTGAACTTCCTAGCGATGCGGATGGAAAAACGATCAGGACAACGATTACCGCAACGGATGTGTGGTCGAGAGTCGGTGAAGCGACCGTTGATATTAAAGTTGACAACACACCTCCAAGTGTTGGCGATGAGATTATCGTAACCGAATCGCCAACAAATCCTGATAATGTTCGTTTTCGTTTTGACATAACGGACACTGGTAGCAGCCTGGCAACAGTAAACTACTCGGTTTTAAACCCGAGTTATCAAGAAGAAAGAGTAGAGGATGGGAATGGTTCATCTACGTACTTTGAACTACCGAAATCTCAGTTAGAGGGGCGTGGTTCAATCACAGTAGACATCAAAGCGACAGATAGCGTCGGACTGTATTCTGATATCAGAAAAGTCATTGATATTAGTGTTCCTAAAGTCACAGTTGATTTCGATGGAATTACGAGTTTGCAGGGTGGGAAACTGTTTTTAACCAAGGCAAGCCAGCCGTTTACGGTATCTACGGTGGAAGGAGAAAGAGTGAAAGCTTCACAATATTCTGTGGAGCTTATTCCAAGCCTCGGTGATTCCTTGCGTTACTCAGGTGATGTTATCTCATCTAGTGGTAATGGAATGATGAACTTTGCCGTCGATAACCAAGGGTCATATACCCTTAAGGTGACGGTGACGGACTCAGTTGGAAGAGAGAATACAAGCTTTGAATTACTAGGCAAAAGTTATGATGGAAAGGTTATCGAATCTATTGTTGATTATGACGCTCCAAGTATTTCGGGCTTAAGTGCTAATCAAACCTCTAAGGTGCCGACAAACGATAAGTATCAACTAGAAATTAGTGCATACATTACAGATAAAAATTTAAATCTCGTCACGTCAAAAGCGGTGAGTGGTGGTAGCACAGTGGTTCCTCAAGCGATTACTGAGCCGACAACCGAAGCGGGGCCTTATGTCATCAGCTATTTGTTACCGAAAGGCGATCATACGATCACGGTGGCAGCAACAGACAAGGTGGATAACAAGAGTGAAAGTTCTATTGATGCGCATGTGGAAGCGGCAACCGTTCCCGGGCTAAGTATCTCTACCGCCTCAAGCGCCCCTCTTTTTGGAGGCGAAGAGATTACGCTTGCGTTTAACTTTACAGAAGAAGTTACGAACTTTGATATCTCAGATGTCCATCTTGTCGCTAGTGATAGCGGTGCAACAGGAACGTTAAAACAAGATACTTGGTCGACTTCAGATAATATTACGTGGACGGTTAACTATGTCAGCCCAGAAAAACAAGATAAAAACATAACAATACAGGTAGAGGATGATAGCTACCAAAGTACCAACACCATTCCTGGAAAGGGAAGCAGTTTAAGTATCGCGGTTGAAGGAACCTTACCAAAACTAACCAATGTGACATTTAACCCCGAGCATCAGAGCGTGGGGCAAAGCGTGAGTGTCTCGCTTGAGTTTGATAAAGAGCTCCAAGAGGCGACCGCTACGCTTGGCGGCAATCGCATTAGTTCTCTATCAGCAACGGTAGATAAAAAGGTCTGGGTTGGTGATGTACAAGTTCCGAGCACCGCGCTGTTAAGTGTCGACTTGGTTGTTAGTCAGTTTAAAGATTTGACTGGCAACATAGGTGAGGATAACACCGCTCACGAATTGCCGATCACGCCAACCTTAGCTATTACGCCAGTGGGCAATGTGGATGAAACGCATGCCACCAAGCTACAATTCGAAGGTACGTCGACACGTTTTGATGGCCAGTCCCTGCGTCTTGAAGTGAAAGCCCAAGGCAGCGCGACGGTACTAAAAAGCAGCAGCGCGACAGTACAAGCCGGTGGCACTTGGACCAGTGACGCGATTGATATGAGTCATCAAACCAATGGCACTTATACCGTGATGGTGACGGGGACGAACTCAGCGGGTATTGAAGTGAGTGAAAGCCAGAGCTTTACACTGGCGCAATCTCTGCCAACACTGACTAACGTGACGTTTACGCCTGAGCACCAAGCCATCGGCCAAAGCGTGACGGTGACGCTGGAATTCGATAAAGATCTGCAATCCGCCGCAGCGGAGTTAGGTGGCACGACGATCACTTCATTAGTGGCAACCGCGGACCCAAGTGTTTGGACTGGTGATGTGGTGGTACCAAGCACGTCAGAGCTGAATGTGACGTTGCTTGTTCGTGACTACCAAGACTTCTCAGGGAATACCGGTAGCCAGAACACGGCTTACTCCATGCCGATCACGCCAACTTTAGCTATTACGCCAGTGGGTAATGTGGATGAAGCGCATGCCGCCACGCTACAATTTGAAGGTACGTCGACACGTTTTGATGGTCAGTCCCTGCGTCTTGAAGTGAAAGCCCAAGGCGGCGCGACGGTATTGAAAAGCAGCAGCGCAACGGTACAAGCCGGTGGCACTTGGACCAGTGACGCGCTTGATATGAGTCATCAAACCAATGGCACTTACATCGTGATGGTGACGGGGACGAACTCAGCGGGCATTGAAGTGAGTGAAAGTCAGAGCTTTACACTGGCGCAATCTCTGCCAACGCTGACTAACGTGACGTTTACGCCTGAGCACCAAGCCATCGGCCAAAGCGTGACGGTAACGCTGGAATTCGATAAAGATCTGCAGTCCGCCGCGGCGGAGTTAGGTGGCACGACGATCACCTCATTAGTGGCAACCGCGGACCCAAGCGTTTGGACTGGTGATGTGGTGGTACCAAGTACGTCGGAGCTCAATGTGGCGTTGCTTGTTCGTGACTACCAAGACTTATCAGGGAATACCGGTAGCCAGAGCACGGCTTACTCCATGCCGATCACGCCGACCTTAGCTATCACGCCGGTGGGCAGTGTGGATGAAACGCTTGCCGCCACGCTACAATTCGAAGGCACGTCGACACGTTTTGACGGCCAGTCCCTGCGTCTTGAAGTGAAAGCCCAAGGCAGCGCGACGGTACTAAAAAGCAGCAGTGCAACGGTACAAGCTGGTGGCACTTGGGTCAGTGACGCAATGGATATGAGTCACCAAACCAATGGCACTTATACTGTGATGGTGACGGGGACGAACTCAGCGGGCATTGAAGTGAGTGAAAGCCAGAGCTTTACACTGGCGCAGTCTCTGCCAACGCTGACTAACGTGACGTTTACGCCTGAGCACCAAGCCATCGGCCAAAGCGTGACGGTAACGCTAGAATTCGATAAAGATCTGCAATCCGCCGCAGCGGAGTTAGGTGGCACGACGATCACCTCGTTAGTGGCAACCGCGGACCCAAGTGTTTGGACTGGTGATGTAGTGGTACCAGACTCGTCAGAGCTGAATGTGGCGTTACTAGTTCGTGACTACCAAGACTTATCAGGAAACACCGGTAGCCAGAACACGGTTTACTCCATGCCGATCACGCCGACCTTAGCCATCACGCCAGTGGGCAATGTGGATGAAACGCATGCCGCCACGCTACAATTCGAAGGCACGTCGACACGTTTTGACGGTCAGTCCCTGCGTCTTGAAGTAAAGGCCCAAGGCAGCGCGACGGTATTGAAAAGCAGCAGTGCGACGGTACAAGCCGGTGGCAATTGGACCAGTGACGCGATTGATATGAGTCACCAAACCAACGGCACTTACACCGTGATGGTGACGGGGACGAACTCAGCGGGCATTGAAGTGAGTGAAAGCCAGAGCTTTACACTGGCGCAGTCTCTGCCAACGCTGACTAACGTGACGTTTACGCCTGAGCACCAAGCCATCGGCCAAAGCGTGACGGTGACGCTGGAATTCGATAAAGATCTGCAATCCGCCGCAGCGGAGTTAGGTGGCACGACGATCACTTCATTAGTGGCAACCGCGGACCCAAGTGTTTGGACTGGTGATGTGGTGGTACCAAGCACGTCAGAGCTCAATGTGACGTTGCTTGTTCGTGACTACCAAGACTTATCAGGGAATACCGGTAGTCAGAACACGGCTTACTCCATGCCAATTACACCGACAATACACCTAGACGTTATCAACGATGTTACTGGAGTGGAAAGCGTGACAGTAAGTGGTAGCAGTGAACGGTTTGAAGATGGTGAGTTCATAGATATCAAAGCAGTCGACGCTGATGGTACAGAAGCCACAGGCATGGCAACCGTGCTTTCAGACTCATGGACAACTGATTTAGATCTTTCAGGACTGAAGGAGGGGGGAGTGACGATTTATGTAAATGGTACCAACAAGCTTTCCGCCTCTGCCGAAGAGGCTCAAGCAACATTTAACTATGATCGTTTCGCAAGTACAGCCTCCTTAGGTGCTGTTTACAACCGATATTTTAGTGATAACAAAACTTTAAAAAATGCGGCATAAATAAAGCGAGCGTTTAGCTCGCTTTATTTCTTTGGGACTTTTTGTGATATTTATCAAAATAATTGCCTTTATTGATAAGTTACTCGAATTAATGAATCGTCTTAATACAAGGCTGAATAACTATAATAACTAGGCCAATGTTGCTTTTAGGTGTGTATGACGTGATTGTGATGGTCGCTCGGCAGGAGCTGTGGTGAATGTGTCGCGTTGAAAATCTTTTTAAATATTATATATTTACGCTCGTTACTATACTCTGAGTATAGTGTTCTGCATGAGGTCGATGGGTAATACCTCACCTCTTTAACTCGCGATGAAGCAAATTTAATCCTAGCAAACTTCAGAGCAGTTACTTTTGTGAGTGCGTAATGCGCTCACCTTTTTATTTAAACTTCCTCAGTAACAGTCAATTTGTTGTTTGTTGCTGAGGAGGGCACCTCATAAACTTCTGAATTTCCTCGTGCTTACCTGAAGCACACGTTACTACGATTTTTGTTAACTTCAGTCCATAAATTAAATTTTTTTAGATAGTAAGATTTTACCATTTTGACAGAGTGGGTGATGTTACTGGCTTTTATTGTGGTCAAATCGCATGTTTTAATAGTAAAAATCACCATTTTTTTGGTGTTTTTGATTTCGGGCGATTTTTCTATCTCGTTGAAAATAAATGGCTAAGTAAGTAGGATACGCAGACCAAATCGTACTTGTAAGCCTTATCAGCTTAAATGTCACCGCAACCATATTTACGATGTTGGTTGTGGAGAATTCAAATGCATTTAGTTTGCAAATTTATACCTAGCTCGAAGCTATCCTCCAGCGAGCTATCTTATGTTCTTACACCAGACGAGTGTATAGGGCAGCTTTCGCGTTTGCGAAATTCAGATGACATCCTTAGAAACCTCCCTAAAGAGTTTGCGCAAAAGATTTCTCTTTCTTCTAAAAAAACGACCAGCGGATTGCTAGCAGCGATCAGAGCCGAACTTGGCAAAGGCAGTTGGGTCTCATTATCTTCCTTTGTTCGTAGGTCACCGTTAACGGACTCTCAGTTACAAAGCTTCCCTAGACTTAAAACACTCGTTGACTCTTTATCTGCTTCGAATGAAAGCAAAGTTTTTAAAGCGGGCTACAAGCAGGTTACTGACGATGTTGCTTTGGTCCGTAGTTACACGCATGTACCTTCTGAGCCAAGCCCAGATCAAAAAATCGTTGTTGAGTTTGCAGGGCAGTGGTCTAGTAATGCAGCATGTTTGATGTTGGGAAAAACCGAAGCTCAAAAAGAAAAAGTGACTGTAGGCAAGGCCGATACAGAAAACAAACACCGCAGCCTCGCGACGTTTAAAGATCTCGAAGCTGAGGGCAAAACGCTCTATATCAAAATCCCTTGTTCCGACCAACCTCAGCCAATCTTGCTTAAACTCGCCGAAGACCTGCAACCCGTTGATAAAGAAACTCAGATGGATGAGTGGGACAACGTGTTGGTGCCGGTAGTTCCAGTTCATAAGAGTGATTCAGGGTATGTATCTATTGATCGCGGTTATATTTATGTCGTTTGGCAATCAGAAGTTTGGCGAGAAATCCAAGTTCAAAACGACGGACGCTTTTCTGATGTCGATCTATCGCTCTACCAAAGCACTAAGTCCTCGCCTCAAAGATCGGTCGATATCAGCTTATATGATGAAGACTCCGAAGCATTTCTGTCAGGGGAAGCGTTTCAACTGTACCAAGACGGTAAAAAAGTCTATGAGGGCGTGTTGGACGAATACGCTTGCGCCCGTGTTTTTGGTCTTACTGCAGAAGAAGTTGAGGTAGTGGTCGCTGGTTGGCCTAACGAAGGCGAAACATACACAGAATTACTTCAAACCGAATTGAGTCCATTTAAGGCTGGAAGTAAAACAAAGAGAGAGCCGCTTGGTGTTCCTTTGCCTCATATTTGGCTTCCATACAAAATAAACGGTAGCGTACAAAGTGATGTTGCTCTCTACTATTCTCGGACTCAACTCAATACTCAGCAACTCAATGAATTAAAGAGTGGGAATAATGAAAAAGCGGTTGAAGTAGACCTCTGTGATTATTCTTCTGCTCACAACTTTGATGCGAGCTCCGAACCTGTGATTTCGTTGCCGAATTTGGATACTCAAGCGCCAAGCAAATCAGATTACAATGCCGTCAGTCAAAAAGAGCAGGGTGTTGCTGCCGTTGTTGTTAACTCCCCAAGCGAAGGCGTCGTAATTACTTATAAAAGTAATCCCCAATGCGATCAACCAGATGATTATTTCCAACTGACGTGTGTTGATGAAACATGGAGCCAAAAGATTTTTTTGCGCGAGGCTGAGTTTGTGGATCAGTACTGCAAAGAAGTCGTGTTTAGTGGTTGGTTACCAGAAGTTAAAAGGGTCAATCTAACCCGTCATTGCCGATCTCATAACTCAGATAAAACGGTCTTAATGTCAGTAATTTATCAAGACATTGAACTCACGGAACTATTATAAAATGAAACGAACAACGTTAAGTATCACGCTTCTTTCGACAGTTATGTTATTAACAGGCTGTGGTGAAGAAAGTAATCAAACTTCGAATACTGCAACAACACAAACCGCAGAAAAAGAACCCGCTCAAAAGGCTTGTTACAACGTTGGTGAAACAACGTCATTCGAACGCAAAGATGTGACAGGACCACGCTGCCAATGGCAAAGTGAGCATAACTTTATTGTTTACTCTGAAGATCTGTCTAAGCCTGAATACCCAGGTACGCTTCCTGTCAAACCAGGTTATGCCGTACGCCGAGCAAAAGAGTGGCCTCGTGAAGATTTATCTGATGCGAGCTCTTATGACAAACCTCGAATTCAGTTTTGGTGGAATAATGTTAAGTTTAACGACCCACTCGTAAATGATTACGAAAACGGCTACAAAATTTGGAGCGTGAAAATTGATGGGACAGATTTACGCTTAGTCACAGATGATATACCAAGTACAGCTTCACCACAGAACTATGTGACGAGTCGTTCACCCAATAATCGTTATGTGGCTTATGCCTATAGCTTTGGTGGGCCTTTGATAAAGGCAATCTTTGACTTAGAAACGCAACAGACCATTCAGCTGGGTAGCGCGAGTACTAAGCCATATTTGGTCTGGGCGGACGATTCTAGCTACATCTATTTCTCAGACGGTTTTAAGCGCTTTAAATACACACTCGCGACGGGAACCAAAGAAGAGGTAGATGTACCGTTGTCTGAAGATACGGTCATTGTAGATGGCAAGTTAATCAATGCCGCGGGCTTGGGGGTGGGAGTTTATGACGCCAAGACACTCAAACGCTTATACACGATTTTACCTGAAAAAGAGTTTGAAGACTCCATCGATATTGAGAAGCGCATCTACCGCCAAATTGCTATCAGCCCCAATGGTAAATATGTATGGGGCATAAACTCGTATCGTAAGGTGCTGATCAATGTTGAGGAGCAAACTTGGCTTGCGTTTTCTAAGGAAGGCGATGAAAAGAACGTTTATGCGAAAGTTGTAAATATCAGTAACAACGGTAATGAAACACAGAGAGGAGCAGCAAAAATAACCATTAGACGTTATGGGTCAGATTACCGTTATGAAATGAATGGAAATGGCGCTCAGTCATGGAAGGTGATTCATTCTGGCAGAGTTGCTAAAACCCCAGTGCTTTATAATGCCGATGCTGACGGCGGGCGTTTTCTGGAGGTAGAAAACGATGAGTAATGACCTTAAGTATTTACCAACAGATGTCTATTTGTTTGGTGTCGATTTTCCTAATGTTGGGGATGCACAGAACCCTCGATATAAAGCACTCAATATCGAAAAAGACCTGACCTCATTAGAAGAGTTGAAAAATATCCGCCCTATGTCACGGCTTCCCATTGCAATAAATTTAGGTGAGGAAAGCGCAGCCCTTTGGGCGACAGACGATTTAGGTCGTTTACATGTACTGGGTGATTCTACTCAGAAAAACCAAAAAACCAATATCAATCAGGTTTTGGTACTGCGTTCGCCAGTACATGAGTTAGCACAGAAGACGTACAAGCTGTCTTTTCCTGAATGGTCAATGCTCACAGAGTTGGCGATTGGTGCCCAGAGTAATGCTCGGCCAATCAAAAAGGCGTGCTCAGAACTTGCCTCTATCTTAGGAAATCTAAAGGGAAATGGGAGCAAGAAAACACTGAACTCGCTAGAAAAAAAAGTGGAATACGCTGTCACAGAAGTAAAGCGCTCACAACTTGCGCCTAAATATGAAGCGGGCACTCAAGCACTAACTGATGAGCAAGTTGCGTATAACAAGTGGTATGACTCTGTTCCTGAAGATAAGCCCATTCGTGGCTTTATTGTACCCACGTTCTCATTTCTCGCAGTAGCATTTTCAACACAAGAGTATGCTGATGCAATTGTTAAAGTTACTCGTTTTGATGAGGAGAGCGGACAGCACCTCAACCTGCAAGACGAAGAAATCATAACGCAAGCACAACTTGACCGAAACAGTGATTCGCATCGTCCAATAGCTTTGTTTCCGTTGGCGTCGGAGGTTTTTACTGATGGCATGTACACCATTGAAGTGGTTTTTGATGTTGACCTCATCGATGAGATACCTGAGTTTGCACAGAATGCCACTAATGTAACCAAAGAGTATGATGAATTTGGTGATGCTACTAGAGTCAGCTACGAGCTACGAGAATACATCACGCTTAGCCAAACGACACCGTTTGGTAAGATCGCGGTTGTTGCGGGCGACATGATCTCACTTGAAGAGTCTTTGATATACCAGTTTCCTACGCAGTTTAAAGCTCTACAAGCCTTCCGAATGGGGGAGCTTGAAAACCTAGAGAATAGCGGAACGACTGCCAGTATGAGTGCTGCACTGTGGGAGATTGGCACAAAAGTGACACCAAGTTTGGTTAATGCTGGCATTAATATTCATCAAAACCCATCAAGTAAACATGATGTGATTGGGAGTTTAGCAAACACGTTTTGGGGGCAAGTAGATAAGGGCGCATTACCTCCAGCCATGATTTCGGCATTGGAGTTTTCATTTGGGGTATCGGCTACCGCAGCAGCTTACCAAACTCTTCAAGATTTACGCCAAGCGGCATCTGAATCCGAGCGTGCAGCTCAAGTGGGCTTAAAAGCGCTCCTCAAAGAGAAAGGATTTGATAAAAGTAAGTTCTTTACCAAGGTGATTGAACCTGCGAGAAATGGCAATGCCCACGTTGTGGCGGGGAGTGCTGCTAGAACGTGGTTGACAGGTAACGGCAGTGTCAAAAGCTTTTTGTCGCCCTTTGCTGGGGCCGGGCTCAATGCAATTAACACCTTCTATGAGATAAAAGCGATCACTGACAAAAGCGAGCAATTACGCTTAGCAGAAGAGAAAGCTAAACTCAGGAAAAGTTATTTTGAGCAGGTATCACGCGATTATCTGAACTGGGTACCTGTCTGGAAAGAAAGTCTGAAGAGCGGGGAATTACTGCTTAAGCAAATCATAGATAAGTTAGGCGACAATGTAACGTTTACTGACAGTATTCCGAATGACGTTGCTGAAGACAGTGCAATGTTTGTTAAAGACCATAAAGGTGCCGGTTTACGCTTGGTTTTTCCTTTTGATAACAACCAGGTTCAAGCCCCGCACTTGTCGTATTTGGCTGCGGTCGATAAAGAATTATCTAAGATTCCAAATGCCGTTGTTGAAATCGAAGGGCATGCCTGTCAAAACGGTGATTCAGAATATAACCAAAACCTTTCGCAACAGCGAGCGCAGCATGTTGCTGAGTTCTTTTCTTCAGTCAGTGGTATTCGTTTTTTTGGCGAACGTCGACCGATAGTCGAGGTACCAAACAACGAAATCAAACGCGAAAACGCGCAACTTAATATTAACCGACGTGTTGAAGTTCGCATCTATCTACAAGAGTTTGCGGCGAGAATTCCACCGAGTCGACTCGGCTTTAAGGCTATGGAGCAAGCGCGTTTAGCTCAGTTAGATGCGAACTTGGGAGAAGAAGCAATTGCAAAAGAGCTCAAGCTAGCTATCTTCGAGATGATCGTTGGTATGGCTTGCTATGTTCCGATAATAGGACAGGCAGCAAGAGGCTTTTTCGTTGTCAAAGAAGGCGGGAAAATGCTGATGAGTGGCGCCCAGTTGCTAGACTCTGTGCTCTTCGATTATTACTTGTCTTCCTACAACGAAGTTAGAAAAAGCATATCTGCAATTGAACAGCTTAGCCATGAAACCACAGAAATTATTGATTCACTGGCTGAGATTGATACCCAATTGACTGAGTTGTATTTTTCGTCTTCAGATGCGTTAGTTGAGCACTTAGGAAAAGCTACGGGTGCAAAGGAGTTGATTAAGCGCTATCAACGCCGTGCACTTGCTATTAATGGTTTGGTGCTTTTGATTCAAAGAGCTTGTTCTGAGGGCGAACAAGAGTTCACAGAACAGTGGCGAACACTAGCCATCGATGAATACATTCAGCGATTTATAGAAACCGATGGCTGGGTATTAAACACAGAGTTAAAAGAAAATTTGTGTAACTTGTGGCTCCAAGAACTCATGCGTCGTGAGGGACACAAGCAACTAATTGAAAGTTACGGTGAAGAAATCGCTGAACAAGTCATCACTCGTAATAAAGCAAACTATATTGCTCCAAAAAGGAAAGATGTTTCTGGGGCGTTTAATGTTGCGTTTCCAGTGCAAGACAAGCTCTATAATCGCGATCAACAAAGAGGCTTAGTAGAGTTTGCTACACAATTTAATGTTGAGTCTAAAAAATTATCAGAGGAGGACCTAGGGTTCGTTAGGTTATTAGTCTCTGAGCCTCATGACAACTCTAAATGGGTCACCTTTGATGAGTGGGAGAAGGTACGATTAAAAGCAAATAAAAAGGTGCGATTATCGCCTTTCCACCGTTTGAAGTGGCAAATGGTGTTAGGCAAACAAAGTCTGAAACAGATGACGTCAAATGTGTTTCAGTGTGAGATGTCTTATCAGCGCACTGACGGTTTACTTAATACCAGTGGACCTAAGTTTAATTTGATGTTCAAGCCGATGAAACACGAGGAATTTAGTGTAGATCCCAAAGGTGAGTTGGCCGAATTTTTTGAGGCGGAAAAAGCAGACGGCAAAGTCCTTATTGGTTGTGAGTTTGAACCGTATTTTTACTTTGGCGATGATGTCTTCTCTGGAGTGAAGCCTTTGATCGCTAAGCACGATTTAGTCGATTATAGCGGATACTTATCTAAAGTTGCTCT
Source organism: Vibrio sp. 970 (assembly GCF_033339075.1). Taxonomy (NCBI): domain Bacteria; kingdom Pseudomonadati; phylum Pseudomonadota; class Gammaproteobacteria; order Vibrionales; family Vibrionaceae; genus Vibrio; species Vibrio sp. 970. The sequence goes on from NZ_JAWOTW010000001.1 coordinate 432,693, forward strand.
CGGTCCGATTTTTGGGCAGGTGATAAAAATTGACTCCCAACAAGATGTACTCAAAGAATATGTAAACAGCGGTGGCTTCAAAAATATGACCTATGAGTTCACTCTATCTGGAAGCAACTATAAGCTACCAGTACGAGTGGACAAGACAGTCGGACGATTTATTACGTCACCTAGACAGATTCCTGTAGGAGTCGATACAAACCATAACTATACACTCTCTGCTAAATCGGGCTTTATTGCGAACGGAAATAGTGTGTCAGAGAAAGACTTGTTAACGCTAGATTTTGTCTTACATAGTAAAGTTCATAAAGGCCCGACAAAGCCTATTATCGAAGACATTAAGCACAGTGCGATTGCGGTCAACTACGGAAATAAACGACAGTTTATGAACGAGGACAGTATGTTCACTACTGCAGATGAGCTCAAAGGCTTTGATTGGACTTCGAATAAGTCATTCGCTATGGAAGTTATGCTTATTGGTGGCAAGCACAGAAAAGAGTCGTATGAGGGACAAAACCTCGAATGGCAGAGTGTTCCAGTTTCACTAAAGCTATCTACTACTTTTGATAATGAAGCCGTATTCGGATCTGAAACTACCGCTGGTCCTGAGTATCTAAGTAACCTTACTTATATTGGGATACTAAAGAAGAACGGTTCTAAATGGACGCTAGATGACAGCGATGTGGTTAACAAAAATATAGATGCAGATTTTGTCTCTGAGGCTCTATCCAACATAGACATGGATGAAGATTTCGATGGTAAGGTGGTCTACGCGTCTCGTTTTGAGTTCGCATTTAAAGCGCTGAACGGGCAAGAAATCAAGGGGCTTCGACCATTTGGACCCGTTGTTTCGACATCTGGTCGATTCCAAGAAGCAGTTCTAAAGGTGTCCTCTCTAGTACAACGTAATACAGCGGAAAAAACACCGTTTAAACTTGGAAGCTTTGAGATGTCGTTGGGCAGGCAGTATAAAAATGTAGATGAGTTATCTTATTTTTCTGATTGTGAAGACCCAAGCTATAAAGTTGATAAAGATATGTACGTCAACTGGGCAAAACTGAAACCAGAAGAGCGTACAGAACGTTTAGTAACTTGGATTAGAGACCCATACTTGGCAACCATCATTGAAGCGTCGATTCTCAATAAATAAAAAAACCGCCTTCGGGCGGTTTTTCTTTTCTTATCAATGGAAACTGAAGTAAGATTTTCTCGCTTCTCGCTTCTCGCTTCTCGCTTCTCGCTTCTCGCTTCTCGCTTCTCGCTTCTCGCTTCTCGCTTCTCGCTTAACCAGCTGCAGAAATATCGTATTTCTTCATTTTATGGTTGAGTGTGCTCATTGGAAGTGCCAATTGCTCAGCTGCTTTCTTGGTGTGCCAATTGCAGGCATTTAAGCAATCGATGATCACTGTGCGCTCGTATTGGCTGACAACGTCCTTAAGGCCCATTGAAGCGTCTTCTAAATCCGCTTGTGCTGGCTCGTAGGCAGGTTGTTCTGGGGCAGGTGACGCCGCTGTTACTTCAACACTTGGCGTATCTTCTGGGATTTGTTCACCAAACTCAATGTGAGTGATGGTTTCAAAATCGGACAGTAGCACTGAGCGTTCGATGATGTTTTTAAGCTCACGCACGTTACCTGGGTATGGGTACGCAAGAAGCTGTTTACGGACGTTGGCACTTAACCCTGGTGCTTGCGGTAAACCTAGCGTGTTGGTGGTGTGTTGCACGAAGTGTTCTGCGAGAGGGAGAATGTCCGACTTGCGTGCTCTCAAGGGAGGCAGCGTAATCGGGAAGACATTCAAGCGATAGAACAAGTCGGCACGGAATCCGCCATCTTTGATTTGCTGCATAAGGTTACAGTGTGTTGCCGCGATAACGCGAACGTCCACCTCAATCTCTTTGCTGGTACCGATAGGGCGAACTTTACGCTCTTGCAGTACACGCAGTAACTTCGCTTGTAGTAGCATTGGCATATCGCCAATTTCATCTAGGAAAAGCGTGCCGCCGTTGGCTGCTTCAAACAAACCGACTTTGTCTTTGTCCGCGCCCGTGAATGAACCTTTCTTATGCCCAAACAGTTCAGACTCTAACAACTGTTCGGGAATTGCCGCACAGTTTTGTACGATCAAAGGCTGTTCTGAACGGTTAGAGTTTTCGTGAATGTATTTCGCGATCACCTCTTTACCTGCGCCCGTTTCACCACGCAACAGAACGTCGACAGGAAGAGATAGCACCTTATCAAGACGATTCAAGACATTGAGCATTTCTTCGCTCTCTGCAATAGGACCTTGATAGGCTTTCTGAGTACGTTTTTTGAGCTGAGTGTTCTCGCGCACTAGGGCTTGATTGTCGGCATTGAGATTTTTAATCACTTGCCCATATTGCTCTAACCAAACGGCTTGACGAATGTTACTCGCTGCCATTCGACAAAACTCAGTCAAGGCTGCCTCGTTATCGATGACGTTCAAATCGAGTAAGACTAACAGTCCAATGGTTTTGCTTTCGCTATCAATCAAAGGCCAAGCCAATAAGTTCTCGCTTTTTAATCCCAGTGTCTGCTCAGTTTGATAGATGCTTTCGCAGTCATAGCCGTTGTACTTATACAACTCGTTAATCAACACCACTTCACCATTACGAATGGCAAAGTTGAATGGATCGTTCTCACTGGCTGAGTCTAACTGTAATGCTTCCCAAGGGTGGGAAACGATAGTTTTATCGTTATGGTGAGCGGTACTTGGAATCAACGCCTGCCCAGTCTGGTCCAAAACGTAAATGATGCCGTGCTTTGCGAGGGTCATTTGTCTCGCAGCGGTCAACACGGCATCCAAGGTTTGGGTAAGCTGGCTGCGATCAGCCAAAGACTGACTGATCGCAAGTAGGGCGTTACTAAGTTCGCTATGGTTAGCTGAACGCATAGGTTAGTGTTCCTTGCTCATCGACAGACACTTCGATTTGCGTATGTGAATCATCCTTGTCATGCACTAATAGCTGAGTCGATAGTTGCGGCAGCAACTGACGGTTGATGACCGCGTCGATGTTACGCGCGCCCGTTTCAGCAAGGCGACAGTTACCTAGTACGAACTCAACCAAGCTTTCTTCGTAGCTCAGAGACAACTTGTGATGGCTCTGTAGACGCTGAGAAACTTTGTTCAGCTTGTGGTGAATAATTTCTGTCATTGCTTCATCAGACAGCGGAACAAATGGTAGTACTGACATACGTGCCAACAGCGCCGGCTTGAAGTGTTGGTTCAAAGTAGGGCGAATAGCTTCTGCGATGATGTTTGCATCGATGTCTTTGGATTGATGAACCAAAGATTCGATCTCATGCGTCGCAAGGTTACTGGTCATGATGATCAGCGTGTTCTTGAAGTCGATTGTGCGGCCTTCGCCGTCGTTCAGCGTGCCTTTGTCGAAAACTTGGTAGAACAAGTTCAACACTTCTGGGTCGGCTTTTTCTACTTCATCAAGAAGTACAACAGAATATGGACGCTGACGTACCGCTTCTGTCAGCATGCCGCCTTCACCGTAACCTACGTAACCTGGAGGTGAACCGATTAGGCGAGATACCGTGTGCTTCTCTTGGAACTCAGACATGTTAATGGTCGTCATAAAGCGCTCACCACCAAACATTTGATCAGCGATCGCACGAGCCGTTTCGGTTTTACCCACGCCACTTGGGCCAACCAGCAGGAATACGCCTGTTGGTGCGTCTGGGTTGCCTAAGCCTGCTTTCGCAGTTTGAATGCCTTCAGACAGTGCATCGATAGCGTATTCTTGGCCTTTGATGCTTTGTGTTAGGCTTTCTTTCAGTTTTAGCGTGGTTTCTGCTTCGTCTTGAAGCATCTTACCCATAGGAATGCCAGTCCAGTCCGAGATGACGTGGCTAACTTCATCTGGGCCCACTTCAAAGTGAACCAGTGGGTTGCCATTGCGGATTACATCTAGCTGCTCTTGGCAGGCCGAAATGGCAATGCGAACGGCTTCTTCATCCATTTCTGCATATGGAGAGACGTCTTGCTCTTGTTCTGAATCTTCGTCTGCAACAAGCTCTTCTTCATTTGTTTCGCCAAAGACCAGTTCATGTAAGCGAGAGCGTAGAGCAATCATCTCTTGGATCTGCTCTTTTTCTTTGTGCCATTGCGCTTCTTGTTCTGCTAGCTCTTCTTTCGTTGTTTCCATTGCCAGTTTTAGGTCTGGAATGTTAGCAAGGCTGTGCTTGTCGCCAGTTTGCTGCAGAGCATCACGCTCAAGTGCTTCAAGCTCGCGCTGTTGAGCTGCAAGTTCTTGTTGCAGAGTCTCAACAGAAGCAGGAATGGCATTAAGGCTGATGTTCACTCGTGCACACGCCGTATCTAGTACATCGATCGCTTTGTCTGGCAGTTGACGACCAGAGATGTAACGAGCAGAAAGTGCTGCCGCAGCAGTGATAGCATCGTCACGCACGTAAACGTTATGTGACTTCTCGTATGCTGGGCGCAGACCACGAATGATCAATGCTGCTTGCTCAGGAGACGGTTCGTCGAGTTTCACCAATTGGAAACGACGCGCAAGAGCAGGATCTTTCTCGAAGTACTTCTTGTATTCCGACCATGTTGTCGCAGCGATGGTTTTCACTTCACCACGCGCTAGGGCTGGTTTTAGCAAGTTTGCCGCGTCGCTGCCGCCCGCTTGGTTACCACCGCCAACAAGGGTGTGTGCTTCATCGATGAAAAGAATGATAGGGGTTGGCGAGTTTTTCACTTCATCCAATACTGCGTTTAGGCGTTTTTCGAATTCGCCTTTTACGCTTGCACCAGCTTGCAGAAGACCCATGTCCAGGCCGTAAAGCTCAACACCTTTGAGGTTGTCTGGTACGTCACCTTGTACAATCTTAAGTGCCAAGCCTTCTACTACTGCGGTTTTACCAACGCCCGGTTCACCAACAGCAATAGGGTTGTTTTTACGGCGACGAGCAAGAATGTCCACGATTTGGCGGATTTCTTGGTCGCGGCAGAAAACAGGGTCGATTTCGCCTTTGCGTGCTTTACCAGTGAAGTCGGTTGTGAACTTGCTCAGTGCTGAACCATCTTCACGAGCTTGTGTTTTTTCTGAAGTAGCAACTTGCGCCTCAATAGAGTGGCTTGTTAGCTCTGCAAAGTTACGCTTAAGGCTGTCAGGGTTTACCGCTTCAAGGATAGAGGCGTAACCATGTTGGCCGTAACGGAGAGGGTTGCTAACAAGAGTAAGGAGCAGGGCACCAGAGCGGATTTGTGTTTCGGATAGATCTAAAGAAGAAACCAGCCAACTTTCTTGCAACCATTCGATTAATAAAGCAGAAAAAACAGGTTTGCTGCCATTTCCTTTAGCGTTGGTGTCGAGTGTGGATCGAACCGATTGTCTTAATAAGTTCTCAGAACAATCAAAATGACTCAATAAGACGTCAAAATCACTATTTGGCCTTTCTAATAGACTCAGTAAATAATGCTCAATTTGAACTTCGTTTGCTTTTTCAGAGACTGCAAGTGCAGCGGCGTCTTCTAATGCTACTTTTGCAATCGGGTGTAGACGCTGAATTAATGAAGAAAGGTTTATATTTATCATAGCCATTTTATTCTTTAGAGGAAAAGAGGTAGCGGCTATTATACTAAAAGTAATTGCGTTCTTTTTTTATCAAGATATTTTGACTATCGTTTGTTGGTTATTTTTAATGATTATTGTGACATTAATGTTTGTGGTTATTTTAATGGCGTTGTTATTCTAAATTAATTGATAGTAAAAGTGTCGGATTTATTAGTTTTAATGACTTTATTTACACGGTTTTATATGGTTATTTTCACTTTTTAAAGTTAGAACAATTTATTATTATCTTAATCCAACTTTTTGGTTTTTTATCCAATAAATTGTACTCAATATATTAGTGAACAATGCCTGTAATTACTTAAGTTGTTGTTTTTGTTTGATTTTTAAAGTTGGCACGGACTTTGATTATACCAACTAGTCGCGGTGATAAGCGATTTGGTGATTTAAACAAAACAGATTTTAGAAAAGGAAATAGCGATGCCAACTCCAGCATATATGTCTATCCAAGGTGAGACTCAAGGCCATATTACTAAAGATACTTACTCTGCAGATTCAGTAGGTAACACATGGCAAGAAGCTCACGTTGATGAGTTCCTAGTACAAGAACTTGATCACGTGCTAACAGTTCCACGTGATCCACAAAGTGGTCAGCCAACTGGTCAACGTGTACACCGTCCACTTGTTGTAACTAAAGTTCAAGATCGCTCATCTCCACTACTATTCAACGCACTAGTATCTGGCGAAAAACTTCCTGAGTGTGTGATCCGCTTCTACCGCACTTCAGTTCAAGGTAAACAAGAGCACTACTACTCAATCAAATTGATTGATGCGCTACTTGTCGATATCCAAACTCGTATGAACCACTGTCAAGACGCAGCAACAGCTGACCGCGTGACAGAAGAAGTGCTTAAGTTCACTTACCGTGCGATCGAAGTAACTCACGAAAACTGTGGTACTGCGGGTAACGACGACTGGCGTGCTCCACGCGAAGCTTAATTGCTCGTCGCGTAAAGATTCAGGGCCAACGATTGTTGGCCCTAATTCGATTATTTGTATCAGGTAAAAGATATGGTGAATGACGTAGAATTTAAATTTGAAGTGCCTGGATGTGGGCATGAATTTCGGGTTGAGAGCTTTCATGTTCATGAAGAGTTATCTAAGCCTTTCCACATCAATCTCTCATTACTTTCACTTGATCCAGATATCTCGTTCGATGAGTTAATACGTAAAGCAGGAACATTGACACTTTACGGACAAGGTGTTGGGGCTGCGCGTGTGTTCAACGGAGTGGTGAATGAAGTTCGTTACTTAGGGACTGGGCGTCGTTTTTCTCGTTATCAATTAGTCTTGGTTCCTCAAGCTTGGTTCTTATCTCAGCGCCAAGATTGTCGTATTTTCCAGCAAAAGTCAGCGCAAGACATCATCACAGAAGTACTCGATGATGGGGCAGTCACCGATTACCGATTTGAAGTGTCGGGTACTTATCCTCCAAAAGAATACGTTCTGCAATACCGTGAGTCTGACTTGCACTTCGTGCAGCGTATGATGGCTGAACACGGTATGTGGTATTACTTTGACCATAGCGATTCAAATCATACGATGGTCATTGTCGACAGTAATGACGCGATTGCACCTTTGATAAGCTCGCCACTAAATGCTTCTTACATTGGGCCGATTGTTTATCATGCCGATGGTGGCGGTGTTGCCGATCGCGAACATATCTCTGATCTCGAGTTAGTTAACCGCGTTAGAACAGGACAGGTTACGTACACAGATTACAACTACGAACACCCTAAAATTCCACAAGAGATGACACAGGCTGGCGAGCTAGACCAAGATCTCAAGCAGTTTGATTATCCTGGACGATACGTTGACCCGCTGATGGGTCAGGTGAGAACCACGGAGTGGATGTCGGAACACATAGTCGATAATCAACAAGTGGAAGCAACGAGTGACGTAATGCGCTTAGCATCTGGTTACAGCTTTAACGTCAGTGACCACCCGCGTTCTGAGATTAACCGCGATTACCTTATGTTGTCTGTAATGCACACAGGTCAAGATCCGCAAGTGCATGAAGATGAAGCGAGTGGTATGCCAACCACTTACTACAACCAGTTCTCGTGTATTCCACGTGATGTGGTGTTTAAAGCGCCTAAACTAGCAGCACCAGTGGTTGATGGCCCTCAAACGGCGGTTGTTGTAGGACCAGAAGGTGAAGAGATTTACACCGACAAGCTTGGTCGAGTGAAAGTACAGTTCCATTGGGATCGCTACGGTGATAACAACGAACATTCAAGCTGTTGGATTCGTGTAAGCCAATCCATGGCGGCGCCAACATGGGGCGCAGTTTATTTGCCGCGTATTGGCCATGAAGTCGTAGTGACTTTCCTTGAGGGGGATCCAGATCGTCCGTTAGTTACGGGCGCAGTTTACAACGGTTTGCATTTCCCACCGTACTCTTTGCCAGAAAACAAAACTCGTACCACGTTCCGCACGCAAACGCACAAAGGAACAGGTTACAACGAGTTGAGTTTTGAAGACGAAGCGAACCAAGAAGAAGTCTATATTCACGCTCAAAAAGACATGTCGACCAAGGTGCTCAACAACCGTTACCGTGATATCGGTCAAGATGAATTCTTGAAGGTTGCACGTCACCAAACGAATGAAGTTCATGGTGACCATAAAGAAACCATTCATGGACATAAAACGACACAAGTAAACAGTACGTTTACCGAGACAGTCGAGCAAGACGTTACCGTCACATACAACGCGAACGAAGCCCAGTATGTGAAAAACAATTCTGACTTAGAAATTGGTGATAACCGTACGACTAAGATCGGTAAAAATGATGACTTAGATATTGGCGAAAACAGTAACCTTACTATCGGTGCGTCTAAGAGTTCAGATATTGGTGCGGATGATAACCAGACGATTGGTGGCAACTTAACGGTATCAGTGAAAGGGAACACCGCTTATAAAGCCGATGGTGCAACGCAAATTATCAGTGGCGACAAGATTGTATTGAAAACGGGTGGTTCCTCTTTAGTGATGAACAGTGATGGTTCAATAAAGTTATCAGGCTCGGCTATTACGATCGAAGGCAGTGACAAAGTCGTCGTGAAAGGTGGCAACGTAGTGGTTAACTAACAATGGAAAAACAACCTCTTACAACAGAAGTAATATCAGAGCAGCAAGCCGAATCAACGGCTTGCTTTTCGCGTTTTGGAAGAATAGTGGCTATCAATGAGTCTACGGGCAGTGTGCGAGTTGATTTTGATGGTAACCCATTTAAGCAGCCACTCACTGCGAGACTAGGACGTGGCTTTCGTCGTTCTGAGCTGCAAATGGCTATCGATAATCGATTAAGTTGTCGAGTTGAATTTTTGAACGACGACTTAAGCTTGCCTCTTGTGACGGACATTTTCTTCTCCATTCTGGATGACTCTGACGAGTTTGTATTGCGAGCGAAGAAGATGGTTATCGAGACAGAACAAGAGTTGGTAGTCAAAAGTGGTGAGACAGAAACTCGCTATAGCGGGCGCGATGGACGAATTACCACTAAAGCGAAGTACGTCACCTCTCAAGCAGAAAAAGCACAAAAAATTCAAGGCGGAACGATCGCAATTAACTAATTACCTAGCATTAGCTAATTTACGTCGAGTTAGCTAATTACTTTGTATTAACTAATTGCAATCGCGTTATGGCACGCTAATAACGGATAACTAGATGCGACAAAGAATCGGTGTCGAGCACCTAAAGGCACCCATAACCAATCAAGAAGTCGAAGGCGCGTTAGCAAAAGCTGAGCGCGCTGTGAACGACCTTTCCCAATTGCCAGTAACATGGCTGGATTTCTGTAATGAAAAGCTGTCCATTGCTTCTGAAAGTATCGGTTTTTTAATCAGGCAGCGAGTTCAAATTCACAAAAGGGGTTATCCAAGTCGTGAGTTGGCGTATCTCAAGCTGATTGAAGGCCAAATTGAAGAACTGAAGCAGGTGTACTTGTCGTTTTATCGGTTAGCACCGGGGTTGATTCATCAGTTAAGAGGCCAGGAGCCAGAAATCTACAGCTGGCTGATGCTACAAGGCGAGTTGGGCTCAGCGTTGGATAACCTTTTGTGCGGCTTGAGTTTACTCGAAGATATTGACGCTAAAACCGCAATGGTCATTGCCGTACAATCTCCGGTTGAATCTATGGATAGCACGCTTTCGGAGCTTATTGAGGGTAATGCGACATCCAGTGCGTTTTACTTTGAATGCTTACGTGTACGTCAAACATTAAGTGTTTCTCTCATCAAGCGCTGGCACAAAGCCAGCATCATTAGCTCTCATGTTGCTTTGCCACTGCTCGCTTTACAAGACGTGAAAGAGGGGATTGATTGGCTCAATGACAATGCAGGCAGCGAACAATATCTATTTGAACGTTTGATTACCAAACGTGACAGAGGCACTTGGCTCCGTCAGTGCTTTGGCATCGAACCAAATGGATTACCATCAGCGCAAGTGCTCACTTACGCCAAGTTGCTTGAGTTAAAAGAGTTTGAGGCGTTTGATATCTCTTCTTCATTAGCACCTGTTGATTTTGCGCTGAGTGGTGATTGGAAACTGGTGCCCCAAATCATCGAGCACTTGGAAAGCCTGGAGGAAGCTGAAGCTGAGGGTGAAATTTGGCTTCAAGCCTTGTATGTCGTCTACGGAAAGCTTCTTCCTCTGACTCCGCAAGATGTTGGTGTCGAGTATGAATGGGAAGAGATCGTCGATCTGCTCAATGAGTGGGTGGAAGATGAAAAATATATCCAAAATCTACCAAGCCGCTTGGGTTACGCATTGAGCTTCGAGTCTACTTTAGCTGCGATGCAAGATTCTAACGTTGATGTGCTGTTCCGCGACTGGCTATGGCGCCAAATCTGTATTCAATCCAGAGCCTACGTGCCTTGGGATATGGCAATGCCGATTCATCAACAAGACTGGAACTTTAACAATTTAAAGGCCGCACCTTCTGCGAGCGAACGATTCAACTTAAGGAATAGCAATGCAGTTATGGGATATTGAGGCGCACCCTGAGCTATCACTTAAAGGTCGTTTTCAACGTGACGAAAACGGCGATGAAGTGTGGGTTGTGGTCGCCAAACGCACATGGCAATTCGATGGTGCGGTTTGGCACGAATTAGGTGAAAGTGAAATCTTCGATGATCCCCAATATTTGGGCGAAGAAGGCTTCTCTGCGATGAAAGTTGACCACGAGTTCGCGTATACCAAAGACAACACAGATGTACTTGTTTACGGCAAAGCGCGCAGCTACGCGAAAAAGCCAGTGACATACCAAGAGTGTCGTGTGCTGATTGATGGTCATATTGATAAGACTCTCGCTATTCACGGGGAACGTGTATGGGTTGAGCATGCTGGCAGTATCACGCTGAGCAATCCAGTCCCATTTATTGAAAGAGACATTGATTACACTTGCGCGGTAGGCGGTGATTTACGTAACCGAATAGGTGGTGGGGTTGCCGACTCCAACAAAGAATTGCTTGAACAGAAAGTACCCTCGATTTTTTATCCCCGAGAGGACTGGATTGCCGCCGCGAAAAAACTACGCGTTGCGGGGTTCGGGCCAGTGCCTCCGTTCTTTGAGTCGCGCCAGAAGCTGGCCGGCACGTTCGATGACGATTGGATTGAGAATCGCAAGCCAATGTTGCCACTCGATTTTGATAAGCGGTTCTTCCAAAGCGCGCCTATTGATCAACAGTGCAAAGGCTTTCTTCGTGGGGGGGAGCGTTTGATGATGAGTGGTTTTTGTCATGATGACACGCTTTCATTTCGAGTTCCTAAAGAAAAATACTGTGCGATCGCGACGTTTAAAGGTCAAAGTTATCAAGCTGATATGGCGATGTACACCTTATTCGTTGATGCGGAAAAGAAAACTATATCAATCAGTTACACCGCTGCGTTTCCTTGTCAGGGCAAGGAACATTTGTTGGTGTCGACATCCATCACTAAGTTGGAAGAGGTAAGCGAGCATGCATAATTCAACAGGCCGTTACGTGCTAGGGATGGAAGTGATGACGCCAACCGGTATGAATTTAGATATTGCTAGTGCAGTTTCGTATGCTGACTTAGGAAGATTCGACCAATGTGTAGGGGATGATGGTATCGAGCGTTTTACTTACGCCAAAATCGAATACACCAAAGAAAGTGAGCAGTTTGAGAAAACGTGTGAGTTAATCACCCACTTGCTTGATTCATTGTTAGCACAGTTACCACGTTCATTGAGACCAATACCTTTGCTTATAGCGGTGCCTGCGTCTGTTTCACGAGTAAAGGTGCAAGAATGGCTTGGTGAAAGTAACTATGCTGAATTTCTCTCTGTGGTGAATGCTGTTCATGCCAGTGGGCCTAGTTTCGTTCTCCAGGCCATGAAATCATTGGATAAATATGATGCTATGATGTGTATCAGTGTCGATTCCTTGGTGAGTTCGATGCAAACACTCATCGACGATGCGATGGTAATGAGTACCAATAATCCATGGGGCGTTATTCCGAGTGAGGGTGGGGCGGGTTTAATTCTTTGTCGAAGAAATACCGTAGAAACATTGAAACTTAAGCCTCAAGCGCAGCTTGGCTACATTGATACGGAATTAAACACTTCAGACCGAAGAGGCATGTTTCGACTTGTTCAACGTGCGAGTAAAAAGCTCGATTTATTTGGTGAAGTGTATTCCGATATGACGAACCTGCGCATGCATTCGGAAGATTACGGCTTTGCTCTGGGGGCTAAAGCAGAACGATTCACGAACCCAGAACAACCGCAGCTTATCAATGAGTTGTGGGGCACAATGGGCAGTTGTTCTTCTCTCGCTTTAATTGCCTTTGCGGTCAGAGAGCACCACTTTAAGCAACCAACTACGTTGTTAATGTTCGACTTTCATGGTGACAAAGGAGTTCTCCAATTACTGCAATGTTAGTGGGCACTCATCGATCAAATGGCAATGAAAATATACTCATATTATTAGGTTGAAGTTTGTAACACGAAAAAGCGTATAACTCATGCAGTGAAAGCGTAAGTAAAAAGGTCTAATAAGTTAGTAATAATAACTAAAATAATAGGCTTACTGTTTGTTTTAAATACCAACCTTGATACAAGTACGTTCAAGAAAATATTATTCAACTCTAATAATATTTATTCTATGAAAGAGTACTAAGTGTCTAATAATCAGAGTACAGCCAAAGGATATATCGATCAGTTGGTTGTTAAAGCTATTGAGAAAAAGAAACTGAATGAGCAAAGGCTAGCAGAAAAAAATAAGCCGAAGCTTGAGTACGTGCTTTTTTCACAGTTTGATGTATTAGACAAGCTTCCTTCTAAAAATGGTAAGACAACGGTTTACCATCTTGCAAAAAAAGGGCAGCCAGAGAAGCAAATCTGTTGCAAAGTTATCAATGATGACTCGCCAGAATTTGCGAGCAAAATGTTGATTAACGAAGCGAGCAGGCTGGAGCTTTCTCAACACCCTAGCGTGGCTAACTTTGTAAAAATCGGCAACGAATTCGAACGCCCATATTTGATGTACGAGTGGATCCAAGGTGAATCACTGGCAGAAAAAATGGAGCGTCATTCTTCTAAAGGCTTCCGCCACGACCACATCGCTTGGTTGGTGTATCAACTCGCTGGCGCTCTAGAGTTTATGCATACAAGAGGTATCTGCCATCTTGATATTAAACCATCTAACGTATTAGTGAGTGAAGGCGATTACGTTAAGCTCATTGATTTCGGCGCTGCTCGTTACATTGGAGAGACAGAACCTTACGCAGAAGCAAGCTTGAGCTACGCTTCCCCTCTTTATATAGAAACTGGCATCGCGGAACCGCAAGATGATGTTTACTCTCTCGCTTTGCTCGCTGGACACCTATTTTTAGGATCAATATTTGGTGATGCTTGGAATAAGCAGTTAAAAGATCGAAAGCGTCCGGCTTTGATCCCGGCTCATATTTGGAAATTGCTGAAAGAAGTCATCAACAAACCAAGAGGGCATGGCTATACCGCTATTTCTTTTGCTCAACAGTTAGCGCGAATCGATACGCAATCAATTAGCTCAAATTCTAACGCACCAATTTTCAGTAGCTTGCGTAACGCGGACTTGCTGCTTACACACTGTAAGCCAAATGATAAAACGGCGTATGGTCGCTTTAAAATATTAGAGGCGAGCTTAGTGTTGAGTGTGCTGGCAACAGCAGGAAGTTATTTGTATCAACAGAATAAAGATCAATTGGATGCCATTTTTTCCCGAGGTGTCACTACTGTAACTCACGTTATTACGCCCTCTGAAACGGCTTCTTTTTTGGCTCAGCCTCCATGGAAAATCAAAGAAGAATTGTCTCAAGCTACTCAGAGTATTGATATGACAGTAGCTTATCGAACAGCATATCAAGCTCAGCAGTTAAGCCTCTCGAATTTATATGAAGAAAAACAGGCTCAGTTAACGTCGTATCAATCGTTAGCGGATGGCTTACCAATGGCATTAGTCGAATTACGTAAAGAGCTTGTCACCTTGCGAGAAACCCTTGTTCGTGACGGTGCCCTGTTTCCATATGCGGATGAGGCGTTGACTAAAGTGATGTCTGGATTAAATGTCGCGTCTATCGATTCCATGAAAGTATCTGCCATAGCTGGCAGTCGAGATAAGCAGATTGCTCGCTTAATTTTAGATGGTGAAGCTAAGCTCGCAGAAAATGAAATGAAAGAGGCATGGTTATTAAACCAGTCACAAGCCTATTTCTACAACCAAATCTTACCAAAGGCTGTGATGGAAAATATTAATGACTCCATCGATAAACATGCAGAGGCGCACTTTTACACCAAAGCAATTGAAGAAGCTGAATTAGCCAAAGCCTACTTCGGTAATACGCCAGAACTAGACAAAAAAATAAAGGATTTAATCGTCGCAAGAAGCGAATTTATTTTGTTTAGCACCGTGATGGAGCAATCCGTTTACGACAAACAAAAGCTACATGAATCCCTTGCCGATTTAGAACGGAATGCACCAAGTAAATTTACAGAAATCACGAAAATTCTAGATAGCATGGCGTCGGATGCGATAGAGCAGAGCCATCGATTATCTAAGCCAGCAAATGGCGCAATTGCGGTAGCGCGTGCGTTGAGAGATTACTTGACTGAAGGAGACGTGAATTTTGTCCAACATTGATATCGATCGTCTGCTTAATCCTATTTCTGATGAATCTCCAGTGGGAAACGATGCCCGTTACGAGTTTTGCTATGAAATGATGGAGTCCGAAGTGAAGAAATTCGGTTCCTTGTTTGGCGAAACAGTAGATTGGAGCGTGGTAAAAACGCACGCGACCGAAGTTCTAGAGCACCACAGCAAAGACTTAAAAGCCATTTGTTACCTCGTTCGCGCGCTAACAGAAGAGTTTGGTCTGCAAGGCTTTGAACAAGGTCTAAAGCTGCTTAGTGAGGCGTTAAGTCGCTTTGGCGTTGAATTGTATCCTTCCCGAAAGCGGGGTCGAGATGGCGCGGTCGAATGGTTGAACCATCAGTTTAAACTGGTCAGCAGCAAGTTAGCGGAAAGCGCTCAGTCATGGGATTTGGTATCAAACTGCATTTCGACTATTGAAGAAGTGCAGCGTCAATACGACGAGGTTTATCAAGACTCAGAAGCGGATTTCTTTGAGATTCGCACTCAACTCAATGTTTTATCTCAACAAGCGGCGGCTGATGAGCAGAGCGATGATGCAGTCGTTAACGTCGAACAAGCGGCGCCTGCACCAGCTACGCAGCCTGCTGCCGCAGAAACGCCAGCGCAGAGTGAAGTGCAAACCGCACCGGTGAAGGCGGTTCCGCCGGCCCCTAAACCTGCGCCAGTTAAGAAAGCGGTAGCAAAAGAAGTCGATGTCGATACGGACTTCTCTTCGCCGACGGCTTCTAAGCGCACCTTGAAGAAGGTTGCGGAAGTCATGCTTCATGCGAACCCAAGTGATCCGCTGGCTTACCGGATTTATCGTCATCTGACTTGGGATGACATTGATGGTCTACCCGACCACCAAAATAATCAAACGCCTTTGAGCTTGGCAGTGTCGTCCGATCAACAAGCAGAATACCGAGATAAAGCTGACCAAGAAAGCGACATCGACACCATTAAGCGTTTGGAGCGCACATTAACGGATGCGCCGTTTTGGCTGACGGGCCATTACTTCGTGTATTCGATGCTTAATAACTTGGGTTTTGATGATGCAGCGCTTGCTGTGAAACAAGAAGTGACGCGTTTTGTTGACTCACTAGAGGGCATAGAGCACCTCTCATTTAAGAATTCTATACCATTTGCAGATGAAGCGACCTTGAGCTGGTTATCGACTCAAGATACTACTTCTTCGACTTCTCAACCCGTTGTTCAAACGGTTGTGATTTCGCAGGAAGACTCGCTGCCAATGGAGGATATCACTCTAGAAAATCTAGGGGAATGTGCCGCAGAGCTTGCCCGCAAACTTGAGCTGGATAGCTCGGGACGTGGGCAGTTCATGCTGTATTTGCAATTGATAGCAGCTTACCAGTCTGTTGGATTATACCCGTTGTGTTTGCCGTATCTTGAGAAGGGGTGGGAAGTACAAAAAGCGTTTAATCTCGCGAGCTGGGAACCCCACTTATCGTCACAGTTAGAAGACCTAATTCGAAAAACACTCCATCGGTTATTTGGAAGCAAGGATCTTCTACCTGAGAAGTATGAAGAGTGGAAAGCAATTTACGACTAATTAAAGAGTTAGATAAGGAACGAATTATGTCACGTGACGGCTCGGTGGCTCCTAAAGAGCGAATTAATATCCGTTATGTTCCAGCAACTGGCGATACGCAAGAAGACGTAGAGCTGCCGCTAAGCATGATGGTAGTTGGCGACTTTACTGCGCGTGCAGATGAGACACCAATTGAAGAACGTACTCCAATTAACATCGACAAAGACAACTTTAACGAAGTGCTAGAGGGCATGTCTCCAAACGTTAAAGTCAACGTTGAAAACCGTCTTTCTGATGAAGAAGGCGGCCAGATTGGTGTTGATCTGACCTTCCAAAACATGAAGGACTTCTCTCCTGAAGCGATCGCGAAAAGTGTACCTGAACTAAACAGCCTACTTGAGCTTCGCGAAGCCTTGGTTGCACTTAAAGGTCCTCTAGGAAATGTTCCTGCGTTCCGTAAGAAGATCGCATCGGTTCTTCAAGATGAAGAAGCGAGAAAGAAACTGTTGGATGAACTAAGCATTGGCAACGACCAAGACGCGAAAGAAGAGTAAGGGATATCATGTCTGCAGAAGCACAAGCGCCAGAACAAGAAGCAGCCTTAGTTGAATCAGGCTCACTTCTGGATAGCATTCTTAACGAAACACGTTTAAAGCCAAGTGATGAAGGTTTTGACGTTGCAAAACGCGGCGTAGAAGCATTCATCAGTGAGCTACTAAGCAGTTCGAACACAGAGAAAGTCGACCAATCTCTGGTTGATCTGATGATCTCTGAAATCGACCAAAAATTGTCTAAGCAAGTTGATGCAATTCTTCACAACGAAGAAGTTCAAGCGATTGAATCAACGTGGCGTGGCCTTAAGTACCTGGTTGATCACACTGACTTCCGCGAGAACATTCAAATTGAACTGATCTCTGCGAAGAAAGACGAAGTTCTTGATGACTTCGAAGACGCTCCAGAGGTGGTGAAGTCTGGCCTGTACAAGCAAATCTACACACGTGAATACGGCCAGTTCGGTGGTAAACCTGTTGGCGCAGTCATTTGTGATTACGCTATGTCAGCTTCGTCGCCTGACATCAAACTGATGGAATATATGGCGAACGTAGGTGCAATGTCTCACGCACCATTCATCACGTCGGCATCGGCTAAATTCTTTGGTCTAGACAGCTACGAAGAGCTGCCAAACCTAAAAGATCTGAAGTCTGTATTTGAAGGTCCACAGTACGCGAAATGGCGTGGTCTGCGTGAGCACGAAGACGCACGTTACCTAGGTCTATGTACATCTCGCTTTATGCTACGTACGCCTTACTCTGTTGAAGATAACCCAATTAAGGCGTTTGACTACGATGAGCAAGTGACAGACAGCCATGATAACTACCTATGGGGTAACTCAGCGTACGCGATGGCGTCTAAGATCAGTGAATCATTTGCTAAGTACCGTTGGTGTCCGAACATTATTGGTCCTCAAAGCGGTGGTACTGTACAAGATCTACCGGTTTACAACTTTGAAGCTATGGGTCAAATCGAGACTAAGATCCCAACCGAGATCCTGGTTTCTGACCGTCGTGAGTATGAGCTAGCAGAAGAAGGTTTCATTGCGCTAACCATGCGTAAAGGTTCTGACAATGCGGCGTTCTTCTCTGCAAACTCTGTTCAAAAACCAAAAGTGTTTGCGAACACGCCGGAAGGCAAACAAGCCGAGATGAACTACAAGCTAGGTACTCAGCTTCCTTACATGTTCATTATCAACCGTTTAGCGCACTACATAAAAGTGCTACAGCGTGAGCAAATTGGTTCTTGGAAAGAGCGTTCTGACCTAGAAATCGAACTGAACAAGTGGATTCGTCAATACGTTTCTGACCAAGAGAACCCGCCAGCGGAAGTTCGTGGTCGCCGCCCACTTCGCGCTGCGAAGGTTGAAGTATCAGACGTAGAAGGCGATCCAGGCTGGTACAAAGTATCGATGTCTGTACGTCCTCACTTCAAGTACATGGGCGCAAGCTTCGACTTGTCTCTAGTTGGTAAGCTAGACCAATAACCCATTACTGAAACCATCAAGCAGCCAGTGAAGACTGGCTGCTTTTTTCGTAGGATCGCATATGGAAAAAGGTTACCGTCTTTTAGAGCGGATCGAGCTAGGAGAACCAAAAAACTGCTACGAGAAAGTGGTGTCTCATAAGCATTTGATTGAATCCATTCACTCGCATCTCGCTGACTTGTTGAATACGCATTCCGGCAACGCAATGATCGACAATGAGTATGGTCTGCCAGATTTTAACGACGTACTTTCTAACAACACGAACCTCGTTCGCCATATTCAAAAAAACATCACGTCAACCATAGAACGCTTTGAGCCCCGACTGCTGAATGTCGAGGTTCACTACCGTGAAGACCACCATAACCCATTACAACTCGGCTTTGGTATTCGCGGCGAAGTTTCCCATAACGGCGGTAAAGTCCCAATGTCGATCGATGTCTACATGGGAACCGACGGCCAATTTAACGTTTAGTAGGTGCCACTTGAGTAACAGTAAATACTTTCAAGATGAACTCACGTATTTACGCGAGTCAGGTAGTGAGTTTGCCAAATATCATCCGAAGTTAACTCATTTTCTCTCTGAAGGAACTTTTGATCCAGATGTCGAACGATTGCTGGAGGGTTTTGCTTTTTTGACCGGACGCATCCGCGAAAAGATTGACGATGAACTTCCTGAGCTAACGCAATCTCTGATGACTTTGCTGTGGCCACATTACATGCGTTCGATTCCGTCTTTGTGCATTAGCGAACTAAAACCGCATACCGGAAGTGTTACTGAGAAAACCGTGGTGAAACGTGGTGCGGAAATGGCCAGCGAACAGGTAGAAGGCACGCAGTGTTTGTTCCGTACTTGTTATGACGTCAATCTATACCCAGTTACGATTACTAACATCGAACAAACTAACAGCCGCACCAGTTCGATGATTGATGTGACGTTATCGACGGAGCATGGCCTGGAACTGTCTCGTATCGGTTTAGATACGTTGCGTTTGCACCTGCATGGTGAGATTCATATTACTCGCACTGTCTTCTTATGGCTGTTCCGTTATCTAGATTACGTCGAGTTGGATGTTGGTGGCGGCTACAAACATCGTTTAGGGCCAGAATACGTTAAGCCAGTCGGGCATGAAGAGGACGAGGCGCTGTTGCCTTACAGCAAAAATTCCTTTGCAGGCTACCGTTTGCTGCAAGAATTCTTCTCTTTGCCAGATAAGTTCATGTTCTTCGACATTAAAGGCTTAGAGTGGCTAAAAGGCATTCCACAGCGCAGTACGGTCAAAATCAAATTCCACTTTAAGCGTGCTTTGCCTTCAGAGGTGGTGCTTAAAGATAAACACTTAAGGTTGCACTGCACACCTGCCGTTAACTTGTTTGAAAAAGACGGCGATCCAATCCGTTTAGAGCATCGACGAAACGAGTACAAGGTGCGTCCACAAAGTAACACTCAAGAGCATTACGAGGTTTATTCCATTGAGCAAGTGGAGAGCTGGAGTAAAGACGAGCGTCGCCGAAAACCACTGATTGAATTTGAATCGTTTGAGCACCAAATCAACCAGCGTGATAAGCGAGAGTTCTACAAATCCAAAGTGGGCGAGCGAGTAAGCGGAAGAGGGTTAGAGCGCTATATCTCATTCCATACTCACAATGGCGACATTGCGGATTTAGGGACTGAAACAGTATTGATGAAACTGCAATGCAGTAACGCGGACTTAGCGGAGCGCCTGTCAGTAGGAGACATCACTTACGCGACGCACAAATCGCCAACGTATGCGACGTTTAAAAACATTACTAAGCCAACACAGTCAGTAAGTCCTCAGGTTAATGGTGAACTTCAATGGCAGTTGATTGCCAACATGTCGCTCAACTACTTGTCTTTGGCCAATATCGATGTGTTGAAAGTGTTGCTCTCGACTTACGACTTCCACTCTCGAGTCGATAGACAAGCCCACCGCGCGTCGATTCATCGACTTGATGGCATTATTTCTTCAGAGATGAAACCAATCGATCGCGTATTTCGTGGTGTATCTGTGCGTGGTAACCAATTCAAGCTCGTGACGGACTCTAAGTTCTTCGTAAATGAAGGCGATATGTTCCTTATGGCCACGGTATTGAATGAATTTATCCGTTTGTATTCGAGTGTGAACTCCTTTACCGAACTAGAGGTGTTCGATGAAGCGACGGGCGAGGTTTATAACTGGGCAAGCCTAATCGGGCAGCAGACGATACTATGATTAACACACTTTCTGATAAGTCGAATGAGTTTAGTTTCTACCAAGCGGTGTTGCTGTTAGAGAAACACTACCAGCTGGAGCCAAACTCAAATTTTGTTGCCGTGGGCGAGAACAAATACTTCCATCAAGAGCGAATTGAGTTCAGCGTGTCGCCAAACCTGTGCTTTCCAAAGAGTGATATGGATTTTATTACTCATATGGAAAGAAACGGAAAGCAATATTCACGTATTGAGACGAACTTTCTTGGCTTGCATGGTTCAAGCTCGCCCCTGCCAGCGTCTTACACTGAGAAACTCGTCGGTCGTGATCCCGATGATAACCCAGTGAAGGATTTCTTCGACTTTTTCCACAACCGCTATACAAGCTTACTGTATCGTGTTTGGAAGAAATACCGATATCACGTGCAGTACAAAAGCGGGGCAAGCGATGCGTTTTCTGGGCGCATACTGCATTTGGCTGGTCTCTCTAGCGTTATGCAAGATTGTGAAGTCGCGGAGTTAGATCGAGCGAAAGTTCTGTCTTACGTGAACCAGTTATCTACGCGTACACGTTCACCTAAGCTTATTTCCGGTATTGTTTCGCACTACTTTTCACTGCCGAATGTGCGAATCGAAGAATGGGTTTATAGACGCGTAGAAATCGCTGAAAGCCAGCGTAACAAACTCAATCGTTCCAATTGTGTATTGGGGCAAAGCTTACACTTGGGACAAAGCATTGCGGATTTGAACGGCAAGTTTAACTTGTGTATCGACAACATTGATTTTGAAACGTTTAAGCAGTTTTCCTACGATGGTGAGTTACATAAGACGCTGGTGGGCTTGATGCGCTTTATTCTGCGTGACCCAATGTCGTGGGACCTAAAGTTGACAGTTAACCTAGACAGTATTCCAGAAAACAAACTGGGTAATGGAGAAGGGAACCAACTAGGTCAAACGTTCTGGCTTGGTAACCCAGGTGATAAAGACGCCAAAATTCGACTTATCGGAAGCATATAAGAAAGCCGCTCAACGAGCGGCCCTTTATGTTTTCCTCGAAGAGGTCAGAAAAGCTTAACGACTGATCGGCTGGTGCAGTACAACGGTAGTATCAAGCCTTTGAATGCCGTTAAATGATTCAATTTCATTACAAAGATGATGAATAGACTGCAGGTCGGGCGCTTCAATTAGGGCAATAATATCAAAGTTGCCACCAACAACGCTCGTTAAGCGAACCTCAGGGATTTCTTTAAGTGCATTCGTTACATCATTCTTCTTACCCTTTTCACAAGAGATCAGTAGATAACTAGCGGCTTTTCGCCCTTCATTTTCTACACGAATCTGTGCGGTATAGCCTTTGATAATACCGGTCTTTTCTAAACGATTAATTCTTTCTGCTACTGCTGTTCGAGACAAACCAATGTTTCGGGATAGATTCGCAATCGACTCTCGCCCATTCGACAATAGACTTGAAAGTATTTTTCGATCTAATTTATCTAAACCTTGTAAAGTCATGTTTGAAATCATGTGTTCTGCCTATTTTGTTTTTATATTGTTATTAAATCGACTCTGGGAGCGTAAAGTTATACAGCTCAGCAAGAGTGAATGGGTTTTTCTGTGTCAACGGAGTGATGCGTAAGCTCAAGTCCCTCCCTGACACTTTTATGTCACTGACAAAGCTGCCGTTATGAGTGTTTGTCAAGGTCGAGTCACCTAGCAATCTGTATATCGCCCATTGACCACTCTTATTTAAAACGTGCTGTCTGCCTTCATCGGTTACATCCTGGAGTGTGATACTAATATTGAAGTCACCATTTTGCGGTGGCCATGCCATTTCACGAATGCGGCTTGGACCGTGGTAGTAACTTATATTGGTATCTGCAATTTTTAAGCTCGCTCTAATCGCACTAGAATCAAGATCGAGTACTCTTGCACTAAACGGAATATGAACGCGGTTAGTGCTTTTATTAATTAATGTGTCTCGAATAACGTTATAGTTACGCAGTTGCACTAACAGAGCCGGAGAGATTGGCATCGTCTCGCCATCCACCTGTTTTGGCGTCCACAAATTGGTATCGTAGAACGGTGCAAAATTTTTCTGAATAAATGTGTCTAACAAGCCACCTGAAGCAAACAGTAATTCAAAATCTTCAATTGAGATTTCCTCGGTCGCTGTTAGATCAAATGGGTATCGTCCTAGCCCTATCTCTTTAAACTTGGTGTAAATCTCGCTGTACCATTGGGTTTGAATGCCTTTAGCGGACTCTTTAATCATGACTGACCAGCTTTGTTGAACCACATCTAACAACCAGCTACGAACGGGTTCCGGTGATTTTTGGGCAATCTGTTTAAGTTTGATTAATGGGTCAGCTTCACTGCTGTTCATTCGATGCTGAGCTGCCGCTAGCGCCGCCATTTGCGGGTCAGGTGCATCAGCGATGTCTTTCATATACGTGCGAACACGGCTTAGCGCAGTTACGGTCTCATCCCAAGGAGTAGGGGAGTTTGGTGTTTCACTGACCTGAAGTTGGTTTAATAAGTGAAAAGCTTGTTCAACACGTTTCATTAACAAGTAATCAGGCTTAACTACTTCCTCTACTGCGTCTGATGCGGAGTCTGCCGCTGCCACGAGTTTCGGGTCTAGCTTTGAAATCAGAGCATTTTTTTCACCAACGGGTGAAAATTGTGTGTTGGCATAGACCTGCTTCAGTACGGTTGTCATTGGTGAAGAAGGACCCGAGATTAAGTCTATCGCGTTCGTTAGATCGCCGACATTGTCATAGTTTTGGACTTTTAGTTCACTCAGCGCATTGCGCCAATTACTGATGTAGTCGTCAGTATATTTTTTACGTACTTCCTCTTTGAAGGCCTCTTGTTCTTCACTAGTAGGAATAACGTGTTGTGACAGACCTAAAACCCAGTTGTCACTGATGACTTGTTGTGACATTAGGTCCACGCGTGGTCGATAAAAAGTGCTAAAACCAGTGGAGGTATAGATCTTATCTACGATCAAGCGTTCACTATCGATAGGTGTGTTGAATACATTGCTAAACTCAAAACCCACAGCTCGTTGCAGATCTAGGGTTCCTAAATCAATCGAATTTGCTTCGTTTAAAATGCCTGCATAAACGAGATCAACATTCGAATTTGCTAGCAATGAGCGACGTGTTGCGCGAACAAGATCCATATTGATATCAATTGGATCAAACTGTGTGCGAAAGTAAGCGTCCAAATAGCGCATCGCCTGATTGACGACGTCACTTTGGTTGCTTAAATCGTTCATCATTTGGAGAGTTTGATGACGCAAAAAACGGATATCACGCTTTGTTGGATCGTTTAGCATTAGATACCCCTTCAATAGAGGTAAAGCGCGTGTAAAAGTGTTCTGATTTTGTGTCAGTTGTAGACGGTAACCTTTCTCAATGAGAGGTATCAACTGTTGAGCAACGTCCTTAAGTAATGCTTCGTAAGCGATGCGAGTGCTTTGATCCAAACGGCTAATGTTGAGTGGTAATATCTCTTCATCCAAAGCCTTAGAACCTTTAAGCCACGCCCCATAAGAAGGCTCTATTGCTTTCGTCGCCTTCGCTAAAAGCTCATTGAATTTTGCATCTTGCTCTACTTGTGATTTGTCATCGATACTCAAGAGTTGATTCATCACATGTAAGTTACTGTCTAATGTCGTGAAAAAGAAGTAACTGCCCCCAGTAAGCAGGATAATGGAGCCGAGTATTGCCAAACGGCTTTGTCTCTGAATTAGACGAAGATACGTCTTGTTTTCGCCCGCAAAGTCGCTTTCCGGCAATATTTGTGAATCAATCAGAAAGCGAGAGAAATAAGGCGTTTCTGTTAACTGAGTATGCTCTGACGCGATAATAGGTAAGTTGAAGTAATTACTACAACTTTTTGCAAGTAAATTGTACTTGCGACCGCCTTGCAGACTCGAACTAAAGAAAATCTCACGGATGTCTAGTGAATAGACACCGTTGTTAACATCACATAGACGCTCAAGCACATAGCTGACTTCAGACTGACATAGCTCAAACTGCTTAGGGAAAGCGAGTATTGCTTGTTTCTCATCAATGTCCGTTGAATTAGCGGATGCATCTAGCGCATTACTTTCAAGCACTCTCACTAGATTTCGATAGCTATCGCGGTAGTACTCTGCAAATACACCTTTGGCTTCTTTTAGTGGGATAGAGAGGAACTCAACACGTGTCTTGAGAGAGCTAAAGTGCATGTATTCTTTAAAGCCATCTAACTTGTCTAGCTTTGACATAATCAAATAGATTGGCAATGCTGAAGACGTTTTAGAGTTGATGGTACTCAAGCGCGCCAATAACGACGAAATGGTGTACTCTTTTTGCTCTGGCTCAGAGACGATCATGAACTCGAAATCGGTGAAGAATAGACACCCAGAAAATGGCTTTCGAGGTCGATGATGAATAACTTCTTCAATGAACGTATTCCATAAAGAAGCATCACTGCTTGATACTTCCTGGAACACTAAGCGTTGGTCTGGTTTGATGTATACAGCGCTGTCAGATTCGTACCATTCAAAAAAGTCATTCTTAGCGGTTCTAGTGCGATCCATCGGTTTGATTGCACTAGAATTAAATAAAAATTGACGTCGCCCTGACCCTTTATTACCAAGCATCAGGTAAATTGGTTTCTTGCCTGAGTTAGCAAGAAGAGGCTGGATAACCATAGAAAGTGCTTCTTCCTCGGTTTCCAAATGTTGAGCTTTAGCGTTGTTCTTTTTCTTCAACCATAATGTGAATTGAAAAGTGACGTAAACAATGGCGATAGCACCAAGGGTCAGCCAAAGATAAAGTTGATCGATTTCGTCAAGAAAAAGCAGATAAATAGTGGTGATAATTGCAGCCACTAAAAACATCAATATAGTAGAAATCACCACTGGATTTCTAAACAGTTTTTGTTTGAACATAAGCCTAAAACTTCTTTAATTGTATTGTTATTTATTGTCAGTTTTTTCAGCTTGTAGCTGACTCAATTTATATAGGTAGATGTTCAGTAAAAGGGTTGCGCGGTCAATTTCCTTTTGCTGTGAATACTTTTCAGCGTATTCAATACGACCTAAAAGCGGGAATAACGAGTTACTGTATTCGTACGCCTTTTCAGAGTTCTTATCTACATTCTGTCTAGCTACGTTGGCAAACACCGTTCTTGCGTCTGAGAATCGCTTATAAACATCCATAAACTGGTCTTCTAAATGGGCGCTCTGTGTCAAAAAGTTCTGACGTAGTTGCTGTGCAGAAGACGAATCCGGATAGATCGCGATTAATTCATTGGTCAAGCTATCGAGCTCGCTGACGTTACTTACTTTTGCCGAGTCTAAAAACCAGTTATTCATCATAATATCGACACGATTAATGGCCTGCGTTTTCAATGACTGAGCATATTTTTTATTTTCGTAATCTAACGAGGCGACCAAATTTACAAGTTCATTAAGTGAAGCTTGATTAATTTTTTGTTCCAATGTTCGATAACGTTGTTGCTCGTACATGAAATGTGAACATATCGCAGTAACAATCAAACCAATAACGAAGTAGATCATAAATCGACCAGACTTTGCCGGTGATGCTTTCTCTTGGCTATTTAGGTTGGGTGATGACACCGGTGCTGGAGAGGGAGACACATTCACTTTAATTTCAGGTGCCTTCTGCGTTGCTGCAGGAGCGCTAGTGTTGGCTTGTTTTTTCTCGCGTAACTCAGCCGCAATCTGTTGTTCTTTTATCTGCTCAATCCATTGATTCAAAATACGGCGAATGCGACCTAATGACGGCGCTTCAATACCGTAATGAAGACGAAGCTCTTCCTCAATCCTCAAGCATAATTGATGTGCTGCCTCTATCAATGGAAGCTCTTCTGGTAACGCCCGATGCTTATTAATTCGTTTTTCAGTATGCTCTACCATCCATTCAATAGCGCTCATTCGTGCCTTTGACTTTGAATGCTCTGGATACGCGTTGAACCAATATACGACACACACATCAAGTATTGAGTTTAACCCTTCAACAAGGCCTCTTAAGCCTTCGTTATAGGTTGACGCAACGGTAAAGTAACAGCAACAACGTAGGTCTTTCGCTTGGGTACTCAAGATCTTTTTTGAGAGTGTTTGAACCGTTTTCCACGAGACTCTCCCTGTGACTTTATTCAGGTTGTTTATTTGACGTTTAATTTCGTCAAAATCCTCAGAACCATTAGGATTAGAGCCGCTTGGGTTATTTTCATCGATTGGTCTTCGAGCGAAGTCGGTAAAAAACATAAGGAAAGTTCCAACTGATCATATAGAAGTATTAAGTTATATAGGATTTCACTACTGTTATATTAAATTATAAGCAGTGCACATCTGTCGCAATTCTATAGACAAAATAAGCGGATTAGATAATAAAAATTCATTAAAAGAAATTAAATTACTTTTAGTGTGATCTTTGTTCATAATATTAATATCAATAGTTAAGTCTATTTATAAGAAGAAACTTATATATGAAGATGAGAACGTTGATTAAAAAGTAACTAAATTGTTATCGGAGATTACGTTTTGTCCAATTAGCAATCAAATTCTGTTACTTCTATTTAAATAGAAAGATTTACTGTCTCGTCACTTAATCTGTAGTCGGTTCTTTAGTTTTTGTTTGTAGGTAAAACAACCAACCTGATAGTTGAAATGTATTAAATTATAGGTGTTTTTTTAGGCTTATTGAAAAAGAGAATATAATTGATATCTTTCGCCTCTAAGTAGAATATCGGTTTTCCTAGAGGGACGAAATGCTAAAACCAAGTCAAATTGGGCTGATTTCAGCCATGTGTCTATTTTCTTCTGTTGTAATGGCAAAAGGGGAGCGATATGGACTCTCTACCAGTATGTTGACTATCGATAGCATTAAATACGATGAAGGTAAAAGTGGTGAGCAGGATACGCTTAGGTTCGGCTTGGTTCATACTCGTCCTATTGATGAAAACAATAACCGTTGGCGTTGGTGGTTAGGGCTAAACTATCTAGCAGAAGATATTGAAGCGCCAGCAAACGGCTTATATCAAGAAGCGACGAACTATGAACTTCGTGTTGTTCCTCAATATGCGTTGACTTCTTGGAGTGTTTTCACGCCATACGTTGGTGCGGGCTTGTCTGTCGGTTACTCGCAATATTCTAATCGCTGGCAAGTAGACCAAGAGGGCTATCGTTATGAGAGTGTTGAAGACATCGACCAGTTTGAGTTAGGTGCGGTTGTGACCCTTGGTACTGCTATAAAGTTAGGCAGTAATCCTGACGCCCATATACAAATTATCCCGCAGGCCTCTTATATCCTTCCGGTTGTAAATGATGGAATTGGTGGGCTTGAACTATCAGTTTCTTTGCTCTTTTGAGGTTCGTAAATGTACTCAAATCAGCTAGTTTTATTTATCTCAAAGTGTCCAGAGGAATACACCGGTGCAAAGCATATTGAAATGCCTGAAAGTGGTGGTTCGATAGGTCGTTCCCCAAGCTGTAGCGTGTCTTTAGCCGATCACAACCGCTTTATATCGGGCACTCATTGTTTGCTCAGCGTGTATGGAGATACCTACTATATAAGTGACGTATCAACTAACGGCACAATGGTAAATGGGAATAAAATACTAAAAAATCAACCCGTTGCGATAGTTGATGGCGACATCATTTCTTTAGGGCAATATGAGATTGGTGTTTCTCTTGAGCACGTTACCTCAACACTAGACATCGCCGCTGATATTGCTCCTGAGCGAGTATCTAGCGATCCTCTGGTTAGTCTAGGAGATGCGGTTGTCGAAGAGGAAGAAAAAGTCGGTGCCTTAGAAGATTTGTTTATGGAGACTAAACAGGATGACATTGATTGTCATGATCCTGTTGCTCACCTTAACTTTTCGATGCAGCGAGATGACGATTATTTAATTCGTGATAATGAGCGTACAGAATCTGAACAACCTAGAACCGTGGAAAGCACGCGTCAGGTGGTCGATGACAGTTTCAGCATATATTCCGAATTCGATCAGCCAAGCCTAATCCCTGAAGACTGGATGGCTGCGGAAACCAAGAGTAACGCATCAGTCAATGATGCATTAGCGCCAGAAAGCGGTAAGGCACATAGAGCCGATATTGCCTCAGCTGAGGTGATGCAACCTGGCACGGTAGCCCCAGATAGCACGATTCAAAGACAACATCGTACGCATAATGTTACTGAGATGGTCGTAGAACAGGCTAACACAGGGTCAAAATGGGAAGAGATGACCCAATCTTTTACGCCTTCTCCTAACACTAATCAGCAACTTCAAATACCTACGGCAGAGCACGCGATAAACAGTACGACGAAAGCACAAGTCGATACTGATGCGGCCGTTTGCTCTCAAGATATAGCGCAAGCGTTTTTTGATGGTTTGGGTATTCGAAACCCAGAGTTGATGACAAACGAGGCGCAGTTATTCAAGCAAATGGGTACTTGCTTGCGTTTATGTATTGATAACCTACAGAAAGAGTTGCACGAAGTGGAATCGTTAAAAGATGAGCAGAGTGCGAGTGAGGCTAACTCGAACATTGCAGAGCTAATGCTTACTTTGAATAGTCAGCAATTACTGGCTCCAAATGAACTGGTTGAACAAATGCTCGATGAGCTGAACGACCACCAAGTTATGTTTAACAAAGCACTGAATGAGCTCATTTTAGAACAGTCAGAAACGAACGATCCCGTAGCATTTGCTAACAGGGTCGCTAGCCAGTCTTTGTTCTCAACTAAGTCAAAGCTGTGGGCCGAATACCTAGATTTCTACACTAATAATCGTCGCCTGCTTAATGAAACATCCTTAAAAGGGCTGATTAAGAAAAACTATAACAAAGTGATTAAGGGAAACCATGCGTAGTATCGCCGTATTACTCGGATTTGCCATGTTGTCCGGTTGTTCCATGTGGGATCAATTTAAAGAGTCCACTGGTATCACACCAGAAACTTCGTCGATTGAATTGGTTATTGAGGCATCACCTGTACTCAATGTGAGAAATGGGGGCCAGTCATCTCCAGTTATTCTCCGTCTTCACGAATTAAGTTCGCCAGTATTGTTCCGAAGCTTAGATTTCTTTGCCTTGTTTGAGAGCGATAAAGCGTCGTTGGGTGATGAGTACATCAAACGTTACGAATATCAAATACAGCCAGGTGGAAAAGTTCATGAAATGCTAACGCTAGACCCTGACACTCGTGCCGTCGGTTTTTCAGTGGCTTTTCGTGATATTGATGGTTCGTCATGGCGAAAAGTGGAAGTTATTGAAGAGAAGAGCGAGTACTACATCAAGCTCAAGTTAGAGGGCAGTGAGTTAATTTCTGATAACACTCGCGGCATTGAACAGGTTTACTTTTAAGGGATAGAAACATGTCTTTATACAATCCAGTTGTTTGGCAAGATGGAATGTTCATGAAGCCGCAGCATTTTCAACAACTCGATCGTTCGCAAAGTAAACTATCGAGCCTACTGAGTGCCAATGCATCGCCTTTGCATTGGGGAATTAAACGTTTAGAAATCAACTCTCAGTTACTAGCACTGGGTAAAATCGGTATTACTCGTGCTGAAGGTATTTTACAAGACCGGACACCATTTGAGCTTCCGTTGCTTGCTGAGCTGCCTGAAGTGAAAGATGTAGATCCTTCGATTGCCGATAAAGTCGTTTATTTGTGCTGTCCGTTACCATCGGAACGTTCTGAGTTATTTGGTACCAAAAAAGACGGTGCGCGCTATACGATGGAATCTCAAGAAGCGGTTGACGCTTGTTATGATTCGGAAGACATGGCAAATATCGTCGTCGGTAAGCTTAACTTTTGCTTAATGTACGATCATGAAGATAAGAGTGCTTACACGTCTATTCCGATCTTAAAGATCTCAGAAGTGAAGCCTGATGGCAGCGTGATCTTAGATGATAGTTTCATTCCTACCTGTATCGATATTCATGCGTCGACAGTACTGAGTAAATTTGCGACCGAGTTTGCTTCTATGTTGAAGCATCGCGCGGAATCGATAGTCCAGCGATTAGGGGTGGTGGATCAACAAGGTGTATCATCGGTTTCTGACTTTATGCTATTGCAAGCGCTCAACCGATACGAACCCTTGTTTTGGCATTTCGCCAGCACAGAAGCTGTGCATCCTGAGTCTTTGTATCGAATTCTTCTTCAGGCAGAGGGTGAGCTTTCGACGCTGTGCTCAACGACACGCCGACCTATTGAGTTTACGAAGTACAATCATGGTGATCTTACTAGCTGTCTTTCTCGCGTCCTAGACAGTGCGAAAATGACATTGAGCGTGATGTCTGAGCAAAGAGCAATTCCACTGACCTTAAAAGATCAGAACTATGGCATCAGAACGGCAGCAATCCCTGACAATAAGATCATTGATACGACAACCTTTATCCTCGCAGTTAAAGCCGACGTGACCTTGGATGTTCTGCATACCCAGTTTGTCAGCCAAACGAAGATCGGTTCTATCGATAACATACGTGACTTGATTAACCTTCAACTGCCTGGGATTGAGATCAAACCAATGCCAGTTGTGCCACGCGCGCTGCCGTATCACGCTGGCTACACCTATTTCGAGCTCGATAAAACGGGCGAAGAGTGGATGGCATTGAAGAACACTGCTGCGATTGCGATTCACGTTGCGGGCGATTTCGCTAACTTATCATTGCAACTTTGGGCCGTTCGTCTATGAGTTACGCAGAAACCGACGTCACCGTAGTCTTATTCCAACCAGAGCCTGGCAAACCAATGGAGGTAATGCCAGCGCCTGACTTGTCGAGAAACATAGCAGTACAAGATCTATCTATCGATAACATGGGTATTAACCCGCTAGTGGACCAGTTCTCATGGTTGATCGCCAGTCTGTCTTGTATGTCTTCGATCCCTTGGCTTGATGACCCGATGCCATTTCGTGAACAAGTGGCACGTGAGATTCGAAAAGGTGAACGAAAACTTAATGAAATGGAGCTCGATCGTGCTTCGGTTCTTGTTATTCGTTACTGCTTGTGTGCGGCGATTGATGAATCTGTTTGTCGGCAAGAATGGGGAGCAAATAGTCACTGGAGCCAGAACAGCTTACTGTCTGAATTCCATAATGAAACGTCTGGTGGTGATAAGTTCTTCGTTATTCTCGACCGCTTAAAAGCCGACCCTCGCAAATACCGTCACGTTATAGAGTTTCTCTATTTATTGCTTCAACTTGGTTTCCAAGGCAAGTACGGCCGTGAAGAGCGTGGTAACGAAAAGTTAGCGGAAATTGGCAGCACCATTTATCGATTAGTGCGAGATGACCGCCTAGCAGAACAAGAAAAAGTTTCTTTAATCAACCTTAAAGCTAAATACCTAAAGAAGCCGTTAAAAAGGGTAATTTCACCCAAGCTGATCTTGAGTCTTAGTGCGATGACGTTTGCGCTTATGTATGCGGCAACCTACATCGTCATAGACTTAAAATTTCAGCAACTGCTTGAAGTGTATAGATAACCAGAAATCTAAAAATGAGATCTTCTGCCAGTTTTAGGGCTTATTGTGAATATCACTGGTCTTTTAGTGAAATTCACTAGTCATTTAGAGAGATTGCAGCTTGCGATCTCTTTTATCATTCAATCAATAAAATTCAAATGGATTGGTTATGGGCGTAACAGTTGGTGCGAATGGACTTTCGATAGTTCATAAAGGCTCAGGTGGTGAAGCGAATGCAACGCTCCCAGATGTTTGTTTAACTAAGGTCGGCAAGCCAGTCGTTCCTATCCCTTATGGCAACAATGCTAAATCAGCAGACCTTGCCGGTGGGACTACGACAGTCTCTATGGATGGCGGTAACAGTGTTGCTATCAAGGGCAGTACGTTCTCAAAAAGTACCGGCGATGCGGGCGGTGATAGAAAAGGCGTTTCCTCAGGCACGATAGAAGCCGAAGCAAAATTCATTTCAGCCTCACCAACGGTTAAATTTGAAGGTAAGGGCGTATGTCGTCTGTCCGATCAAATGACCATGAACAAAGCTAACACTATGTGTTTGGGTGGCGCACAAAACCCATCGGTTTCTGTGAGTGAAGAGCAGGAAGGGACGTATACGCTGGATATAGAATGCAAATATCCAAATGGGCTCCCTTACTCTAATGCACAATTTTCTTTAGTCGAACCTTCAGGTGCTGTCATTGGGAGTGGAGTGCTGGATTCTAGCGGAAAAGCAACTGTTAATGGTCTCGCTCTAAAAGAATGCAAGTTAGTGCTCAGCGAAACTCAAGACTCTTATACGCCGAACCAATCTTTAGCTGAAAATATTGTGACGGAAACTTACCCAGATCCGAATGATTTTTGTACGTTTGTCGCAGGTCGCCGCTCGCCATTTTGGGAAGATCGTGTTGGGGTTGCTAATGACTGGGGCATATTGATGTCCCCATCCTTCAGTGATGATGACTTTAAAGATATTGTGTTAGAGCAAAGCCGTATATCGTCTCCTTATGCGATTAGTCAAAATCATTCTAAAGACTTTTCTGATGCTTATGTTTCGGCACTTTATCACATCCAAACTGATACTACTGCGCTAGAGAAATATGAACCTTTA
Organism: Vibrio sp. 970; assembly: GCF_033339075.1. Classification (NCBI taxonomy): domain Bacteria; kingdom Pseudomonadati; phylum Pseudomonadota; class Gammaproteobacteria; order Vibrionales; family Vibrionaceae; genus Vibrio; species Vibrio sp. 970. The sequence goes on from NZ_JAWOTW010000001.1 coordinate 465,830, forward strand.
GTTGAACTGCTCTTGGAGCAAGTGCACGAAAATGGCGATATATTGAGAGTCTTATATCAAGCTGATGTGTTTGAGCCTCCCTATGAATTATTAGCGAAGCTTCGCTTTTTAGGGACTGGGAATACTGTGAAGTATTTGCAGTTTGTTTTATGGACGTTGATAAACAATCAAATCTGTTCATACATCGATGAGCTAAACAGTGAAATCATCGGTCGTTTAGATTTCATACAAAGCCAAGCTTCTGCAAGATCGTTGAGTTCTGTTGAAGAGGGTATAAACGGTTATAAAAAAGCACTTAACCACTTCAAACAAGCACTTCCTGACGTCATTAGCCAAATTTTTGAAACCAAAAATGACACCCTAATTTCTATATCGGCAATGGCCCTTGGAAGTACCGTTAACATAGCGAGCCAATCTAGCTTTGCTACTAATTTAGGTAGGGTTAATGCGGTGGTGTACACGAAGTCAAACAACTTGAACCGCCCATCATTTGTCACTTTTGACGATAACTTTTCTGACTAGGACATTTAAATCATGGATGCAGTTTTTCCGATAGCGCAACGAGAAGGTGACGCTTACTACACGCTCAGTGATTTTACAAAATTGTTTGATCAAGCTAAGAGCGGTCGTTATTTAATAGGACAAGGGTACGGTTGGCATAGTGGCGTTCATTTAACATCAAAAATGTTACCGTGGGGGAAAGGGCTCAGACCTATTCAAGCGATGCTTGATGGAAAAATAGTGGCATTTCGCATAAATCCTGATTACCTAACCTCAACGTACCAAGAGCAAGAGTTTAAGTATAGTAATAACTTTGTGCTTATCGAGCATGAGGCTGTAAACCCCGAAGATAGTGAAGATGTATTTAAGTTCTATACACTTTATATGCACCTTGCGCCACCTTCAGATATTGGCGCCAATTCATCTATAACCACGCGTTACCGTTTACAAGAAGCGAGAAATGTACGCACTTTCAAACATAGTGATGTGCCTACTAATTCTGGTGAAAAAAAACAGTCGATGTCTAAAGGAACATTACTTGAATACCTGTATGCAGAAGAGAAGGAGACCCATCCATACCAGATCGACAAAAATACCTACAAAATGATAAAGTGCCGTGTGGTAGAGAATGGTAAATCGGCAAGTGGTAGCGAAAAAGCACTGTTAAACAAGATTGTTTGGTTTGCTTCGGGTCTCAATAGTGACTTTGACATTTTAGAAGATTCCTCTGCTGTCCTATCAGAACCAGTTTCAGAACCCAAATGGATGTCGGACAAGGCGGCAATGATTAGGGACGGTAGTGTGGTTTCTTTACTCCCACTCCTATTTAGAGAGGGGATAAAGGTTTCAGCTGGGGAAGATATCGGTTACATGGGACTGCATGAGTACAGTAACGATGCAATTGGAACTAAGAAAGAAGATAATCGTGTGCATATCGAGATGTTCTCTTTTGAGGAGCCGCCCGAATTTTTCAAAAAACAGATTTCTCCCAAAAATGCGGAAGAAAATCCACTTGTTGTTCTCGATGGGGCCGATAGTAGCGGTGCCGTTGATATGAGTAATTCGTTTATTCAGCAATTACTTGAATCTGTGACAGAAGATCAAGTAACGGACTTCTCCTCGTTCACTGCTCGCGATGCCAAAGTATACTTAGACGGTAAGCGTAAACACTTTGAGCGATTTATTGTGAAACATCCTACAGATTGGCATACAGAGTCGTCACAAAGTCTTTATGAATCAATCCATCAGACCGCAAAGGAAGCTCTAGATATTAAGTGCTCCGCTGGTTTTGTTACTATAGAGGACTACCGTAACTCCCCATGGCGCGATCAAGTGATGGATAGCTTTGATCTTTTCTCGCAATTCGAACTGGAAAGAGCAGATAAGTTCTCATGGATGCAAGATTTACAAGGTGATTTGCAACTAAGCGATGATAAGAGCCTTTGGCATTATTGGCCTTTTGTAGGAAATCACACCCAAAGTAAATGTTTCTGTAATCGTGATATTTCCAAGAGTTTTTTACTTGAAGTCTTAGGTGGAAAAGAAACTATTTTTGAGAACTCTCATTATGACAGTATGAGAAATGTTTCTTTAGATGAGTTATTAAATAGCTTGAATGACATGTTTAGGACGTATGAAATCGATGATTGTTTGAATAAAATCCACTTTCTGTCTCAAGCATTTCAAGAAAGTGATTTTTTCAAAACGACGGAAGAGTACTATTATAACGGAAAATATCCAGAGAAATGGAATAAGTACAGAGGTGGTGCATTCTATCATGGACGTGGTTTATTACAGATAACACATATAGAAAACTATGCTAAATACTTTGGTGTGAATACTAAAGATCTTACAAAAGAAATGATAGAAAGCGTTGCTAAAGATTTACACACGGCAGTAGATTCTTCAGGGTGGTTTTGGGTAAAAGGTAGTGCTTGGGGAGATATTCGTCCATTCGCTACCAAGAATGATCTATTTCGTGTAACGATCTCAGTAAATGGTGGTTACAATCATTTGTTAGAGAGAAAAAATAACTTATTAAAACTTTCAAAGTTGATTAATTGTAATTCAATATCCGATAACTATGACTTTAGTAAGTTTTATCTTAAGGATAGTTCAATGATCAATAAAAATTACTATAAAAGAAGTAAGAGTGTACATCACAAGCTGGAGTTAATGATAAATGAATAAAATGATTACATTTAGTTTAATCTTTTTATCAACATATTCTTTTGCGGAAAGCAGTATTACGCAAGAGCAAAAATTCACAGAGACTGAGGGGCCTTTTTGTCAATATTCTCTAAAAGCAAATGGAACTTCATATGATTTTAGCTTTTTTGACTCATGTGGCACAAGCGATTTAATTAAATTGAATGAAGAGCTTTATTTGGTTGACTTGACTAATGGTAATATAAATAGCGAAGCATACTTTATTTTTGACACAGAAAAAAAAGAAGTTCCAAAAGAGATTGGTAGTTTGAACCTTAGTTATGACATTTACGATTATGGTTTTGATATTATCGATCATACATTATTGGACAGAGATAATGGTAAAATAATAAAAAACGCTAATAATAATTATACTGGCGTGTTGTCTTACATTTTCCAGAGAGATAATTTTAATATGAACATACCTAAAGATAGGATTTTGTATTGGAATAGAAATGGAGAAGAGAATTATTGTTCTTCTACAATAGTTTTTTCTGCTAATTATGACGAACATAGGCGAGATGTTTGCTGGAATAGTTTTTCATCAAGATATGAATATGTTGAGATTATTGAAGGTAGAGTAAGTTTAAGGATAAAGGGAGAGTTTGATGGAAGGCAGTTTAAGTTTGATAATAATGGTGAAGAACTGACGATTAATCCATATAATGGAAAGTATAGTACTAACAAAACCAACGAAAAATTCCCTGATGAAGACTATTTTAATATAAAGTGAACATATTGTTTTTATTTTTAATGTAGTTGAAATGCTTAAATTCAATGAAATTTATAAATCAATTGTGATGGTCGGGTTTTTATTTATTGTGTCGTTTTCAAATTTTGTAAGTGCAAGCTGCAACCAAAATTCTGTCATATTTACGTGTGATTTAGAAAATAAAGGTGGCAGTTTGAAAGCTTGCTTTAATCAAGCTGAGAATTCGATGTACTTCGTTGTTGACGAAAATGGGTTGAAAACAGTTTATGCCCCACGAAAGGGGAAGAGTTTAGATAACTATAAATGGATAGATATTTCTCTTGAAGAACCTGAATTCATTCCTTTGAAATTTGAAGTAAATGAAAACAAGAATGCGTACTTTTCATTGACTAGAGGTGGTGGACGGTTGAGTGTCGTTGCTAGCTTCGTTGACATGATTGAAGATGAAAATGCTGTTGAGTACTACTGTGAATTGGGAACTGAAACAGCTCTGGATCCCAACGTTAGATTAAAAATAAAACACGTAAAGCCTAATGAGTTTGAAGCTTGGGGTTAAATAGCAATAGATTCCGGTGAGAGCCTAAATAAAATTCATTGTAATAAAAAGTTAGCTTTTCTAGAAAATCTACTCGAGACGTTTGGATAAGAAATGTTCAGATAAAAAGCGCCGAAAGGCGCTTTTTATTTTCTTTAAAATAAAGTATGGTCTCCCTCCTTTTAAAATGGTAAGTGTTGAATAATTCAACAGTGGTTAGGTAAATGAATAAAATAACTAAACTCGCTTTGGCTTTGTCCGTATTGACATCTGTTGTTGGGTGTCAACTGGTCTCAAATACGCCGATGCAATCGACAGCAACGAAGGAAATAATTGAAAAAGCAAAGACAGAGTTTGATGGACAACGTTTTTATAAGTTGAATGAATATGATGAAGAAATCAACGTTTCAGATGACGGGGTCATTACCTTCAAGTCTTACTTACCACGCAGCGGCGGCTATGAATGGGTACCAATTGTTATACGCGATACTAGTTTTCGTGTTTCTTGCGATTATTTCAGTGAATATGTTGAAGCTGGAATGGTTGTTCAGGTTCAGTTTGTAGGTAAACGCGGGCGCATTGAAAATTACGACAAGCAACGTTGTGAAGAGTTTGGCGAGCCAACATGGCAATAAGATCTATGGATAATTAAAGCGCCGACAGGCGCTTTTTATTTACGTTTTAGTTAACCGTTAGAAAAGATGTAGACCAATCTTCGGAAGATTAGGCAAGCAATGCGTAGTATCTGGTCACAAGTTGGTATGAACTTGCCTTTTAGAAAACGCTAATAAAATCGCTAAACAGCTACATGCTAATAGAACGACACCTAAGTTTTGTGCTGTTCCAGCCATCGCTAATCCCGTCCCGATCATGATGTAGTACATGAGCCCAAATAAAGCGCCTGCGCTACCTACCTGTTGTTTATAATCAACGAGTGCGTCACTGAGTATATTGGGTATCGCAATCCCATAAGACATGACGACTAACACCATTGGAGCAACAAACCAGATTGATTGGCTCAGAATCAACACACCGACTGATCCCAAACTAAGCAATACTGCTGAGAGCCAAAGTAGTTGGCTTTTTCGAACATTTTTAGACACTAGGGATTTGTTTAAACAACTCCCAAGCAGAGTGCCTAACCCCAGTACCATGCCACTGTATCCAAATTGTTCGGAGTTATACCCAAGTGCTGAGAAAGTAAATGCGCCAAGCTGGTAATAAGAAAATAGAGCAATGTTATACAAAGCAACCAATAATCCTGAGCGCCAAATTCGCGCGTCTCTTACCATTTCCCAGCTAAGTTGATGCAACCGTACTGGTGTCTGTTCCTTCTGTGTTTCAGGAAGCTTAATAACGTTATAAGCGAGCAATACTAACGCGATTAAAAACAAGGCAAAAAACACATAACGGTATCCACCAAGCGCTGTAAGCTGCCCGCCTAATAGCATGCCAACTACCGGGCTGATTGATATACCCATCCCCATTAAGCTAAAGACTTTACTCAGTTCTTGACCGTCAAACGCGTCACGAAGCATGGTCTGTGTGACAACGGATCCTACCGCGATACCAAATGCGCTTAGGGCTCGCGCGGTCATGACAACAGCAAAGCTTTCGGTTTGAGTTGCGAGTAAAGATGCGCAACCATAGATAAAGAGCCCAATAAGCATGGTGGGCCTTCTTCCCAGTTTATCTGCGAGAACTCCCCAAACTACAACGCCAATGGCAAAAGCTAGGAAGTAAATCGACAATGTTTGGGCTGCTTGTGCGTGGTTTACATCAAATGATAGAGCGATTGAGCTCAACGCTGGGCTATAGATAGTTTCTACAATTTGCGGAAACATCAACATGACCAGCATGAGCCATAAAGAGGGCTTAGTATTCATATTGTTACCCATTGTTAATGAAGTTGGCGGGCAGTATAAATGAGGCTATGATTGATCTAATAACAACATAAAAACCAAATACATCAACATTCGGACAAAATGGCGCTTATTAACGAAAAAACACAATTTGATGCAGACAAAATTTTTAATTGTGTAGTGGGAATTGCTGCGGATATTGGCAAGCACGACTCAGGTATGCATATGCACAAGAAAGGGCAGTTATTGTACGCACCTCAAGGTTGTATGAGTTTTGCTCTGGAAGACTCGATTTGTATTTTGCCACCGACAAAGGCGGTTTGGATCCCACCTAATACGCCGCATCGCGCACTAATGACGAATGTGGTGGCGTATCGATCTTTGTATTTTGATTGTGAGGAGTTTGCCTGTCCGAGTAAGATCACGATGATAGAAGTGAATAATTTGCTCCAAGCTCTTATTGATAAAATGTCATTTTGGGAGTGGGATAAGCCTAGCAGCGAGATGGTAAATACGACGGCGCTTTTTTGGGAGGAGTTTTATGCTGCGAAACGTTATTCGTTTCAGTTGCCTTTGCCATCGCATCGGCGCTTAACAACGTTTCGTCGAGAGTTGGTTGAACCTTCATTTCTGGCTCCTTCGCTTACTACTCTTGCAAGCAAAGTTGGGGCAAGCACCAAGACGGTAACACGATTATTTAAGTCGGAAACGGGAATGAATTATCAAGATTGGCGGCAACAGTGGAGGCTTTTAAAGGCAGTTGAATTGTTATCAACGGGCATGCCAGTCAGCGCAGCTGCCGATTGGCTGGAGTTTTCGTCAGACAGTGCTTTTATTGCATTTTTCAAAAAGCAAACTGGACAAACACCTCTGACGTTTATGAAAACCAAACCTTAAGCGTCAAAATGCTCAGACTCTTTCTAGAACAATCCCCAGGTTCACAGGCTCAGCCTATAAAGCATACATAGACAGGTACCAACGTGCAGGTTACTTGTCTTTACTCTGCAGTTTGCGAAAGTATTGCGTAGTAAAATCAACAAAGGCTCGGATGCGTTTTGGTTGATGTCGGTCGTGATGATAAAGGAGTGAAAATTCCACACTCGGAATGCTCCAGTCGGTAAACACTTCTTTTAGCTTGCCTGTCTGGAGTTCTTGTTGGCAATAAAGTGTTGGCACACGGATGATGCCATTTCCCGCCAAGGCTGCTTTTATCATTACTCTGCCACTCTTACATCGTAACTGTCCACGTATCTGGTGTTCCGTTGACTGCTTTGTATTCGTGTTCTCAAATGCCCACCGTGTCACACTACCTGTCAAACAAACGTGTTTTTCTAAGTCCTTTGGATGCGAAGGATAGCCATATGTTTCTAAATAGTTTGGGCTTGCGTATGTCCCCATTTCCACATCGATCAGTTTGCGAGCGATGAAGTTGGAGTCGTCTAACTTTCCCATTCGAAAAGCGATATCGAATTCATCCGCGATTAAATCGACACGATGGCTACTAAAATCTAAGTTAATGCTCACTTGTGGGTGTTGGATTAGAAATTGAGCAACGATATCTGCGACAACGTCTTCTCCTAAATAGCCCCCCACACAGTTGATACGAATGTCACCTCTTAAGTCTTCTACATCATCAACCACTGCCATAACAGCTTGATCAATATTGTGAAGGGCAGTTTCACACTGTTTACACAGAACCTTGCCTGCTTCGGTGAGGTTCAGTGTTCGAGTGGTCCTTTGTAGCAAAGTGACACCAATCTGTTGCTCCAGATTTGTTATTTGACGTGAAACGTGTGAGCGAGAAACGCCAAGTTGCTCTGCTGCTTTCGTGAAGTTTCCTAGTTGAGCGATTAGGACGAAAGAGCGAATATCCGCAAGGTTGATGTGTGTTTGCATGATGACTTCTTCATAATTCAAAAAAGTATTGTTGCAGTATAACAACAGTGTTTCAACTAGGTCGGTATATATCAACAAACAAAGTTTTCTTAAACTTACCGCCACTGATGTAAACCGTTCGATTAAGGATTCAAAATGAAAAAGTTAATTGTTATTACAGGCGCTAGTTCAGGCATTGGTGAAGCGATTGCACGTCACTTCAGTGAACAGGGCCATGCTCTTCTTTTGTTAGCAAGACGTGTAGAACGTTTGGAAGCATTAAACTTACCAAATACGCTTTGTGAAAAGGTAGATGTGACCGACAAAGCTTCTTTTGAGGCTGCAATTGAGAAAGCTGAAGCGTTGTATGGTCCGGTAGATGCACTTGTAAATAACGCAGGCGTTATGCTTCTAGGTCAGATAGATACTCAGGAAGCATCGGAGTGGAAGCGCATGTTTGATGTGAACGTAATTGGCTTGCTCAATGGCATGCAGTCCGTCCTAGCACCTATGAAAGCACGTAACAGTGGTACGATCATTAACATCAGCTCTATCGCGGGCAAGAAAACATTCCCTGATCATGCTGCTTATTGCGGTACCAAATTTGCGGTTCATGCTATTTCTGAAAACGTACGTGAAGAAGTTGCGTCATCGAATGTTCGCGTTACGACGATTGCACCTGGTGCAGTGGAAACGGAATTACTTTCACATACAACGTCTCAAGATATTAAAGATGGTTATGACGCCTGGAAGGTGGATATGGGCGGTGTGTTGGCCGCAGATGACATCGCACGCGCAGTGCTGTTTGCTTATCAGCAACCGCAAGGTGTATGTGTTCGTGAAATTGCTTTGGCACCGACAAAACAACAACCTTAACATTGAGTTACGGGGATTTTAGGTCACTAAAGCCGTAAAACTTTGCATATCGATTCGTGATTGAGATGGCATCTTTAAACTAAGTTGCGTGAAAATTTAGGCCATCCATTTAAATCCGGACACTAAGTGTGTTATTGCTTATACCCAAGTTACTCAAGGTGAGAAAAAACTTTGAGTAATTTGGGTTTTTATTTGGTCTCAACTTTAGGTAGCGGAATTTATTTAGGTCGAAGGCGATAGTTGTGAAGAAAGGAGAGTGTGACGTAAAACAAAATGAAGCAATATCCGTCTCTTAATGAGAATTGATTTCATCAACGTCACAAGCCGTTACAATTATCCGTTAGGTATTATACTTTGTGGGTGGTTAATATTTAACCAAACAAGGAGGTGTGTATGAAACGATTCGCAAACATACTTTTTGCAACACAAGGATTGCCAGGCCATAGTGACGCCCTCGAACAAGCGATGAGGATTGCATCTAGCAACAAAGTGCCTGTCTCAGGGCTAATAGCGTGTCCTGATTTCCCAACAGACATGATCCAGTATCAGCAAAGTTATGAGCAATCGCTGCAAGACTCCCTCAAACAAAGTATTCACGAATACAGACAGAAGCTGGGACTCTCTGAAGAGGATCTCGCATTTCCTCTTACTGTGAAAAGCAGTGAAAAGCCCGCTGTCTGTATTATTCAAGAAGCATTAGCTGATAACAAAGATCTCATCATCAAAGAAGCTGAACCGCTCGGTGAAGGTGCTGAGGGTTTCAAAGCTATTGATATGACTCTGTTACGAAAATGCCCTTGTCCGCTTTGGTTGCACCGACCAATTGATAAGCCAAGAGATAAGCGCCGTGTTGCTGTGGCTATCGACCCATTAACGGCAAGCGATGAACAGCACTCATTAGCCGTGCGTTTACTCGAATTATCGCGTTCGATTGCCGACACCTGCGATAGTCGTTTACACGTAATTTCTTGCTGGGAGTATTACTTAGAAAACTACCTAAATGGTAACGCTTGGATTCAAGTCGATGATGCTGAGTTGAAACATGAACTCGACAAGGCAAAAGCCGATCATAAACAAGCTCTGCAACAGCTGTTGGAGGAGTCTGGGATTACAGGTGAAATTGTGATTCACCACCTGCATGGAAAACCCGACGAAAAGATTCCAGATTACGTAGAAAGTATTGAGGTAGACGTGTTGGTCATGGGTACCTTAGCGAGGACTGGTATATCTGGCTATGTCATTGGTAATACGGCTGAAAATATTTTGCAATCGATTAACTGTAGTTTGGTCGCTCTTAAGCCCGGTGGTTTTGTCTCACCGATTCAGTAATTGGGGTGTAACAAAGTTGGGTTTAAGTGATTGTTTTAGGTAAAGGAGGGAGATGGATCTCTAGAACATGGAATTATCAATGTATCAATAAGTTATCAGAGGAGAGTGACATGAAAAACCTATGCCCGAAATGCCACACAGAAATGATAGAACGTTCGAATGTTTATGTTTGTCCGAGAAATGATATCGGTGACTGCACCTACGATGCATTCGAGTTAGCTGATGACGATAATCCATATACATTCAGCCAAGAACACGTAAGTAGTGACCTACGTTCTTATGCCGTAGCAGACAGCAAATAGCGGTTTGTATCGGCGTTCCTCTAAGTAGCACTCAGTGATTACTGTTTGCTACTTTTCCCTTGGTTTCATGATCGTTTTTGAAGCGCTTGGGCTAAAACAATACAGTGGAGTTTGTCATTTGCGCCGATTAGCGCATACCTTCTTATAATAACGAATGGGCTGCGATGTTGAATAACATAACGGGTAAAGAAAACCTGCCGAAAAACCTAGATAATCAGTTGGTCTTACTGATTTTCCCTGCGCTGCCAGTTTTAATCTTCTCTTTTCTCTTCTATATCTATACTCCTGCAGGCGTGAGCTGGAATGCGGAATGGATACCAAGCCTCGATATCAACCTTAGCTTTAGATTAGATGGTCTTTCATTTCTTTTTGCGGGACTGATCAGTGGGATTGGCGCACTGATTCAAATCTACGCTTTGGCTTATTTACGAGAAAGTGATAGCCGGTTTTCCTTTCATTTGTATCTAACCCTATTCATGCTTGCCATGCTAGGGATTGTGATGAGCGATAACATTCTGTTGTTATTTGTTTTCTGGGAACTCACCACCATCACTTCTTACTTACTGATCGGGTTTAATCACGAAAATAAAACGTCTCGGAAAAACGCCTTGCAGTCGCTGATTGTTACCGGTGCTGGTGGACTAGCGTTGCTAGCGGGTCTTATCTTTCTGGGAGCAATGGCAGGGAGTTATGAGCTAAATACCATTATCGAGCAGGCAGGAACTATTGCGCAGCATGAATGGTTTATCCCATCTCTAGTGCTCATACTACTCGGTGCATTTACTAAATCTGCGCAATTCCCGTTTCATTTTTGGCTACCTAACGCGATGGCAGCTCCCACTCCGGTCAGTGCGTATTTACACTCGGCAACAATGGTAAAGGCAGGCATTTACCTATTAGCACGTTTATCGCCAGTTTATGCCCACAGCGAGATCTGGTTTTATGCTTTAGTCATCACTGGGAGTATCACGGCCATTTGGTGCACATTTGTCGCATTAAAACAAGCTGACTTGAAGCTGATGCTAGCCTACAGCACGAATGTTGCTTTGGGTAAATTAACATTATTACTAGGTATGGGCACAGATTTGGCCGTTAGTGCGGTATTGATGTTTATTCTCGCTCACTCTTTCTATAAAGCTGCGCTGTTTATGGTGGTGGGTAATATCGACAAAGCGACAGGAACACGAGATATTGATCAATTGTACGGTCTGAAGTCAGCTCTCGTCATCAGCATGGTTGCGGGGAGTTTGGCTGCATTGTCTAAAGCGGGGTTCCCGCCGTTGTTAGGCTTTTTGAGCAAAGAATACATGTATAAGTCCGCAGTAGAGCTCAATAATTGGATCGCCTTTGTACTATTAATCGTGAATATACTGATGGTCGCGCTAACCATTATGCTTATTGCGAGACCATTCTTTGCTCGCCGTGATCTCGTGCCGATTGAAACTAAGCCAGTTGAGACAAAAAAAGCCATGTGGATCTCGCCTTTGCTCCTGGCACTTGGCAGTCTCCTGGTCCCGTTATTCGGTTTAAATTGGTTAGATCGCAATATTATTTTTCCGGGCTCTGCTGACATTCTGCCCACAGCAGCTCTTAAAGAGACATCACTATGGCATGGCGTGAATGTACCGTTAGTGTTAAGCGTTATTACGTTAGCGTTGGGGTATGTGGTGTACCGTGTTTATCCAGCTGTGTCTGCATTTTTTCAGCGGTTCCATCTATTCGTCCCCAAAGCGGAGAATATTTTTGAACGACTATTAGATGGCATGATGACAGTGGCGAAGTGGCAAACGGCGCGGTTACAGCAAAAGAAATTGAGTCGCTATGTCCTATTATTTTTCACGGTACTTGCCGTTGCGTTACTGAGTCAGGTAGCGCTTATTCCTCTGCCTTTGGTTGGCGAACTTTCAAGTGTCACTTTCTATGAGATTGGTATTGCCTTATTGTTGATTGGTGCTGCGCTCGTATGTACGTTGTCCCACGCAAGACTTCTTGCGATTTCTGCGCTTGGTATGATTGGCTTCATGACCACGCTTGTTTTTATGATTTATAGCGCCCCGGACGTTGCGAAGACTTTACTGTTAGTGGAAACATTAATGGTGGTCTTTCTTGCATTGTTAATGCGTCATATGCCACGTCTAACCACCGTGCCCAAGCATTCAATAAAACGTAAAGTAGCGAATATTTGCATAGCAGGTGTGATAGGTGTTTCGGTTACTTTACTTTTGTTAGGAATCACGTCTCAGCCGATGGACTCTTCGGTGTCAGATTTCTTTGCAGAAAACAGTGTCCCGGGTGGACATGGGCGAAACATTGTTAACGTTATTCTGGTCGACTTTCGCGCATTTGATACATTGGGAGAAGTTGTTGTCGTTGTTATTGCAGGGATTGCTGCAGTGAGTTTGCTTAAGACAAGAGCGAAAAAGCAAAATCGTATCCAATCATTAATTTTTGCAACCACGGCACACATTGTTTCGGCACTCATGCTCGTATTTTCAGTGTATCTGTTGTTACGTGGTCATAACGAACCGGGTGGTGGCTTTATTGGTGCGTTGATTGCCGTTATTGGTTTATCACTTCTCATGTTCGCGGAATCACCGAAATACGTTCGTTCTAGGTTGTATTTCAAACCGTTTCTCATTGCGTTATCTGGCATCGCATTGAGCTTAGTTTCTGGTGCTTTGAGCTTTGCGTTTGATAAACCGTTTTTGACCGGACTGTGGTGGAAAGACGTGATACCACTAGGGACGCCATTGGTTTTTGATGTTGGTGTTTACCTTGCCGTTATAGGTGGCGTGATGGGTATGCTGCTTCGTATTAATGAGGAGCTAGAGTGATGGAAATAGTCTGGAGTGTTGTCATTGGAGTATTTGTCGCAGCAGGTGTTTATTTAATGCTTGAAAAGCATATCTTGCGCCTTTTGTTCGGCATCATGTTACTCAGTAGTGCGGTTAACCTTGCTATTTTTACCGCTGGAAGGCTGACGCCTGGAGAGCCGCCATTGATTGGCGATAATGCTCTTTTACCACCAGATAGCGCGGCAAATCCTTTACCTCAAGCGCTTATCTTAACTGCGATAGTCATCGGTTTTGGACTACTTATTTTTTCTTTAATGCTGTTCTATCGAGCTTATAAAGACACTGGAACTGCAAACGTCGATGAAATGCAACGTTCTGAGGAGGGTCAATGAGTTCGATTTTGCTTACGTTACCGGTAGTTCTCTCGCTGAGTACGGCGTTGATTATCTTCTTCGTCCGTCGCTCAACAAAAAGTGTTGAGTGGTTGAGCGGTGTAAGTGCGATTTCGAACCTTTTCGTTGCGGGCTTTCTCACAGAAAACATCATAAATAATGGTATTCAAGCCGTTGCTTTTGGTCAGTGGAGTGCGCCATTTGGTATCGTGTTTGTCGCAGATTACCTCAGCGTTGCTATGGTGATGATCACGGCGGTGATTGGTGCGATATGTGTTTTCTACGCGATGGCGGACCTTCACCGAAAGCCCTCCTATAGCAATTACCATGCGTTAATGCACATGTTGCTTGCTGGCGTTTATGGCGCTTTCCTGACTGGAGATATTTTTAATCTGTATGTTTGGTTTGAGGTCATGCTCATTTCATCATTTGGTTTAATGGTGTTAGATGCAACGAAAACTCAAGTTGATGGTGCAGTAAAGTACGTGATGTTGAACCTGATTTCGACGCTGGTATTTTTGCTTGCTATCGGCTTGTTGTATGGCGCAACGGGCACCTTGAACTTGGCCGATCTCTACACCAAAGTAGGGGAAAATGAATTGAGCATCAACATGATGCTGTCCGCGCTATTTTTGTTTGCCTTTTCTATTAAAGCGGCACTCTTTCCTTTATTTGCTTGGTTGCCAGCTTCTTATCACACGTTACCAAGCGGTGTGGTGGCACTGTTTGCCGCGTTGCTTACTAAAGTCGGTGTATACGCGTTGATAAGAGTCTTTACCTTGGTATTTCCGCTCGCCGAGAGTGGTTGGCAACCGACGTTAATTTGGGTCGCAGGGCTAACCATGTTAACGGGCGTTTTAGGAGCGGCTAGCCAATTCGACATTAAGAAAATTCTTTCTTTTCATATTATTAGCCAAATAGGCTATATGATCATGGGGTTGGCTATTTACACTCCCTTAGCTTTAGCCGGTGCCATTTTCTACATTGTTCATCACATCATTGTAAAAGCGAATTTGTTCTTAATAGGTGGATTCATCGAGCGCAAATATGGCTCTAGTCAACTTGAACATTTGGGTGGGGTATACAAAGCTATGCCTTGGTTAGCGTTCTTGTTTCTTGTCCCTGCGTTTTCTCTGGCCGGTTTTCCACCGCTATCGGGTTTCTGGGGAAAGCTATTGGTCATCAAGTCGAGCATACAGGCTGAATATTACTGGTTAGCAGGTACCGCGTTATTGGTGGGGTTGCTTACTGTCTACTCGATGACGAAAATTTGGAGTGAGGCATTTTGGAAAAAGCCATTTAGAGATAAGCCAGAACAGACTCTGCAGGCCAAAGTACATTGGTTGTACTGCGTTCCAATTATTGTATTGACAACGTTGACGCTAATCATTGGCTTAGTGGCGGAGCCTTTTTATCAATTTTCCGTTCAAGCTGCAGAACAACTGTTAAATCCGACTGAATACATCAGAGTGGTGTTAGGAGGAAATGCATGATCTATCTATTCCTCAATTTTTTCTTAGCGTTAGCGTGGATGATGCTTAACGGCAGCTATTCGAGTCTGAATTTTGTTGTCGGATTTACGGTCGGTTTTTTTGCTTTAAGGTTGAGTCAACCATTTGGATTGAAAACGAGCTATTTTCAACGTTTTGCATCTGCATTGAAGTTATTGATGTACTTCGCTTATGAAATGGTTATATCGGTTGCGAAAGTGGTGTGGGACGTCGTGACACCTACTCATTTGAGTCAGCCTGATATCGTTTATGTCCCTCTGGAGGTCGATTCTGATCTAGAAATCACATTACTGGCGAACATGGTTTCTTTAACACCGGGCACGCTTAGTTTGGATGTTACGGCTGATAAAAAGTATCTTATCGTTCATGCCATGTTTGTACCTGAACATGAAGAGGTTATTCGCGGAATTAAAGATGGGTTAGAGCATCGAATTTTGGAGGTGACGCGTGGATAGTTGGCTGCAAATAACGGTCACTTTTGCCTATTCTGGGCTACTACTCAGCTTTGTTATGGCTTTTGCTCGTTTAATTCTAGGACCAACGCTAGCTGATCGAGTTGTGGCGTTAGATCTGATTTCATTTATCACTATCGGATTTATTACGGTTTACACCTTAGACAGCGGTGAGGACGCTCTGTTAGATATCGCCATTACATTAGGTTTGGTCGCATTTCTCGGCACGATCGCATTTGCACGTTTGATCGTTAAAAGAAAGGAGAAAGAATAATGGACGTGTTGATTGGACTATTTTTATGCTTAGGAACATTGTTGACCTTGGTTGCAAGTCTAGGTGTCCTGAGGCTTCCTGATTTGTATACCCGAATGCATGCAGCGACCAAAGCTGGAACTGTCGGAGTGAGCTGCTTGTTATTAGCGGTCGCTTTCTCACTCCCTGAAGTTACCGTGATCTCTCGGGTTATCGGTACGATGTTGTTTATCGTTCTCACTGCGCCAGTCGCCTCCCACCTGCTCGGCAGAGCAATGCGAGAGGTCGGATATAAGATTTGGCGCAATGATTAACCATTAGCGTCGAATAGTACTACGCCCTAGTTGAAATAAACTCGAAGCTGTATTGATGAAGTCGGAAGTAATTGACGGTATATTCAAATGCACGACCATCTTCTAGGTAACCAGTGGACTCAACTTTTAGAATAGGGGAAGCTTCTGATTCATTCAGGTATGAGGCCGTCTCTGCATCTAACAAGTACGGTTTGACAGACTGACTGCTTTTCGCAATTTTCAATCCTTTGCTATTTTCAATGTACTCATATTTAGAACCATTCATTATGGCTATGCTCAAGTCTGGAAATAACATTGCTGGCATATGAGTGACTTCGTAAATTTCAGGCTCATCATTAATACATCTGAGTCTATGTATTTCATATGTATCATCATTGGGCGAGAGATTTAACTGCTTAGCAACCTGCTCATTCGGCTTTTTAAGTTCGAACTTTATGACTTGAGAGCTAGGCGTTTTCCCCTGTTTACTGACTTCCTCGATAAAACCCAGCAAATGTAAGGCATCATGTTGGGCTTTTAGATCGTTTACATAAGTTCCACTACCTCTTGTCCGACTAATTAAATTATTGTCGACCAGAATTTGTAAGCTTTTTCTGATGGTTACGCGGCTTACGGAAAACTCTTCTTGTAAATCACTCTCTTTTGGAAGCATCGATTTCGGTTGTAGTTCCCCATCTTTGATCTTTTTTTCTAATCGTTCCGCAATGTCTATGTATTTGGGTTTCATAATACCTCGCTAAGTCTTGGATCATGATAGCAAGAATGTGATCTGAGATGTAGTTAATACTTTTCCTTAGGATCTTTGTGTGATTTTTATCTCGTATCTTTGTGCTTATACTTTAAATGTATCATAAAAGTATTAATACTTATTTTATACATTTTCAGGATAAACATTTGAGGTAGCGAAATGAAACGTCAAAAATTAACGATTGTTGGTGCTGGCAGTACATACACACTTGGTATGATGAACAGCCTTATTGCCGAAAAAGATAACTTTCCACTCGCAAAAGTCGTGTTTTACGACATAGATGAGAAACGCCAAGAATCGAATGCATTAGCTACTGAAATTCTATTGCGAGAACACTATCCAGAAGTTGAAGAGTTTGTTTATACAACGGATAAATCTGTCGCATTCGCAGATTCGGACTTTTTCTTTATCCAGATCCGCACTGGTGGGTTGGCCATGCGCGAGCGCGATGAACAAATCCCGCTATCCAACTCTTGTGTTGGGCAAGAGACATGTGGCGCGGGAGGAATGGCATATGGACTTCGCTCTATCGGCGACATGATCCAGCTAGTGAACGAGATCCGACAAACGTGTCCAGATGCGTGGATTCTTAATTACACCAACCCGGCGGCAATTGTCGCTGAAGCTTTAAATCGTGAATTTCCGCATGATAAGCGAATTCTAAATATCTGTGATATGCCAGCAGCGATTATGGTCAGCTATGCGCAATTGTTAGGATGTGAAATCTGGGACTTCGTTCCTGAATATTTTGGGCTTAATCACTATGGTTGGTTTACCAAAATTCGTAACAAACAGGGTGAAGACTTAACGGACAAAATTAAAAATATCATCCTAAAAGAAGGGATCAGTGCGGTTGATGCGGAAATAGCGGATGACCCATCGTGGCAAGCCACATTCAAAAACATGAGAACAATGCTTGCTGATAATCCAGAGTTTTTGCCGAATACGTATCTTCAATACTATTTGTACCCTGAAAAAATGGTGGCGAAAGAGGATATCAATAATACTCGCGCAAGGCAGGTAATTAACGGCCGTGAGAAACGAGTGTTCGAATTGAACGCAAGAATAATTGAAGCGGGCACCACGAAGCACGAAACACTGCATGCCGATATCCATGGTCGATACATGGTGAGAGTTGCGGCTTCGCTTGCCTACAACTTGAGCGATGTGTATCTCGTCATCGTACCGAATAATGGTGCTATTACAAATTTACAAAATGACGCCATGGTAGAAGTTCCAGCTGCGCTAACTAGTGATGGACCGAAAGCTTTTACTGTAGGAAAAATCCCAACCTTCCAAAAAGCCATGATTGAGAGCCAACTTGGTTACGAGAAATTAGTCGTGGATGCTTGGTACGAAGGAAGTCAGCAAAAGCTGATTAATGCACTCACACTTAACCGTACCGTGGTTAATGTGCCAAAAGCTAAAGAAATAACAAAACAATTACTAGAAGAAAATAAAGCCTACCTTCCTCAATTTTTTCAATAACAACTGGACGTTCGGGGCCTACTTGTAGGCTCCGTGAATGAAACAAGAGGTTTATATGAAAGACATTATTCAAAGGTTCGGAGCCGCGATGTTTGTTCCCGTTCTATTATTTCCAGCAGCGGGCATGTTATTGGGTTTCTCTGTTGTGCTGTTAAATCAAGAAGTGTTTCCTTGGGCACTAGAGGGGAGTGCTTGGGTTAAAGTCTCGACGATCATTTTACAGGCATCTCTCGCTGTATTTAAAAATATGGCACTTATTTTTGCCGTTGGGTTACCTATCGCTTTAGCTAAAAAAGCATCTGGTCGCGCTGTACTTGCAACACTCGTTTCCTACATTACGTTTAACTACGTTATTGGTGGAATCCTTCAATTTTGGGGACCAGAACTGGGCGTGAACTATACGGAAGGTGAGCGAGGTTTGACTGAAGTTGGTGGCATTCTAACGCTTGATACCAACTTACTAGGTGCCATTTTAATTGCAAGTCTCTCTGTTTGGGTTCACAACCGATTCTTTGATAAAAAGCTACCGGATTGGGCGGCTGTATTTGGCGGAACGCCATTGGTTGTGATCATTAGTTTCCCCATTATGGTCGTGATGGCAATTCTAACTTGTTTGACTTGGCCAAGTATTCAGCATGGTATTAACAATCTGCAATCATTTTTGGTTTCTGCTGGATCGTTAGGGGTATGGCTATTTACGTTTTTAGAGCGAATCATGATACCAACGGGGTTGCATCATTTCGTATATGGTCCCGTTTTTTATGGGCCAGTTGCAGTCGATGGCGGAACGGTTGCCTATTGGATTCAAAATATACAGACATTCGCCCAGAGCTCGGAAAGTTTAACGACACAATTTCCTCAGGGTGGTTTGATGTTGACGGGAATGGGTAAAGTGTTTGGTTGTACGGGTATCGCACTAGCACTCTATTCAGTTGCGAAAAAAGAAAATAAAAAGATGGTGATGGGGTTAGTGCTCGGAGCCGCAATCACAGCAATTCTTACAGGGATAACCGAACCAATAGAGTTTACATTCTTATTTATCGCACCTGCGCTGTTTGCTTTGCATGCGTTGTTATCTGCGACAATGGCAACGATCGCCTTTATGTTTGGTGTTTCCGGTAACTTTCAGACTGGCTTGATAGACTTCATTTTCCAAAACTGGTTGCCTTTGGCTGGTAACCATGCAGGAACATACGTGATTCAGATTATTATTGGTCTCATGTTTACTGGTGTTTACTTTGTTACGTTTCGCGCGCTTATTTTAAAATACAACATACTTACTCCGGGACGTGAAGGTGCAGATAGTAAGTTGTATTCCAAAGCTGACTACAAAGAAGCGAAAGCGGTCCATAACAGTAGCGCAAGTCCGTCACAAGCTAGTGCCTTTATTGAAGGTTTGGGTGGAAAAGAAAACATTGACTTGTTAACTAATTGCGCGACGCGTCTGCGTGTTAAAGTTAAAGATGTCTCTCTTGTAAAGGAGAACGCATTTTTCACACAGCACGGAGCGGTGAATATTGTTAGAAATCAAGAGAGCCTTCAAATCATCGTTGGTTTAACGGTGCCACAAGTTCGCGAAGATATGAGCCAACTGATAAAAGCTTAACCCCCAAACTAATGCTCCAGCTCATATGGCTCAAAGGTGAGATAGAATTATCTCACCTTTTTTGTGTACATGAAGCATATTTCGCGCAGTTTCCA
This sequence comes from Vibrio sp. 970, assembly GCF_033339075.1. Classification (NCBI taxonomy): domain Bacteria; kingdom Pseudomonadati; phylum Pseudomonadota; class Gammaproteobacteria; order Vibrionales; family Vibrionaceae; genus Vibrio; species Vibrio sp. 970. The sequence goes on from NZ_JAWOTW010000001.1 coordinate 485,684, forward strand.
CGAAAGTGGGGAGGAGTTATCGAGCGAGCTAAAAATACAGTTAGGTTATACCCGTCTGTATTGTTGGAAGACTTGTTGAGTCTCTAAGTGACAGTGGCGCCACTTTCTATGTTGAAAAGCGTTTTAATTTCTTCCAGCACTTCTGGGTTAGCAATAGCACCAATGTTTTTTACAGCTTGTCCGTTTACCAATTGTTTCACTGCTAGCTCAACCAATTTGCCTGAGCGCGTTTTAGGAATATCACTGATAGCAAAAATTTGTCGTGGGACATGGCGCGGTGAACATTTTGTTTTCAATGTTTGGCGAATTGAATCGGTGAGTTGTTGGGTTAACTCGACGTTGTGAGCGAGTTTTACTAGTAACCAGATTTCTTCAGACTGCTGGTTTAACTTGCCGACAGCGATGGAGTCTTCAACCTCGGGTAACGCGTTCACTTGCTGGTAGATTTCAGCGGTACCGATTCGTACGCCGCCTGGATTTAAGGTTGCGTCACTACGGCCATAAAAAATAAAGCCGCCATGTTCGGTTTGCATCACATCGTCGCCATGGTGCCAGATATCGGTAAACTTGCTCCAATAAGCGTTGTGATAACGTTCGCCGTTGTCGTGCCAGAAGCCAATAGGGAAGTTAGGTAGTGAGTTATTGCAAGTTAGTTCGCCGCGTTGCTGTGTAATGGTTTTTCCCTCGTCGTCCAAAACACGCACATCGATTCCCAGCCCTGCGCCTTGGCATTCACCTTTGTAAACTGGTGAAATAGGGTTTCCAAGTACAAAGCATCCGCAAATATCCGTGCCGCCAGCGATAGAAGCGAGATGCAAGTCCTGCTTGATGTGCTGATAGACATAATTAAATTGTTCTGGGTAAAGCACCGAACCAGTTGAGCACAGAGTTTTGAGTGACTTCAAGTTATGTTCTAGTTTTGGAGAGCAGTTCGCATGCTCCAGTGCCTCTAAGTATTTCGCTGAAGTACCAAACAGCGACACGTTATGTTCTTCTGCTAATCGCCATAAGACGGAGTGATCAGGATAAACCGGACTACCGTCGTAAATCACTAAGGTTGCTCCACTCGCAAGAGCGGAAACATGCCAGTTCCACATCATCCAACCACATGTTGTGTAGTAGAAAACCTTGTCTTGCGATTTGATGTCGCAATGCAGTTGATGTTCTTTGAGGTGATTGAGCAAGGTACCGCCTGCGGAATGGACAATACATTTAGGTTGACCTGTTGTACCAGAAGAATACAAAATGAATAACGGGTCATTAAACAGCGTTGGTTGATATTGAATTGATTGTGGAGAAAAGTGGTGAGTAATATCGGACCAAGAAACAAACTCAGAAGTGCTAGCACTCTCAGCGTTTTGTAAATATTCGATTTGGCATACGCTAATAGTAGTCTCTTCGGAGGCACTGCTTAACTTACTACTAAGAGTGGTGTTCTTGTTCGTCATATCGAAAGCTTTGCCTCCGAACTGGTAGCCATCACAGCAAAAAAGAACTTTCGGTTTGACCTGACCAAAACGCTCTACGACGCTATCGATACCAAAATCAGGAGAGGTTGAAGTCCAAATGGCACCAAGACTGGTGGTGGCCAGCATGGCAATAACGGTTTCAGGAAGGTAGGGCAAATAACCCGCAACGACATCGCTTTTACCGACACCACAATTGAGTAGCCATTGTTGAATGGCAGAAACTTGTTCAAGCAACTGTTTACCGGTGAGTTGTCGGTGTTCACCGCTTTCATTGCTAAAAACAATAAACTCACGCTCTGGTGATTGTTCAGCCTGAGATAGGAGGTTCTCTGCGTAGTTCAGCGTGGCGTCAGCAAACCATACTGTGTCTCTATTTACATGATGATGATTAGAACCTGTTGGTGTCCATTTGGGACTGCCAAGGCTCTTGACTTGCGAACCCATATCTCCGATTACGTTGCAAAACTGCCAAGTATGTCGCCAAAATTCATCATTGTGCTCAATGGACCACTGGTGTAGAGACGTGTAATTGTTGATTACGGTACCTTCGGCTTTGTCTTTATTCACCTTTTCGATGAACCGTAATAAGTTGCTATTGCTGACGCGCTCAGCAGATGGTGACCAAATAGGTGCAGAATTTGGCATAGGTCCCTCTAATTTCAATTCTTTTGAATATGACCAAAAACAAAATAAAGAGGCGAACATAGCAGTGTTCGCCCCTTATCTGATCGTTTAAAGTTGTTCGGCAAGCTGAGGTAGTACCTCAAATAAATCACCAACCAATCCATAGTCGGCAACTTCAAAGATAGGAGATTCTGGATCTTTGTTGATCGCGACAATCACTTTGGATTCCTTCATTCCTGCAAGATGCTGGATGGCACCGGAAATCCCAACCGCTATATAAAGCTTAGGTGCAACGATTTTACCGGTTTGACCCACTTGTAAGTCGTTGGCAACAAACCCGGCATCAACCGCCGCGCGAGAAGCGCCAATGGCAGCACCTAGTTTATCGGCAACTTGTTCGATCAACGCGAAGTTCTCTTTGCTACCGACCCCGCGTCCACCTGACACAACCACCTCTGCCGCGCTTAATTCAGGACGTTCTGACACGGTTTTATCGACAGAAACCAATTCAACCATTGGAGCTGAGATAGTGACCTGCTGATGCTTAATATCAGCTTGGTTGTGACAAGTAACCGGCTCAAACGCAGACGCGCGCACGGTGATGACGCGAACCTTGTCGCTGGTGGTCACTTTGGCAAATGCGTTTCCTGCGTAAATAGGGCGGATAAAAGTGTTTTCATCGATAACTTGGACAATATCGGAAATTTGCCCAACGCCGAACTTCGCAGCTACTCGAGGTGCAAGGTCTTTCCCTTTTGATGATGAGCTAGCCCAGATTGCGTCAAAACCTTCAGCAATACTCACTACAATAGGTGCGATACTCTCGGCAAATTGATGCTTAAGTTGCTCATCATCGACACAAATTACGTTTGATATACCATCAACGCGACAAGCTTGCTGAGCGACTTCTTCACACTGGTGGCCCACTACGATCAAAACATTGTCTTGGCTGACTTGTTTTGCTGCATTAACCACTTTGAGTGTGTCCGCATGCAATTGGTTATTGTCATGCTCTGCTATGATTAAGTTCTTCATGAAATCACCTTCGCTTCGTTACGCAGCTTATCGAGAAGCTCTGAGACAGATTCAACCTTGATGCCACCTTTTCTTTGCGCTGGCGGTGTGACTTCTTGAATGGTTTGGCTAAATACCACTTCAACACCCAGACTGTCAGGTGTGATGGTATCTAACGGCTTGCGCTTAGCTTTCATGATATTAGGCAAAGAGGCAAAACGCGGTTCATTCAGGCGTAAGTCAGTACTGATCACCGCAGGTAAGTTCATCGCGACTGTCATCAAGCCGCCGTCCACTTCTCTCACGACCTGAACTTTTTGATCTTCAATCTTCACGTCGGAAGCGAAAGTTGCTTGAGGCCAGTCAAGTAGGGCGGCCAGCATCTGAGCCACTTGGTTGTTGTCCGTATCAATGGATTGTTTACCCGTAATCACAAGCTGTGCTTGTTCTTGCTCAACTAGAGCTTTGAGCAGCTTAGCAACAACTAATGGCTCTATTTTGTCTTCAGTATCGACATGAATAGCGCGATCGGCGCCTAATGCAAGCGCGGTACGTAGTTGCTCCTGACACTGGCTACCGCCGGCACTGACAACGATGACTTCATCTGCAATACCTTGCTCCTTTAGTCGTACGGCTTCTTCAACGGCTATTTCGCAAAATGGATTAATCGTCATCTTGACGTTATTGGTTTCAACATCGCTATGGTCCGCTTTCACGCGAACTTTAACGTAGGGATCAATGACCCTTTTGATTGGCACTAGTATTTTCACGTTAGATTCCTTTTACAGTGAAGACTATGTGTTAACAGTGAAGACGATGTGATGACGTCTTTAAAATGATGTTAATTTACCTTTACGTTTGCGTCAACTTTAAATATATTGTTGATTAACAAGTTGGCAACATGCAAAGAAAAAGGAATGCAATCATGGAAAGAGACTGCATGGAATTTGATGTTCTGATTGTAGGCGCAGGTCCCGCAGGCTTGTCTGCGGCATGCCGAATCAAACAATTAGCAGCAGAAAAAAAACAAGAGCTCTCTGTTTGCGTGGTAGAAAAAGGTTCTGAAGTTGGAGCGCATATTTTATCGGGTGCGGTGTTTGAAACGCGGAGTTTGGATGAGCTTTTTCCCGACTGGGAAGAGAAAGGCGCTCCGCTCAATACCAAAGTAAACCAAGATAAAACCTACTATCTAGGCAATGACATCAATGGTCATGAACTGCCTTCTTGGGCGGTGCCTAATACGTTACATAACAAAGGTAATTACATCATAAGTTTGGGCAGTCTATGCCGATGGATGGCGTTGCAGGCTGAGAACTTGGGGGTGGAGGTCTACCCAGGTTTTACCGCCAGTCAAGCGATCATCGATGAAGATAGTCGTGTTTGTGGCGTGATCACGGGCGATATGGGATTAGATAAAAATGGTGAACAAAAAGGAAATTTCGAACCTGGTATTGAACTACGAGCGAAGTTTACTTTATTTGCTGAAGGCGCACGGGGGCATATTGGTAAGCAGTTGATTAACCGATTTAATCTTGCTGAAGAGAAAGCGCCTCAACACTACGCTATCGGTTTTAAAGAGCTGTGGGAAATCCCATCAGAGCAGCATCAGCAAGGTTTAGTAGTGCACGGATTAGGTTGGCCGTTATCAAATGAAGCTACAGGTGGCAGTTATCTCTACCATTTAGAGGGAAACCAAGTTGCCGTCGGGTTGATTGTTGACTTGAATTATAAGAATCCGCACTTGAGTCCATTTGATGAGTTTCAACGTTTTAAACACCACCCGTTGATTGAGCAATACCTCAAAAATGGGAAGCGTATTAGCTATGGCGCGAGAGCGATCACCAAGGGCGGCTTTCATTCGCTTCCCACGCAGCAGTTTGCTGGTGGCTTGTTAATTGGCTGTGATGCAGGAACACTTAACGGCGCTAAAATCAAAGGCACACACACCGCAATGAAATCTGGCATGCTTGCCGCTGAAGCAGTATGTGAAGCCCTTGAGAGTCAGTCAGTTACTGCTGATTATCAAAAGCATTTCAAACAGTCTTGGCTGTATGAAGAGCTTTATCAAGCACGTAACTTCTCAAGTGGTATTCACCGCTTTGGATCGTGGCTGGGCGGTGGTTTAGCGCTGCTGGAACATAACGTATTAAAAGGCAAAGCTAAGTGGCATATCCGCTGTGATAAGCCTGATCATCAGTCTCTGTTATTGGCGGAAAACAGCAATGAAATTGTCTATCCGAAGCCTGATGGCGTGTTAAGTTTCGATCGCCTCTCTTCTGTTTATCTATCCAATATCTTCCATGAGGAAGATCAACCATGCCACTTACGACTGGAGAACCAGCGGATTCCTATTGAGCAGAACCTTGAATTATATGCAGAGCCAGCACAGCGCTATTGTCCGGCTGGCGTGTATGAAATCGTACAGGGGGAGCAGCAGCCAGAGCTTCAAATAAATGCGGCCAACTGTATCCACTGTAAGACCTGCGACATCAAAGATCCAAGTCAAAATATTACTTGGACTCCGCCAGAAGGTGGTGGTGGTCCTAACTATCCAAATATGTAAGCGTTTGAGAATAATTTTTATTAACAATTTATTTACTTAAAGTTTGCGTTAGTTCAAATCTTTCTCGATGAACTCGATTGCAACTTAATCTTTCAGGCACTATTCTGATTTTAAATTGACGTTTACGTAAACTGAATACAAAGTTGATGCATAGGTGTAAAAGCGGTTACCAGTATCAAAGTTAGGTTTGATCAAATAGTGCTCAATGGAACGCACTTAAAATAACGAAAGGGAGATCAACTATGGTATCGGAATCGCCTCTGTTGCAGGTAAACGATATTTCATTGGCTTTTGGTGGGGTGAAAGCTTTAACTGATGTGAGCTTCCATGTGAATGAAAAGGAAATCTTTTCAATCATTGGTCCAAACGGTGCAGGTAAAACCTCAATGCTCAATTGCATCTCTGGTCGATACACACCAAACAAAGGCTCTGTAATCTTCGCTGGAGATGACGTAACTAAACGTACACCAAGCCAACGAGCTGAGTTAGGGCTGGGAAGAACCTTCCAAAACTTAGCGCTCTTTTCTCATATGTCGGTACTGGACAACATCATGGTTGGCCGACACCACCTACTGAAAAATAACTTCGTCACGGGGCCACTCTATTGGTTCTCTAATGCGCAGAAAGAAGAGATGGCGCACCGCAAATATGTGGAAGACGTGATCGATTTTCTAGAAATCCAGCACATCCGAAAAGCGACTGCAGGCACCCTATCTTACGGCTTACGTAAGCGTGTAGAGCTTGCTCGTGCCATTGCCTTAAAACCTAAGTTATTGCTGCTTGATGAACCAATGGCAGGAATGAACTTGGAAGAAAAGGAAGACATGGCACGTTACATCATGGATCTGAATGAAGAATTAGATATCACGATCATCATGATTGAGCACGATATGGGCGTGGTCATGGACATCTCTAATCGCGTTTTGGTTTTGGATTTCGGTAAACACATTGCTACGGGTGAGCCTGAAGAAGTGATGGCCAACCCACATGTGAAACAAGCGTACTTAGGCGAAGAGTTACCGACATTAGAGGAGAGTGCATAATGGCACAGCAACATAATGATTGGGCAGATATAACCCGCTTAGATACCTTTCCAAAAGTGTTGCAACACAATGCCAAGAACTGGCCCGAACAAGTCGCAATGCGTGAAAAGGAGTTTGGTATATGGCGAGAGTTCACTTGGAAGGATTATGAAAACCGCGTCAAGTGGATGGCACTGGCACTACAAGATTTAGGTATTGGTGAGCAAGATGTCGTTGGTTTGCTAGGTGATAACCGCCCGGAATGGGTATGGGGCGAGTTAGCGGCACATGCGATCAAAGGTTTCTCGCTGGGCATCTATCAAGATTCTATGCACGAAGAGGTGGCGTACCTTATCAACTATGCCAAAGCAAAAGTCGTGATTGCCGAAGATGAAGAGCAATGCGACAAGCTGCTTGAGCTTGGTGATGAAATTCCTAGCGTTGAATACATTATTTACTGCGATCCTCGTGGAATGCGTAAATACGATGATCCAAGATTGATTGATGTTGAACAGGTCTACAAAAAAGGTCAGCTGATTGATAAAGCGGACCCAGACAAATATCTCAATATGGTTGTTGAAACCAAAGGCAGCGATCTTTCAATTCTTTGTACAACGTCGGGTACGACTTCTAAACCAAAATTGGCTCAGCTACACAGTGGCACGTTCTTGGATCACTGTGCGGCTTACTTGCGTGCAGACCCTCGTTCCCCAGGCGACAACTACGTTTCTGTTCTGCCTTTGCCTTGGATTATGGAGCAGGTTTACGTGGTTGGTCAGGCGTTGATTTCTCGTCAAATCGTTAACTTTGTGGAAGAACAAGAAACCATGATGTCCGACTTGCGTGAAATCGGTCCAAACTTTGTGCTGTTAGCGCCGCGAGTGTGGGAAAACATTGTGGCAGACGTGTCTGCACGAATGATGGATTCGACACCGTTTAAGCAAAAGATGTACAAACTGGGCATGAGCTTAGCCAACAAAGCGTTAGAGCAGGGCAAACGTTCTAAACTCGCCGAATGGATTCTTTTGCGTGCTTTGCGAGACCGTTTAGGCTTTTCGAACCTAACATCTGCTGCAACGGGCGGCGCGGCGATGGGGCCTGACACTTTCCGTTACCTACAAGCTATTGGTGTGCCACTTAAGCAGCTTTATGGTCAGACCGAAATGTGTGGCGCATACACTGTGCACCAAGCGGACGATGTGGATTACGATTCCGTTGGTGTTGCGTTTGATAATGCAGAAGTAAAAGTCATCAACCCGGACAGCAATGGCGTTGGTGAAATTATCGCGAAAAGTACAGGTATGTTTACTGGCTACTTAAACAACCAAGCAGCATATGATGAAGATGTTCAAGATGGTTGGATGCACACAGGCGATGCGGGCTATTTTAAAGATTCCGGTCACTTGGTGGTGATTGATCGTCTGAAAGATATGTCGGAAACCAGCCACGGCAACCGCTACTCTCCGCAGTTCATTGAAAACAAACTCAAGTTCTCGCCGTTTATTGCAGAAGCCGTGGTGGTAGGTAAAGGTCGACCTTGGCTGTCTGCCATCATCTGTATTCGCTATGCGATCGTCGCGAAGTGGGCAGAGCAACGCGGCTTGGCATTTACCAACTACACCAACTTATCTGCTCAACCAGAAGTGTACCAAGCGATTCGTGAAGAAGTTCAAAAAGTGAACGAATCCCTACCGGATGCACAGAAGATCAGCAAATTCATTCTACTTTACAAAGAGCTGGATGCCGACGATGGCGAGTTAACTCGTACGCGTAAAGTGCGTCGTGGTGTGGTTGCAGAGAAATACGGAGACATCATCGAAACCATCTACAGCGACGATCCAAAAGTCGATGTCGATACAGTGATCACTTATCAAGATGGCACTAAAACACGCATTCAAACGTCGCTAGTTATTGAAACGCTTATTGAGCATGAGCCAACACTAGTGGATAGCGAACAACGGAGGATCGCATAGTGAATACGGATTTATTACTGCAACTCGTCATTAATGGCGTGATCGTTGGCATGTTGTATGGCGTTGTCGCCATGTGCTTTGTATTGATTTACAAATCGACCCAGGTGGTCAATTTTGCTCAGGGTGAGTTCTTGTTGATTGGCGCGTGGGTATGTTGGGCGGCATTGGTGCACCTACAGTTACCGTTCTTTATTGGCTTTTTACTCACGCTCGCGTTCATGATGATTTTTGGTATCGCCGTGCAAACCATTGTGCTCAGACCGTTGATTGGTGAACCGATTATTTCTGTGATCATGGTGACCATCGGTCTATCGATGTTTTTCCAAGCGCTGATGAAGTGGATATTTGGCGTCTCTGCTGTGTCGTACCCGCAAGTGTTTGAAACCAACGTGGTGAATATCGGAGGTTTGAATGTTGAGTTTGCTTACATTCTGAGTTTGATCTTCTCAATGCTCATCATGGGCGCGTTTTACTGGTTCTTCAAATTCAGCAAAATGGGTCTGGCAATGCGCGCAACGGCATTTAACCAGCAAGTAGCCCAGAGTCTTGGCATTTCCATCAAGAAAGTGTTCGCCATCAGTTGGGCCATTTCGGCAATGGTATCTGCAACAGCAGGGATTGTTATCGGTATCGTTAACGGCGTATCTGACGCGCTATCCATTATTGGTATCAAAGTTTTCCCAGCCGTTATTTTAGGTGGCTTAGATTCGGTAGTCGGCGCAATTGTCGGTGGTATCACCATCGGGGTGCTAGAAAACTTGGCTGAGTTTTTTGATAGCCAATACCTGCAAGTGGGTAACCTGTACAACATCGCACCATTCTATGTGCTGTTAATCATTCTTGCCTTCAAGCCATATGGCCTGTTTGGTACCAAAGATATTGAGCGTATTTAAGGAGAAATAACATGGCTCAACTTAGCATGCGCCCATGTGGGGATTTTCGAACCACATACAAAAGCGATACGCCAATTTTTGAAACCAAAACCATCAGAAGCCTTGCGATTGCTGGTGTCATCGCCATGCTGGCAGCACCGCTGGTCTTGGATATTTACTTCCTAAACCTGTTTATTCAGATTGCATACCTCGGTATCGCGGCATTGGGCTTAAACATTCTGGTTGGTTTTACCGGACAAATCTCGCTAGGTCACGGTGCGTTCTTTGGCTTTGGCGCCTTTGCATCGGCTTGGTTAAATAACCAGTTTAACATTCCAGTCGTGTTTGCGATTCCGCTCGCGGGTTACTTAACCATGATTGTGGGGATGCTGTTTGGTCTGCCAGCGGCTCGAATTAAAGGTTTATACCTAGCTATCGCAACGTTGGCGGCGCAGTTTATTCTAGAGGACTTCTTTGCTCGCGCAGATTGGTTCAGTGGCGGCTCATACGGTGCTAGCGCGAACCCAATTAATTTGTTTGGCTTTGAGTTTACGACTGACGAAAGCTTTTTCTATATCGCTCTGTTTGCGCTGATCTTCATGTATATGTGGGCATCAAACTTAATCCGTTCTCGTGACGGTCGCGCGTTTGTCTCAGTACGAGATCACTATCTGTCAGCAGAGATCATGGGCATCAACCTAACTAAGTATCGTCTGCTCTCATTTGGAGTGTGTGCATTCTATGCAGGCATCGGGGGCGCACTCTACGGACATTATCTAGGGTTTGTATCAGCAGAAGGCTTCACCATCATGATGTCGATCCAGTTTTTGGCAATGATCATCATTGGTGGCTTAGGCTCAGTCAAAGGTACGCTGATGGGGACGATATTTATCGTACTGCTGCCTGAAGTTTTAGAGTTTGGCGTAACGGGGCTTTCAGCGTTTGGTGATACCACCGCTTTCACTGATGGTCTGGCTTACTTCAAAGAAATGGCGATTGGTTTAGTCATCATGCTGTTCCTCATTTTCGAACCTCAAGGATTATCGCATCGCTGGCAACAGATTCGAGCATATTGGAAACACTATCCGTTCTCATATTAACGTGGAATTAAGTGGAATATACCTCAATAACAAGGACAACGAGTTATGAACAAAGGACATTTAGCGACAACGTTGGTGCTGTCATCTGCACTGTTTACTACCGCAACTTGGGCAAAAGATTCTGTGTTTGTCGGGCAATTAGTCGATTTTTCTGGACCAACGGCCTATGTGAGCAAGCCCTATGGTTCTGGCGTGCGAGATGCATTGCGTTGGATTAACCAAAACGGTGGCATTAACGGTACCGAGCTCGAATTTGAAACAGTAGACATGGCGTACAAAGTACCAGTGGCGATTTCCAACTATAAACGTTGGGTGGCGCGTAAAGACATGGTTGCGCTGCAAGGTTGGGGTACGGCGGATACCGAAGCACTTATTTCGTTTGTTACCAAAGACAAAGTGCCGGTGTTCTCTGCTTCTTATTCTGGTCACTTAACTGACCCAACTGGCAAAAACCCAAAAACCGCGAAACCAGCGCCTTATAATTTCTTTTATGGTGCGTCGTACTCAGATGCGTGCCGTGCGCTAGTTAAGTGGGCGAAAGAAGATTGGGAATCTAAGGGCAATCAAGGTGCGCCGAAATTTACGCACATTGGCGATAACCATCCATTCCCGAATGCGCCAAAAGAAGCGTGTGCAGAGTACGCTAAAGAGCTTGGTTTTGATGTGCAAAACCCAGTCGTTGTGTCACTAAAACCAGGGGACTTCAAAGCGCAATGTTTGTCGCTGAAAGAGTCAGGCACCAACTACGGTTACATTGCTAATATCGGTAGCTCGGTTATCTCACTAGTGAAGTCTTGTAACACGGTTGGGACAGAGTTCCAGTACATGGCAAACATTTGGGGCGGCGACAAGCCAGTGCTTGAAGCAGCAGGCGATGGCCTTAAAGATTACGTTTTCCCGGGTATGACGGCGTTTTGGGGAGATGATAATGAGGGCATGAAGCTGGTTCGTGAGATTTCTAAGCAGTCTGAATCAGAGCCGGGCGAATTCAGAACTCACCATTACATTCGCGGTATTTGTTCTGCGTTCTATATGAAAGAAGCAATGGAGTGGGCGAAAGACAACGGTGGCATCACAGGTGAAAACATCAAGAAGGGCATGTATGTCCATGACAACTGGGTACCACAAGGCTTAGAAGGTGTTTGTGTCCCTGCGAACTGGAAACCGGAAGATCACCGAGGCACAACAACTGTGAACGTCTTTATGGGCAACAACGATGGCGGCGCAGTTGATATTAAGAAAGTATCTCAGGTGACATTGTCACGTCGTGACGATTGGCTAGGTTACTAATTTACGACTTATTAATAACAAAGCCTACTGAAAATAAGGATGGGTGAGAGAACACTCTCACCCTAGCAAGGAGTAGTTTGATGGCTGAATTAGCAACGAATATCGAACCGGCAGAAATACTGCTTTCAGTGAACAACATTGAAGTCGTCTACGACGAAGTAATACTAGTACTTCGCGGTGTGAGTTTAGAAGTTCCAAAAGGGCAGATTGTGACCTTACTGGGCGCCAACGGTGCGGGTAAATCCACAACGTTGAAAGCCATTTCTGGTTTATTGAAAACCGAAGATGGTGAAGTGACGCGCGGCGAAATCAACTTCATGGGCGAGCGTATAGACAACAAAAGCCCGGAAGAGATCGTCCGTTCGGGCATCTTCCAAGTTATGGAAGGGCGCCGAATTGTTGAAGATATGACGGTAATAGAAAATCTTCGCTTAGGCGCTTATACACGCACTGACAACGAAGTTGAACAAGACATCGAAATGGTGTTTGACTATTTCCCGCGACTCAAAGAGCGCACTGGCCTGGCGGGCTATTTGTCTGGCGGTGAGCAACAAATGTTAGCGATTGGCCGAGCATTAATGGCTCGACCGAAGATGATTTTGTTGGACGAACCGTCTATGGGGCTTTCTCCACTGCTAGTTAAAGAAGTATTCAGCATTATTAACAAGATCAACAAAGAGCAAGGTATTACCATGCTTTTGGTTGAGCAGAATGCCAACTTCGCTCTTCAAGCGGCCGATTACGGTTACATCATGGAATCAGGCAAAATCGTACTAGATGGCAGCAAGCACGAATTGCTAAACAATGAAGACGTAAAAGAATTCTACCTTGGCGGCGGCGATGAAGATCGCAAGAGCTTTAAGAATCTGAAATCTTACAAACGTCGTAAGCGTTGGTTGTAAGGAGCAAGGATGAACGAACTATTTGATGCGAAAGAATCGTTGTCTCTACAGGCGCGAGAAGAGTCGCTGTTTCAACGTTTGCCAGCACTGATTGAGAATTCGAAAGCCAATAGCGAACATTACGCAGCGCATTTTTCTGAGTTAGATCCTACATTGGCAAACAATCGTGAAGGGCTTGCTCAGCTCCCGATTACACGTAAGTTCAATGTACCTAATCAGCAGCAACTTAAACCGCCGTTTGGTGGCTTAAATAGCGTTGCCATTGGTCAAATGGCGCGCGTATTCCAATCTCCTGGGCCGTTATATGAGGCTCAAACGGATGAGGCCGATTTCTGGCGTATGGGGCGCGCGTTTCACGCTGCTGGGTTCTGTGCGGGTGATTTAGTGCATAACACGCTCTCTTACCATTTCTCTCCTGGCGGATTTATTATGGATGGTGGCGCAAGGGCTTGTGGCTGTGCGGTATTTCCGGCTGGAGTAGGCAATACCGAAGCGCAAATAGAGGCAATTAAACAGCTTCAACCTAATGGTTACACTGGCACACCTTCTTATTTGCTGACGTTGCTACAAAAGTACCAAGAGAAATACAATGAGCTGCCTAGCTTTGAGAAAGCTCTGGTCTCTGGTGAAGCGGTTACAGCAGACATGCAACAGATGTTTGAGGAAAAAGGCATTGCAGTCTTTCAAGCCTACGCAAGTGCAGAGCTTGGTTTGATTGCTTATCAAGTGTCTGGTGAACAAGGATTAGTGATTGCCGAAGATATTATTGTTGAAATCGTTGATCCTGATGGTGTTCCTGTACAACCGGGAGAAGTCGGTGAAGTCGTTGTAACGTCGCTCGATGAGAAGTTCCCGCTGATTCGCTACGCAACGGGAGATTTATCGGCATACCTAGAGACAAGTTCTGATTCTTCACGCACGAATGCACGAATTAAGGGCTGGATGGGACGAGCAGACTCCGCGGTGAAAGTAAAAGGGCTGTTTGTTTATCCGCATCAGATCCAAGAAGTCTGTCGTCGCCACGATATTAAAGGCTCCTTGAAAATTGAGCGCGATGGCTTCAACGATGCCATTACTTTCTGTTGTCATGATGTGCATGTATCAGCAGAGGACATTCAAGCAACACTCCAGTCTGTCACTAAACTGAAAGGCAATGTCCAGTTTGTACCGAACCAAGCGGAGCAGCCGTTAATCAATGATCTTCGCAGTTAACTCATTGGTGGCATAAGTGCAGTAGAAAGTGGTTGTCATAAAAAACTAACAACGTCAGACAAAAGGCTAGAAAAGGGATACCACATTGCGCTGCGTATCCCTTTATTTTTTACTACCGCAATCAGGGAGCGGGTAAATGAAACAGGCACCAATGATTAACACACAATTCTGGGATGATTTGTTTATCCGAGGCACTATGCCTTGGGATGCCCAATCGACACCTCAAGAACTTAAGGACTATCTCGACAATTCACTTCATGTAGGCCAGTCAGTGTTTATTCCTGGGTGTGGTGCCGCTTATGAACTGAGCACTTTTATTCAATATGGGCATGACGTGATCGCGATGGATTACAGCCAAGAAGCGGTAAAAATGGCGCAATCAACGTTAGGTAACTACAAAGATAAAGTCGTATTGGGTGATGTATTTAATGCCGATTTTTCTCACTCGTTTGATGTCATTTACGAGCGGGCCTTTCTCGCAGCACTACCGAGAGATATGTGGTCAGAATACTTTTCGATGGTGGATAAATTATTGCCAAGCGGAGGTTTTCTAATTGGTTTTTTCGTCATTGATGATAATTACCTATCACGCTTTCCTCCATTTTGTTTGCGAAGTGGGGAGTTGGCATCTTTTCTAGAGCCCACGTTTGAACTTGTGAAGTCCTCAGTGGTGGCAAACAGTGTTGAGGTTTTTAAAGGCAGAGAGCAATGGATGGTGTGGCAGAAACGTTAGTCGTCACTGAGACTTCTTTAGAAAGTATTCGCGGAAACTGTCTGGTTCTTTGTGAATCGCTGATACATAAGTCTTCACTCTATGCCTGATGGAATGCTCACATAGTTTGTCGGTTTGTGTGAAACATTAATTTCTCGTTGCTGGTTTAAGTTGTTGAGATATCTCTAACAGCGGTCGAGTGGTTGAGTTTATTGCCGGCACGGGTTGTGTGCTCAGAGCGTAAAGCGACAGATCAGCATCGATCCGAAAGGTAGTAGAACGTCTCTCACTGATCTGTCTATTTCATGCTTATACTATTTTAGGTTGACCATCTGATGCGGTGGCACCGCCGTCTACAGGTAGGTTTACGCCATTAATGAAAGATGCGTCATCACTTGCCAAGAAAGTCACGACAGACGCAATTTCTTCAGGTTCGGCTGCTCGGCCAAGCGCAATGCGCTCATTGAATTTATCGCGGATGTCCTGCGGCCAGCCGTTTGTCATGTTGGTTTTTACTAAACTTGGGCATACGGCGTTAATTCTTACCCCATCCGCACCATGGTCCAATGCCATCGCTCGGGTAAGGTTCACCACTGCGCCTTTACTCGCGCAATAGAATGCGGCACCCCAGTCACCACCCAAACCGGAAACGGACGCGGTATTTACCATACAACCTTTCGTTTTTAAGAGTTCAGGCAAAGCAAACTTCGCGCAATAAACAACACCATCAATGTTTACACCAGAGATCTTCTTCCAGTCTTCCACACTACCTTCAATCACGGAACCAGGGACATGTACGCCAGCATTGTTTACTAAAATATCCAGTTTACCGAAACGGGTAACAACATCAGAAATCAGTGCTGCGACTTTTTCTGGGTCAGAAACATCAATAGAATGCGCAGACACACGCTGTTTATCAAAGCCCTCAACGGCGTTTGCCAATTGCTCTTCATTCCAATCGGCAAGAGCGACGTTTGCGCCTTCTTCATACAAACGTTTTGCGATGGCCAAACCAATACCATTGGCAGAACCAGTGACGAGTGCGACTTTATTTTTTAATCCTCTCATGCGATTTCTCCTTCGAAACTTACAAAAACGGGATCTTGATTTTTCTCTGTGCGCGGCAACATCAGTTTGTCGTTGTCGCTGTAATCTACGGGGATAGCCACCACTGCTGGTCCTTCAACGTCCATGGCTTTATTCAATGTCGGTAGCAATTCGTGTTGACTAGTCACTGCGAAGCCTTTCGCGCCAAATGATTCGGCGTACGCCTTGAAATCAATTGGTCCAAATTTCACACCAGAGCAGCGCTGATATTTGTTGATCTCTTGCATTTCTACCATGTTGTAGGCGTTATCAACCCACACAATATGGACGATATTACAGTTCAGTCTAACCGCGGTTTCTAACTCCATGCTCGATTGCATAAAACCGCCGTCTCCTGATATCGATACCACTTTGCTACCAGGTTTTAGTAGGCTGGCACCAATGGCCCATGGTAGTGCAACGCCCATTGTTTGTTGGCCGTTAGACACCAGCATTTGGCGAGCTCGAAAACAACTTAAGTAACGAGCGATCCAGATGTGGAAGCTCCCCATATCAAGACATAGCGTGGTATCTGGTGTGATGATAGATTGCATGGCTTTAATCAGTGCCAGTGGATGAAATCCTTGCTTGTGATAGACATTGGGATAGGTTTTGATCACTTGCCGTTGCAGTGCTACCTCTTCCAGTACTGAAAGTGCCGTTGGGGAAAGGCGGGCATATTCAGAGATATAGCTGCCCATCTTGTCTAATGACTGCGCAATGTTTCCGACGATTTCAACACAAGGCTGATAATTAAGTTGGTATTCTGCCGGTTCAATATCGAGGTGAATCACTGGGTTGCGGTGGCTGTTCCAAAGCTCAGGGTCATACTCTATTGGGCTAAAGCCGATGGTGAGAATTAAATCGGCGTCCCGCAGTAAAACATCGCCAGGTTGGTTATTAAACAAACCGACACGCCCAGCAAAGTGATGATAGTAATTGATGTCTACCGTGCCGGCGGCTTGGTAAGTGCCGACAACGGGTAGCTGCGTATTTTGAAGAAATCGGGCGATAGCAGCAGCGTTTTTACTGCGGCTCGCGTGAAGGCCAAGTAAAACCACACAGCGCTTTGCTTTACTGATTCGACTGACCGCTTCTTCGATTGCTGCGATGTCTGCGCAACCAGGCTGTGTGTAAGGCGAGGGGACAATAATGTCCGTTTGGGTTTGCTCGGATAAAACATCTTGGGGGAGACTCAAAAAGCAAGCCCCAGGACGACCTGACTCTGCGATACGAAATGCGTTCGCCATGATCTCGCTTGCGGCGTCCACATGCTGCACTTCAGCACTGAACTTAGTTATAGAGCGAAAAATACTGACGGTATCCATGCTCTGGTGTGTTTGTTTTTGCTGGTCAGTTCGTTTCACCGCACCACCGATAGCAATCAGCGGATCGCCTTCGGAGTTTGCTGTTGCCACTCCCGTAACTAGATTTCCACAGCCAGGGCCTGACGTAACCATGGTGACGCCTGCTTTGCCGGTTAGTCTTCCCATAACGCCCGCCATAAATGCGCCGTTAGCTTCGTGGCGTACCGGAATCATTTGGATGTTAGTGTCTTCAATCGCATCGAACAGTCGATCGATTTTTGCACCGGGAATACCGAAAATGTACTTAATGCCGAGAGACTCTAGCTGTTGAGCGATCAACTGAGATCCATTTTTATTTGAAGGTTTGGATTGCATTTGTTGTCCTTATTATTTGCCTGACTTTGTTACTTTTCCGCCTTTTCTATGGCGGTATTTATATCTTCCGGAGCCAAATTGGCGTTGAGGAAGTCTGTCGATACCGGGGTATCAATCACTAGCCGCGAGACTTTGCCAATCTGGAGGAACCCTGACGAAATGCTGTAATCCTGAATATGACCACCTCCTTGGCGGTCATCGGTAATAAAGTGTTCGTGATAGCCGGGCACATTGATGCCAGTCGTATATTTAGGACTGCGAAAGCCGGCGACCACGCCTTGCTTATGCGTGAAGCGGAACGTTGGTTGTTCTTTGACCACTTCAAGCATTGGCCGATAAGGGCGTGTTTGTTTAGGTACGGTGCGAGTACGAACTGAATCGAAAACGCCATCAATGCGCACTGCGCAAAATAGGTTATCGCTTGGAACCATCTCGTCTATGATGCTATGGACTTCATGACGTGACATGCGCGATGTCAGTGGCAGCTCGATATCAGGCTTAAAAAAAGTCATGACAGCAAAGGGCGTTTTTTGCGCCAGGTCTGCCGGGTTTGCGGAGCCATCCGACTTGAGTTGAAAAACTTCCTTATCAAACGCAATCAACTCACCATCCAATTCATTGAACGTACCTAAACCAAAATCCCCATGTTTCAGCAGCTCTTCTATGGTTGTTGAGCCTTCGTAAACACCAGCGATCAAAGCACTCATTAACGAAGTCTGATAAATCTCACCATCTCCGGTAACGTGATGGTATTCAGAAAATTCTTTCGCTACTTCAAGCGAACAAGCACATAGAGGGTTATAAAATCCACGCATGAGTAAGACCAGTTATGCAATGAAGAGTATATTTAGATTGACTTCTACACGGTGCTAAATCCAATATAAAAAAGATTTATTTTGATATGGAAAATATATGGAATTTCGCTACCTGAAGTATTTTGTCGCGGTCGCCGAGACTCGTCACTTTACCCGAGCAGCTGAACGGTTAGGGATTGCGCAACCTCCTTTGAGTCAACAAATCAAAAAGCTAGAGCACGAGCTTGGCGTGGACTTATTTAAGCGCTTGTCTAGAGGAGTAGAACTGACCCATGCAGGGCAAGTCTTTTATACGGATGCGGTAAATATTCTTGCTGATGTGGAACGCGCTAAAGCAAAAGCCCGACAGATTGCCCGTGGTGAAAATACGCAGGTTAAAATTGGGTTCGCGACGTCAACATCAACCTGCATTAAGGTATTGGAGAGGATTGGGCGTATTCAAGAGAATGGGGTTCATTTACAGACGGCGGAACTGTCAATGCCAGAGCTTGCCACTCAGTTAAAAAGCAAACAACTTGATCTCGCAATCATGCGGCTACCCTGTTACGCCAGTGAGCCTTTTGAGCACAAGGTGTTGTTTAACGACCCGTTTGTCGCGGTGATTCCGGCGGGCCACGAACTGGCAAAGTATCCCTGTATCCAGATGAAACAGTTGAGAGGCCATAAAATTTTACTGTTTCCACGAGAGACTGGACCCGCATTGTTTGATGGCATGAGCACACTTTTTGCCGACGCAGGAGTAAGGCTCGAACCACAGTTCGCAGCACCGCAACTTCGTACGACGATTGCCATGGCGCAGGCCGGGTTAGGTATTGCTCTCGTTCCGCGCTCACTGGCTGAACATCTCGATGATTCCGCGACAGTCGCTGAGATTGATGATATCCCTCTCATTAGTCGTGTTGTTGTTGCTTGGGAGGCATCTAATCTCAATAAACAAGCGCTAAAAGTAGCCATGCACATCGGTCATGTTGAGGCTTAAAGATGAGTCATCGAATTGGCTCTGATAGCCACAGGCAAATGTGATACTCTCACTCGTTATATGCAAAGCTATGCTTTGGTTGAATAGACAAATCTTACTCAACGAATAGAACTTACTGAGGATGTACCAATGATATACGCTGCGGTCTTTGATATGGACGGGTTGCTGATTGATTCAGAACCTTTGTGGAAGGAAGCGGAAAAGCAGGTGTTTTCATCAGTTGGTGTCCAAGTGACCGAAGTGCTGTCAAAGCAGACTGCAACTATGACGACAGGTGAAGTAACAAGGTTTTGGTATGAACGTAATCCTTGGCAAGAAAAGAGCCTAGAGGAAGTAGAGAATGCTGTTGTGGATAAAGTGGAGGCATTAATAATTGAAAAAGGATGCGAATTAGAGGGTGTTACAGAAACACTCAAATTGCTTAAGGAAAAAGGGTTTAAGATAGGGTTGTCTACTAATTCACCTTATCAACTCATTCCCATCATTTTGAACAAACTCGGTATTGCCAGTTACTTTGACGCGATATCATCGTCAGACGATGTAGAGCAGGGTAAGCCAGAGCCAGATGTCTACCTTTCAACAATCAATAAACTAGGTGTAGATTCAAGTAACTGTATTGCCTTTGAAGACTCTTATTCGGGTATGCTTGCGGCAACACGAGCAAACATAAAAACAGTCGTGATACCTCAACCTGATAAGTTCTACCAAGAGTTTAATGAAGCCAGTCTAAAGCTGCAAAAGCTATCAGAGTTTAATGAAAGCCATTTGGCGAGTTTAATGGACTTGAATTTGAAAGCAACACTTGCACCAACACCGCATGAAAGTTTTTTAGAAGAAGGACTTGATTGTGAATAGCCGGTCGCTGAAAAAATACCTACTGCCAATGTTCTTATTGGTTTTACCTATAGAATCATTCGCAAAAGATACGACTATGTTGGACGAGCTCAATAATCGATTTGTTACATTTGAAAGGCGATTTGATGATTGTATCAACTCTGCTTCTCAAAGTGATATGAGTGAAAACATTGTCAGTCAGATTCAAGCGCTTAATATTGATTTTGAAATTTCGGTTGGCTATTTATACAAACAATCACTTTATTTATGCTCTGATGATGAATTCAGTGATTTAGCAAGAATTATCATGATAATTGAAACCTCCGATAATGATGGATTGCAATTATCAAAGGCAAAAGCTAGTCAAATTAGAAAGCTACTTTTTAGCAAAGTGGATTTACGTTTAGAGTCGAAGTTTCAAAGTTTACCGCAAGATAAAAAGGAAGCATTACTGAGCATTGCGAAAAAGCTTGAACCTTTTGATCTCGTAAGCATGCATGAACGACTTCAGGCAATGTAGACTTATGAAAGAATGTTTTGAGTAGATTCTTAACGCTTGGCTTTTTCATTAAGATTGAGTATTAGGTTCAACGCCTCTAGCTCTTACACAAGATCTAGAGGCATCCATTTTTTATTGACTTAAAAATGCCGCGCTAAGATTTTAACCCTGCAGCGGTCATCATGACGCGAAATAACATAGACACTAACCCTAATGCAGCGACGCTAACGACCCAAATTCCAACCATCCACGCCCATTGGCGGCACCAATTTTTGACTTTCATACTCACTCCTTATCAACTCGTTAATGGTACGCTTCGTCTTCTTTCACTTTTCCAGAGAAGACGTAATAACTCCAAAAGGTGTAAGCCAGAATGATCGGGATGATGATCACCGCTCCAACGAGCATAAAGCGCTGACTGCTTGCAGGAGCCGCTGCTTCCCATATTGATATGCTAGGAGGAATGATATTTGGCCAGATACTGATACCAAGCCCTGCGAACCCGAGAATCACGATCACTAGCGCCATCACGAAAGGGCTGCGCTCTTTACGCTTTTTAACGGAGTCAGCAATCTTCAAACATACCAGTCCAGTAATGACTGGTACGGGCAGTAAGTAGAACAAATTCGGCAGAGAAAACCATCTTTCCGCAATGGTAGGGTAAGCAAGTGGAGTCCAAGCGCTCACAATGACTAATGCGGAGATCATCGCCAGTAGTGTTTTATTAGTGAAGCGGTACATCGTGTTTTGCAGTGCACCTTCCGTCTTCATGATGAGCCATGTGCTACCGAGCAGCGCGTACGTTGCGACTAAACCCAAACCGCAAAAGATGGGAAAAGGGGTAAGCCAGTCTAGTTGGCTACCTACGAAGACGCGGTTTTCCACCGCAAAGCCTTGAATTACCGCGCCAACAGCGATGCCTTGGAAAAACGTGGTTAAAATCGATCCGACCATAAAAGAGCGATCCCAGAACTTTAAGTGGCTTTCCAATGCTTTAAAGCGAAACTCAAATGCGACTCCACGAAAGATCAAAGCAATCAACATCAACGTTAAAGGGATGGTTAGCGCTTCAATAATCACCGCGTAAGCCATCGGAAAAGCGCCAAATAGAGATGCGCCTCCAAGCACAATCCAAGTTTCGTTACCGTCCCAAACTGGCGCGACACTGTTGACCATGACGTCTTTTTGTTTTTCATCCTTGATGAAGGGCATCAGTATTCCAATACCCAAATCGAAGCCGTCCATGATGATGTACATCAAAGTGGCAAAAACGATGATCGCGAACCAAATCACGGATAAATCAAAATGCATATTCTCTACCTTAACTTTGTGACAAATTCTAGATGCGGCCTGAAACGGTCGTCATGTCGTGCTCATCGTGCTCGATTGCATCGGGGCCTTTCTTGATTTGGTGGATCATGTAGTAATACCCAAAACCAAACACCAAGCTGTACACAACAAGGAAACACAGCAGGCTGATGCTCATTTGTAGGTCTCCGTGTGCAGAAACCGCATCACGCGTTTTTTGTACGCCATACACGACCCAAGGTTGTCGACCAACCTCTGTCGTAAACCAGCCAGCGAGTATTGCGATAAGGCCAGATGGCCCCATAAATAATGAAAATTTGAGGAACCAACGCGAGGTATAAAGCGTGTTCTTTTTTCGTAACCACATGCTGTAGAAGCTTTGAAAAATCATCAGAAGTCCTAGCCCGACCATGATTCGAAATGACCAAAAGACGATAGGTGAGTTCGGTCGTTCCTCTTTCGGGAAGTCTTTCAGCGCCGGGATTGGCTCAGTTAAACTGTGGCGTAGGATCAAACTTCCTAGAACAGGAATTTCTAAGGCATAGTCTGTGCGTTCTTGTTCCATGTTTGGCATGCCGAACAAAATCAATGGGGTTGGTTTGCCATCACTGTTATCCCAATGTCCTTCGATGGCAGCGATTTTGGCGGGCTGGTGTTCCAGAGTGTTTAGCCCATGCACATCGCCAATCACGGCTTGGAGTGGCGCAAGGAACACTAAGATCCCGAGCGACATCGAAAACATGGTTTTTACCGCAGTCGATTGATTGCCTCTCAATAAATGCCAAGCGGCTGACGCGCCTACAAAGAGTGCTGAACTGACAAAAGCTGCGACGCTCATGTGAGCCAAACGATAAGGAAATGAAGGATTGAAAACGATAGCAAACCAGTCGGTTGGCACCACACGTCCGTCGACAATTTCATAGCCTTGTGGCGTTTGCATCCAACTGTTGGAGGCGAGAATCCAGAAGGTCGAAATGATCGTGCCTAACGCCACCATCGAGGTTGCAAAAAAGTGCAGCTTTTCGCCGACGCGACGCCAACCAAACAGCATCACGCCAAGAAATCCGGCTTCGAGAAAGAAAGCCGTTAACACTTCATAAGTCAGTAATGGGCCAGTGATAGAACCAGCGAAGTCGGAGAAACCACTCCAGTTGGTGCCGAATTGATAGGCCATGACAAGGCCAGATACAACGCCCATCCCAAAGTTAACCGCAAAAATTTTCGACCAGAAGTGATAGAGCTTTTGGTAATCGGGATTACGTGTTTTTAGCCATAAGCCTTCCAGCACGGCGAGATAGGTGGCCAAACCTATGGTGATAGCGGGGAAAATAATATGAAAGGATACCGTGAAGGCGAACTGTATCCGTGCAAGCATAAATGCGTCGAGGCCAAACATTAAACTTCCTTTGATCTTTTAAGTTTTATGAGAGAGCTATTTTAAAAGGAGCGGAATGAGGGAAGTAGGTACAGACAGTGACTATAAACCTATAACAGATTAAATATTGAAGTGTTATTATTTTGAATTCAGCTTTATGGAGGGGGATTTGCGTTTGGCGAAGTATCAAGAGTTAGTGGAACAGCTTAAAAGGCAGATAAAATCGGGGATATGGCATCCGGGTGACAAGCTGCCTTCTCTGCGTCGCCAATCTGAACACTCGGGTTTAAGCTTGATGACGGTGTTGCATGCCTATCAAATTCTGGAATCTCAAGGCTGGGTCACCTCACAGCCGCGCTCTGGTTATCGAGTCGCTCCCAATATTAAGAGTTCAAATGAACCCCAAGCGCCAGCCGCGGTTTCGTGGACAGAACAGGTAGACATCAATGAATTTATCTTTGATGTGCTGCAAGCGAGTAAAAATCCATCCATGATCAATTTTGGCTTTGCCTATCCAGATCCAAGTTTGTACCCACGCTATCACGTGAATCGGGCGATGAGCGCAGCCGCTCGCAATATGCCGATTTCTACCGCCTTTGATAACTTACCGCCGGGAAACGAACAATTACGCACCATCATCGCGAAGCGTTATGCTGCGAAAGGCATTGAAATTTCACCCGATGAAATTGTTATTACGGCAGGCGCGCTGGAGGCGTTAACGCTCAGTTTGCAAGCCTGCACAAGACCGGGAGATTGGGTGGTTGTGGAGTCGCCTGCATTCTACGGTGCATTGCAATCCTTAGAGCGGTTAGGTTTGAAAGCGCTCTCAGTAAGAACAGACCCAGTCACGGGCATTGACCTAGACTCATTGGAACGAGCGCTGCAAACACACGATGTGAAAGCATGTTGGCTGATGTCGAACTTCCAAAATCCTCTGGGTTTTACGCTCACCAACGAGAAAAACAAAAGCTGATTGAGCTGACACAGCGATATAACGTACCAGTGATTGAAGATGATGTGTACAGCGAACTGCATGCAGGGAATGACTCGGTCTACCCACTAAGAATGTTTGATGACACGGGCAATGCCATGTTGTGCTCCTCGTTTTCAAAATCATTAATCGCAGGGCTACGTATTGGTTGGGTTGCGGCGGGAAAGCGGGCGCTAGAGGTACAAAAGTTACAGCTAATGAGTACATTAGCGACGAGTGCACCAGTGCAAATGACATTGGTGCATTATTTAACAAGCCGCAATTATGAATCGCATTTGAAGCAGTTACGGAAAAAGCTGTTTGAACGTAAAAGTAAGATGACGGATCTGCTTAGTGAGCTGTTACCTGAAGAAGTCAAAGTGTTAAGCCAAAGCGGCGGGTACTTTATTTGGTTAGAGCTTCCCAAGCATATCGACGCCTTGCAGATATATCGAGAAGCGCTAAAAGATAATATCAGCATCGCACCGGGAAAGATGTTCAGCCTGACAGAACAATACGATCACTGTATTCGTCTTAACGCTTCTTTTGAGCTCAATGACAAATACGTCCATGCTCTCAATCTGCTTGCCAACATTATTCGCTGTCATTTGGCGAAATAGCGACTTTCTTCAGTTTTTTGGTTTAATAGAGCGCGCGGGATTTCCAGCAACTCGATCGCCCGGCGCAACGTCTTTGGTTATGACAGAGCCAGCGCCGACGACGGCCTCATCGCCAATGGTCACGCCTGGCAGTATGATAGCGCCCCCACCAATCCAAACGTTATTGCCGATTTTTACCGGTTTGGCGATCTCATCTCCGGCTAAGCGTCTTTGTGTATCGAGTGAATGAGCGGCTGTGTAAATTTGCACTCTAGGCCCAATCATGACGTCCGCGCCAATCTTAACCTGCCCATTGTCCAGAATAATGGCATCCCAGTTGATGTAGGAGTTTTCCCCGATGGACAAGTGACAACCGTAGGTAAGTTGAAGCGGTGGCTCTATACAGGCGCTGTTTTCTAATTGGACGCCCATTTCCGCCAATAGTTGTCTACGGATACTTGGGTTTGGCTCGTGGTTAAATTGGAAGACAAGCTGCGCGGTTTTGGCGCGCATCAGCTTTAGTTCTTCATCCAGACAATTATAGGCTTCTCCAGAGCGCATCCGAGTCAGTTCTGACATAACAATCATTCCATCAATGTTATTTGCAATAAAGTGCATAATAATAAATGAGAGTGATTCGAAGTGAAAATTTGATGCTTAAAAATCAGAAAGTTATCACTGATTTGCCTTGCGTATTCAGTCGGTTGATTGGCTCGTTGAGTACACAAAGACGTACTCTTTAAATGGCTTAATCGTGTTGAAGCCAAAGCGGGAAACCACTCGAAGCGTTTTACGTAGATTACAATATAGTTAATAAGAAGAACTTAATTGAGCCGCTTGCGCTATCGATTGACCTAAAAATTTAAGACTTATGCGCTCTGGCTTGCTGGCAACGATGAATCAAGAGTGAGCACTTTATGTTCGAACGGGTCATTTCATTTTTAGAAACAACGCTGTTTACCTTTAACGAACAACCTATCACGTTGTGGGCGATATTGATGGTGCCGACATGGGTGATTGTCGCTTTATGGTTGTCCAAAATTTTAATCAAAACCGTTACGTCAAGAATGTCCTCATCGGGGAAAGATCCAAACGTCATTCATTTGGTTAAACGGATATTATTTGTCATCGCTCTCGCCATTATTTTTATGACCACACTTTCGATGATCAATGTGCCAATCACCGCGTTCGCCTTTCTGTCTGGTGCCATCGCTATCGGCTTCGGTTTTGGTGCACAAAACATCATTAACAACTTCATAAGTGGCTGGATTTTGATTGGTGAAAAGCCAATCCGAATTGGGGACTTTTTAGAGGTCGAGGGAGCCAAAGGCATTGTCGAGCAAATAAATACGCGTTCAACGCGAATCAGGCGAACCGATGGCGTTCACATGCTCATTCCCAACAGTCAATTGATTGAGAACGTGGTGATCAACTGGACGTTATGCGACAGATTAGTCCGTGGCTCGGTCGTCGTCGGCGTCGCGTATGGGAGCGATGTCAAACAGGTTGCTGCCTTAATGGCGGAGGTGACTTCGCAGCAAGCGCAAGTTCTGAGTTCGCCAGCTCCAGACGTGTTTTTTCAAGACTTTGGCGATAATGCTTTGATCTTCGAATCTTATTTTTGGATTAACTCAACGGTTGAAGGCGGGATTCGATCGGTCGCAAGTGCCATACGTTTTGAAATCTATGAAGCTTTCGAAAAGCACGGTATTGAAATCGCGTTTCCACAACGAGATGTGCACATTGATGGGGAAATCAAGTTGTCTAGGGAGAGAAACGGATAGGGCGATAAGCGGTGTAGGTGCCCTTATCTTGGCTTCGAGTAGTGATAGCGAGGCGGTCACAATATGGATTCACCTCGCTAGAAACCAGTTTGAAGGCGTTATTGGTTGTCCCACATGACTTCGCATTCTTCTTTGATTGCTGATTTTAGCAACTCAATCAGTGGAAACGCTCTGCGTCCTAGGCTTACCGCGGGCTCTGCTTGTTCTTCCTCTTCGTCTACATCAGTAGGGAGGTTTTCTTCAGCTGCATTTTTCGCAGATAGAGCAGAAGTTAATCTTGATAGCGCGTCAGGAACATCTTGAGCGGAAATTGATCCCGGCACCGTGCCGCTGTGACCCATCATTTTGAGCATATCTAATGCAATATCACCAAACATTGTGACGTTTGAGTGGCTTCGACAACGAAATGTTATGAGCATTTACCTGATCCTGTTTTATATGTTCGGTTTGAAACTAAATTGTAGCTGAAATCAGACACTAATTAATGTGATGAAGACCGTTGAGCGTTAAGGTTTTTATGAGTAACAACAAAAAACGGGCACGTACGTCTGCATGCCCGTTGAAATACATTACCTGATTGGTTGTTGATGATTTACAAGCTATACGGATCGCCTAGAGCCAATGCGACCCTAGAAGCAGGAGACTTTCCTAACGCACGGCAAATTTGCCAACCCGCTTCATTGATGACGCCAAGGTCAACGCCTGTTTCAATCCCAAGTTGCTCACACAGATAAAGTACATCTTCCGTTGCAACATTGCCACTGGCTCCTTTCGCGTAAGGGCAGCCGCCGAGCCCCGCTACTGCGCTATCAATGGTGTTGATGCCCATTAACAAGGCTTGGTAGATATTGGCTAATGCTTGTCCATAAGTGTCATGAAAATGTACTGCGAGCGCGTCTTTTGGCAGTAGCGTTAACAACGAATCCAGCATGGCGATAACGCGATTAGGCGTTGCTTTACCGACAGTATCACCGAGCGAAATCTCATAACATCCCATATCAAACAACGTATTGGCGACCTTGGTAGTTTGCTCTGGCTTGATTACTCCCTCATATGGACACACCATGGTACAAGACAAGTACCCGCGTACAGGAATGTTGTGCTGGTTCGCCAATTCGATAACGGGTTCAAATCGAGCGAGACTTTCGGTAATGCTGCAGTTGATGTTCTTCTGGCTGAACGTTTCTGAAGCGGAGCCAAACACCGCAATTCGCTTTACACCGCTTTCCAGCGCACGTTCTAACCCTGCGAGATTTGGTGTGAGCGCGCTATAAACCACGTCAGGCTTTTTTGAGATACCAGCAAACACCTGATCGGAATCGGCCATTTGAGGCACCCACCTTGGAGAGACGAAAGATCCCGCCTCAATATGCTTTAAGCCACTGCTGCTTAGTTGGTTAATCAAACGGATTTTATCAACCAGCGTCACTGCCGTTTCATTTTGCAGACCATCACGAGCGCCGACTTCGACGATATTAACCTTCGCTGGTAGCATATTCGCGCTCCTTATCTTCACTGACGTTATCCGATATCAAAGACAAATTCAGCAGTATGGAACCGTGCTGTACTTGGTCCCCGTGCTGATAAAACAATTCGTCGACTGTTGCTGCGACCGGAGCCGTGATGGTGTATTCCATTTTCATTGCTTCGAGTACCAAAAGCGGATCGCCCGCCGCCACTTCGTCACCTTTAGCCACCATAACTGCTGAAATTATGCCGTTGAGTGGTGCGGTTGGACTTAGTTCATCATCTACATCTTTTGCAGAGTCAAAGTTAGGTTGATGAGCGAACGTGCGCTGCTGACCAAGATAAAATAGTGTTGTTCTTTGTTCATCGCTAAGTGCATTAAAGGTGTAACGCACATTATCAATATCGACGATAATCTGGTTGTCACTTTCAAGCAGGATGACCTGATGCAGCTCCTCACCACATCGGACAGTGAAGTGAGATCCTGTATCTTGCGATGATTGTTGCAAACGTACCTGATGGTTGGCATTGGCATCCGTGAAGTTAAATCGGTAAACGTTGTCAACTGACAGTCTAAAACCTCGTCTGGTTGGCGCGGGTAACGTTGAGCTGTCTGATTTTGAAATGAGATCATTCCGGTGAGCAACCGCCGCCAATGTAAGCCAGATTGAATCCGACACGTCTTGCTGCTCATTTATGCCTTGTTGATGTGTTACGAGGAAACCTGTATCGAGCTCAATCTCGGCAAAGGCTGGCTGCGAAATAATACTGTGCAGATAACCAATGTTTGTCGTTACTCCACGTACGTGATATTGAGTTAACGCCTGCTTAATCTGCTTTAGAGCGATATCACGAGTTTGCCCCCAGACGATCAGTTTGCTGATCATTGGATCGTAATATTCGCTGATGCTATCGCCTTGGGTAACACCACTATCAACGCGTACGCACGCTAGGCGCACACTACTGTCTGATACGGGTTCTTTTAAGTAATCAATGCGGCCAGTCGACGGCATAAAGTCATTGTCTGTATCTTCTGCGTAAATTCGCAGCTCAATTGAATGACCGTTGTGGGTGATTTCAGATTGCGAAATAGGTAAATGCTCGCCAGCTGCGACTTTTAATTGCCACTCCACCAAATCAACGCCGGTGATCAATTCAGTAACAGGGTGTTCAACTTGCAGACGAGTATTCATTTCCATGAAGTAAAACTCACCGCGGCTATCGAGCAAGAACTCCACCGTGCCCGCGCCAACATAGTCGATCGCTTGAGCGGCCTGAACCGCAGCTTCACCCATTTGTTTACGCAGTTCATCACTAAGACCGGGAGCTGGTGCTTCTTCGACTACTTTTTGGTGACGGCGTTGAATGGAGCAATCGCGATCAGAAAGATAGACACAGTTGCCATGTTGGTCAGCAAATACCTGAACTTCAACGTGGCGAGGCTGCAATATACATTTTTCGATTAGAAGCTGCTTATCGCCAAAGCTTGAAAGTGCTTCACGCTGCGCACCGTCGATGGCCAGAGGCATTTCGGCTGCGCTATTGACCACTCGCATGCCTTTACCGCCGCCCCCTTGGGTTGCTTTAAGCATCACTGGGTAACCGATTTTTTCAGCTTCCGCTAATAAGTGCTCTACGCTGTTGTCTGTGCCGTGATAGCCGGGAACCAAGGGCACGTTCGCCTCTGACATGATTGCCTTGGCTTGAGATTTAGAACCCATTGCCTCAATTGCGCTGGTGGAAGGGCCAATAAAGGCGATGCCATTTTCGCTGCACGTTTTCGCCAGTTTCGGGTTCTCGGAAAGAAAACCATACCCAGGGTGGATAGCATCGGCTTGCCATTTTTTCGCAGCACCGATAATCGCATCGATATCGAGATACGATTCACTCGCCGGAGCGGGGCCAATGAATTCAGCGAAATCCGCTTGTTTAACATGTAAGCTGCTGCGATCCGCTTCGGAATAGACGGCAACCGTCTCTATAGCCATGCTTTTTGCGGTTTTAATGATTCGGCAGGCAATTTCACCGCGGTTTGCGATCAGTATTCTTTTAAACATGATTCCTCCAATTGGCGGCGCGCTTTTCAAAAAATGCAGCTAGTCCTTCTTGTCCTTCACTGGACACGCGAGCGGTTGCAATAGCTTGGCTGGTGTATTCAATTAATGAATGATCGATAGGTTGGTTATCACAGCGTAAACAAAGTGCTTTTGCAGCCTGCATGGCTTGTGGACCGTTGTTGAGCAGGTGATCAATGGTGCGATTGACGGCTTCACGTGGTTGAGAGTCTATCTGATGAAGAATACTCATCGATAGTGCGGTTTCGGCATCAATCAGTTCCGCGGTTAAAAAGTAGCGTCGGCTTTGTCGTTGTCCAATCGCTCGAATGACGTAGGGTCCGATTGTCGCGGGTAACAAACCGAGTTTCACTTCACTCAAACAGAAGCGGCTTTCAGGTGTACCGATAGCGATATCGCAGCAGCAGATAAGCCCAAGTGCGCCGCCAAATGCAGCGCCATGCACCATAGCAATGGTTGGTTTGCTAAAGGCATCCAGTTTGTGCAAGAGCAACGCTAACTGCTGTGCATCTTGCAGATTTTCCCCCTCGGTTTTGGTGGCCATTGACTGCATCCAGCCAAGATCCGCACCCGCAGAAAAGTGTTTACCTTGCGCCGTTAGTACCAATGCACGTAGAGAGTTGTCTCTCTCAAGTTTTTCCAAGGTGTCGATAAGTGAAGCAATTAATTCATCATTAAACGCGTTGTGTTTCTCTGGTCGATTGAGGCTCAACCAAGCAACGCCATTGCTGTCTTTTTCAAGCAGTAGTCCGGTCATGTGACTTCCTTTGTCTGACATTTCAGTCTGTATTTCAATGCTCGCTAACCATTACTTTTTAAACATCGGTATTCGCGAGGAGTTAAGGTTTGCCTTGCATCCGGCTACATGCGGAAGATGCCAAATTTACTGTCTGGTATTGGCGCATTAAGCGCAGCAGACAGAGCAATGCCGACAACATCACGGGTTTTCGCAGGGTCAATAATGCCGTCGTCCCACAGGCGTGCACTGGCGTAGTATGCATGGCTTTGAGTCTGATATTGCTCCGCAATTGGACGTTTGAACGCTTCTTCTTCCTCCGCGCTCCAGCTTTCACCTTTGCGAGTTTTGATATCGCGGGTCACTTGCGCCATCACGCCAGCCGCTTGCTCTCCACCCATGACGGAGATGCGCGCGTTTGGCCACATCCACATCATGGTTGGATCATAAGCGCGGCCACACATGCCGTAGTTCCCAGCGCCATACGAGCCACCAATCACTACGGTAAACTTCGGCACGTCTGCACATGCCACAGCGGTTACCATTTTCGCGCCATGTTTTGCGATGCCTTCGGCTTCATATTTTTGGCCGACCATAAAGCCCGTTATGTTCTGCAAGAAAAGCAGAGGAATTTTGCGTTGTGCGCACAGCTCAATAAAATGCGCGCCTTTTTGTGCTGATTCCGAAAATAGAATGCCGTTGTTAGCGACAATGCCAATCGGCATACCGTGAATATGGGCAAAGCCACAGACCAAGGTTTCGCCGAACAAGGCTTTAAATTCATCGAACTGGGAATCATCAACAATTCGGGCAATGACCTCTTTAACATCAAACGGCTTTTTGAGATCGGTTCCGACGATGCCGTACAGCTCTTGGGCAGGAAAACGTGGTTCCTGTGGTGCTTTTTGCTTGAGTTGAACGGGTTTCAAGTGGTTAATTTGAGAAACGGCTTGTCTTGCCAACTCTAACGCGTGGTGATCATTTTCTGCGTAATAGTCCGCCACACCAGAGGTGCGACAATGAACGTCTGCGCCACCAAGATCTTCCGCGCTGACTTCTTCACCTGTCGCTGCTTTTACAAGAGGTGGACCTGCCAAAAAAATCGTGCCTTGTTCTTTGACTATGATGGATACGTCGCACATGGCAGGAACATAAGCGCCGCCAGCGGTACATAGCCCCATGACCACCGCAATTTGTGGAATGCCTTTGGCCGACATACGGGCTTGGTTGTAGAAAATACGGCCAAAATGGTCTTTATCTGGGAATACCTCATCTTGGCGGGGTAGGTTAGCGCCGCCAGAATCGACTAAGTAAACACACGGCAGTTGGCATTTTTC
Source organism: Vibrio sp. 970 (assembly GCF_033339075.1). Classification (NCBI taxonomy): domain Bacteria; kingdom Pseudomonadati; phylum Pseudomonadota; class Gammaproteobacteria; order Vibrionales; family Vibrionaceae; genus Vibrio; species Vibrio sp. 970. Next base: position 517,983 of record NZ_JAWOTW010000001.1, read on the forward strand.
TGCAATTTCTTGTGCTCTTAAGTGCTTTTTCACGGTGAGTGGGTAGTAACTGCCGCCTTTTACCGTCACGTCGTTCGCGACGATCATGCACTCAGTGCCGTCAATCACACCCACACCTGCAACCACTCCAGCACATGGAACGTAATCTGGATACACATCCCAGCCAGCAAATTGACCAATTTCTAGAAAGGACGAACCAGGGTCGAGTAGGGCAAGAATGCGCTCACGTACCGGAAGTTTGCCTTTCTTCTGCTGATGCTCGCGGGCTTTCTCACCGCCACCATCTTCGATTTGCGCAGTCACGGTATAAAGTTGATCTACAAGTGATGCCATAGAGCGGTAGTTTTCCTGATACTGCTCTGAATGGGTGTTAATATTGGTCGTCAAACAAGCCATAAATAGCCGATCTCCATTCGGTAGACGGGTGTCACCACCCGTCTTTATTTAGGTTGAATAAGATTTAGATTGAATAAGGAAGTTGTTTCGAGTTCGAACCGCCTAGGTATGATGATTAGGCGCTTTCGTTAAACAATTCGCGACCAATAAGCATGCGGCGAATTTCTGAAGTGCCCGCACCGATTTCATACAGCTTGGCATCTCGCAACAAACGGCCCGTATCAAACTCGTTGATGTAGCCGTTACCGCCAAGTAGTTGAATCGCATCCAGTGCCATCTTGGTTGCCAGCTCTGCGCTGTAGAGGATCGCGCCAGCAGAATCTTTACGTGTGGTTTCACCGCGATCACAAGCGGCAGCGACGGCGTAAACATACGCTTTAGCGGCATTCATTTGTGTGTACATATCCGCGATTTTTGCTTGAACTAGCTGGAATTCACCGATGGATTTACCGAACTGTTTACGGTCGTGAATGTAAGGCACAACGATATCCATACACGCCTGCATGATGCCAAGTGGGCCGCCTGCAAGCACCACACGTTCGTAGTCGAGGCCGCTCATCAATACTTTCACGCCTTGGTTTTCTTCGCCGAGAATATTCTCCGCAGGGACCTCGCAGTTTTGGAAGACCAGCTCACACGTATTCGAGCCGCGCATGCCCAACTTGTCGAGTTTTTGTGCTTGAGTAAATCCAGGGAATCCGCGTTCCACAATAAATGCCGTGATGCCTTTGGAGTGCTGGCTTGGGTCGGTTTTTGCGTAGACAACATAGGTGTGTGCATCAGGGCCGTTGGTGATCCACATTTTGTTGCCATTTAATAGGAAAATATCGCCTTTACGTTCGGCTTTAAGCTGCATAGAGACCACATCAGAGCCGGCGCCGGGTTCACTCATAGCAAGGGCGCCGATATGTTCACCGGAGATGAGCTTAGGTAGGTATTTCTCTTTTTGCGCTTGTGTGCCGTTACGGTGGATTTGGTTGACGCAAAGGTTGGAGTGAGCGCCGTAACTTAACGCAACCGAAGCGGATGCTCGGCTTATTTCTTCCATAGCGATAACGTGGGCGAGATAGCCCATGCCTGCACCACCAAACTCTTCGCTGGTGGTCACACCTAAAAGACCCATGTCACCTAATTTGGACCAAAGATGGTTTGGAAAGTCGTTAGTTTGGTCGATAGATTGCGCTAGCGGCGCAATTTCTCTTGCAGCAAAACTATTGATTTGCTCGCGAAGCAAATCGGTATTTTCGTCATAAACAAAGTTCAGGGAAGAGTAGGTAGATTTCATTGCGTGTCCTTGCCTTTACGTCACCTACATCCCAGAGTTGAGGTGTTAGGTGACTTTTTCGCCTTTCATGGATCTCAGTGTGTTTTGGCATCGCAACTGCGCAGCATTTAACTCCATCATTACCGCTTGAATGTCGTTTGCTTGCTGTTGCAATGCTGCCTTCTTCTCTTCGATCAACCGAATCATATAGTTCAACTGCTCAGTACTTTGATCGGTATCGTAGAGTTCAAATAACTCTTTGATATCTGCAAGAGAAAAGCCCAATCGCTTACCTCGCAAAATCAGTTTTAGTCGAATTCGATCGCGACCATTGTAGATTCGAGTGTTGCCTTTACGTTCTGGAGTTAGGAGACCTAAATCTTCGTAGAAGCGAATGCTTCGAGTAGTAATGTCGAACTCTTTCGCGAGCTCGCTGATCTTAAATGTGTTCATTCCTTAACCTTACGACTTTCGTATAACATTCACATGAATATACAATTCGTTAACGTTAAAGTAAACAAACAACATCCACTCTTGAGCCTTGATATCACTCGCATTTACTCAAAATCAAAGAGTCACTCGAACAAACAATAACCTCAAACTTGACGTTAACGTAAATGTTAGTATAGTTATGACGTAAACGTCAACAAAAGGTTAATGGAATGAAAAATGAAACATGGATTGTAGCCGCTAAGCGAACGCCTATCGGCTCTTTTCAAGGTGCATTAGCTTCAACAGATGTCACGGAACTTGGTGCGAAAGCCATTCAAGGGGCGCTAGCCGAAAGCCAACTCGATGTGCATAAAATAGACGAAGTGTTGATGGGATGCGTTTTACCCGCCGGTGTGGGGCAAGCGCCTGCAAGACAAGCAAGTCTTAAAGCTGAAATGCCACAATCGATTGGTTGTACGACACTGAACAAAGTTTGTGGATCGGGTATGAAAACCGTCATGCTGGCATATGACCTTATTCAATCTGGTAATGCGCATGCTGTCATCGCTGGTGGCATGGAAAACATGTCGTCTTCTCCTTATCTATTAAAGAAAGCGCGTGATGGTTTCCGTTTAGGTCACGAGCAAGTGCTTGATCACATGTTTTATGACGGGTTGCAGGATGCCTACCAAGGCGAGCTGATGGGTGTCTTTGCAGAACAGACGGCGCAAAAGTATCAGTTCAGCCGTGAAAGTATGGATGCCTGGGCGCAACAGTCGGTGACTCGTGCGCAGCAAGCAATCGAACAAGGTTTGTTCAAAGAAGAGATCGTGCCTGTTAACGTAAAAAGTCGACGCGGCGAAACCCTGGTTGTAGATGATGAGCAACCGAGCAAACTCGACGTCACTAAAATTCCTACCTTACGCCCTGCGTTTGCCAAAGATGGCGGCGTAACCGCAGCAAACTCTAGTTCCATTTCGGATGGTGCGTCGGCAATGATCTTAGTCGATAGTGAGTTTGGTCGTCAGGAAAACCTTCAGCCTCTAGCCAAAATTGTCGCGTACAGCACGCATGCAAGACAGCCTGATGAGTTCACCATCGCACCAGTCTTCGCGATTGAATCGCTGCTGGAAAAAACGGGCTGGGACAAATCAGACGTGGACCTTTGGGAAATCAATGAAGCGTTTGCAGTTGTAACGCAGTACGCAGTGAAAGCGCTTGAGTTGGATGCAAGCAAAGTGAATCCACGTGGCGGCGCATGTGCGTTAGGCCATCCAATTGGTGCAAGTGGTAACCGAATCCTCGTCACTTTGATTCACGCTCTTAAACAGGCAGGCGGCAAACGCGGTGTCGCATCACTTTGTATTGGTGGTGGCGAGGCAACCGCTATCGCGATTGAAATCTGCTAAATCACTCTCAACAAAGTTTCACTTACATAACAGTAGTCAGTAACAAGCTGAAAAATACAAGGATGTCATCATGACAGAACAAGTAAAGCAGTATATCGGTGGTGAATTTGCCATCTCCGATTCAAAACAATGGCTAGATGTAACCAACCCGGCAACCAACGAAGTGATTGCACAAGTACCTTGTGCCACGGAATCGGAAATGAATGCGGCGATTGCCAGCGCAACAGAAACGTTCAAACGCTGGAAAGAAGTTGCAGCGCCGGAGCGTGCGAGATTGATGTTGCGCTACCAACATCTGTTAAAAGAGCAACACGATGAGTTGGCGATACTGCTTTCAAGTGAGACAGGCAAAACCCTCGCGGATGCAAAGGGTGACATTTGGCGCGGAATTGAAGTGGTAGAGCAAGCTGCAAACATTTGTAGCTCAATGATGGGCGAAACGGTGGAAAACGTCGCGACCAATATTGATGGTTACTCTTACATTCAACCGCTCGGTGTTTGTGCTGGCATCACACCCTTTAACTTCCCTGCGATGATCCCATTGTGGATGTTCCCGATGGCGATCGCTTGTGGCAACACCTTTATTCTAAAACCTTCGGAACAAGTTCCGCTGACTGCAATGAAATTGGCGGAGCTGTTTGAACAAGCTGGCGCACCAAAAGGCGTATTGCAAGTTGTTCACGGGACCAAAGAGCAAGTCGACCGCATTCTGACTGATCCAGTCGTTCGTGCGATCTCTTTTGTTGGCTCTGTGCCCGTTGGTGAGCACATCTACAAAACAGGTACAGACAACCTGAAACGCGTGCAGTCATTTGCAGGTGCTAAGAACCACATGGTCATCATGCCGGATGCAAACAAACAGCAAGTCATCAATAACCTAGTTGGTGCGTCAGTTGGTGCTGCAGGCCAACGCTGTATGGCGATTTCGGTTGCCGTATTTGTCGGCGAAACCAAAGAATGGATTCCAGAGCTTAAAGAGGCGTTAGCTCAGGTTCAGCCTGGCGCGTGGGATGATGAAACCGCCGGTTATGGTCCACTGATTAGCCCTCAAGCGAAGCAGCGAGTGGTGAATCTGATTAATGAAGGCAAAGCGTCAGGCGCGAATTGTGTTCTGGACGGGACAGAGTGCCAAGTACCTGGCTTCCCGAACGGTAACTGGGTGGGGCCAACACTGTTTACCAACGTGACCACAGACATGTCGATTTATCAGGAAGAAATTTTCGGGCCTGTGCTGTTAACTATGGAAGTGGATGACCTAGATGAAGCGATTGAACTGATCAATGCAAACCGCTTTGGTAATGGTACGTCTATTTTCACGGCGAACGGCGCTGCCGCGAGAAAGTATCAACACAATATCGAAGTAGGTAACGTAGGCATCAACGTTCCGATTCCGGTGCCATTGCCATTTTTCTCATTTACTGGGTGGAAAGGCAGCTTCTACGGCGACCTGCATGCTTACGGTAAACAAGCGGTTCGCTTCTACACCGAGACGAAAACGGTCACCGCGCGTTGGTTTGAAGATGACATTCCAAGCGGTCCAAACATGACCATTCAACTTAGCTAATTACTGGATTAGCGACACCTCTAGCCAAGCGCCACCGTTTAAGTGGGCTTGGCTCGGATACAAATGCAACGAATTAGACCTTAGGACTTCAAGATGGATTTTGAATTAAACGAAGATCAACTCGCGTTTGCCGAAGTAGCAAAGCAGTTTGCAGACCAAATGTTAGCGCCTCATGCGGCCGAGTGGGATGAAAACCATCACTTCCCTAAAGATGTACTGCGTCAGGCGGGTGAGCTGGGCTTTCTGAGCATCTATACGCCGCCAGAGCATGGTGGCTTAGGGTTATCTCGTTTGGATGCGGCGATCATTTTCGAGCAGTTGGCTATGGGTTGTACCGCGACTACTGCGTTTATGACCATTCACAACATGGCGACGTGGATGATCACCAGCTTTGCCAAAGCAGAAGTGGCGCAGCAATTTAGCGCGGATCTAATTTCGGGTGAAAAGCTCGCTTCCTACTGTTTAACCGAACCTAATGCCGGCTCTGACGCCGCTTCTCTAACGACTAGCGCAGTGCGTGATGGCGATGAGTTTGTCCTCAATGGCGCAAAAGTGTTTATCTCGGGTGCCGGTGATACAGATGTATTGGTCGTGATGGCGCGTTCGTGTGGTGAAGGAGCGGGTGGCGTTTCTGCATTCGTTGTTCCTGCTGATTGCGAAGGCATTAGCTACGGTAAAAAAGAAGCCAAAATGGGTTGGAACTGCCAGCCAACTCGCATGATTACCTTCGAAAATGTCCGCATTCCGGCTGACTATCTGTTGGGTGAAGAGGGAGAAGGCTTTAAGTTCGCCATGCTTGGCCTTGATGGTGGTCGAATCAATATCGCTACTTGTTCCGTCGGTACTGCGCAACAAGCACTGAACGAAGCCAAGCAATATATGAACGAACGCAAACAGTTCGGCCGTTCACTGGCGCAATTTCAAGCGTTGCAGTTCAAGCTTGCTGATATGGCGACTGAGCTGGTCGCTGCGCGTCAAATGGTGCGACTCGCTGCCGCTAAACTCGATGCCCAGCACGCAGAAAAAAGTGCGTACTGTGCCATGGCAAAACGCTTTGCTACTGATGTGGGCTTTAAAGTCTGCGATCAGGCGCTGCAAATTCACGGTGGCTATGGCTACATCAAAGAATATCCAGTCGAGCGCCATTTCCGAGACGTTCGTGTTCACCAAATTCTTGAAGGTACCAACGAAATCATGCGTCTGATCGTCGCAAGACGATTACTAACGGAAGGCGTTGAGCTGCTTTAGTCAGCGAGACACAGCCTTACCTAAAGAAATTAAAAAGGACTGAAAGATTATGACGGCACAAATCAAATTAGAGCGCGAAGCGCATATTGCCAAGCTCACGATTAGTAATCCGCCAGCGAACACTTGGACGCTTGAGTCTTTGAATCAGCTAAAAGAGTTGGCAATTGAACTTAGTAATGATCGCTCTATTTATGCGTTGGTTTTAACAGGCGAAGGCGAGAAATTCTTTTCTGCTGGAGCAGATCTTAATAACTTTGCATCGGGTGATAAATCACAAGCAGCAAACATGGCGTTCGCATTTGGTGAAGCGTTTGAAGCGCTTTCTGCATTCGATGGGGTTTCTATCGCAGCGATTAATGGTTACACGATGGGCGGCGGTCTGGAAGTGGCGATGGCGTGTGACATTCGTATCGCAGAAGAACAAGTACAAATGGCACTTCCTGAAGCATCGGTAGGTTTGTTGCCGTGTGCGGGTGGGACGCAAAACCTGACCGCGTTGGTAGGTGAAGGTTGGGCGAAGCGTATGATCCTGTGTGGCGAGCGTGTGACGGCCGAGCGAGCGGAAAAAATTGGGTTAGTCGAAGAGGTGGTGGCGAAAGGTCAAGCACTCGAAGCGGCTATGGAGCTAGCACAGCGTGTTGCAGGTCAATCACCGAAATCTGTGTCTGCGTGCAAAACGCTAATTCAAGGTCGACGCAGCCAAACTCATGCAGCTGGATTGGTTTTGGAGCGTGAACTGTTTTTACAGCTGTTCAATACACAAGATCAGACTGAGGGTGTGAATGCGTTTTTGCAAAAGCGCAAGCCACAATGGACAAACAGCTAGCGGAGGCCAAATGACAGGTACAGTAAATGTTTCAAAACTTGAGTGCGCTGATGGCTCTGTTATTGGTGTGCTGGAGCTGGATAATCCAGCTGCTCTCAACGCGTTGAGTTACGTGATGATTGAGAAGTTGTACAAACAGCTTAGTGAATGGCAAACGGACGACAGCGTCGTCGCGGTATTCTTGCATGCTCAAGGTGAAAAAGCGTTTTGTGCTGGTGGCGATATTCAAGCGATCTACCGTGCACTTGAAAACAAAGAGCAAGACTTTGATTCTGCGTTTTCAGCGATGGAAACCTTCTTTGACCTCGAATATCGCTGTGACCATCTTATTCATACTTATCCAAAACCGATCATCGCGTGGGGACATGGTTATTTGATGGGCGGGGGAGTTGGCCTGTTTATGGGTGCCAGCCATCGCGTAGCAGAAACCACCACACGCTTTGCAATGCCAGAGATTAAAATTGGCCTTTACCCAGATGTAGGCGCGACGTACTTCCTGAACCAGTTGCCAAAACATTTGGCACTGTTCTTAAGTTTGACTGCTTGCCAAATTAACGCAACAGATATGAAAGCGTTGGGGTTAAGCCAATGGATTGCACAGCCAGAAAACAAGCAAGTGCTGCTGGATCTGCTTGCATCGGTAAGTTGGAAAGGTGAAGCGAACATCAACGAAAAAATCGCCACTACGCTGCGTTCGGTACACGTGGACGAGCCAACCGAAGGGATGTTGATGCCCTATGCGGAATTGATTGAGCAGTTATGTTCGGGTGACTTAGCGTCAATTGTTGATGCAATCAGCCGTGCTAACGTTGATAACAAGTGGTTCGTCAATGCGCAGAAGTCACTGAACTATGGCAGTCCGTTGTCGCTCAGTATCACTTATCAGCAGTTAACGCAGTATCAAAACCTCTCTTTGAAAGCGTGTTTTGATATGGAATTTAACCTAACACTACGTTGTGGCTTAGAAGGTGATTTTAGAGAAGGGGTTCGTGCGCTGATTATTGATAAAACCAATCAACCGACTTGGCAACATCGCACGGTTTCTGACGTAACGCCACAAGTTTTGGAGCGCTTCTTCTCGCCAATTGACTCAGCAGAATACCCACTGACCGCATCGTCGGTAGCTATAGCGGCACTTTAGTACAAGGAAGAAATACGATATGGACAAAATTGCATTTATTGGCCTTGGTAACATGGGTGCGCCTATGGCTAAGAATCTACTCAAAGCGGGCTTGAATGTCGAAGTATTTGATTTGAACCCAAGCGCAGTTGAGGAGTTGACCGCATTGGGCGCTTCAAGTGCCGATTCCGTTCAGCAGGCAGTACAAGGTGTGGAGGTGGTTGTCACTATGCTGCCAGCGAGCCAACACGTTCAAAGCGTTTATCTTGGTCAAGATGGCATCTTAGATAGCGTCGAATCAGGCACCTTGCTGATTGATTCATCCACCATCGATCCTACGACTGCTCGTTTGGTTGGCGAAAAAGCATCGCAACTTGGTATCAGTTTTGTTGATGCGCCAGTATCTGGTGGCGTTGCGGGCGCAGCAGCAGGTACGTTAACTTTCATTGTTGGCGGCTCACAAGAGAACTTTGTTCAAGCCAAAGCGGTGCTTAGCCACATGGGTAAAAACATCTTCCATGCTGGTGATGCTGGAGCTGGTCAGGTGGCGAAGATCTGCAATAACATGATGTTGGGCATTTTGATGAGCGGCACCTGTGAAGCACTCAATTTAGGGATGGAAAACGGACTCGATCCCAAAGTGCTTTCCGACATCATGTTGCAAAGTTCAGGGCGTAACTGGGCGCTAGAGCTTTATAACCCTTGCCCAGGTGTGATGGAAAATACGCCTGCAAGCAATGGTTATCAAGGCGGCTTTATGAGCCAGTTAATGGCTAAAGATCTGGGTCTTGCGATGGAAGCGGCGGTTGCCAGTCAAACATCAACGCCAATGGGCAGCTTGGCTCGTAATCTGTTTAATTTTCACAACGGTCAGGGCAACGGGCAAAAAGATTTTTCGAGCTTGTTTGAGTTCTACCAAAAGCAAAATCAGGCCTAAGGAGCGCTTATGGAGTTAGCAAATAAGGTCATTGCGATCACGGGGGCAGGGCAGGGGCTGGGTAAACAAATGGCACTGTCACTGGCGGAAAATGGCGTTCATCTTGCGCTTATCGACCTCAATTCAGATCAACTGGCTGAAACGAAAGCGGAATGTGAATCTCTCGGCGTTACCGCTCGTTTTTATGTGACGAACGTGACTGACGAACAGCAGGTGTGCACTGCTTTTGAGCAAATTGAGGCAGATTTCAAGCAGCTCAATGGCGTTATCAATAACGCAGGTATTATGCGTGATGGTATGTTCATTAAAGTCAAAGATGGTCAGGTTAACACGATGTCGCTGGAACAATTTCAGTCTGTTCTAGATGTGAATGTAACAGGCACTTTCCTGTGTGGCCGTGAAGCGAGCAAGGTAATGCTGAACACCGATAGCAAAGGGGTTCTGATCAACATATCCAGCGTTGCGCGTGCCGGGAATATTGGTCAAACCAACTATTCAGCATCTAAAGCGGCGGTAGCCACCATGGCAACGGTGTGGGCGAAAGAGTTAGGGCGTTTCGGAATTCGCTCAGTGGCGATTGCTCCGGGTGTCATCAAAACTGCCATGACAGACCAAATAAAACCTGAAGCGATGGAACGTTTAATCGGAATGATTCCGGTTGGACGTTTAGGTTTGGCGGATGAAATTTCATCGACCATAAAATACGTGTTAACCAACGAATTCGTGACCGGAAGAGTGTTCGAAGTCGATGGCGGAATGCGAATGTAACCCCTTCTGCAACATAAAAAAGGGGAGCGAGTTTGATTGTCCGCTTCCTTCCATTTTCTCCTTTCTTTTATTGCTTCTATCTGAAAAATGTATTGGATGCATGGTCGACTGCTATCTCATCGAACGGTATAAAAATTGATTCTATTTCTAATGTGAATGGTTAGTTCTATATTGCTTGTCATGTAAATGTATCAACTCACAACTAAGACGATCTTTTGTCTCACTAACGAGATCGTCATTCTTGGTGTGTAAAAAACATTCTTATTGGTCATATTGTAACCGAAAACTATTTCGGCATCTAAAGATGGTGATTTATTATTCAGCGCAAAATACATGGGAATATGAGGCTGACTGAATAACCTTCAGTTGTCTTAATAATAAATAATCAGAATTCTCAATTACACTGAAGTAACTACCCATTAGGGAAGAGCAATAATGTCACTATTTCATTCGCTTAGGACGATGCCGCTATTATTGGGGTGTCTGTGTTTTTCTGTTCAGGCCTCCACAGAAAAGGTGGAACAGGAAGGTAAGTTTTTACAGTCGTTAGAAGGCATCGAAAATCAAATTTACGCATTACCTCAGAGTTCTTTAGCTTTGATTGAAGCGTTAGAAGAAGAGTCTTTACTACAAAACCAACCAACAGCGCTGTTGGTGCGTTACTGGCTTGCCAAGGCCACGGTTTTAGAGCTGCTAGGGCGCGTAGAAGAGAGTCAGAGTGTCGTTCAAAAAGGATTGGAGCTTGTGCGTCCACAGAGCCATGAGTATCTCCTGTTTAAGTTGATTCAGATGCGAACTATGGTTGGAAAGAGCGATATCGATACCGCGCTTTCTGCGTTGGATAGCTTGTTGGAAACATCGCGTGAGAATGGTGATAAGCAACTTGAATCAGAAATCCTGTTGCTAAAAGGACGCTATTACGATGAGCAAGGTGAGTTTAAAAAATCCTATGCTGCACTTATGTCGTCCATGGATGCGGCTGAATCTTCAGGTGTTCACGGGCTGGTCGAACGTGCAGCACTAGAGCTAGGTGACGTACTTGTCAAAATTCAGGGTTACGACCGATCTGAGGCGCTTTTGGAACAAGCATATCGCTATTTTAGGGATAGGCGTATGTCGTTCAATGAGTTGTTGAGCGTTTTGACGATAGCGAAACTTCATAAAGCACAGTTCCAATACGAAGAGGCGATAGCGTCATATCAGCGAGCGTTAAAGCTGGCTCAAATTATCGGTGATGGACGCTTTAGATTTCGAGTTAACCTTGAACTTGCAGCTTTATATCGCGAGACGAAACAAGAAAAGAAGATGGTTAACCACTTGAAGCTGGCGGAGAATTTACAGTACAGAGAAACGTCTAGCGCGTATTTGGCAACATTTAAGTTGTTACAAGCCGAATATATGTTAGAGCAGCAGCAATTTGAAATACTTTTAGCGATGATCGCGCCAATGCTGCCGGAGATTATAGAGAGTCGATACGTCAAGCAACAGCAAATGGAGCTACTAAAAGTCGCCGCTATGGCCTATGCGGGAAGCAATGACTTTAAACTAGCATTCGAAACTTACGGTAACTATCACGATAAATTTATCCAATTTAGCAATCAAAGAGAAGTTGAAAATCTTGAGCGCCAGCAGACGTTATTTGAGTTGGAACGACTTGAATATGAGAACGAAGATCTCAACTGGAACAATGTTTTGCAGCGTATGGAGCTAGAAAATAACCGTCGTACTTTTTACTTATTGGGTGAAGCGCTACTTGCGCTCATCGGTGTTCTATTTTTGATGGCGGTAGTATTTCTCGTCGTCAATCGCTCGCGTTTGAGAATGCGTCGCCTCGCAAAGACAGACACATTGACAGGGTTGTTCAATCGCCGTTTTTTAGAGGACTGGTTCACTAAGCCAGTAGAAGTGAGGCGTGAGCGAAAAGAGAAACCGGTACCTCAATCTAAGCAAGAAAAAATACAACACTTTGTTTTTGAGCAAGTCGAGCAAGTTAAGTACGGTTATCTAGCTTTAAATAAATGGGTAGATAGCAAACTCGATAAACAGAAAATGGTGCCAAATAAACCACAATCGGGGCCAGTAACTTTAGCGTTAATCGATGTGGATTATTTCAAGCAGGTAAATGATACCTATGGGCATGTGTTTGGAGATACCGTACTAACGGGCGTTGCCAAAGTGTTGGAGGAAACTGTACGTGAGAACGACATTGTTGCTCGCTTTGGTGGTGAAGAGTTTGTTGTTGTTATGCCCAATACAGACCATGAAAACGCCCTTATTACTGCCGAACGTTTACGTAGCGCTTTATCCCTACATGGCTTTGTTACGGAACAGAAAGAAGAAGTGAGAGTGACCTGTAGTTTTGGAGTCGTTACCACTGAAGATAATGAGATGAGCTTTAAATCACTTTGCGATCAGGCCGATAAATTGCTTTATCAAGCGAAAGCGAACGGACGCAACTGCGTGAAAGGTCGCTCGCTAGCGTAACAGAAATCAAAAGTTCAGGCTCATCGCACGATGAATCTGAACTTATCCCTCCCATTTACTTTGATAGCCAAGTGACTTTGAGATCCTTGCTTCGAATATAAAACGCTGAATCTAAAATCTTAAAGTCACTTGGCGATATTACTTAAAAATGGCTTAAGGATATCGAATCGCATATTCATGGCGTTCAATATAACCTCTCTTTTTGCCTCCTTCACCTTCAAAGTGCGAATGCCACTTGTGTCTACAAAACTATAACAAACTAGTGTGTCTATTCTTTGTACAAACAAACCATGTACAGGTGAAATGATTAGTGGTCGATATAAATTTTTTGTGGCACAGATTTTTGTTGTTCAAAAATCAACTCGTTCATCATCGTTTTAAAAATGGATTGATATTTAAGTGATTGATTTTAATTGCTTTATTTGTTTGTTCTTAAACTGAAATCTAGTTATCCCGACAAGTTCTTACCGAGCAATTTTTCGTACACCCTCAACTTTTCATCCTTTTTTACTAACATTTTTCTTTAAAAATAATTTGAGTTCGAATTAATTTTCAGGCATTTTATATTTAACTAACCGTTCAATTAAAAATAACAGGGACGCAAAATGCCAAAGGTGGGGATGCCTGAAATCAGAAAACCGCAGCTTGTGAAAGCGACAATGTCAGTGATTGATAGAGTCGGTTTACACGCGGCGAGTATTTCGTTAATCAGCAAAGAAGCCGGTGTATCAACGGGGATTATCAACCACTATTTCGGTGGTAAGCACGGATTGCTGGAGGAAACGATGCGCGAAATCTTGCGTCAGCTTTCGTCCACTATCACACAGAAGTTACGTGAGCTGCCAAGTGATGCTCATCACCAAAGAATTAACGCCATCATTGATGGTAACTTTGTCGGCTATCAGGCAGAAAACCAAGTTGCTAAGACTTGGCTGGCGTTTTGGTCGTACTCAATGCATGACGAGCAGCTCAAGCGTTTGCAGCGTGTCAACGAACGACGTCTATTGTCCCATCTAAGAAAAGAACTCAAAGCATTATTAAATGCAGAGCAGGCTGAATTGGTTGCTCATGGTATTGCATCACTTATTGATGGAATTTGGCTGCGCGGAACGCTCAACCCGCACGGCATTGATGCAGAAAGAGCGAGAATCATCATCAACGATTATCTCGAAAAACAACTTACGTTTTATTCTGAAAAAATATAAAAGTTACAGGTCTTCAAAATGGAAATGAAAGCACACTATATCAATGGTGCGATGTACGACGGGTGTTCAGATGAACACTTCACCACTTACAATCCGGCGAATGGTGAGCCATTGGCCAATATTAAACAAGCGAACCAAGACGATCTTCAAGCAGCGATTGAATCGGCAAAAAAAGGTTTTGCTGCATGGTCGGCGATGACTGCGATTGAGCGCAGCCGTATTTTACACAAAGCCGTTGCCATTTTACGTGAGCGTAATGACGAGTTGGCTGCATTGGAAGTGGCAGATACTGGTAAGCCAATTCAAGAAGCTATCGCGGTTGATGTCACAACAGGTGCCGATGTTCTTGAGTACTATGCGGGACTTGCTCCAAGTCTACAAGGTGAACAGCAGCCACTCAGCGACGATCAGTTTTTCTATACACGTCGTGAGCCATTGGGCATTTGCGCCGGTATTGGTGCTTGGAATTATCCAATTCAAATTGCGATGTGGAAATCGGCGCCAGCACTGGCTGCGGGCAACGCAATGATCTTCAAGCCATCAGAAGAAACACCATTAACGGCGCTTAAGCTCGCCGAAATTTATTCAGAAGCGGGCATGCCAGATGGCGTATTTAATGTCGTGCAAGGGGATTACCGAGTAGGACAGATGCTAACGGCGCATCCTGATATCGCAAAAGTGTCATTCACGGGTGAGTCAGGCACCGGTAAAGTCGTCATGAGTGACAGCGCTAAGACACTAAAACAAGTAACGATGGAGCTTGGTGGTAAGTCTCCGCTGATTATTTTTGATGATGCGAAGTTAAACGATGCCGTTTCTGCGGCCATGGTGGCGAACTTCTACACCCAAGGTGAAGTTTGTACGCACGGTACACGCGTATTTGTCCATGAAGGTATTTATGATGACTTTATCGCACAACTTAAAGCCCGAACCGAGCTGTTAGTCGTCGGCGATCCGCTTGATGAGAACACGCAGATTGGCGCGCTAATCTCTAAAGATCATGAATCGAAAGTTTTAGGAGCGATTGAAGCCGCGAAAGCGAGTGGCGCGACGTTACTGACTGGCGGCTACAAAGTAACAGACAATGGTCTAGCTAATGGTAACTTTGTTGCTCCAACCGTATTTGTCGATTGCGATGATGACATGAGCCACGTTCAACAAGAAATCTTTGGCCCGGTAATGTCAGTCCTGAAATTCCGCGATGAGTCGGAAGTGATTGCGCGTGCAAATGGCACCGATTATGGCTTAGCGGCAGGTGTATTTACTCAAAACCTATCTCGTGCGCACCGTGTGATCCATCAAATTCAAGCGGGTATTTGTTGGGTGAACACATGGGGTGACTCACCTGCGGAAATGCCAGTTGGCGGCTACAAGCAATCAGGTGTTGGCCGTGAAAACGGAGTCGAAACCCTTAAGCACTACACACAAACGAAGAGTGTTCTTGTTCAGCTAAGCGACTTCGAAAGCCCTTACAAATGATACCAATCGTAGTAGATAACTGACCACTTTAGCTTGTTAAAATGCTCGATAACTACGTTGTCAATTTTGATTGTAGGTTAACTACTTATCAAAATTTCCGCCTTGTTCTCAAGCATTTTTCCTACGCTAATTTCGTTCACTTATCTACGGTGATTAGTATTAACTCCTAGGAGAATAAAAATGCAACAACACTACGATTACATCATCGTCGGTGCGGGTTCGGCCGGCTGTGTGTTAGCGGATCGCTTAAGTGAAAGTGGTCAAAATTCGGTCCTTTTACTCGAAGCGGGTGGGTCGGATAAAAGTATTTTTATCCAAATGCCAACAGCGCTTTCTTACCCGATGAACACTGAAAAATACGCGTGGCAGTTTGAGACGGTTGAAGAGCAAGGGTTGGATGGCCGTCAACTTCATTGCCCTCGCGGAAAAGTTCTGGGTGGTAGCTCATCCATCAACGGCATGGTTTACGTTCGCGGACACGCTTGTGACTTTGACCAGTGGGAAGAGGAAGGCGCGAAAGGCTGGAACTATCAGTCGTGTTTGCCTTATTTCCGTAAAGCAGAGTCTTGGATTGGTGGTGCTGATGAATATCGGGGCGATCACGGTCCAGTCGGCACATGTAACGGCAACGATATGAAGCTCAACCCGCTGTACCAAGCTTTTATTGATGCAGGCAAAGAAGCGGGCTACCCAGAAACAAAAGATTACAACGGCTATCAGCAAGAGGGCTTTGGCCCAATGCATATGACGGTCGACAAAGGCGTACGCGCTTCGACCTCTAATGCATACTTAAGCCGTGCTAAAAAACGCAAAAACTTCACCCTAATGAAGAGGGTGACGGTTCATCGAGTTTTATTAGAAGAAACTGGTTCAGAAGGAAAGAAAGCGGTAGGCGTTGAATTTGAAAAGTCAGGTTCAATTCAGCAATGTTTTGCGAATAATGAAGTGATTTCGAGTGCGGGTTCGGTTGGCTCCGTTCAGCTGTTGCAGCTTTCAGGCATTGGCCCTAAGGCAGTATTAGAAAAAGCGGGCATTGAGGTGAAACACTCGTTGGAGGGGGTAGGTAAAAACCTGCAAGATCACTTAGAAGTGTACTTCCAATATCACTGTAAACAACCTATCACGCTCAACAGCAAATTAGGTTTGGTGAGCAAGGGCTTGATTGGCACTGAGTGGATATTAACTCGCAAAGGCCTTGGTGCGACTAACCACTTTGAATCGTGTGCATTTATCCGCTCTCGAGAAGGGCTAAAGTGGCCAAATATTCAATATCACTTCTTGCCAGCGGCAATGCGTTATGACGGGCAAGCTGCTTTTGATGGTCATGGTTTCCAAGTGCACGTTGGACCTAACAAGCCAGAAAGTCGCGGGTCGGTCGAAGTTGTCTCTGCGAATCCGAATGATAAGCCGAAGATTGAGTTTAACTACATTTCCACTGAACAAGATAAGCAGGATTGGCGTGATTGTATTCGCCTTACTCGCGAGATCCTCAATCAGCCAGCCATGGATGAGTTTCGTGGGGATGAGATCCAACCCGGTCTGAACATCACAACGGATGAACAGATTGATGAATGGGTGAAGCAAAACGTCGAGAGTGCTTACCATCCATCTTGTACCTGCAAAATGGGCGCAGATAATGACCCATTAGCCGTCTTAAATGAGCGATGCCAAGTACGCGGTATTCAAGGCTTGCGTGTGGTGGACTCTTCTATTTTCCCAACCATTCCGAACGGTAATTTAAATGCGCCAACGATTATGGTGGCAGAACGCGCCGCGGATATGATTTTGGATAACGCCCTAGAAACGTCGAACAACGTACCAGTTTGGATTGCACCGGACTGGCAAGAGATGCAACGAATGCATCCGCCAAAAAGAGATCTCGATTCGATCTCATAAAATGAAAAAGTCAGTAATCATTACAAGGAATTCAACATGTCTAAGATGACAAAAATCTTCTCAACAATTGCACTAAGTACTTTAGCAACAGGCGCTTACGCCAACCAATGTGAAACGGTTCGTTTCGCAGATGTAGGTTGGACTGACATCACAGCGACCACTGCCGTTACATCAGAGTTACTTAAAGGGTTGGGGTACAAAACGAAGACTGATCTTCTGTCTGTGCCTGTAACTTACTCCTCTATGGCTAATGGCGATATCGACATTTTCTTAGGTAACTGGATGCCAACGATGGAAGGTGATATCGCGAAATACCGTGATGCAGGTACTGTTGAAACCGTACGCGCGAACCTCGTTGGCGCAAAGTACACGCTAGCGGTTCCAAAATACGTTTATGACGCAGGCGTAACCAACTTCGCTGACCTAGTAAAACATGCCGACAAATTTAAAGACCGCATTTACGGCATTGAACCTGGAAACGATGGCAACCGCTTAATTCAGTCAATGATTGATAGTAACGCATTCGGCCTAAAAGATTTCAGCCTAGTTGAGTCCAGTGAAGCTGGCATGGTGTCTCAAGTATCACGTGCCGCACGCCGCAATCAATGGATTGTGTACCTAGGTTGGGCGCCGCACCCAATGAATAGTAACGTTGAAATGGAATATCTAGCGGGTGGTGATGACTTCTTCGGTCCTAACTACGGCGGCGCGAACGTCTACACAAACGTACGTAAAAATTACCTCGCTGAGTGTCCAAATGTAGGTCAGCTAGTGAAAAATCTAGAGTTTAACCTAGAAATGGAAAATGAACTGATGGAAGCGATTCTTAACCAGAAACAGAAGCCATCAAAAGCAGCGCAAGCATGGTTGAATGCAAACCAAGAGCAAATTGAAGCGTGGCTAGAGGGCGTGAAAACGGTAGATGGCCAAGATGCGCTAACAGCTATTACAAACTACTTAAAAACAAACGCTTAATAAGCAGTATTTGAGCTCGTTTTTTTAAAAGAAAGTGGGCAGAGTTTTGCCCGCTTCATTAACACAAAGGTTTTATTTTGAATTTTATTACGGACAACAAACTACCGTTGGGCCAATGGATGGAAACTGGCGTCGATTGGTTAACCATCAATGCATCGGGTTTTTTCGATGCAATCTCTATTACACTTGAAACGATCATTCTTTTCGTGGTGGACATTTTTAAATGGATGCCACCTGCAGCGCCAATCATTATGACGGCGGCAATTGCTTGGTTCTTACACCGCAGCATTCCTCTTGTCGTATTTATCGTGTTGGCCTTACTCGCAATTCTCAACCTTGGTTACTGGCAAGAAATGCTGGAAACCTTTGTCCTTGTGTTTGCAGCGACAACGATTTCCGTATTAATTGGCGTGCCGTTGGGCATTATGGCGGCGCACCGTCCTTGGTTATACACCTTGTTGCGGCCAATACTCGATTTGATGCAGACCGTACCGACATTCGTTTACCTAATTCCAACCTTGGTTCTGTTTGGCTTAGGTATTGTCCCTGGTCTAATCTCGACCATCATTTTCGCTATCGCTGCGCCAATTCGATTGACGTACCTCGGCATTATTAAAGTGCCGGAGGAGCTACTTGAAGCGGGTAAAGCATTTGGTGCCAGCCGCATGAAGCTACTGTTTAAGGTGGAGTTACCTGCGGCATTGCCAAGTATTATGGCTGGCGTTACGCAATGTATTATGTTGTCTTTGTCTATGGTTGTCATTGCGGCGCTTGTTGGTGCTGATGGGCTTGGTAAGCCAGTCGTACGTGCACTGAATACGGTAAACATTTCACAAGGTTTTGAAGCGGGTTTAGCGATTGTACTCGTTGCCATCATTCTTGATCGCTTGTGTAAAGCACCAAACCAGAAGGAGGCATAATCATGGACGCTATTACTATTAAAAATCTTGATGTCGTTTTTGGTCAGCAACAAGCACAGGCGCTAGCACTACTAGATCAAGGGAAGTCTCGACAAGAAATCATTGATGAAACTGGCCAAGTGGTTGGGGTTGATAATGTTTCGCTGAACGTGAAACAGGGTGAGATCTGTGTCTTGATGGGGCTTTCGGGCTCGGGTAAATCAAGTTTGCTGCGAACGGTTAACGGATTGAACGATATTTCTCGTGGCTCTCTGAAAATCAAAGATGGCGACGATATGGTTGAGCTCTCTAACTGTGACGAACAGAAGCTGCGCCACCTTCGTACGCACCGCGTGTCCATGGTGTTTCAGAAGTTTGCATTGATGCCATGGTTAACGGTGTTAGACAATGTAGCGTTTGGTCTAGAGATGCAAGGCATTGGTAAAGCTGAGCGCCGTAAAAAAGCGCGTGAACAGCTCGAAATGGTCGGTTTGTCTGAGTGGGAAACGAAATTCCCGCACGAGCTCTCTGGTGGTATGCAGCAGCGTGTTGGCCTAGCGCGAGCGTTCGCGATGGACACAGATATCTTGTTAATGGATGAGCCGTTTTCAGCGCTTGACCCATTGATTCGTGCTCAGCTTCAAGATGAATTGATTCTGCTGCAAGAAAAGCTAAACAAAACCATTCTTTTTGTGAGTCACGACTTGGATGAGGCGCTTAAAATCGGCAACAACATCGCCATTATGGAATCAGGAAAGCTGATTCAACATGGCAAGCCAGAACAGATCATTCTTGCTCCAGAAAACGATTATGTGGCGGACTTTGTTGCTCACACTAATCCATTAAATGTGCTGAAGGGACGTTCCTTAATGCGTGACGATTTGGTTCGCGAAGATACGCGTGTTCTGATTTGCCCTGATAAAGATATTTGGGTGATACAAGAGAGCAAGGGGTTAAGTTTAGCGGATAAAGGTAAATCGTTGATTCAATGGAAGAGCGATTCTTCGAACCTTGATGAAGTTAATGAAAACTCTCTGGTTCAGGTTAGCCCAGAAATCAGTATGCGAGAAGCGATTGAACTTAAACAGCGCAGCAATCAGCCTCTGCTTATGGTTGAAGATAATAATCTGGTTGGTGTGTTAAGCGACAATGAGCTTTACGATGCATTGCTTGGTAATTTTAAGTCAGAGCAAGTTGCGTAACGTTGACGCAGAACCAAGTAAAAAAGAGCCGCACATTAATGCGGCTCTTTTTAGTTTAAACAATGAGTTAAGTCGCTAAGCTAAGACAATGGTCGACTATAGAGTCGTAATTACCTCATCCATTGCAAGGCGTGCTTTTGGAAGACCATGATTGTAATCTTCCCCATCTTTATGGTAGCCAATCGCCAGCGCAACTTCACAAATATGGCCCTCGAGCTCTTCTTTAAACTCTTCTCCAATCAGAGCCGGATCGACACCTTCCATCGGTGTTGAATCAATGCCTAGTCGTGCCAATGTGTGTAGTAGGTTGCCTAGTGCCAAATAGACTTGTGCTTTTGTCCAGTTTCCGTTGAAGCCATTTTCGTCCGTATTTGCATCGGCAAAAGCGTAAGCACCCATAAAGTTGTTGTACATCTCCGCTGGCAAGTGGCCAGATGTTACTTCTGCATCCACACGCTTCGCAAATTTCTCTTTAGTAAATTTAGGATCGTAAGCAAACAGAATCGTATGTGATGCGGCTTTCGCGTGTGGTTGGTTAAACTGATGCATATTTGCAAACGTATTGTGGAAACGTTGCTTCGCTTCATCACTTTCAATAACGATGAATTTCCATGGTTGTGAATTGATAGAAGACGCCGACAAACGCAGTGCTTCTTTGATTATCGCCATGTCTTCTTGAGAAACGCGCTTGGTTTCATCATATTTTTTTGCAGTGTAACGGCTATTTAGATCGGTAATGATTTGATGGGACACGTTTATATCCTCTTTATGTGATGACAGATGAGGATGCACTAGCATCGACAACCATGCGTACCTCGAATATGGGGTCATGATAATGGATATTTTTTCATTGATAAGAGGGTGTTTATTTAAATCACTTTTTACTTTTTGTTGAAAATCGATGTGGGTTGATCGGTTTGAAACTTAAAAGTCCTTATTTGGAAGCTTTTATTTGATATTAAATTAAACTCATATTAAGGCGTAGGGGAAAGCAACATGAACGTGATTGAAGTTTTTAATGATAGCTATGAACGTTGTACTTCAGATCAGGAGTTTTTCGACTTGTTCTACAAAAATTTATGGTCGAAAAGCGCCAACTTTAGACAGAAGTTTGATGGTATAGACATGCACCAACAAGTGAGAATGCTTAGAGGGTCTATCGTATTTTTTATGATGGCAGATACCTCGACCGAAGCGCACAAAATGGTGGAAAAGTATGGGAAAAAGCATGCAAGTGCAGATATTGGTATAGAGCCGCAGGATTTTGATGTTTGGCTTGAGAGTTTGTTAGAAACGGTTCGACAGTGTGATTCCGGGTACGATGCCGATGTTGAAACCGCTTGGCGAACATGCTTTAAAACGGGCTTAGAAGTAATGAAACAAGAATGTGATAAAGAAGATGGGCACTTCCTTAAAGCGAGTACCAAATAAGGAAGTAACGTGAGTGGTCGTTACTTCCTAGGGTCAGAACCTTACTTATCTTGTGTCTCTTTATTCTTTTTCACCGCTTCGGCGATATCACTGACAGCTTCGACAAGATTGATCGGCATTGGAAAAATAATAGTGGATGTTTTGTCTGTAGTGATTTCAGTGAGTGTCTGCATGTAACGTAATTGCAGTGCATTCGGTGCTTCGTTGAGCATTTGCGCTGCTTCTTTTAATTTATTTGAAGCCTCTAACTCACCAGTAGCGTGAATGATCTTCGCCCTACGGTTACGTTCTGCTTCTGCCTGACGGGCTAGGGCTCTGACCATGCTGTCATTTAAATCAACATGTTTGACTTCAACCGTAGCAATCTTGATTCCCCAGTCATCAGTCTGTTGATCGAGAATGGATTGTAAATCCTTATTGAGGCGTTCTCGCTCTGATAGCAATTCATCGAGTTCATGCTGACCCAATACCGAGCGCAGCGTGGTTTGTGCTAGCTGGCTGGTAGCATCGCTGTAGCTTTCAATATTGTTAATCGCCATTTGAGGATCGACTACGCGAAAATAAACGACCGCGTTGACGCGCACAGAAACGTTATCTTTGGTAATTAAATCTTGTGTCGGCACATCCAAAACGACAGTACGTAAATCAACCCTCACCATTTGCTGAATAAATGGGATAAGGATGATCAAACCAGGTCCTTTGACTTCTTGAAATCGACCAAGAAAGAACACAACCCCACGTTCGTATTCTCTCAAAACCTTGAACATTTGGGTCGCTAGTGCGAACAGCAGCACCACGATCACCGCAACGGTATAGAGCATCATAAAGCGCCTCCTATTTATTTTGGCGGTCATCAGGCATCACAGTTAAGGTCAGCCCTTTAACATTAACAATGGTGACGTGATCACCTTGTTTGAATTGTTGATGGTCTTTGGCTTTAGCTCGCCATAACGCACCGTTGAGTTGAACGCGTCCTTCGCCATCGATAAAGTCATCGCTTACCACGGCGACCTTCCCAGGGTATGTCTCTAAACCCGTCGTTACACGCCGGCGACGAATTTTAAGCAGCAGGCCGACAGTCAGCACGATTAGAGCTACGGAAAATATGGCAATACCAAAAATCAAAGGAAGGGCGACCTGGAATCCTGGTAACTCACTGTCCATGAGAAATATTGAACCGAGAACAAAGGCGACAACGCCGCCTAAGCCCAAAATACCAAAGCTCGGGCTGAATGCTTCCGCTATCATTAGTGCAATACCGAGTAACAGCAGACCAAGACCTGCGTAGTTGACGGGCATCATTTGTAGTGCGTACATGGCAAGAAGCAGACAAATCCCACCTAGCACACCGGGTAAGCCAATTCCTGGGTTGTAAAATTCAAGAAGTAAACCGTAGATGCCGATGAGCATTAGAATGTAGGCAACGTTTGGATTGGTGATAACGGCTAACATTTCTGCTCGCCAATCTGGCGTTCTTTCAACCCATGTTGGATTTTCAAGTGACAATGTCACAGTGCGATTGTTTACTTTAACAGTTTGCCCATCTATGGCTTTGACTAAGTCCTCTGGCGAATTGGCGATGTAATCGATCACGTTTAATTCTAATGCTTCTGTTGCATCCAAGCTCGCCGCCTCGCTTACTGCTTTCTCTGCCCATTCTGCATTTCGTCCATGAAGTTTTGCTAAGCCTTTAATGTAGGCTTTGGCGTCGTTAATTACCTTTTTCTCCATTGCGGTTTTAGCGGGAACTTTTTCTGAGCTTTCGTTGGTTCCTTCTGGCGTTTCTTCCGCGTTTTGATCTTTGCCATCATCCGATGAAGGAGGTTGAGGCGCACCACCTAACGCGACGGGCGTTGCAGCTCCGAGGTTTGTCGCTTCAGCCATGGCGGCTACGTGACTAGCGAGCAAGATGTATGTTCCGGCACTGGCGGCTCTAGAACCAGATGGGCCGACCCAAGTCGCAATGGGAGTCGAGGAGGTGGTAATCGCGTGAATAATATCTCGCATTGCGCTATCTAAGCCGCCTGGTGTGTCCATCTCTAAGATCACTAAACTGACACCGTTTAGTTGAGCTTCTTCTATTTCACGAGATAAATAGTCGCTAGTAGCAGGCCCTATAGCGCCTTTGACAGGAACAATCCAAACGGTATTCGCCAGTGCTTGACTGGCAATCAAGAGTAAAGGTAAGAACCATATCCATAGTCGTTTCATGCAGTCCTCCTTGTGTGGTCACAGGGACTTTTTGAAATCCTAATTCAAGTATATCCAAATAACTTAGAGATGCTTGAGTATAGGTTCTAATGAATAAGTTGCCGAGGCTAATTAGGAGACTACTTTTTTATATATAAACGCTGTGTGAGATAGTAAACTAAAGCAAATTATTGGTAATTGTGATGTTTATGTTTATTGTTCAGCGTTTGATTAAGTTGGCCGTTATCTGTGCCGTTTTCTTTACTATTTTCGATCTGATCTCCTATGGAGAGGTGACTTGGTTTCAACGGTTTTTGGCTTTTCTACACTAAACTCAGATTTCAATACGTTAGCTACTCATAAGGCGATAAGTTTCTTCCTATTCGCCTTATTACTCCCTCTTCAACCAAAGCCTTAAACAAAGCAATACTTAACTCGTTTTTTCAACTTCCTGTCGGTGGAAAAAACGCCAAAATGCAACTAAATTCATATCAATGACAAGTTTAAGGTATGTAGTTGATGAGGCAATTCAGCGCAATCGCACTAGCTGTTGTAACACTCATTTTGAGCCAAACAACAACCGCAAGAAACGCGAAGATGTTAGGTGATATCTCCCTAGTTCAGCCCATACAGGGTGATCCTAATGTGGATATTAAGCTAGCGAGAATTGGCTGGCATCTCTTCCGCGATCCTCAATTATCGTCAAATGGTAATGTCAGCTGTGCGACATGCCACAATCTGCAAACCAATGGCGCTGAAAATACACCTGTCTCTACGGGGGTGAAAGGTGATGGAATTAGAAATTCTATAACAGTGTTTAATGCAGCGTTAAATTATCGTTTTTTATGGGATGGTACGGAAAACACCTTGATGGCTCAGATTGATGGTCCAATCCATAATCCAATGGAAATGGACTCAAACTGGCAAACAATAGAGCAATATGTAAAAGAGAGTGAACATTATCAAGCGCTATTTAATCGTGACGGTGAATTGCCGATTAACGTTCATAATATCAAGTCCGCTATTGTGGAGTTTGTTGAAGGGCTGCAGACGCCTGGCGCACCATTCGATGCTTACTTATTGGGTTACACGCATGTACTGAGTGAACAGCAAATCAGAGGTTGGAAAACATTTCAGACTTCAGGTTGTGTGCAGTGTCATCAGGGCAAAAATATCGGCGGAGCGATGATCCAAAGGTTCGCCTATTTCAAGGATAAGCCAGTAGTAGAGGACTCGGGCAGGCAACTCGTTACGATAGAAGATGAAGAGCGATTCTATTTTAGAGTAGCCAGTTTGCGCAATGTCGCGCTAACGAGTCCTTATTTTCATAATGGGCAAGTCGATAAGTTATCCGACGCGATACAAATCATGGCTAAAACCCAACTCGGTATAACGATGAACGATGAGAATGTCGCGGACATTGAAGCATTCTTGCAGTCGTTGACAGCACCTAGACCCATAATTTTAGAGGTGTTGGAAAATGAATAAATTCAAACTGATCAATTTTTGCTTTTTTATTGGGATACTGGCGTGTTGCACACTGGCGTATATGTCGTATATGAACTCAAAAAACGCTCAAGAATTTCATGCAGAGCTAATGAATATCGGACATGAGTTGATTGAAGAGCGTGATGTTATCGTGAACCGATATGCCGTTGAAGATAGGAAAAACTATGAGTTAACAACATCTTTAGTAGAGATAGAAATCGCAGCACAGGCACTGTTGGAATCATCAAAGGCATCAGTTTGGTTTCCTGTGACACCCAATCGTATAAAAGTTAGGGATACGCTTGAACAGTTTAAGGAGCGAGTGCTTCAAATAACGTTGAAGCTTGATATGTTAATTGGTGTTCAGGTAGAAAACCGGTATGCATTACTCATGTTGTTCAATTTGTATCAGCAAGAGGTTTCTATCGATAGCGGTCAATCATTGGGTGGCAGTCGTTATTTTGAATTTCTCAACCAGTTGCTTCTAACACAAACCGAAGTTGAGAGTGAAAAGGAAGCGAACTTCCTTAAACGGCTTCAAACGAGTGATAAAAGAATTGAATTGCTGACGAATGAACTGCTTGATCACACTTATATTGAGTTTGTCGAAAGCTCAGAGCATCGGTTACTCAATATTGCTCAAAGTGAGGCGCGTTTTACGTGGCTGTTTGTATTTATCGCGGTGATGTTTCTAGTTAGCGCGTTTGTTTATCAGTCGCATCACCGAATGCATAACTTAAAACAGTTGAATCTTGAAATTGAAGAGGCGAGAAACAAAGCCGAGCGAGCGGCAAAAGCGAAATCAAATTTTCTCGCTGCAATGAGTCACGAACTAAGAACGCCGATGAATGGCGTACTAGGGCTTTCTCAAATGATTGCAGAAGAGACCAAAGAGCCGACGACGAAAGAGCACATTAGGGTTATTCTTGACTCTGGCCAGCATCTGATGACTATCCTCAACGATATTTTGGATTTTTCTAAAGTTGAAGAAAACAAACTGGAATTTGAGCAAGCTAAGTTTAAGCTCGATCAAGTGCTTTCTCCGGTGTGTAGCGCAATAAAACCACTTGTTGATGAAAAAAATATCGAGTTAATCTTGGAAAACGAGGTTTCTGAATATACTGAATTTACTGGAGATTGTGCGCGTTTACGACAGATCTTGTTTAATCTCGCCGGTAACGCGGTGAAGTTTACCAACGAAGGGCATGTGCTGGTTAGAACTGAGTTAGATGAATCGAATCAGTTGTTGGTCATGCGCGTGAGCGACACCGGTATTGGTATTGCGCCAGACAAGCACGAGCATATTTTTAACTCGTTTGAGCAAGCAGACTCATCAACGACTCGAAGGTTCGGCGGAACAGGGCTTGGGTTAGCCATCGTCAAAAAACTAACCGATTTGATGGGTGGCCATATTACTCTGAAGAGTATAGAAGGCGTTGGAAGTCAATTTATCGTTGAGTTGCCGATTCCTTGGGTAGAATCTGCTCCGAAAAAGCAGCAAGAAGCACCGAAACCTCGCGCAAAATCACACCATTTAAAGATACTACTTGCTGATGATAACCGTGTGAATGCCATTGTGGCAAAGGGGTTTTGCGAAAAGCTTGGGCATGAAGTGGATGTTGCAGAAAATGGATTAATCGCGGTTAAAAAGGCGAAAGAGAACGAGTACGACCTGATCTTGATGGACAACCATATGCCCGAGATGAATGGCGTTGAGGCGACACGCGTTATCCGACAAGAGTTAGGTATCAAGACATTACTCTTTGCGTACACGGCAGACGTATTTCGTGAAGCCCATGATAGCTTTATTGAAGCAGGAGCAGACCATGTGCTTACAAAACCGCTACAGCATGAGAGCTTTTCAGACGCTCTCAAACAGTTTGCCGCCAGACTCGAACCGAAACAGAATCCGCCACTAACGAGTGACAGCAATGTGCTTCAGTTGCAGCGTAAGCCAATCGAGAACTTAAGGTTAACAGAGGAAGAACTCTCCCGCTCAGGCATGTTTGCTTCTTTACGAGATGAGCCAGAAGCGCTCGACGAGCTGCTAAAAAGCATTATTGTCGATTTTGAGACATCTGTTGATGAGCTTATTGAATACTTTATGGCTGAAGACTTTGCTTCATTAGAGCTGACGTTGCACAAAACGAAAGGGATGGCACTGAACCTAAGTTTACCTATTTTGGCGAGCCAAACGGAGGCCCTGGAAACTCAACTTAAAGCCAACCAAAGTCCCGAGATTGAGCAGTTGCAGATGCTGATCAATCGGTTACAGGTCAACATCCATCAGTCTCATAGACTTTTGGATGATATCCAGAAGAACAATGCCGATCCTCAACAGATTTTATAGTCCCTGTGAGTGCGATGCTTTCCTTAACTCATTTTGTTGTGGTTTACTGTGGCAAGGACGGATAGTGTTGATTCGTCGTCGGAAAATCAGGGAGTTAGAATGAGTAAGCATTCCGCTTTAATCAAATGGCATCGTAAAGCTGGCGAAGAGTTTAAGGATAATAAGTATAGTAGGGCACACATTTGGCAATTTGATGGAGGGTTGCAAGTCCCAGCATCTCCATCTCCCCACGTAGTACCATTACCACTATCCGTAGAAGAAAACGTTGATCCAGAAGAAGCGTTTGTCGCGGCACTTTCTAGTTGTCATATGCTCGTTTTCCTGTCTATTGCAGCAAAGCGGCGTTACGTTGTGGACAGTTACTTCGATGAAGCGGTAGGGGAGCTTGAAAAAGGCGAAAACGGAAAAGAGTGGGTATCAAAGGTAACGTTAAACCCTAAGATAACATTTTCAGGTGAAAAACAACCGACACCATCTCAATTAGAAAAACTGCACCACATGGCCCATGAGAATTGCTTTATCGCCAACTCCGTTAAAACAGAAGTGACAACGCTTATTGCGAATTAAGTGGAGCTCTTTATCAAAAAGCGCGGCCTATTGCGGAGTTATATTAAGCCAGCAGTCATCCTGCTGGCTCGTTCATCTAGACGACACCTTGCTCAATCATTGCATCAGCGACTTTTCTAAAGCCTGAAATGTTGGCGCCTAAAACTAAATTTCCAGGTTGGCCAAACTCTTTACTGGTTTCGTTTGCATTGATGAAAATATTTTTCATGATGGTTTGCAACTGACTATCCACTTGTTCAAACGTCCAGTTTTGCATGCTGGCGTTTTGCGCCATTTCAAGTTGACTGGTTGCAACACCGCCTGCATTGGCTGCTTTGGCAGGCCCATAAGCTATGTCTGAGTCCACGATAATATTGGCAGCATCACGGGTGGTTGGCATGTTCGCCCCTTCACTAATCAAAATACATCCGTTTTCGATAAGAGCCAGTGCGTCGTCTGACGTTAATTCATTTTGAGTCGCACAAGGGAAGGCAGCATCAGCCTGATATCGCCAAACAGCATGTCCTTCATTAGGATAGTCGCCCTCTGGTGTGTATTCTGCTTCAGGGTAAGTTTCTAAATATTCTTCTAAGCTTGCTCTTTTCACTTCTTTCAGTTGTTTTAGGAGCTTAAGATCAATACCGTGCTCATGATAGATCGTACCTCGAGAGTCGCTGCATGTAACTGGCGTTGCTCCCATATGGTACAGTTTTTCAATGGCGTAGATAGCCACGTTGCCAGCACCAGAAACGAGACAAGTTTTCCCTTTCAATGAATCGTTGCGGTCGTTGAGCATGCATTCTGCAAAATAGACGGCGCCATATCCTGTCGCTTCTTTTCTGGCGAGTGAGCCCCCCCAAAGCAGACTCTTGCCTGTAAGCACACCTTCGTAGCGCCCCGTCAATCGTTTGTATTGACCAAACATATAGCCAATTTCGCGCGCCCCGACGCCGATATCGCCTGCGGGAACATCGGTGGCAGGACCGATATGACGGTACAACTCGTTCATAAATGATTGGCAAAATCGCATGATCTCGCCGTCGGATTTTCCTTTAGGATCGAAGTTTGAACCGCCTTTGCCGCCACCGATAGGAAGGCCAGTCAGTGCGTTTTTAAAGATTTGCTCAAAGCCGAGAAATTTTATGATGCTCGCATTGACTGAGTGATGGAATCTCAATCCTCCTTTGTACGGCCCCAAAGCAGAGTTGAATTCAACTCGATAACCTTTGTTTACTTGTACATTTCCAGCATCATCAACCCAAGGAACTCGAAACATGATTTGACGTTCTGGCTCGACGATCCTCTGGATAATCGCTTGTTCCTTATATTTATTATTGCCTTCTATTACCGGCGCGAGAGAAGTTAATACTTCTTCTACCGCTTGGTAAAATTCTTTTTGCGCAGGGCTACTGTGTTGCAACGCAACAATAGTATCGTGTATGTATGACATAGATTTCTTCCTTGATGTGAATAAGCAATCAGTTTATATGAATGTATTTCCATTAAATAGTGATTTTGACCAAGATTCAATGGTTGTAGTGGTCTTTCCTGCGGATGAGAATGTGCAGCTTCTAACCCAGGCAGTGTTGGTTGAGATAGGTAGGGCGAGCTAAGTAAGCGGGTGGTTGAGTGATCAGTTTCACATATAACAAGCAGAAATCACTTTAGTCGATGTTGTTGTGCAGTTACGCAAATTGTTTATGTTAACGTCATGTTAAAGTTTGTGTGTGATAACTTGTGAAAAGACAACTATATGGATGAGCTTAAGGTTCTGAACTCGTTTATTCAGCAGAATGGTCTACCAGCGTTTGGCCACCTTGATGGAATTCCAACATCGTTACAGCTAGATAAATTTACTTACCTCGATGAGATGGATAAGCCAGTGTCTAAGTGGCGCCGTTACCGCGATTATAAGCAGTTTCAGTTCGTCAATTTGGTCACACCTGATTACGTCATTGGAGTAGCGATTGCTGATATACGGTATTTAGCATCCGGCTTTTGCTACCTGTTTGATATTAAAAAGAATAAGTTGATTGAGCAACAATGGTTGAAACCTTTTAATATAGGTTATCAAACTCAGCCTTCCAGTTGGTGCAGTCTTGCCCATCTTGCTAACAAAAGAGTTCAGTTTTCTATTAAGGATGGTATTTGGCACGTCCACTTTGTGACAGAGTCAGTCAATGCGGATCTCTATTTACGTCCAGAAAACATGAGTTTGCCATTAATGTTGTGTACGCCAACAGGTTATGCGGGTTGGACATATACTCAGAAGCACAATGCGTTAGCAGTAGACGGTAACTTGTTCATATTAGGAAAAGAGCAAGATCTTTCAGAGGTGGCTGCTGGTTACGATTTTTCCGCTGGGTACATGCGGCGAGAAACAAGTTGGCGCTGGGCGAGTATCAATTGCTTTGAGGATGACAGGCGTCTGGGGTTGAACTTGGCAGCTGGCGTTAATGAAACTGGCTATTGCGAAAATGTATTGTGGATTAATGGTCAGCGTCACTTTTTGCAACCTGTGCAGTTTCAGTTTTCACGAAGTGATGAAGGGCAAAAGTGGCATATTACGTCTGAAGATAAACGAGTTAACTTACAGTTCACGCCTTTGAATCGACGCTCAGAGAAGAAAAATTTTTGGCTTCTCAAAAGTAACTTTCGTCAGTATATCGGTTATTTCTCTGGCTATCTTATCGATGGAAATGGCATCAAACATCAGTTAGAAGAAGTTATGGGTCTTACTGAAGATCACTATGCAAAATGGTAGAAACACAATGGATTGGACGCAGTTGATGGACCGCCCAGAATTACTTCTGATGATTCTGGCTCCAGTTTTCTTTTTCTGCATGCTTGCCGAATATTGGTTCGGACAAAGAAGGGGACGCTTGCCTGAAAGCGCGACGTATTACTTCCCTGAAGTAGCGTGTAATTTTGTTCTTGCGGGCTTACACCAAGCGACAGACATACTCACGGGTTTACTGATTGCTCAGTTGTATTTGTGGTGGTTCGATTGGCGTTTGTTTGATATCGAAATGAGCGTCTCAGCTTTTCTTTTACTTGTTGTCCTGCAAGATTTTTTCTATTACTGGTTTCATCGGGCTAGCCATCGTATTCGTTGGATGTGGGCCGCGCACGTTGTTCATCACAGTTCGGAAAGAATGAACTTCAGTACCGCCTTTCGTCAAAGTTTAATGTATCCGCTAGCGGGGATGTGGATTTTTTGGTTGCCCTTGGTGATTATTGGTTTTGAGCCAAAATGGGTTGTCTTCGTTGTGTTGTTTAATCTGGGCTTACAGTTTTTTGTTCACACCCAATCAATTCGTTCGCTCGGGCCACTAGAGTGGGTATTTAACACGCCGTCTCACCATCGCGTTCATCATGGTGTGAACCGTCAGTACATCGACAAAAATTATGCGGGTGTATTAATTATTTGGGATCGAATGTTCGGAACGTTTGAACCAGAGGTGGAAACGGTTCGGTATGGGGTTTCTAAACCTGTAAACAGCTTTAATCCCATCCGCGTGACGTTTGCAGAATGGAAAGACATGTTTTATGACGTAACTCGACCAAACTTATCATGGAAACAACGCTGCCGCCGTTTGTTCGCTCCGCCATCGGATTTTTATGAGTAAATTGAGATAAAGAGATTGGAGCGGGCAGCGGGAATCGAACCCGCATCATCAGCTTGGAAGGCTGAGGTAATAGCCATTATACGATGCCCGCGCATCGATAGGACTCGGTTAATATGCCACACTGGACGAAAAAGAAAAGTCTTTTCTCATCAAATGTTTGTCAGTTGCCTAAAAAAGTAGCGGACTGATGTTAAAGTGTTCATTGTCTCTGGTTTTTTGTGGCACTCGCGATTCCGCTACTAAGCCTAGGGGCTTCCAATTAGGTCGTAAACACCGAATTCTTAGGTGTTTAGATGTTGATGATATTCAAGATTTTCTGTGTAAAGGTTAATCTCGTTTATTGAACAGTCACGTTTCATGGTCAAGACTAGATATTGAAATGATTACTTTTTACTGTTGATGCGTATGTATAACACAGGGTAATTCTGCTGAAACAGTCAGCTTAACCAAAGGAGATTTAACATGATGAGAGGTTTGATATTAGGGCTGGTGGTGATGCTGGTATCTGCTTGTACTACCGTTACAACTGATGTAGATAAACAAGCCGACTTTTCAGCTTACAGAACGTTTGACTTCGGTGCTCAGGCGGAAGCTCCTACCAGTATTGATGGTCGACGCATTGAGCAAGGGCTTGCTGAACAGCTTGAGGGTAAGGGTTTAATTAAGGTAAATAGTGGCGGTGACCTTTACGTACATCATGATATCGTAGAAGAATCCGAGCTTGTTTCTTCAGGATCGTCGGTGAGCTTTGGCTATGGCTGGAATAGCTTTGGTGTGATAACTTCAAGCCCAGAAAGATATAAAGAACGTAAGTATGGGAAGTTGGTGGTTGAACTGGTTGATGCAAAGGCTAATCAAGTCGTTTGGAAAGGCGTTTCAAGTCGTAAACTGTCTGAGTCAATGAGCTCTGAGAAAAGAGAATCTCTCATCCAAGAAGAAATCGCGAAGATGTTTGAAAGCTACCCTTACGGTGAAAAATAATTAGTATTCTTAACGATTAAGAATACTAATTGCCAATAGTTACGCACAGGGTTAAAAGAACTTATTATTTTGGTTTTGGTTACCTTTGTGCGTATGACCCTGATTGCTTTACTCGGACTACTTTTCTGCTTGTTGGCTCCGAGCATGAGCCTGGCGCACTCACACCCAAATTTTCTTTCCTTTCATAACCAGAATATTGCTGTTGACGCTAAGTCGAAGCACTTTTCAGAATATCCTATCTCTCCAATACAACAAGACTATCCGAGTTTAAACAGCCGGAATGTATTGAGGGTTAGCCATGCTAAGGAAATGAGCTCGAACGACGATGTAGAACCCGAATGGTTTAAAATGCTTGATGTAGCATGGTGGGCGCATCGTTCGGCAATTTACTCGATGAAGCGGCTAAAACGCATCGGCAATGAGGCTTTAGGTTGTTGTATTGAAAGTATTTTTACTCACTTTAAATACAGAATCGGAGTGAGAAAAGAATCGAATTTTATATACCGCTTTATACATGCTCGCTAACACATTCCATGTTTTTGCAACTTTTGGTTAATTATGCTTAGGAGCGGTTTATGTTTGATTCGATAATTCAGGTCTTGAGTGCCTTTTGGCATCAAGATTTCACGGCGTTAATGGCGCCAGGCAGTGCAGGTTTGGTTTATTTTGTTGTTGCTGTGATTATTTTTTTGGAAAGTGGTTTTATTCCTGCTGCACCTTTCCCATGCGACAGTGTCGTCGTATTATCCGGTACGCTGGCGGCGGTTGGCGTCCTTGACCCAATTATGATCATGTTGGTGATAGCTGTTAGTGCGGGATTGGGAAGTTGGGCGGCTTATTTACAAGGCAAGTGGCTAAATCGCTTACCTAAGGTCCAAGGTTGGGTGAGCGCGGTTCCTCAAAAGCGTTTGGAACAAGTCGACGTATTACTCAGTAAACATGGATTGATTGCGCTTTTTTGTGCGCGGTTTATTCCGGTTGTTCGCTCCCTATTGCCATTAATGATGGGGTTGCGAGTGAAACGTATTAGTAAATTCCATTACTTTGCGTGGTTGAGTGCGATTTTATGGACGCTGGTATTATGCGGTTTTGGTTCATTACTTCCTTTGTTACCAGAAAATATGAGCAAAGCGATCACAATGCTATTAATGGCGGCACCAATAATTACTCTTGTGATTGGAGTGCTTAGTTTCTTGTTTGTTAAAGCACGTCGAGCGTTCTGTAAACCCAAGGATGTGTCTGAGTTTTCTCAGTAAGTTTACTTGATTTACACTTTTAAGCTTGTATGCAGATTAGACATCTAATCGACAGGTTTTTGTCAGTAAAAAGAAAGGCGCAATGTATGCGCCTTTCTTTTTGAGTGTCGTTAGGGTTTCGAATTTAATAGCCAATGCTATATAGGTATTCGCCAACTTCTTTGCACTGAGACTTGTAGATGTTCTCTACTTCAGACTTATTCTTATCTGCTGCTTTAAATTCAAGTTCGGCAGACGATAGCTGGTCAAAGCTGTAGTCTCTCTCAGACATTAAGTAGTGTCTGAACATCGCTCTGTGTTCCGGAACTGCAATACGTGCGTTAGAAACGTTGGCACACTCTAACAGAGTGTCGTTACTCATTTCTTCTGGCTTAGTTTCTGTGTTTGCTAAGGTTGAGCCCGCTGAAAATAGTAATGCTAGTGCGATGGTTGTAGCGATTCTTGTCATTATATGGACCTCAAATTGGTTCTAGTAACAATGAGCATATTGGCTCTTATCGTTACATTTTCGTGTTCTCTGTATGTCATAAAAAGTTAAACAACAGAGAAGGCGTTGCGACCATGAGTAAAGACGTACATTAAGTTCGCTTCCTTTCTTCCTGAGAGGCGATAAAGAGAGCGTTGACTCATGAGTCCGCCATAACTGTCTAGAGGTAAGCGAGATGCTTGTTTTGCCAACTCCAGTAGTGGTGGAGAAGAGAAAGCAATAAGTAAAAAATAATCAGGAGTAAAATCTGATGATAAAACGCCATCAGTAGCTGATGTTCGGCGACAGGAAACAAGCCCGAACAACTCGCGCTTTATATGTAGGTAGTAACTTTCTGAACCCCAAGAGCTCAGAGAAGCTGAGGCATGAAAATCAGTGTGTGCTAGCTCAAAATCGTCTTGTTGAGAGAGTTTAAGTAGACGCTCGGAAGTGTAATGTTTGGTGTGGTGCCACTCATGCGCATATGAAGCTGTGATGAGCCCTGAAAGCAGGGACAAAGAAAGCATCAATAATATACGGTGTAGATAACGCAAGAAGTAACCCTAAACATATAAAGCCACAGTTACCCACCATGATTAAGGAATCTTAGTGGAACTATGATAACGATGAAAGCCAGTGTCTGATGAACTCAGCGTATACTAACGAGATGGAAGGGGGATGAACAGAGTTTTCTGATCGCACTTAGGCATATGAGCGAATAACACAATAATTTTTCGCTTTCGAGTAAGCGAAAATGGAAAGAGAGTCGTTGCACAAGGACGATTAAGCTAACAGGATTATTACTGGGGAAGAAATAGAATCTTCTTTTTCTTCCCCATATTCGTCGCATCGATATTATGCGCTTGCGTAAATAACGCTGCCGCCTTTTATGGTGTCAATGATCTCGCGAGACAACTTCTCTGGCAAAGCAGGGCAACCCCAACTGCGTCCGAGGTATCCATTCTTCTTGATGAAGGAAGGGTTTGCGTAATCGGCACCGTGCACGACAATGTAACGCTCGCGAGCTTTGTCGTTTAATCCAGAGCTTAGCCCATCTAATCGAAGTGAATAGCCATTTGAGCCGTAGTAAGTGGTATCAGTCAAAAAAGTGCCCAATGATGTTTTTCGCGAGTTCACGACATTTGAAAACTGTGTCGCTGTTTTCTTTCCGCTGTTCACGCCGTGAGAAACATACGTATTGTAAATTAGCTTCTTTTTATCTAAATCAACCACATAAAAACGCTTTTCAGTTGATGGTTTACTATAGTCGATGATCGTTAGTACCGACTTCTTTCTATCGGGTGTCTTCTGATAAGCGATGTAAGCGTCACTGAACAACTTAAAGTCTACTATGCCATCTAGCTTGGCTTGTTTAAACACATGTTCAACTTGCTTTGGTCGTAAATGATCCCTGGGTTCGTTATCTGATTGTTTTGCAAAAGCAAAAGGTGAGACAGACAACAGCGCACATGTAAATAATATAATTAACTTTTTCATCTTGGCTAAATAAAACTCTATGGTGTTACAAATTTACCGATTGCTTCATGCACTCGTTAAAACAACATGCACATCAATATAATTCTATTCCCAATGTTTCTTATTGCACGCTTAGGTGCTTGATATTGGGTTGACGATAATTTCTCGAGTTAAAAACTAACTGTTTGAAACTTATATAAAATATGAAGTTTAACGATGGTTTCTATAAACTTCGGCGTAAATAATATCTGATATATGTAATTAATAAAACTGTGTTTAAGGATATTTGTGAAGTTGCCAATTTATAAAAACGGCGTTTTATTTTTCGTACTTTAGAAACTCTTTTTATTTCAATGTGTTTTCTTTTTCTACGCTTTATCCAATACCTCAAAAGTTTGTGATTTAACTCGTAACAAATCGTAACGCCGAATCGTTATGTGTATAAGTGCATTTATAATGTATGAATAAACAACAGGGTGGTAAGAAAAGGCAGTAAAACAGCGGTGAATCGGTTGTTTTTAATTCACGATTGACAAAGCTAAGTCTAAGTCGTACAAAAATTGAACTTGTGAATGTATCGTTTAAGTGAGAGTGATGAGCTCGACAAAAGTGAAGTGATGCGTGCTATTGTTTATTCTCTAATTTATTCGATTACATAAGGAAGGGTACATAGTAAAAATTGAAAAAATAATTCTATCGTGTGGATTAAATATATGAATAATAAAACTTCGAAATTAAAAGAGAAGAACGCCAGATCTGAATTCATTAAATTTTTGAACATGAAAGTAAACTCTATCTATTATGTTTGGTTTGGTGGGAGAGTGCTCATCTCATTAAGAAAAGCGCTCAAATTT
This sequence comes from Vibrio sp. 970, assembly GCF_033339075.1. Taxonomy (NCBI): domain Bacteria; kingdom Pseudomonadati; phylum Pseudomonadota; class Gammaproteobacteria; order Vibrionales; family Vibrionaceae; genus Vibrio; species Vibrio sp. 970. The sequence continues at coordinate 554,754 of NZ_JAWOTW010000001.1, forward strand.
ATTTAAGGACGGTTATGACAGCATTTAATAAAGTGTTTATTGTCACTCCCAATGTTAATGATTTTGCAATGTTGCGAGAGTCGCCATTGGAAATGTCTCTTCAAGTAACGGCAAGCAAACCTATCCAACTCTATGGAGAGTCTGTTAAACCCAGTTGGAAAAGTATTGATATTGAATGGTTAGACGTTAAGGGTGAAAAGCCATTACCCAGGCCTGATATTGCAGCATGGGGATCTTTTACTCTTGCTGTATCCGCTTCTATTGCGGATAAGCTCGATGTGTTGAGCGAGAATGTCGAATTTTTACCATTAAATCTACAAGGAAAGCCTTGGCGAGCATTAAACATTGTCACTCAAATTGATGCCATTGATACCTCTGCTACCGAGTATAATCTTCGTCATGGTAAGCTAAGTCGTGCTAGACCGTTTAAGAAACTCGTTTTGAATAGAGAAGCCGTTAATGAATCTGACTTGTTCAGAGTAAAAGGTGCTGGGCTCAGAACGTTTTGCACGGACAAAAAAGGTGGCTTGTACGATAGCGTCAAAGCGCTGAATTTGACCGGTTTGGATTTCAAGGAAGTGCTGGTTTAAAAACAAATAAATAGTGATTTACTCGACTAAAGTCATAGATATAGGTATGGGGGAACAAAAGCTGAGCATCTATCAATGAAGCTCATATATAACTAAATACAGCCGCCACAGTTGTGACAGCTGTACGTCTCCCCTTAACTTATGTTCTTGAAACCCTAATTGAGCTGGCCATGGACGCATCAAATCGACTGTCGTCATTTGCCGATTGCCACCACAAGCTCAATTGTTCTTTAGTCATTGGTTTGCCAAATAAATAGCCTTGCATATAGTCGCAGCGGTATGCCGATAGCCATTCATGCATCATATTGTGTTCAATACCTTCTGCTGTAACCGTTTTATTCTGGGCATGGCATAGCTCAATAATAGGTTTGATCACATGGCCGTTGTTGGTCTTCATCAATGTAACGAGGAACTCTCGATCAAATTTGATTTTTTGAACCGGATACTGAACGAGCTGAGTTAACGATGTGTAACCAGAACCAAAGTCATCAATTGCAAGACGGTAGCCACGTTTTGATAGCTCATCAAGTAGAGCCGTTCCTTGTTGTTCTGCGGCAAAGGTTTCGGTTATTTCTATCTCAATACATTCTGGTTTAACACTGTGCAGTGTCGCTTGTTCATGGATGTAGTTTGCCATTTCTATCGAGTTTAGCTCTGCTGATGAAAGATTGACCGAAAGAACAATATCCTTACCGAAAATATTCCTTAATTGATGGTATTCCGCCGTTGCATTGGCGAAAACCCAGCGGTCAATTTTATCAAATAATCCGGCTTGCTCTGCAATTGGAATAAACTCCTTTGGAGGGATAGGGCCGATACCTTCGGCTTCCCAGCGCAACAAGACTTCTAACCCCTCAATTTCGTTGCTTCGATTGTTCATATAGGGTTGAAAAATAAGGTGAAATTCTTCCTCTACATTGCTTTTTCGGAGCGCACGTTCAAGTTGACTTCGTCTTTGAGACTCAATATTGAGAGCGGCTGAATAATAGGCGTATTGATTTTTCCCTGCCCGTTTTGCTTGATACATAGCCGCATCGGCACTGGAGAGTAACTTCGCGATGTCAGTACCGTCTTGAGGATATTGTGCAATACCTACGCTTGCCGTAACGGGAAATGAATTACTCCAAGATGAACTGAGATTACTAATTGGTTTTAGCAGCTCTGATGCAAGCAAATCAGGCAAGCGTTTTACCTCTTGATTTGAGCTCAGTAAAATTGCAAATTCGTCACCAGATAACCTGGCGGCAAAGCAGGGGCTGTTGTAATCGTGCGAGAACTTTTGACAAGCATTCTTGATGTGTGATGAGAACACTTTTAATAAGTTATCTCCCAATTCATGCCCGTATTTATCATTCACGTATTTAAAGTTATCAAGATCGACGTAAACAACCCACAAAAACTGCGAAGGGGAGATAAGTTCACGAGTGGCAAGCTCATGAAAACGATGGCGATTGGCGAGTTGCGTCAGGTGATCCGTTTCAGCTAGGCGTTTTGTCTTTTTATAGATGACATTAAGTTCCTCATACATATCAAAAAAGCGTGCAGAGAGGCGTCCTATTTCATCGTTTGTTTCTAGCTTTTCAATATTGTCACGTTGATTAGATTCAAGTTCGTTCAGCTGCTTATCAAGGCGAGAAACGGGGCGCAACACATAGCGATACAACACCAAAATGATTAATGTGATTGTGAAAAACGCCGCTACGCCAAAGGAGAAAGCAAGTTCTAGCCACACTTTATCGACTTTATTCCACATTAAATATTCGGCAGGAGAAAGCACGGCATAAAAGTGCGGCAGCAGCTCAATGGTTTGAGCGAGAGGAATATCAAGATAAATGGGTTTGTCGGCGAAAGTAATCACGCTGTGCGTGTCAAACTCGATGTCATGCTTAATCTCGTTAAAGGCTTCAAGTGATACGGAAACTACCACAAAAAACACATTTTTTGAGTCAAAGCTCAAAGGGTGAGTCCCCGTTCTTTTGTCGACGACCTCGTATTGAAGAAGAATGCTTTGTCCACTGGAGTTATAAATAAAGCCAGTGTGACTGAAAGCCTCTCTCTCATTGAAACTTCGTGATATGTACTCTAACACCTTTGGGTCGACCACGCCCGATGATTCGTAATACTTGTTTTCTGTGTAGTAGAGAAGGTTTTGTTTTCCGTCGAGGATCGCCATGCTCGCATCGCCTTTGTAACCATGGCTTAATACTTCAGCGGTCTCGTCTAATCGATTAAACAAGACTCGCTCACGATAGGGGTTGTTATGATTAACCAAATAGTCTTGTAATACATCACTTTTACTGAGCGTATAGGCATAGCTATTAAGAAAAATATTCGCTTGTCGAAACTGCCCGGCGAGCTTTTCCATCTGCAACTGAATATAGCTGTCTTCCCGCTTGATGAGCGTCACTTTTTGAATGCTATAAATAATATAGCTAGATACTAACGCGCTTAATAAGATCACTGGCGCGACAAGCAAAATGACTCTATTGCTTAACTTCATTATGGTTCTTAGTTTCCGTTTGTGTCCCTACAAACGTCGCGTACCAGGTAAGGTACTGAACGGATGATGTGTTTTGGCAAATTGTAACCAGATTGTAAGGTGAGCGTTCTCCAAAATCAGGCAGCTATCTAAGAATTGTGATGACGTGAAAGGTTTCGAGCTTATTAACTAGAAGTTTTCTCAGTAGTTGGACGTCTCTTTTCCTTCCTCCCTGTATAAAACCTAACCGTAATGACAGGGAAATATCGTCATCGAAACGTTTCGATGGTAAAGTGTGACTCAAGTGCACTTTTCCTATTCAATGACAATTGAATTACAGATCATTCTCACACCTTATCGATCTCACACTGGTCAAATTGCGATGACGAATTATTATTTCATCGAAACGTTTCGATGAGTTTTCTGTTAATAACGAAAACACTTTAAAACAGGCGCTCATGGTTGTATGAACGTGTAACCGAAAGGTCGATGAGATGAAAAAAAGTACCCTAATTAACTCAGATATTTCTTACTTGGTGGCGACGCTAGGCCACACCGACGAGATCACGATATGTGATGCTGGTCTACCAATCCCAGAGCATGTTCAGCGAATCGATTTGGCGCTAACGCATGGGGTACCAAGTTTTCTTGATACTGTTCGCGTAATTCTATCTGAGTCCCAAATCGAAGGGGTCATCATTGCGGAAGAGTTCTCTGATGCAAGCCCAGTTTTGCATGAAGCGTTGCTCAACGAACTGAGCAAAGAGAGTGAAGAAACGGGCAAATCTATTGAAGTGAGCTACGTGTCACATGAAGCGTTTAAAGCACGTACGGCGCAAAGTCGCGCTATCGTAAGAACCGGCGAATGCTCGCCATATGCGAACGTTATTTTCCAAGCGGGCGTGGTTTTTTAAGCCAGAGATATTGAGGACAGATTATGACTCAAGCCATTCTACAACTAAGCGAAATTGAGAAGGCGTTTCCGGGCGTAAAAGCACTCGACAAAGCAAGCCTGAATGTTTATCCAGGCCGTGTTATGGCGCTGATGGGTGAAAATGGAGCAGGCAAGTCAACGTTAATGAAGGTGTTGACAGGCATTTACCACATGGATGCGGGGAGCATTCAATATCAAGGTCAGCCGGCGGCCTTTAAAGGGCCACGCGATTCACAGGAAGCTGGTATTAGTATTATTCACCAAGAGCTGAACCTGATTCCTGAACTGACGATTGCCGAAAATATTTACTTGGGACGAGAGTTCACTGGATCCTTAGGGCGTATCCAGTGGGGCAAAATGTATGACGAAGCTGACAAGCTTTTAAAACGTCTCAATGTCAAGCACTCATCAAAAACATTGCTTGGCGATTTAAGCCTTGGTGAACAACAAATGGTGGAAATTGCAAAGGCACTTTCGTTTGAGTCGAAAGTCATCATTATGGATGAGCCAACGGACGCATTGACCGATACCGAAACGGAATCACTGTTTAAAGTGATTAATGAGCTTCGCGAGCAAGGATGCGGCATCGTATACATTTCGCATCGTCTTAAAGAAATCTTTGAAATCTGTGACGACATTACCGTACTTCGTGATGGTAAGTTTATCGGTGAGTGCAAGGTGTCCGACACTGATGAAGATGGCCTAATTGAAATGATGGTTGGCCGAAAATTAGAAGAGCAATATCCACGTATTGATGTACAACATGGCGAAGCTTGTCTTGAAGTCATTGGTTTGACTGGATCTGGCGTTCAGGATGTGAGCTTTACTCTCAAGCGTGGTGAGATTCTTGGAATTTCTGGCTTGATGGGCGCAGGCCGCACTGAACTCATGAAAGTCATTTACGGCGCATTACCTAGTGAGCATGGTGTTATCAATCTTGATAACAAAACTATTAACCCGGTTAGCCCGCAAGATGGCTTGGCAAATGGTATCGCTTACATCTCTGAAGATCGCAAAGGCGATGGTTTGGTTTTAGGTCTTTCAGTTAAGGAGAACATGTCACTTTGTTCGCTAAACCAGCTGACCAAAGGCTTCCAGATTCAACACAGCGACGAAGTGATTGCAGTGGAAGATTTTATTAAGTTATTCAACATTAAAACCCCAACGCGAGATCAAATCATCGGCAACTTATCTGGTGGTAACCAGCAAAAAGTTGCGATTGCGAAAGGGTTAATGACGAAACCTAAAGTTCTGATTCTGGATGAGCCAACACGTGGTGTTGATGTCGGAGCAAAAAAAGAGATTTATCAGCTCATCAACAAGTTTAAGGCCGAAGGCATGAGCATCATCTTGGTTTCTTCCGAGATGCCTGAAGTGCTCGGCATGAGCGACCGTATTTTAGTGATGCATGAAGGTCGTATCACTGGCGAATTTGATGCGAAAGACGCCGATCAAGAAAAATTACTCGCCTGTGCCGTAGGCAAAGAGATCAATGAGGAAGCAGCATGAGTACGAATACCATGAGCAAACCAACCGAAACTGGCAACAAGAAGTTGTTCACAAAAGAGTGGCTGATTGAGCAAAAATCACTGATAGCTTTGATCTTTCTGATCGTTGTTGTGTCATTTTTGAACCCGAACTTTTTTACGGTCGACAACATTCTCAACATTCTTCGTCAAACCTCCGTGAATGCCATTATCGCAGTGGGTATGACATTAGTTATTTTAACAGCAGGCATCGACTTAAGTGTTGGTTCGGTATTGGCATTGTGTGGTGCCTTTGCGGCAAGCATGATTGCGCTTGAGGTTCCGGTGCTAGTGGCGGTTCCAACTGCTTTAGTCGCAGGTGCAGCGTTAGGTGCGATCAGCGGTATCATTATTGCGAAGGGTAAGGTGCAGGCATTTATCGCTACGCTGGTTACCATGACGTTACTACGCGGTGTGACCATGGTGTACACCGAAGGTCGTCCAATCTCGACAGGCTTTACTGACACCGCGGATGCGTTCGCATGGTTTGGTACTGGCTACGCGCTAGGCATTCCAGTTCCTGTTTGGTTAATGGTGGTTGTGTTCGCTGCGGCTTGGTATTTACTTAACCACACGCGCTTTGGTCGCTATGTTTACGCACTAGGCGGCAATGAGTCTGCGACTCGCCTATCAGGTATCAATGTAGACCGAGTGAAGATTGGTGTCTACGCCATCTGCGGTATGCTAGCAGCGCTTGCAGGTATTATCGTAACGTCTCGTCTTTCTTCGGCGCAGCCAACAGCAGGTATGGGCTACGAGCTAGACGCTATCGCAGCGGTTGTTCTTGGCGGTACCAGCTTGATGGGCGGTAAAGGCCGTATCATGGGTACCTTGATTGGTGCGCTGATCATCGGTTTCTTGAACAATGCACTTAACCTACTTGATGTTTCTTCCTACTACCAAATGATTGCAAAAGCAGTGGTTATCTTGCTTGCGGTATTGGTAGACAACAAAAACAAGTAATTCATAACAATCTGTATATATAAAACAGTGAATACAAACCGAGTCAGGGGACGTGTACTGGCTCACCCTACACAAAGGACTAGAACGATGAAAAAACTTGCAACTCTTATCTCTGCTGCACTTCTTTCTTCAACCGTATCGGTAGCGGCGCAAGCTCAAGATACCATGGCGATTGTGGTTTCGACGCTAAACAACCCGTTCTTCGTAACGATGAAAGACGGTGCGGAAGCAAAAGCGAAAGAATTGGGGTACGACTTAATTGTACTGGACTCGCAAAATGACCCGAGTAAAGAACTGTCGAACATCGAGGATTTAAGTATTCGCGGCGTAAAAGCAATTCTTATCAACCCAACGGATTCTGATGCAGTGTCTAATGCAATTCGTATGGCGAACCGTTCTAAGATCCCTGTGTTGACATTAGACCGTGGTGCAAGCCGTGGTGAAGTCGTGAGTCACATCGCGTCGGACAACGTAATTGGTGGTGAAATGGCAGGCCACTACATCATGGAAAAAGTAGGCGAAAAAGCAAAAGTCATTCAACTTGAAGGTATTGCGGGCACATCGGCAGCGCGTGAGCGCGGTGAAGGCTTTATGAATGCCGTGAAGGGCAGCGATATGGATCTTCTTGCTAGCCAACCAGCTGACTTTGACCGCACAAAAGGTCTAAACGTAATGGAAAACCTGCTAGCGGCTAACCCGGATGTACAAGCGGTATTTGCACAGAATGATGAAATGGCGCTAGGTGCACTTCGCGCAGTTCAAGCTTCTGGCAAAGATGTCGTTATCGTTGGTTTTGATGGTACGGAAGACGGCATTGCAGCAGTTAACCGTGGCAAACTAGCGGCAACTATTGCTCAGCAACCAGACCTTATCGGTGCTTTAGGTGTTGAAACGGCTGACAAAGTTTTGAAAGGTGAAGAAGTAGAAGAGTACATCCCAGTACCACTAAAAGTAGTCACTAAGTAAGTTTCAAGTTCCAATAAATCATCCTAATTTTTGCTCTCTCCTCCGTTTATATCTGTCGTTTAGGAGGTGAGGGCAAACTTACCCAAAATACTGCAAAGTGTGGGGTATAGATGCCTTTGGCTTTTTATCGAGACTCCTTCATCAGGAAGAGAAGTTAAAGTCATCTAATGTATTTTCCTAAACAGTTTTTAAAAAGGGTTCATTCAGAACCGAGGATAACCGTATGAATAAGTTAGTGGTGTTAGGTAGTGTAAACGCTGACCATGTTCTTCAAGTGCCTTCTTTCCCTCGCCCAGGCGAGACGCTGCATGGTCGCAACTATCAAGTTATCCCAGGTGGCAAAGGTGCCAACCAAGCCGTCGCGGCGGCGCGATTAAATGCAGACATCGGTTTTATCGCTTGTGTGGGCGACGACTCATTCGGCATTAACATTCGCGAAAACTTCAAAATGGACGGCATCGATATCACTGGTGTGAAGATGCAGCCAAATTGCCCGACAGGTATCGCGATGATTCAAGTGTCGGACAGTGGTGAGAACAGCATTTGCATTTCAGCTGAAGCGAACGCCAAACTGACAGCAGAAGCGATTGAGCCAGATTTAGAGCGTATTCGCCAAGCAGATTACTTGCTAATGCAATTGGAAACGCCGATGTGCGGCATTGAGAAAGCTGCGCGTGTAGCGAAAGATGCCAAAACCAACGTAATTTTGAATCCTGCGCCAGCTCGTGAATTGTCAGATGAATTACTGTCTTACATTGACGTGATTACGCCAAATGAAACGGAAGCTGAAGTTCTGACAGGTATTACTGTAACAGACAACGAAAGCGCGCAAGAAGCGGCGAATGTGCTACATGGTAAAGGTATAGAAATTGTCATGATCACACTCGGTGCAAAAGGCGTTTGGCTAAGCCAAAACGGTCGAGGCGAAATCATCGCGGGTTTCCGCGTTGAAGCGACGGATACTACCGCAGCGGGCGATACATTTAATGGGGCATTCGTCACTGGTCTCCTAGAAGATTTACCTTTAGAATCAGCGATTAAGTTTGCACATGCGGCGGCTGCAATTTCTGTGACCCGCTTTGGCGCGCAAACGTCGATTCCAACCCGCGAAGAGGTGGACGCGTTTCTCGCTGAACAATAAGGCGCACAACGCCTCATTAAAATAGGAGTAGTAACATGGCGACGATGAAAGACATCGCAAAACTGGCAGGGGTTTCCACTTCAACAGTGAGCCATGTTATTAACAAGACGCGTTTTGTGAGCGAAGAGATCTCTGAACGCGTTAACAATGCCGCAAAAGAGCTTAACTACTACGCGCCCTCTGCGTTGGCGCGTAGCCTCAAAGTTAATCGTACCAAAACCATTGGTATGCTCGTGACAACCTCAACCAACCCATTCTTTGGCGAAGTCGTAAAAGGCGTCGAACGCAGCTGCTACCAAAAAGGCTACAGCCTCATTTTATGTAACACCGAGGGTGATAACGAACGTATGCGTCAATCCATTAATACGCTATTGCAAAAGCGTGTCGATGGTTTGATCTTGATGTGCTCGTCGCTAGAAGGAGAGCGTATCGATGTATTTGAGCGTTACCCAGATATCCCGGTTGTGGTAATGGACTGGGGGCCAATGCTATTTACAAGCGATAAAATCCAAGACAACTCACTTCGTGGCGGTTACTTAGCGGCGAAATACTTAATTGATTGCGGCCATACCGAAATTGGGTGCATCACAGGCCCTTTGATTAAACACCAAGCGCAAATGCGATACGAAGGTTATAAGCGAGCAATGAACGAAGCTGGCTTGGAATTTAATGCCAATTGGATCATTGAGTCTGACTTCGAATGTGAGGGTGGGTATCAAGCGTTCAAAAAAATGGCTCAACGTGGCGCATTACCTAGCTCGATTTTCGTCTCTAACGATATGATGGCGATGGGGGTGATTAACGCCGCAAATGAGCTCGATATTAAAGTGCCGGACGACCTGTCCATTATTGGTTACGATGACATCCATATCGCGAAATTTATGTCGCCATCGCTAACTACCATTCATCAGCCTAAGTACCGTTTGGGGCAGGCTGCCGTTGAGACTCTTGTCCGAAAGTTGGATGAAAAGTCAACAGAGGCACAGGTCGTACAATTAGAACCGACTCTAGTGGAACGGAAAAGCGTCAAGAGGTTAAAGTCAAACGTCACTGAATGACGTGTGATGTTGAGCTAAAAAATTAAAAAAGTCGTTTCTCTTTATACGATAAAGCCTTACTATCGTCGTTGATTATAAATAAAACTATTAATTGTTGTCTGGCGGATTAGTCAAATGTTATCAAAAGGTTACGCTAAGTTATCTGTAAAACACCCTTGGTTTCACCGAGTTAATGTTATTACAGTTGTATTGATTTTTTTTGTGAGCTGCTATCAGCTACTGGTTAATGAAGCATTTGAGTACGCAATTGGCTTTATTATTACACTTTTGGCGTCAGCTTTATTTGCATCAGCTTCTGCATTCAAAAAACGCTATCTAGGCTTGGATTCATAGGCACGTCTATTTCCAACATCGTTCAATAGCATCATTTATTGCTTTCAAGTAAACATTGAACTGAATTATGATCGAGTGCATCAAGAGGAGGACAAATGTCCTCCTTTTTGTTGGGGATCACGCTCTAATATAAGCGTATTCCAAACAAAATAATAAAGGACATGTTATGGACCTCTTTGCCTTACTCGATATTAATAATACTCTCGTTAACATTCCGATCGGCGACGGCTACGCAATGAGTTGGATCGAAGCTTTCGGTACCGTTTTTGGACTGCTTTGCATTTGGTTGGCCAGCCAAGAAAAAACCATCAACTACTTATTCGGTTTGCTGAATGTCACGCTTTTTGCCGTTATCTTTTTTCAAATTCAGTTATACGGATTATTGCTTCTTCAATTGTTTTTCTTCTGTGCGAACATTTACGGCTGGTATGCGTGGACCCGTCCAAACGCACAAGGTGAAACGCTGGAAGTTCGCTGGTTAAATAAACAGAAACTTATTACTACTGCCTCTATTAGCGTTGCATGTATCGCATTATTAACGATCTATATCGACCCATTTTTCTTTGCGCTAGCAAACATTGCTGTTGATAGCTTGAATCTCTTTGGTGCTGGCTTGGCTGAACCGGTGCTTGAGCCTGACGCGTTCCCGTTCTGGGATGCAACCATGACAGTGCTTTCTGTGGTTGCACAAATTCTGATGACACGTAAATACGTCGAAAACTGGATTCTATGGGTCGTGATTAACATTATCAGTGTGGGTATCTACGCGACGCAAGGTGTTTACGCAATGTCTGTTCAGTACGCGATTCTTATGTTCATCGCTGCCAATGGCACGCGTGAGTGGGCTCGTAGCGCTAAGCGCAATGGCGATAAAACCTTAGCGCACGCTGCTGCGTAAGGAACGAAAAATGGCCAAACAACCTCATATCGGAGTGGATGAAACACAAATCGCTCCCCTCGTTATTGTATGCGGCGAGCCAGATCGAGCGAATCGTATCGCGGCATTATTTGATGATGCAGAAATGGTGTCGGAAAACCGCGAGTACCGTGTGTTTACCGGCAACTACAAAGGCAAACCTGTTTCAGTGTGTAGTACAGGTATAGGTGCGCCATCGATGATCATCGCAGTGGAAGAGCTAAAACAGTGCGGTGTGACTCATGTGGTACGCGTTGGATCGGCGGGGGCAATGCAATCAGGCATTCATCTTGGCGAGTTGATCATTGCCGAAGGCGCGGTAAGAGATGAGGGCGGCTCTAAAGCGTATGTCGATTCGTCTTATCCAGCCTACGCAAGCTTTTCACTGTTAAAGGAAGTTGAGCGTTACTTGTCGATGCAAAAAGTGCATTATCATTTTGGTGTGGTGCGTTCTCACGACAGTTTCTATACCGATGACGAAGATGCAATATGCCAACATTGGAACAAGAAAGGCATCTTAGGTGCCGATATGGAAACCTCTGCGCTGTTTACGGTCGGTCGACTACGAGGCCTTCATGTGGCTTCGATATTAAACAACGTGGTGCTGTATCAACAAGATGTGAAAGAAGGTGTTGGTCAGTACGTTGATGAAGCCAAAGTAATGATGCAAGGTGAGAAGAGTGCCGCGATTACGGCATTAGAAGCCTTGGTTGCTCAGCGTTAGCCAGTCTCAATCTCAGTAAGTCACATAAACAGAATAGATGTAAAGCGACAGGTCACTGTCGCTTTTTTATTTGGAGTTACGGGGTACAATCCACCTTAAATAGTTGTCCGTAACTTTTTCTGAGAGAGCAGAAAATGAAAATCAGCCCTTATCCGACTGGTCGCTTCAAAACATACCTTGAAGAAAAGAGTGCCACCTTTCGCGATTTGATTTATCAATGCCAAATAAATTCGCGTTACTTTGATGCTGGGGAAGCAATTCTCCGCCAAGGTGAGCAACTTCAGTACTTGTATGTTGTGCCAGTAGGTCGAGTCTCGATGAACATATTGGCCGCAAATGGACGACGTTTTCAATTAGGGGAAGCTAACTGCGACTATCATATTTATGGTGAAATGGAGTTCTTCACTCAGACTCCTTGTCAATGGAATGTGATAGCAGATGAACATATGCAGGTTGATGTTATCTGTATCCAAAAACTAACCGAAGCACTGCAAAATCATCCCCAAATGATGGTGTTCTTCGCTTCAGCATTGGCTGAGGATTATCAAGACTCCATGGATATCTACACTAATCGTTTGTTGCATCCCATTACTTACAACATTGCCTATGATCTTCTCGTCCGTAATCAGACGGATAAGTTGCTTGGTGGTTTTGATAAAGTGAACCAAGAGGCTGAGCGGTTTGGTACCTCAGGCCGAGTCTATCGACGTGCAGTTAAGGACTTGATTGAAAAGGGATTGATTACAAAAACGGACAACGGTTTGGAGATTATTGATGAGCTGGCACTCAAAGCGTTTATTGAAGCGCATGAATGATACGCCCAGGTATTGGAACTGATGGGTTTTATAAGTCTTTGATATATCTAAGTCTTGAGTAAACGTAACTAATGTAAAGTACCTTAAATTTTGTTGAATGCATTAAAGAGTAGCGTTATATTGCGAACGCGTATGATAATAGATCTCATTAAGGCTTAACAAAATGAAAAAATTCGTTGGTGCGGCTATGCTGTCGTTATTTACTGTTTCTCCTTCTTTCGCTGCTAAAGTTGTGATTGACCACTACATGGGTCAAACAGAGCTAGAACAATCCCCAGAGCGTGTGGTTGTGATTGGCTTTGGCCCGCTAGATGCGCTGGACAACTTTGGTATCGATCCTGTTGCAGTATCTAACTCTTCTAATCTTCCTAGTTACCTTTCAAAATACAGCAAAGATAACTACACCTCTGCGGGTAGTTTGTTTGAACCTGATTTTGAAACTATCTACATGCAAAAGCCGGATTTGATTTTGGTTGGTCCGCGAGCGTCTGCGAAATATGAAGAGCTGAGTGAAATTGCCCCTACAGTTGTTTTTGCGGCGAAAGAGAACCAAGGCTATTGGGAAGGCACGCAAGCGCAATGGCGCAATATTGGTAAGATCTTCAATATCGAAGAAAAAGTAGAGCAGAAAATTGAAGCGCTAGATGCTCAATTCAAAGCAATCCGTGACTACAACCAATCGAACAAAAATGATGCATTAACGATTTTGAGCATGGGTGACAACATCAGCGCGTTTGGTGCCCAGTCGCGATTTGGCGTCATTTATAACGACTTTGGCTTCTTGGAAACGGTTGAGCACGTGAAAACGGGCACTCACGGAGATGTCATTTCTTATGAGTTTATTCGTGAAGCTAACCCGAAAAATATTCTCGTGGTTGACCGAAATTCTCTGACAGGTACGCCGGATAACGATATTCGTAAATCCATGGATAACGACTTAGTCAAAGCGACTGCGGCATATAAAAATCATAAAATCACCTATTTAGATGTGGACGCTTGGTACTTGTCGATGTCTGGTGTGACAGCAACAGAAAAAATGGTCAGTGAGATAAAGCAAACCGTTGAACTGTAATCCAAGATAGCAGAGGTTAACTTTGAAGAAGTTATTGCTAACCCTTGTGGTTTTAAGCACGGTTTCGTTATTTGTTGGGGTGGCAAACATGACACCCCAACAACTCTTTTCAGGTGATGAGAAAGCATTAGAACTTTTCTTTACCAGCCGTATACCACGTTTATTTGCCATATTGCTTGCTGGTGCTGGCTTGAGTATTGCGGGTCTTGTCATGCAGCAAATCAGCCAGAACCGATTTGCGGCACCTTCTACAACTGGTACGATCGAATGTGCCATGCTGGGCTACGTACTGAGCGTGGTTTTCTTTGGTAATGATAATCACCTTTGGCTCGTGTTCGGCATCTCGGTATTTGGGACGCTGGCGTTTGTTTTCTTTATTCAGCGCATTCAATTTAAGAGCGTGGTTTTTGTGCCACTTGTCGGGATTATTTTCGGCAATGTCATCCAATCCATGACTACGTTTATCGCTTACAAATATGATGCACTTCAAAGTCTGAATGCTTGGACAGTCGCAAACTTCGCTAACATCTTGCGTGGTGATTTTGAACTGCTGTACATCGCGGTACCAATGGTTATCCTCAGCTATCTTTTTGCCGCAAGGATCTCTGCCGTAGGTATCGGAAAAGATTTCGCGATTAACTTGGGTTTGAATTATCAGCAGGTTGTGACGATTGGCGTACTATTGGTGTCCATCATGTCAGCAAGTGTCGTGATGATTGTTGGCCAGTTGCCATTCCTAGGGCTGATTGTGCCTAATCTCGTGAGTCACTTTTATGGCGATAACCTCAAAAAGAACATTCCGCTTACGGCCATGTATGGGGCCATTTTAGTGTTGTGTTGCGACTTGGTGAGTCGTTTAATTATTTTCCCTCATGAAATGCCAATCTCTATCGTGATTAGCATATTGGGTGGCGTGGTATTCATCGCAATGTTGTTGCGAGGTAAGCAACATGCGTGATTCAACGAAAATCCTGCTGCTAGGTGGCATTGCGATTCTTTTCGCGTGTCTGTTTATTGGTATTGGGCTAACGGCTGACAACTACCAATATTTTTTGTCTCGTAGAGTTCCTAAAGTATTGGCGATAGTGCTAGCGGGTGTGGCCATTGCTCAGTCTTCACTTGTATTTCAAACCATTACGCACAACCGAATTTTAACGCCAAGTATCATGGGTTTTGATGCGCTGTATGTGTTAACCCAAATTTTGATCGTGTTGATTTTTGGTGGGTTGAGTACCTTAGTTCTTAACTTGTACGTCAATTTCGCGATTGCAGTCATTGTAATGGTGTCGTTTTCGCTACTGCTGTTTGGGTTTTACTTTTCAAAAGGCAGCAAGAACTTGATTACGTTGCTATTGGTCGGCTTGATCTTTGGTCAGCTATTTTCCAATGCGGCGTCATTCTTTTCTTTGCTGATGGACCCAAACACATATGCAATTGTTCAGTCGAAACTGTACGCCAGTTTCAATAATGTCAAAGTGAACTTGGTTTACTTTAGTGCTCCGGCTTTGATGTTTGCATGTTGGTTGTTGTTTAGGATGCATCGTACTTTAGATGTGTTTTGGCTCGACCAAGACAATGCGAAAAGTTTGGGTGTTGATGTACCTAAAGTGACGAGAAATGTGTTTATTATCTCGGCGGTTTTGATTGCTATTTCTACGGCTTTGGTAGGGCCAATCATGTTCTTTGGTTTACTAGTGACCAACTTAAGCCGAGAAATGTTCCGAAGTTACCAACATAAAACGCTATTGGTCGGATGTTCGTTTCTATCCATCAGTTCATTACTTGCTGGGCAATGGATAATCGAAAACGTGTTCAGTTTTGAGACGACGTTGAGTGTCGTAATTAACTTTATCGGCGGTGCGTATTTCTTATACCTGCTGCTGAAAAACAAAGTTGTATAAATATGATAGTAATAGACAAATTAACGAAGGCTTTCGGTTCAAACAAAGTCGTAGACGAGGCCAATACTCAGTTTGAAAAGGGCAAGGTAACATCGATTATCGGTCCAAATGGCGCGGGAAAGAGCACGCTGTTATCTATGGCCTCGCGCTTAACGGAGCGAGATGGCGGTAGTGTTATCATTGATTGCAAGGAAATCGCGGAATGGGACACAAAAGAGCTAGCGAAAAAACTGGCAGTACTTCGCCAAGCTAACTCGATTACAATGCGGTTTACCGTAAAAGAGTTAGTCTCTTTTGGTCGTTTCCCATACTCTAAAGGAAATCTGACTAAAGAAGATCATGAGGTCATAGAACAAGCGATCGACTACTTAGATTTGCAAGATATTCAAGACAAATACTTGGATGAATTAAGTGGTGGTCAGCGACAGCTTGCATTTATTGCTATGGTGATTGCACAAGATACAGATTATGTCTTTCTTGATGAACCTCTTAATAACTTAGATATCAAACACTCTCTTCAGATCATGAAAGTTGTGCAGCAGTTAGCCCATGACATGAATAAAGCCATGGTGGTCGTGATTCATGATATTAATTTCGCGGCGTGTTACTCAGATGTCATATTGGCGCTTAAGAAAGGCAAGGTTGTGGCGAGTGGTGCGGTTGAAGAGGTTATTCAAGCGTCTACGCTAGAGGACATCTACGAAACGCCATTTAACATCATAGAATTGAACGGTAAGCGCATGTGTACTTATCATTAAGCGAGCTAGTTCGTTTTTAACGAGATCAATAGATAGGCGGGCTTACTTGGTGAGCTCGTCTATGATTGGGCATCGGCTCTCTGCATCTCCAGGACAAGAAGAAACCCAACCTTCAAGTTGCGTTTTGATCTCCATGAGGTGTGCAATTTTTTCTTCAACCTCTCTCAGTTTGTCCATGGTTCTTGCTTTTACTTCACTACTTTTGCGGTTGGGGTTATGAGCAAGTTGTACGAACTCTTTGCATTCTTGCAACGAAAAGCCTGCGCTTTTTGCGCGTGATACCAAGTTAAGCTCTTGAATATGATTATCTGAATATTCGCGATAGCCAGAGTCGCTACGCGCTGGTGGAGATATGATCCCTTTGTCTTCATATAATCGAATCGACTTAGATGAAAGCCCAGTGAGCTTCGCGACGGCACCAATATTCATGTTTAACCTCCATAACGTTTAAGGCGAGTATATACCGATGTTGTGGATAAGACACTCCTAAATAACAGTCAGTTACCTAGAGTCCCCTTACTCTTTAATCACTTCATGTGGTGGCACACCAAATGCCTTTTTAAAGGCATAAGTGAAGTTAGAAGGGTGGTGGTATCCGGCTTCATAGGCGGCTTCTGTTATCGTCACTAGGCCACGTTCCAAATGTTGCCTAGCAATCTCAAGACGTCGAAAACGAATGTAGCCGTTTATGGTCATATTAAGTGATTGTTTAAATCGACGCTGCAGGTTTGAAACACTCATTGAGAATTGGCTCGCCAACTTTTCCAAGCGTAGTTCTTGATCAAGGTGAGTTTCAATATAGCTGACAATATCCTCAATTCGACCATCAATGTGTCGTTCAATACTGCTGTTTTTAGCACTGAAATTCTTAGGAATTTGCTTGGTGGCTTGATGTAATATTTGATAGATCAAGCTTTCGACCTCTAGCTTTTCTTGGAACTCTTGCGGTGTTTCTCTATTTGTTAACGTTTCGGCCAACTCGCATAGCGTCTGGTTAGGCTCCAACTGTTGAAACGCCTGATGAGAGTTAAAAAAGGCTCGATGACTACAATTTTGCTCAAGGCGGGCCTCTAGCCATTGGGGCTTAACCAATATGTTGATCTTATTAATGAGGTTATCTTTGAGCAGTGAACGACGAAAATTTGCAGGTTTGAGTAAGTTCACCACTACACCCTTAGGGCCGTCGCTCGCGTCTAAATCAAATTGCAAATCGTCGTAGCCAAACGAGAGTCTACCTTCTAAAAGAATAGTGACCAGCAGTGAGGCGTGTGCAGTAGAAACAATATTCGAATCAATAAGTTCTAGACAGCGCCCGCCATGAACAAAAATTTGATCATTGTACTGATATGATAGGAACTTACCTTCGGCCAGTTGAGTTTGACAAGGTTGGCCTTGCGTGACAATCCATTGTTTCTCTGTCGTCTCTAGTCTTTGGGTTAAAGCTATCTTATCAATTTTAGTTCGTTTTGTTGTGACTTCCTGCATTTGACACTTCCTCATAACACTTGTGCGATTTCGCATAACCAAATCGCCTTTGTATTTATAAAACTCATGCTTATTATACCTGAGAATTATTATCATTAATATTTAGGAATGAAGTTATGGAAAGCCCTGTTTGTTCACCTATCAAGCTTTCAAGCCTTTGCCTTGCAGTGGGAATGGCGCTATCAACCCCTGTTTTAGCTCAAGATACTGAGTCACATTTTGAAGAGGTCGTTGTATGGGGAACGAAAGTTTCCAGCAACACTGAGTCGATGTTTGCGGACGACATGTCACTGAAGCAAGCCGATCATATGTCTGATTTACTGCGCGATATTCCCGGTGTGGATGTTGGTGGAACACACTCTGTGAATCAACGTATTACGATTCGTGGTTTGAGCGAAACCGATTTGGACATTCGTCTTGACGGTGCTTCTCAGCATGCGAGCATGTTCCATCATATTGGTAACTTGACGTTGAACCCTGACATTCTCAAATCTGCGGACATTCAGGTAGGTAATAACTCTGTGACTCAAAACGGGTTAGGCGGTTCGGTCTACTTTGAAACGAAAGACGCTCGTGACTTACTTCGTTACGATGAAAAGTTTGGTGCGCGTGTTTATGGCGGCTATGCATCCAACGACAACCAACAAGGTTCGTTGACACTGTACGGACTTTTGTCCGAAAACATTGATGCGATGGTCTATGGCCATTACGTCACGCGTGATGATTTTGAAGATGGTGATGGCAATAAAACCTATGGTGCTGCAGGTGATGTTTACAACATTCTGGCTAAGCTGGGGTATGAACTAAATGACATCCATCGTTTTGAGCTCTCTTATGACATGTACCGAGACAGTGGAGATTACAGTCCGCGTCCTGATATGTCGGGTAGTGCAAATAATAGCCTTTCGAGCAAGTTACTTATCCCTACGGATTATGACCGCGATACCGTTACCTTGAGTTATGAGTTGCGAGGCGAACAACACCAAGGAAACGTCACTCTTTATAATACCGAGACAGAAATTAAACGTGACGAAACGGTGATGGCGCCTCGTTGGCCCTCGAACCGTTTATCAAAGAACACCGCCAAAAACCAAAACTTTGGTTTGAATGGCAAATTCCAGTCAGATGTTATGTTAGGTGAGTTTGATAATCGAGTCACTTATGGCTTCGACTACATGGATAAAACGTCTTCGAGTTACTACGGTAGTCGTAAGTTTATGGACGAATCGGCGATTTCAACCGCACTGTTTGTAGAAGATCAGTTCTTCTTCTCTGATGCCTTCTTTATTACCGCAGGTATGCGCTTTGATGATTACAAACGCAAAGCTGAGACAGGAAACAGTAATTATGATGATGTGACTTGGGCTCTAGCAGCAGAGTGGGCGGTGACTCAAGATTGGACGTTGTTTGCGAGTGCACGTTCTCTATTTAAAGGTCCAGAGCTAATGGAAACCTTTATTGCTTACCAAGACGTTGCATTTTTAGAGGATGGGTTAAAGCCAGAAACGGGATTGAACACGCAGGGTGGTGTTCGTTTTGATAAAACCTTTGATAAGCATTTCTTTGGGGCGAATATTACGGTATTCCAAACGGAAATTGATGATTACATTGCAGATCAGTACCAAAACGCGACTCAAACTTACCTGATTTACAACTTAGGTGATGTTGAGATTAAAGGCTTTGAAGCAAGTGCTTCTTATGGTTACGACAAGTTTAACAGCAAACTTTCTTACTCTAAGTCGGACACCAAAAACAAGAATACTGGTGGTCCTGTTGCTGGGGGCAATGGGCGTAGCATTGATATGGGTGATAGCATTGCTCTAACTTTGGATTACCAGTCAGACGCTTTAGAAACGATCTTCGGGTGGAACTCAATGTTTGTTCTAGAGGAAGACAACGTCTTTGATGGTCAGCCAAAGAAAGCAAGTTATGATGTGCATAATCTATACGCTCAATGGGTGCCGTCTGATATTGATGGGCTGTCGGTGACCTTTGGTATTGATAATGTATTTGACGAGTTGTACAGCTCTCATGCGTCTCGTTCGGGGACTGCACGTGGCTTCACGCTTGATGACTACGAGCCGGGTCGCAACTTCAAGCTCTCTGCAGCTTATCAATTCTAACAAGGTTCTTCATAGGACGTTTCAAAGTAACGAGTAAGTTCATGATTAAAGAAAGCACCCGAATAGATAGCGAACACGCTGACAAATACTTAGTGACGCTTTGTCGGCATTTTGGACGAAAAGTTCCTGCTACTTGGAATGAAAATAGCGGTTTGGTGACATTTCCGACGGGAAAAGCTGAGTTTAACCTTTGTGCATCTAGCTTAACTATAACCTGTGAGGCGGATTCAGAAGAGAAACTGAATACGGTGAAGGCGATCATTTCATCGCATGTGGACATGTTTTCTCGTCGAGAAACACTAGCACTTAGCTGGGTTCGTTAGCGCTCGTTTAAGGATGCTGTGATAGAAAGGGAATGTTAAAAGCAAAAGCCCGCAATCTTATGATTTGCGGGCTTTTATTGTTTGAATGCTATTGCGCTTTCTCAGGCTCTAGGCTTTTTTTTTCCTGCTGCATTTTTGCTAGGAAGTAGATGTTAACGCAAGCAATAAAACCGTTAGTTAGTACTACAGGCCAAGAATCAATCATTAGTCCGTAAGCAGTAAATAGCGCACAACCAATAAAGTTAAGGATACGAAGCTTAACAATATCTTTCATAGTTAGCGAAATAGCGACCATGATTGAAGCTGCATAACCTAAAATCTCAACCATATTCATGTCCATTTTTTGACCCTCTTAAAATCTGCCGAATTTTGTCGGTACCAATTCTTCTCATCTTGAGATTAATGAGGAAGCTCCATGCCTCGAATGGTCTTTTTTTGTTGTATGGACGCACTATATCAATGGAAAAACCGTGATAAAAGCCTCAAATCAAGGTTAAGAGAAGGTTAGCGATTACGCAAACGTTTAGGACTGGAATTACTGATAATTTTACTTATTGTGTTGATTGATAATAACGATGACATTAATAGCTCAAACACCATTGAAAGTAAGGGAATATTTACATATGATTGAAAATGATAATTATTTTCAAGTGCTGTGTTTATGTATTTTATTATTAGCTTGCTCGTGTTTTTTTTGCTGTATATCAGAACAAAACCGAACTCGTGGTGTGCGGGGATTCATATCGTAAGCCACTTTTTTATCGTTGCATTTTGTCCTGCAATTTATGTTGTTCAATATTTAATCGTTACGTTTTTTTCGTCACCGATATTGATTAAGATGTCATCACGCTCCGGTGTATACAACATTCTCATTGCTTTTCTTCCATTATTGATCGCAACCGGCAGTCTGGCGTTTAGCTGAATGATTTCATCTCTCTTCTTTTCTTAAAACAACTACACTTAATCAGAATAAGGTATCAATTTCATATAATTATTCGATATCTACGCGTCAGCACATGTGTCACATTTCTGTGACTACGAGTAAGTTTTACTTATGTTGCTTGGTAGTAGGGTATTTATCGATTGTTTAATGATTCAATACTTAGTTTAATCGTATAAAGGTGTGCAGTATGCCGCACTAAATTAATAAGAAATTATCTAAAAAGGTTAATGGGAAACGTAAGCCATTAGCGGAGGTCAGATGAGTACGCACACGGTACCGCAGAGCGCGATTGTAAATGCTGTCAAAGGTGAAGTTTTGGTTTTGGGCCTGGATGGAAACGTTAAGGTCATAAAAGCGGGGGATGAGTTAAGACCTGGCGAGATTATTATCACAGAAAATAATGCTTCTCTCGACGTACAGATAAATAATGAGCTTTATCTGGTCGACGCAAATTGTGTTGCTTGTCTTCCTGTGCCTTCTTCTGAACCGTTAGAACCAGTATTGGTACAATCTCCAGTTAATGGCTTAGTGACTTTTGACCCAACGGCTATTGGAAGTGCTGACTTCGACGCCAACGATATTGCCGCTATCCAGCAAGCTATTTTAGACGGAGCTGACCCTACCGCTATCTTAGAAGCAACAGCTGCTGGCGCAGGTGCTGAAGGCTCGGCTAATGCTGGCTACGTGACGGTTGAATATAATAACCCGGAAGTACTCGCGTCTACTTTTTTTGAAACGTCTGCGACTCGCAGCGGAGAAGATGATCGCGACGAAGATGACGGTTTGAATGTCACGATCTTTGCTGATGGTGGGCAGTCACTGCAATCTAACGTAACAGAAGGCTCAATTTCTCTATCTAGCTACCCGCAAACCATTTCTTCTAGTGTGCTGGTTGAAGCAGGGGATCTCGCACTTGATACTGCTTCATTTGTACCTGAAACGTCCTCATTAGAGTCTTTGTTAACCGAGTTAAATAGTGACATTACCTCTGGTGGTCAGCCAGTGGCGTTCGTTTACGACGAAGCGCAAAATGCCATTATCGGCACTCAAGGTGGTAACGAAGTGCTTCGTATCGAGATCGAAGCGACATCTTTAGGCCGTGATTTAGAGTTAGAGGTCGTTACCACGATTAGCCAGGGTATTGACCATGTGGCGTCCATCGCTGATGGCCAAGTATCTATCGTCGGTGATCAAATCAATATCGCTTTTGACATTACAGGCGCAGATATTGGTGGTAATAGCATTCAAGCGCCTATCGATTTTACGACAACCGTTATTGATGGCGATGATCCTGCGCCGCAAAACGTTACATTTGAAAACGTTGAATCTTCTTCTACACCAATCACTGGCACCTTTGTTGATATTGGTAGTGATCAATTGGCAACAGTCACGTTTAACCAAGAAGGACTTAGTCAATTCGATGGCCTATTGAGTGATAATCAGGCGACAGAAGCGGTACTCTCTGAAGACGGCAGTACTATCACCTTGTCCATTGCTGGCTCGAATGAAACCGTCTTAACCATCAGTCTGAACACCGATGGTACCTACCAATTTGAGCAATTTAAGCCGTTAGAACAAACAAACGGTGAAGATACGATTGAGCTCTCTTTGCCAACCACAATCGTCGATTTCGACCAAGATACGGCAAGCAACACCTTTACGATGACCATCCTCGATGGCGATAATCCAGTGATTGAGAACGTGACGGGCTTGTCTTTAGACGAGGCGGGGGTTGACCAAGGTTCACAGGAAGGCGCGGCAGTAACAAGTGGTACTGGGTCGATCACGACAGCGGTCGGAAGTGACATCATTGATCACTATGAGTTGGAACCTACAGAGTTCAATGTTGGTGGAGAACTCCAATCTCAAGGGCAGGTTGTTCAACTAGAACTAGCGTCCGAGAGTAACGGCGTACGTACTTACGAAGGCTTCATCGAGCTGGATGGTGTGCGTATTACCGTATTTGATGTGGCGATTGATGCACCTGCATTGGGCGAATACCAATTCAACTTGTATGAACAACTTGACCATACGGGTGCTAACGATGACTCGCTCACTTTCTCACTGCCAGTTTACGCGGTAGATGCGGATGGTGACCGCTCCTCTATTACCGAAGGTTCGAACACACCAGAAGCTGCGCAAATTGTCATTCAAGTTCAAGATGACGTTCCTTCGATTGATGGCGTTGATGCGCTAGCCGTCGATGAAGACGATTTATCAAGCATTGGCTCCGATCAAAGCGACTCTGTGTTCGCGCAAGGTAGCTTCACAACGACTCAGGGCTCAGACCGTGTTGTAAGTTATCAATTAGAGAGCGGCACTGATCCACTCAATGGGTTGGAATCGCAGGGGCGATCTATCTCTCTGACGGAAACAACCAATTCAGATGGCAGCTTTACCTATTCTGCAACGGCAGAAGGGGACGCTATCTTCACCTTACAAGTGAACCCTGACGGTTCTTATTCATTTACCCTTGAAGGTCCAATCGATCATGCTGTGGGTAGCGATAGCTTAACTCTAGACTTCACTATTGTCGCAACGGACTTTGACGGTGACACCAGTTCACTTGTTCTACCGGTAACCATTGCCGATGATGTGCCAACCATTAATGACGTTGTCGCTCTTACCGTCGATGAAGATGACTTAAGTTTGGTAGGCTCTGACCAATCACAGTCAACGCTGGTCGAAGGTCAGTTTACGACAACTCAAGGTTCTGATGGCGTCGTACAGTATCAGTTGGATGTAAACGCTGATTCTTTAAATGGCCTGCAATCTCAAGGTCAAACCGTTTCCATTGCCGAAACGCAAAATGCAGATGGCAGTTACACCTACAGCGCAACGGCAAATGGCAGTGCAGTTTTCACATTAATTTTGAATACCGACGGCTCGTACAGTTTTGAGCTGCAAGGTCCAATTGACCATGCGGCAAATAGCGACAGCTTAACCCTTGATTTTAGCGTTATTGCTACAGACTTCGATGGTGACACAAGCCAAATCGTATTGCCTGTTACCATCGTGGATGATAAGCCAACTATTACCGATGTTGATGCGATTACTGTTGATGAAGATGATTTAGGCACGATTGGTTCGGACCAGACTGACCCGATTTCTATTGATGGTAACTTCACCACCACACAAGGCTCTGACCGAGTGGTGAGCTATCAGCTTGACGCGTCTGCAACACCAGTAGCTGGCCTTACATCACAAGGCGTGGCAGTTACGCTGACTGAAACCGCAAACGCTGATGGCAGCTTTACTTACGAGGCGACAGCGGGTAGTGAAGCGGTCTTTACGCTGACGGTGAATACTGATGGTAGCTATAACTTCACGCTAGAAGGGCCAATTGATCATGCTGTTGATAGTGATGAGTTAACGCTCAACTTCCCAATCATCGCGACCGACTTTGATGGCGATACCACAAATGCCACTATCCCAGTGACAATTGTGGACGATAAGCCAGTTATTACGGACGTGGATGCCATCACGGTTGATGAAGATGATCTAGCGTCAATCGGTTCAGACCAAAGTAATCCAATTTCTATTGATGGTAACTTCACCACCACGCAAGGTTCAGACCGAGTGGTGAGCTACCAACTCGATGCTTCAGCAACACCAGTGGACGGTTTAACCTCGCAAGGCGTGGCTGTCACACTGATAGAAACCGCAAATGGTGATGGTAGTTTCACTTATGAAGCGATTGCGGGTGGCAACCCAGTATTTACTCTGACAGTAGATACTGATGGCTCTTACAACTTCACGCTAGAAGGGCCAATTGATCACGCGGTTGATAGTGACGAACTGACACTCAACTTCCCAATTATCGCAACCGACTTTGATGGCGACACCGTTACTGAAACCATTCCAGTCACGATTGTTGATGATGTACCGACCATCACAGCGGTGGATGCGTTAAGTGTCGATGAAGATGACCTTACCGGTGTGGGTTCGGACCCTGGCGGCGATCTGTTCGTTGAAGGCGCGTTTACTACCACACAAGGCTCTGACCGAGTGGTGAGCTATCAACTGGATTCAACCGCTGATCCTGTTGCGGGGCTAACGTCTCAAGGTGAGGCGATTACCTTGGTGGAAACCGCCAACGGTGATGGCAGCTTTACCTATGTGGCGACCGCAGATGGCAATCCTGTTTTCACGTTAAACGTAGCAACAGATGGTACGTACGACTTTACGCTGCAAGGCCCGATTGACCATGCAGCAAACAGCGACAGCCTGACGATTGATTTCCCAATTATTGCCACCGATTTTGATGGTGATACGACTTCGGCAACCATTCCAGTCACGATTACGGATGATGCACCAATCATTGATAATGTCGTGCCTCTGGCTGTAGACGAAGATGATTTATCAGGCATTGGCTCAGACCAAACTGACGCTGTGTTTGTGGAAGGCGCGTTTACGACCACTCAAGGTTCAGACCGTGTGGTGAGCTACCAACTTGATTCAACGGCTGATCCTGTTTCAGGTTTAACTTCTCAAGGTGAGCCTGTTACTTTGGTAGAGACTGCGAATGCCGATGGCAGCTTTACTTACGTGGCTACCGCGGATGGCAATCCTGTCTTCACCATGAATGTGAATGCTGACGGTACATATGACTTCCGTCTGGAAGGGCCAATCGATCACGCGTTAAACAGCGATGAGCTAGTACTGAACTTCCCAATCATTGCAACAGACTTTGATGGCGATACGACGACCGCGACCATTCCAGTCACGATTACTGATGACGTTCCAACCATTGACAACGTTGTTCCACTCACGGTGGACGAAGATGATCTCGCTTCAATTGGCTCAGACCAAAACGATGATGTGTTCATGTCGGGTTCTTTCAGCACAACTGAAGGCTCGGACAGCGTTGTTAAATACCAGCTTGATGCAACAGCAGATCCAGTAGCAGGGTTAACCTCTCATGGTGAGCCTGTCGTACTTGCTGAGACAACAAATGGTGATGGCAGCTTTACTTACACTGCCACAGCAGATGGCAATGCCGTATTTGAATTGGTGGTGAAGCCAGATGGCAGCTACACCTTTACTCTGCAGGGCCCACTAGACCATGCGGTGAATAGCGACAGTCTGCAAATCGACTTCCCGATTATCGCAACAGACTTTGATGGCGATACGTCGACAGAAACACTACCTGTCACCATCGTTGACGATAAACCAACCATCACTGACGTAGACGCGATCCGCGTGGATGAAGATGACTTAGCGACGATTGGCTCTGACGGCTCAGATCCAATTTCAATCGATGGCAACTTCACTACAACGCAAGGTTCTGATGGGGTAGTAAGCTACCAATTAGATACTGCTGCAACGCCAGTTGATGGTCTAACATCACAAGGTGTGGCCGTCACGCTGGCTGAAACCGCAAACGGCGACGGTAGCTACACTTATGAAGCGACAGCAGGAACTGAAGCAGTATTTACGCTGACCGTTAATACGGATGGTTCATACAACTTCACGCTGCAAGGTCCAATCGACCATGCGACAGACAGTGATGAGCTGACACTGAACTTCCCAATCATCGCAACGGATTTTGATGGTGATACCACCACAGAAACGATCCCAGTCACCATCGTAGATGATAAACCGACCATTACTGATGTCGATGCGATTACCGTTGATGAAGATGACCTAGGCACGATTGGTTCAGATCAGACTGGCCCGATTTCAATCGATGGCAACTTCACTACCACACAAGGCTCTGACCGAGTAGTGAGTTATCAGCTCGATACTTCTGCAACACCAGTTGATGGCCTTACATCACAAGGCGTGGCAGTCACGCTAACTGAAACCGCAAACGCTGATGGCAGTTTTACCTACCAAGCAACAGCAGGCACTGAGTCGGTCTTTACACTGACAGTGAACACTGATGGCTCTTATAACTTCACGCTTGAAGGCCCAATCGATCATGCTGTTGATAGTGATGAGTTAACGCTCAACTTCCCAATCATCGCGACCGACTTTGATGGTGATACCACAAACGCCACGATCCCTGTGACGATCGTGGACGATAAGCCAGTGATTACTGACGTCGACGCCATTACCGTTGATGAAGATGACCTAGCGTCAATCGGTTCAGACCAAAGCAATCCGGTTTCTATTGATGGTAACTTCACCACCACACAAGGTTCAGACCGAGTGGTGAGCTACCAGTTAGATGCTTCTTCAACACCGGTTGACGGTTTAACCTCGCAAGGTGTGGCGGTCACATTAACTGAAACTGCAAACGGTGATGGCAGCTTTACCTACGAAGCAACCGCGGGCCCTGAAGCGGTCTTTACGCTGACAGTGAATACTGATGGATCTTACAACTTCACGCTAGAAGGGCCGATTGATCACGCGGTGGATAGCGATGAGCTGACACTGAACTTCCCAATTATTGCAACCGACTTTGATGGCGACACTGTCACTGAAACCATTCCAGTCACGATTGTTGATGATGTACCGACCATCACAGCGGTGGATGCGTTGAGTGTCGATGAAGACGACCTTAGCGGTGTGGGCTCAGATCCAGGCGGCGATCTGTTCGTTGAAGGTGCGTTTACCACCACTCAAGGCTCTGACCGAGTGGTGAGCTATCAACTGGATTCAACCGCTGATCCTGTTGCGGGGCTAACGTCTCAAGGTGAGGCGATTACCTTGGTGGAAACCGCCAACGGTGATGGCAGCTTTACCTATGTGGCGACCGCAGATGGCAATCCTGTTTTCACGTTAAACGTAGCAACAGATGGTACGTACGACTTTACGCTGCAAGGCCCGATTGACCATGCAGCAAACAGCGACAGCCTGACGATTGATTTCCCAATTATTGCCACCGATTTTGATGGTGATACGACTTCGGCGACCATTCCAGTCACGATCACGGATGATGCACCAATCATCGATAATGTTGTGCCTCTGGCTGTGGATGAAGACGACCTCGCATCTATCGGCTCAGACCAAACTGACGCTGTGTTTGTTGAAGGCTCGTTCACGACTACTCAAGGTTCAGACCGAGTGGTGAGCTACCAGCTTGATTCAACTTCGAATCCTGTTTCGGGATTAACCTCCCAAGGTGAGCCTGTTACTTTGGTGGAGACTGCGAATGCCGATGGCAGCTTTACTTACGTGGCTACCGCGGATGGCAATCCTGTCTTCACCATGAACGTGAATGCAGACGGCACATACAACTTCCGTCTGGAAGGGCCAATCGATCACGCGTTAAACAGCGATGAGCTAGTACTGAACTTCCCAATCATTGCAACAGACTTTGATGGCGATACGACGACCGCGACCATTCCAGTCACGATTACTGATGACGTTCCAACCATTAATAACGTTGTTCCACTGACAGTAGACGAAGATGATCTCGCTACAATTGGCTCAGACCAAAACGATGATGCGTTTATGTCGGGCTCTTTCACCACAACGGAAGGCTCAGACAGCGTTGTTAAATACCAGCTTGATGCAACAGCAGATCCAGTATCAGGGTTAACCTCTCATGGTGATCCTGTCGTGCTTGCTGAGACGGCAAATGGTGATGGTAGCTTTACTTACACTGCCACAGCAGATGGCAATGCCGTATTTGAATTGGTGGTGAAGCCAGATGGCAGCTACACCTTTACTCTGCAGGGCCCACTAGACCATGCGGTGAATAGCGACAGTCTGCAAATCGACTTCCCGATTATCGCAACAGACTTTGATGGCGACACCTCATCGAAGACGTTACCTGTCACCATCGTTGATGATAAACCAACCATCACTGACGTAGACGCAATCCGCGTGGATGAAGATGACTTAGCGACGATTGGCTCCGACGGCTCAGATCCAATTTCAATCGATGGCAACTTCACTACAACGCAAGGCTCTGATGGGGTAGTAAGCTACCAATTGGATGCTGCTGCAACGCCTGTTGACGGTCTAACATCACAAGGTGTGGCCGTCACGCTGACTGAAACCGCAAACGGCGACGGTAGCTACACTTATGAAGCGACAGCAGGAACTGAAGCAGTATTTACGCTGACCGTTAATACGGATGGTTCATACAACTTCACGCTGCAAGGTCCAATCGACCATGCGACAGATAGTGATGAGTTAACACTGAACTTCCCAGTCATCGCAACGGATTTTGATGGTGATACCACCACAGAAACGATCCCAGTCACCATCGTGGACGATAAGCCAACTATTACCGATGTTGATGCGATTACCGTTGATGAGGATGATTTAGGTACGATTGGCTCAGACCAAACTGACCCGATTTCAATCGATGGCAACTTCACCACCACACAAGGCTCGGACCGAGTGGTGAGCTATCAGCTCGATACTTCTGCAACACCAGTAGCTGGACTCACATCACAAGGCGTGGCAGTCACACTGACGGAAACCGCAAACGGCGATGGTAGCTTTACTTACGAAGCGGCAGCGGGGACTGAAGCGGTCTTTACGCTGACAGTGAACACTGATGGCTCTTATAACTTCACGCTAGAAGGTCCAATCGACCACGCGGTAGATAGTGACGAGCTGACACTGAACTTCCCAATCATCGCAACCGACTTTGATGGCGACACGTCTGCTGAGACAATTCCTGTCAAGATCGTTGATGACAAACCGACACTTGGTGGCATCGAAGCAACAAGTGTGCAAACGGTTGACGAGGACGATATCCCAACAGTCGGATCTGATGGTACGCAGTCGAACAGCATTGCAGGTAACTTCATCGCGACTGATGGCTCTGATGGCATTGTGGAGTACAGCGTTTCTGACCTGACGACGCCAGTACAAGGCCTGACCTCTGGTGGTCAATCTCTGGTTATGGTTGAAGTATCAAACGCAGGTGGCGTTTCAGTTTACGAAGCTCGTATTGATGGCACGACGACACCAGTATTCCGTGTGACTCTCGATGCTTCTGATGATAGCTACACGTTCGATTTGCTTGCTCCTCTCGATCATCCAAATGCTGATGGCCAAAATGAACTGGTCATCAATTTACCGATAAACGCGACTGACTTTGATGGAGACGTGTCGAACAACATCACCTTACCAATTACGGTTGTGGATGATGTTCCGACCATTGATGGTTTACTAGCAGGCAGCGAACAAACCGTTGATGAAGATGACCTACCAGCAGGCACGGATGCTGCAAGTGCAGAAGATACTGTTATTTCAGGTACTTTTGATATCACCGAAGGTGCTGACCAAGTTGCTTCTATTCAGCTGAGTGACCTGACCACGCCTGTTGCGTCACTGACTTCAGATGGTGAAACTATCACCTTAGTTCTGTCTTCTAGCGCAAACGGCGTGAACGTATACCAAGGTGTCGCTGGCAATCCTGCTGAAGTGGTGTTCGAACTGACTTTGGATGCGACGAACAACACCTACGAGTTCGATTTACAGAAGCCGCTTGATCATCCAGATGGTAATCAGCAAAACGAGATTGTTATTAACCTCCCTGTGACGGCGACAGATAATGATGGTGATACTTCACCAGCCTTCACATTGCCAATTACCGTAGTGGACGATGTTCCAGTGGTTACCAATATTGAAAGTCTGCGTGTCGAAGAAGATGACTTACCTCTTGGTTCCGATGGAACGAAAGAGCCATTAACGGTATCAGGTGAGTTCGAAGTCACTAGCGCAGATGGTATTGATGCTTTCGAATTGGATCTAAGCTCAAATCCTATCCCGAATCTGAAATCGGGTGGAGAAGAGGTAACACTTTCTCAAGACGTTGGCGCTTCAACTGCTGACGCGCTTGTTTACGTGGGACAAACACCGGGTGGAGTGACGGTCTTCACGTTGACACTTCATCAAGATGGTAAATACGACTTTGAGTTATCTGGTCAGTTAGATCACGCGGTTAACTCTGATGAGATTTTGTTGAATCTACCTGTGAAGATCACGGATGGCGACAACGATACCATCACTGCGACCTTGCCAGTTACGATCGTAGATGACAAACCAACCATTGATGCTATTAGCTCTGGTAGTACCTTGTCTGTGGATGAGGATGATATTCCAAGCCAAGGTTCGGACGACACGCCAGAATCCAATATCATTGGTGGCAACTTTGACGTTACTGATGGTGCCGACTCTATCGTTAGCTTCCAGTTGGATAGTTTAACATCGCCTGTTTCTGGCCTTACCTCAGGTGGTCAACCGCTTGAGTTGGTTGAGTTTTCAAATTCAAACGGTGTGATTGAGTACCGAGCTTATGTACAAGGTACGACGGACACCGTCTTTAAACTGACGCTAAATGGTTCAGCAGACAGTTATGAATTTGAACTGTTGGGTGCACTTGATCATCCTGCGGGTAACGATGAAAACTCGTTGGTCATTAACTTCCCAGTCAACGCGACTGATTTTGATGGCGATGTGTCCAATAACATCACCTTGCCGATCACCGTGGTGGACGATGTCCCAGCTATTGTGAAAGTGACAGACTCTAGCCAACAAACCGTTGATGAAGATGATCTTTCCGGTGGCTCTGACACGACAAGTAGTGATTCAACGGTATTGAACGGCGGATTTGAGGTCGTTGCTGGTGCAGACAAGATTGTCAGCTACCAAGTTTCAGACCTCGATGCAGTCGTGTCTGGTTTAACGTCGAACGGCAGCAGCATCGAGTTGAATCTAGTAAGCACGAATGGTGGAGTAACCAGTTACGAAGCGGTTATTACTGGCACATCAACTAAGATCTTCACGCTGTCTCTTGATGCGAATAATGACAGCTACCAATTTGAGCTGTTGGGACCAATCGACCATGACGCTGTTCAAGGTGAAAACAACCTTGTCATTGATATTCCAATTACAGTAACAGACTTTGATGGTGACACGTCATCATCACTGAATCTTCCAATTACCGTAGTTGATGACATTCCCGAAATTAAATCAGCAGATGCTTTGGCTGTTGATGAGGATGACCTTGCCAACGGCTCTCAGGCAACCAACAAAGACAGCCTAGAAGCAACGGGCAATTTCGATACGGTGGAAGGGGCAGATACCGTTGTCTCTTATCAGCTGGATCTTACTTCTAACCCGATACCAGGAGTAACTTCAGGTGGTTTTGCGGTGACGTTAGTTCAAACCGCGGTAAGCAACAACAACTTTACTTATCAAGGTCAAACACCTGATGGTAACTCAGTGTTCACACTAGTTTTGAACGCTGACGGCTCTTACAAGTTTACGCTTGAGGGTGCGCTAGATCACTCAACTCAAGGCGAAGATACACTCATACTTGATCTCCCAGTCTTTGCGACCGATGTCGATGGTGATACGGCAGGTATTAACTTACCAGTGACGATTACCGATGATGTTCCAACCTTGCACGATGCATCTATTTCGCGTGTTGAGGGGCAAGGCAGCCGCACGGTTCGTTTATTCCGAGACCCTGTAGAGGGGGATGATGACCTTGGTGCTGACGGCGCACAAGTGACTTCATTCTCGGCTGATGATTCAGGCATTTACTTTAAGCAAAATGGTGTTGATTCTGATTCTGTCGATTTGAACGGCAGCGACCAAGTCGTATTTGTTCACAAGGTTCTTGACGGAGTGGATACTGAAATCGGTCGTTTGGTTGTTCGAACCGATGGCAGTGTGTCATTCCGTCCGAATGACGACCTTGACCATACCGAAACCGACTCGATTGATTTCACCATCAACGTTGTTGCAACCGATGGTGATGGCGATATCGCAGATGCCGATGTGGATATCTCGATAAGAGACCGCAATGCGCAAATTGACACGTCTACCGTTACTGCGTTCGAAGACCAAGGGCGTGATGGTGTCGTTGTGGGCGTTGACTCTGCAAATACTCAGGACAACTTGTCGACGCTGGATGTTAGCCCTGCGAAAGTCGACTTGGTTATCAATTTACACGATATCGACCGTAACGAGAGCTTAGGTGACATCACTATTCGAGATGCTGATACTCACAACGGTACGTTCTACTACAGAGACGGCAGTGGCAACTACATTGAATTAACATCTGTGGGCAATACGGTTGTTCTCGACGCATCAAATGTGGAGCAGTCATTCAATGGTGAGCTTGTCTCGCTAGATAACTTGTACTTCGTACCAGATCGTCATACATCAACCGATGCTTCTGGTATCGATCCTCGTATCCGCGTGGAAATTCTTAACAATGGTACGCCAGATCATACGATTAATGGTCGTTTAGACATTGAAGTTGCTGCCGTCGCAGATATTGCAACGTGGACGGCAAGCAGCGAATTTAACTACTCGGTTGACGAAGATGGAAACAATGTCGCACTTAACATCACGGCTGAAACCCAAGACACTAGTAACCCTGAAGGCATTGTGTACGAGCTTGTCTTTACACAAGGAGAAGGTAACGCAGAGTTAGTCTATTCAGATGGTAGTGCGATACCAAAATCCGGTGGTGTTTATCTGGTGGATGCAAGCCGAATTGATGAAGTTCAAGTTGATCCGATAGATAACTTCTCGGGCGAAATCAGAATTGATGTCACCGCTATTACGACGGAAAACAACAATCCACTGCTTGGGAAAGATACCGCTCGCTCAGAAACCGAAACCATCATTATTGATGTAAACCCAGTTGCGGATAAAGGTAGTTTTACTGTAAACCGAATTAATGTGTTTGAGGATAATGCTCGAACTCAAAATACGGTAGACCCTGTCACTGATCACGACCCACTCCAATTAAGTGAAGTGATCACCATGAAACCATCAGCGGACTTAGATGGTTCTGAAGCGTTATTTGTGCGCATTTCTAACTTCTCAATTGATGGGGTTACTTTGGTGTGGCTGGACTCAGCAAACCCAAGTCAGATAGTAGAAGTGACCGATTCAGGCGGCAATGTACTTTATTACGAAGTGCCAGAGTCTGAATTAGCGAACGTCGAAGTTCTTCCTCCGTTGCACAGCAATGATGACTTTACTTTCAATGTCGAAGGCATTGTGAAAGACACAGCATCATTGTCTACCGGTACGACAGAAGATGTGTTGTCACTGGGCAGTAAGACCGTCATCGTTGGTGTAAAAGGTGTTGCTGACATACCAGACACGGTATTAATTGACGCGGGGAACGTTTGGAACCGATTCGTAGACGGAGATGTGGCCGGAATAGAGACGACTATTGAAGAGAATGGTGTTGTAAACCTCAACTTCTCGGTTGTATCTGGTGAAGTTGCCGATAGACCACAGGATGATTCAGAAGCCATTACTGTTATCCTGTCCAACATCCCCGATGGTGTTCGTGTCGTAGATTCAGACGGTTCAAGCGTTGACCTCACTTTTGTTGGCTATGATGGTAACGGTCAACCGATTTACGAAGCAAACATCACTGGGCTGAATTTTAATTCCGGTATTCAAATTATTCCGGAAGCCTCTTCAACTGAAAACATTGCGATTACAGGGACGATCATTGTTACCGAGAATGATGGTCATAGTCGTGTGATTGAAAGAGAGGTAAGGATCAAGGTCGAACCCGTTATTGATGCTCAAGATAACTACGTTGTTCGATCGGAGGGAGATGAAGATACGCGCTTTGACATCGATTGGAAACCGACGCTCGTACAAAGCCCTGATACCGATGAATTCTTTAGTGATGTAACCATCTCTGGATTTCCTCCAGGCAGCACGGTCTATGTAGATGGTGTGGCACAAGCGCTTGTTTCTGGAACACTAACGCTTTCACCGCAAGCCGGTGAATCAGAGCAAGATTTTTCCGCTAAAATCTCTCAAAGTGGCTATGTTCAAGTCCAGTTGGAGCAGGATTCAAGTACTGACTTTGACTTGACCACGACCGTCACTGTGAAAGAGATTGACCATGAATATGTTGACGCTTCGAATCCCGGTGAAGGTATCGCTGAGAAAACCATCAATGGTACGGTGAATGTCCAAGTTAATCCAATCGTTGAGCCAGAGGATAAGACGGGGGCAATAGACGACCAAACCCGTCTGCTTGTCACTGAAAGTGGTGGTGGTGCTACCGATATCGTGAAGTCAGACGATCAAGGTAACATTGACTTTACGATCAACACTTCTATGGGGGGCGAATCTGGTGCTCATATCATTAAATATCAAGAGTTTGATGCGTCTTCAGATGAAGTGGTGACTCAACTTGTTGTTCAATTTCACAATGTGGACCCTGAGATCCTCAACCAATTGGTTATCGTCGGTGCACTAAATGAAGGTGGAGGTCGTTGGACAGTAACTAATGAAGACAACTTCTCAATTAAAGCGCCGTCTGGACTTGATTTAACACCAAACGATGACAGTGACGATGGCGATAACGGTGGTCTCTCTCAAATTGGCTTAACCATTTACGCAGAAGTGAATGATTTGGGCGAAGATTTGGGCAACGAAAAAGATGCGACGGTCGTGCGTCAAACGGATGTGACACTAGAGTTTCCAACCGTCCTCACACCGAAAATGAGTGTAGCGGCAGAGATTCAGGTGGCTGATGATGTCCAAATTCAAGCGTTGGAAGACAATTCTATTAACCTTGGTGCTCAGTTGACGTCGAAAGTCGATGCGATTAATGCAGATGGTGTGGAAGATGTCTTAACTATTATCGTCGATCCTTCAGCTCCTGGCATTCCTCCTGATTTGGTGATCACGGGGACGGATGTTGATTTTGTCAATGGTAAATACGTGTTCCAAGCCCATATCGATGCGAGTGGAAATATTACTGGCCTTGATGGCTTGACGATGCACTTGGCAGAAGATTACGCAGGTGATTTCGAATTACCAATTCGGTTTGTCACTAAAGACACTGAGTCCGGTGATGAAAAAGAAAATAATGTCCAGTTTCCAGTTCAGGTTTTACCGGTTGCAGACGTTCCGAGTTCAGCCGGGGATCAGCCGTTGGATAGCGATGTCACACCGAATGTAAAAGTAGATATCGTTGGTACTTTCGGCTTGGATGCAAACAAACAACCTGTAACTGATCTAAATAACGACGTTCCCACGGCGGATGGTGTTGGTTACGAAGATGGCTTAATCCAACTTAACTTGAGTGTTGATTTTGCCGATCAATTTAACAACACTCAAGGTGGTCGAGAAACACTAACGAACATCAAGTTAGAGCTTGATGACACAACATTAGGTGAGTTTGTTGATGCCAATGGTAACAGCTTAGGAACCAGTATTGAGTTTAATGAAGCTGAGATTTTAGCTGGTGCGCTTGACAATGTTCTGTTTAAGCCAAAAGAAAATTACCCCGTAGGTGGTGGCCAAAATACCGTCAAGATTAATATCGAGGGAGAAATTACAGATGAAGCTGTGTTTGATCAGTCTATCTTGAATAACTCTGGCGATAATATAGATGTGAGAACCTTCACTGACGATGTCACATTTGAAGTTACGCCAGTCGTTGATGACATTACCATTACAGGTGCCGATCCGACGCAGCCAATCACGGTGATTGGTGACGAAGATACTTTAATTTCGCTGAATCAATCGGGCTCTGGTGTTTCGATCAGCCTGAACGATAATGACGGTTCTGAGAGTTTCGTTTCACTCAAGTTAACGGGGCTTCCTGATGACTTTATCGTTAAATCCAATTCCTCTGATTATGTTGTTAAGAACAACGGTGGGGGCGAATGGAGTATTCAACTAAAAGATCTCACTCAGACGTCCATTGACCTGAGTGACATCCAAATTAAACCGCCAAAACACTTTAGTGGCGAGGCTGAGATAGGTATTACGGTCTTCATTCAAGAGGAGTTGCTACAAGTTCCAACGGAACGAAACAACAACTTTACGCTTATTGTCAATCCTATTGGTGATGATGTTGATGTGAACCCCGACACTTCGGCTGCAGGTAATGAGGGCGAAGACATTGTTATTAATGTAAATGCGTTAGTGGTTGATAACAAAGAGTCCATCGGAGATGGTGCAAACTACCAGGAAAATGATCCAGAGACGCTGAGAGTTGAGGTCTCCAATGTCCCTGATGGGGCGAGTGTTTCATTACCTGATGGGACAGTGTTTACTGACCAAGGCGGCGGCATTTTTGTCTTAGAAATCAATGCTCAAGACTTGGATCAAGTGGTGTTTAATTCTGGGGATCGCAACGATAACTCATGGGATGGTTCGCTGCATTTCAAAGTGCAAGCCGTTGATACTGGGCTCGATGGCAGTCAAAGCTTGGGCTCCGCAGAGGAGTTTGATGTCACTGTTGATGTTGAAGCAGTGAACGATCGTCCAGAGTTCGTCAATACCGTGGATGTGGAAACACCAGAAGATACGCCAATGCTGCTTGATGGTTTCAGCATTACCGATATTGATGCCGTACTCGATGATCCGAATGCTGAATATGTACTCAATGTGAACGTCGACAGCGGTATCTTGGAGCTTAATCCAACGCTCATCGCTACTTACAACCTAACCGTGAGCGGTGATGGTACGGACTCCGTTGAACTGAAAGGTACAGTGGCCGATCTAAACAATGCCATTGCAGACGGTCTGATTGAGTTTAATCCAGACCTGAACTTCTTTGGTGACGTTCAGGTGGACGTGACAGTCGATGACCAAGGTAATGAAGGTATCGTAATTGGTGGGGTAGATGACACCCTAAATACCAACAGCAGCAGCTTCAATATTGAAGTGACAGCGGTGAATGATACCCCAGAAACTACGCCAGTGACGCTACCGGATATTGAAGAAGATAGTGGTGTGTTCTCCATCTCTGAAGCGGATCTTATTGCGAATGCGACAGACGTAGAGAACGATAACCTCACGGTCAGCAATGTTCAGTTAACGGATCCGAATTCGGGTAGCATTACTTTCAACAGTGGTACGGGAGAGTGGGAATTTACCCCAGCACCAGATTACAACGGTCCAGTTGAAATCACGTACACCATTACAGATGATGGCACGACAAGTGGTGCATCCGATCCTAAATCGGTTAACGGCAGCGCATCGTTCAACGTAACGGAAGTCAATGATGCTCCAACGACGTCTGAAGTGGTACTTTCTGATATCGCAGAAGACAGTACGGCGGTTGAAATTACCCAAGCTGATTTGTTAGCGAATGCTTCTGACATTGAAAACGACACCTTGATGGTGAGTAATGTCCAGTTGGTTGACCCAAGCAGCGGCACATTGGATTTCGACAACGTAACAGGTACATGGTCATTTACTCCTGCGCCTGGCTACAACGGCAAGGTCGATCTGACCTACGACATTACCGACAACGGTACAACGAACGGTGTTTCTGATCCTCAAACGGTGTCAGGAACGGCGACCTTCGAAGTCACTGAGGTGAACGATGCACCGGTAACATCAGAGGTAACGTTGAGTAGTACGGAAGAAGATGGTGGTTCGGTAACTATTACGGCTACTGAGTTGCTGAGCAACGCAAGTGATCCTGAGTCAGACAACTTGACCGTCGATAATGTTGCGTTAGTGGACCCAACTTCCGGCACGTTGACTCAAGTGAGTGCGACAGAGTGGACGTTTGAACCCGCAGCAGATTTCTTTGGTGACGTTAATTTCACTTATGAAATCACAGATGACGGAACCACTAACGGCGCTCCAGACCCAATTACAATCGCGGGCACAGCAGTGTTGAATGTTGAAGCGACCAATGACGCACCTGAAATCACTGCAGCGTCGGTAACGGATACGATCAATGAAGCTGATGGCCAGAAAGTAACGGGTATTAGTGTGAGTGACGTCGACTTTGCGGGCGCACAAGCAAATGAAAGCATGACCGTGACTCTTACAGTTACCGAGGGCGACCTTCGTGTCGAGCCGCCAGCAGGTAGTGGTGTGACTGTTGGGGCGGGGATGGCTGGTGAAATAACCCTAATGGGCACACCAGATAATATTAACTCCGTTCTTGGAGCAACAGACGCTTCTGAGGGTGTATTTGTGGATGCAGGAGATGTCAACGCAGCTTCAATCACTTTATCGGTGAAAGTCGAAGACAACGGCGTGTACTTCGAAAATGCATCGGGTACCGCATTGGAGGCGAATCAAGACTTCACTATCAATGTGACACCTGTAGCTGATGCACCTACATTGAGTATCAATCCTCAGTTTAATTACATTCGTCAAATTGCGGCTAGCCAAACCGCGAGCAGTCAAGGTTTAGCGATTGTCGGAATCATGGCGGCGCTTACTGATGTTGACGAGGTGCTGTCTTTGGAGCTAACGGGCGTACCAGCTAGTGCTGAGGTAACAAGTGGCGTTTCTCCATCAGGCATTAGCTTCGATGGTACCACTTGGACAGTACCAAGCGATGAAATTGATACGCTAGAAATTGTCGCAACAGATACTAACAGTGGTATTGATGTCGGTTCTTACGATATTTCGCTTACGGCGATATCAACGGAATCTAATGGCGATGAAGCGCAGTCTTCACCTGTCCAAATTAGTTTGGATGTGAGTAGTGATAGCGACGATATTGACCAGTCAACCGCAGTGGACGACAGCTATTTAGTCGGCGGAGACACAGGTACCAACTTGATTGGTGGAGACGGTGACGACGTTATTCTGGGTGGTGATGGTGATGACGTGCTTATCGGTGGCTTAGGCTCAGATATCTTAACGGGTGGAGACGGCAGCGATATCTTCAAGTGGACGGTAGATTCCGTTGATGAAGGGGCAGTGGATACCATTACTGACTTCACTGTTAACGAAGACAGTATCGATTTACGTGAAGTTATCTCTGATCTCAATAACTCAATGATCGACATGGATGATCTGCTTGGTCACATTTCGGCAGACTACGATGCATCGACGGAAAGTGTTTCTCTGAACATTACGACGGATGCAAATGTTCAACAGACTATTGTCGTGGAAAACTTAGGTACTTCAATCGACTTCAACGGTCTCAGCTCCAACGAGATTGTAGAGTCATTGCTGAACAACGGTGTTATTGATAACGGATAAACCTGTATACAACATAAGAATGGGCGGCTCTGATAAGCCGCCCATTTTTTTCGGGAAAGCTTGATTTTAAACAGGAGATATTTGAATCGAAATAGAAAGCAAGAACGAAGCAAAGGGGTTATCTTGTTACAACGTTATAGTGATAGTTGGAAATTAAAATAGCGATAATTTGACGTTAAATCGCCTAAACGTGGATGTCTAGCAAGCTGCCAATGATTTCATTGTTTTTCTCTATGACAGACGCGCCAACTCGGTTATAACCAGCGGCTTGAGCTAGGTTGATGAGAAATTCAACTTTTTGAGAGGGAAGGCTAGGTGTTGAGGCTGTTATTGCGACATCCGCAACCGCAGCTAAATCGATGTTGTGATCAGAAAGCTCTTCTTTTACCTTACTTACATTATTGCTAATGCCATGTGCAGCTTTCTCGGCCATTTGTTGTGACATCTGAACGATGTGGTATCCAGATTGAATTCCCGATACAGGCATATCACTACTCCCAACATTATGATAGTGAGAGCATAGGTGGAGTTTATAAAACGTTCAAGTGTTTTATATCAATGACTTGATTAGGCAAACAGTTTGGCAAGCATTTCTCTTTCTTCACCAGATAGAACCGGTTTTTGCGCTTTATTTAGTTTCACGCTGATCTCACCTTGTAATGACTTTAACTGACTTGCCGTTAAATCACTGAGCTTTTGTTTAAGTTCATTAAATTGTTGTGCGTTCATCTCAATACCTTCGTCGTGATTCGGTTTATCCGTCGTTGCCCGAAATTCTTCATCCTTTGGATACAACATATTTATTCAACCAAAATAGATTAGAATTTGATCGATTGCTTTTTGTCCGAATATTGTCAAGGTGTGTTAAGTGATACGTCAGATTTTTCCTAAGAAGGTACATAATTACCCACTTTGGGGTAGGTGGAAACGTAAAAATAAAAAGGGAAGCGATATAGCGCTTCCCTCTTACATATGGTTGTGCCGTCCTAAATAAGGTTGACACTTTCCCCCAAAAAAATTGGAGAGTGTTATGAAATCAACAACTAAAAGAACTCAGCGCGATTACTCCCTCGCTTTTAAACTCACTG